>CABZSS010000001.1 GCA_902528375.1 uncultured Pelagibacteraceae bacterium
GGTAAAAGAATATATAAAAAAAATTCTAAACTTATAGAAAAGGTTGATGAAGAATTTTTTGTAGAAAAAGAACTTTTACTCGCTTTAATGGGTATTGAGACAAACTTTGGTACTTATCTTGGTAAAATGGATATCATATCGTCTCTTGCAACTTTAAGCTATGATAAGAGAAGAAGTGAATTTTTTTCTAAAGAATTAATTACAGCATTAAGATTAATTGATAATAAAAAAATCAATAAAGATATTTTGTATGGATCTTGGGCTGGCGCTTTTGGAAATTTTCAGTTTATGCCGTCAACTATTTCTAACTATGCAATTGATTATAATCAAAATAGTGTAATTGAACTTAAAAATGTAGAAGACTCCTTTGCTTCTGCAGCTAATTATATGAAAAAAATGGGTTGGAAAAAAAATAACCATTGTTTTTATCGTGTTAAATTAAAGGATAATATTCCTTCTAAATTTCTAAATTCCTCTGCAAGAAATATTAAATATAAAAAAAATTTCAAGTTTTACAAAAAATTTATTGAGAATGATTTATCTGATATTGTAAATGACAAAGAAAAAGTTGCTATAATTACACCAGATGTAGATATTATTCCTGGAAGTCAAACTCTTAATCCTGCCTATATTGTTTTCTCTAATTATGAAAAAATTTTGAAGTGGAATAGGTCATTAAGGTTTGCTTTGGCCGTGTGTACTTTGAAGGACAAATTTATAGATGAATTATAAAAATTTATTAATGATATTGCTTTTTTTGACAAGTTGTACCGTTCAAAGTACTCAATATACTGAAAATATATTTTCAAATAGAGGATTTGTTCTTTTATACGATGAATCTTTAATTGAAAAAAAATTACTAAAGAAACCCCTTGATGATAGGAGCCTAGAGATAGTCCATAATACTTTGTCAAAAGGCACAAAAGTGAGAATTATTAATCTTTTAAATAACAAAAGCACAAATGCTATAGTAAAAACAAAAAATAAAAATCTTTTTTTTTATAATTCAATTTTTACAAAAAGAATTTTTGATGAACTCGATATTTCTCTCAAAGAACCATATGTAGAAATTAGTAAAATTAGAGAAAATAAAACATTTATTGCCAAAAAATCAAAAACTTTTGATGAAGAAAAAAAAGTAGCTAATAAAGCTCCAGTTAAGTCAATAAGTATAAATGAAATTGGAACACCTAAATCAAATGAATTAGATGATAGAAGAGCTTTTAATTATTCAATAAAAATCGCAGAATTTTATTTTTTTAAAAATGCCAGCGAGCTTAAAAAAAGAATCGAAAATGGGATTTCACTTAAAAATATCAATATAATTTCAATAAATGACACTAAGCACCAAGTATTATTGGGCCCTTATTCTAATATTAATACTCTACAATCAGCTTATAATAGTATAAATAATTTAAATTTTGAAAATATTGAATTAATTAGAAATGATTAAAAAAATTCTTATAATTTTTAATTTGCTTTTAGGTATTTTAGTGGTGCCCTCTAAAGCAGCCTTTGATATAAGCGCTAGGACCGCTATTTTACAAGATTTTTTATCTGGTGAAATACTTTTTGAAAAAGAAATAGATAGCGTTATTTATCCTGCCTCAATGACAAAAATAATGACATCAATAATAGTTTTTGATTTATTAAAAAGTGGAGATCTTTCACTTGACGATAAGGTGATGGTATCTGAGAATGCTTGGAGATTGTCTCAATCTGGATATTCATCAATGTTTATTATGGTTGGTGATGAGGTAAGTGTGGAAGACCTGTTAAAAGGAATAATTATTGCATCAGGTAACGATGCTTGCGTTGCATTAGCCGAGGGTGTTGCGGGTAGTGAAGAAGAATTTGCTATTTTAATGAATGCAAAAGCATCTGAAATTGGAATGATTAATACAAATTTTTCAAATTCATCAGGCATTAATGATCCTGATAATTATTCTACAGTTAAGGATATTTTAATAATGTCTAACTATCTAATAAAAAATTATCCTGTTTATTATGAATATTTTAAGGAGAAAGAATTTACATGGGATAGAACCGGCGGAGATCCAATTACACAAGGTAATAGAAATCCTCTACTTTACAAAAATTTAGGAGCCGATGGTATTAAAACTGGTTATTTAGCTGTAGAAAAATATTCTTTAGCGAGCTCAGTACAAAGAGGAGAAAGAAGACTTATTGCTGTTGGAAGTGGATTTGAAACTAAAAATGAAAGATCTAGACAATCGACCCGATTATTAACCTGGGGTTTAACAAATTTTGATACTGTTGAAATTGCAAAAAAAGATGAGAATTTTATAGACTTAGATGTTTGGCTTGGAAAAAAAGATATTGTTGGTGGTTATGTAAAGGAAGATATCTACAAAACTTTTCCAAAAGCCAGGAAGAAATTTTTGTCAGCAATTGTTGAATACAATGGTCCTATTAAAGCACCTATTAAAAAAGACCAAGAAATTGGCTTATTAAAGATTTCTTACAAAGGGGATTTAATTGATGAGTTCCCGGTTTATGCGGTTGAAAAAGTAAAAAAAGTTAACATTTTCTCTAGAATAATTCACTCTATAAATTATTTGATATGGGGCGATGTATAATAAAGTCATTGTCTTTGAAGGTATTGATGGATCGGGGAAAAGTTTTCATTTAAATGCCGCATCAAATTACTTAAAAAAGAAAAAAATTAAGCATATTAAACTTAGAGAACCAGGTGGATCTAAAAATTCAGAAAAATTAAGAAAATTGTTGTTATCAAATAAATCTGACTTTGAAAAAAAAACTGATTTACTTATATATTTATCTGCTAGATCTGAAAATTTTCACAAAATAATTAAACCTAATCTTAAAAAAAAAGTAATCCTGATTGATAGATTTGTTGATTCTACGATTGCATATCAACATTATGGTTTTGGCATAAATAGAAATATTATTAATTTGTTAAATAGATTTATAATAGGAAACTTTAAGGTAGATTTTACGTTCCTACATATTGTTAAAAAAAAAGATATTCGTAAAAAAATTAAGACTAAAAAAAATAGATATGATAAATTTAATAAAAATTTTTACCTTAAAGCCCAAAATGGTTTTTTGAAATTATCAAATAAGAAAAAAAATTATCTAAAGATTTACTCTAATGAGACAAAAGATAGAAATAAATATATTGTACAAAAAAAAATAAATTCTTTGATTAAAATAAAATGACACCCTTAACCCAAACTAAATTATTATCTTTTAAAAACAATTTTAAAACACTTGTAAACTTGTCTTTCAGAGGCAGTTTACCTAATAAATTGATTTTTTCTGGAAATAAAGGGATAGGTAAATCTACTTTTGCTTATCATTTAATAAATTATTTATTTTCACAAAATGAAGAGGGTAACTATAATCTTGAAGATAATGAGATAAATATTAATAACAAATCTTATAAGCTTGTTTCAAATAATACACATCCAAATTTCCTTTTAATTGACAGTATAGATAAAAAATTTATAGAAGTTTCAAAAATAAGAGAAATATTGAATTTTTCGTCGAAAACTTCCTTTTCAAACAAAAAAAAAATTGTGCTTATTAATAATGTTGAAAAAATGAATATCAATGCCTCAAATGCTTTACTTAAGATTTTAGAAGAACCGTCAACAAATTTGTTTTTTATTATAATTCATAATTCTCATAAAAAGTTAATTAACACTATAAATTCAAGATGTATAAAGTTTAACTTTTTTATAACTGAAACTGAAAAAGAAAAAATTATTAATAATTTAACAGACGGCAATTTTTATAAAGGTCTATCGTCTGATTTTAAGATTAGATATCTTTCACCAAAATTTTATATAGATTTATATAATTTTATATATAAAGAAAAAATTGAATTAAATGTTTTGGATATTAACTTTTTTCTAAATTATATATTTAATAAACGAAATTATCTTAAGGATGAATTTATAATTGAAAATTTGCAAATCCTTATTGAAATATATTTCTATAATAAGATTATTTCACGTAACAATTTTGAAAATGACTACAAATTATTTAAACAAACAATGAATAAAATTAACAATATGAATAAGTTTAATTTAGATAAAGACTCATCTTTATTAGAAATAAAAAATATAATTGTAAATGAAAGATAATTTTTATATCACCACACCAATTTATTACCCTTCAGCAAAACCTCACATGGGGCATGCTTACTCAAGTATAGTAGCTGATTTTTTTGCACGACTAAAAAGAATTCAAGGTAATAAAGTTTTTTTTTTAACTGGAACTGATGAACATGGCCAAAAGATACAAAGAGCGGCTGAAAAATCCAATAAAGATCCCTTAAAGTTTTGTGACGAAATAAGTGAAACTTTTAGAAATTTATCCTCTCTACTTAATTTATCAAATAATGATTTTATAAGAACTACTGAAAAAAGACATGCATCAGCTGTAACTAATCTTTGGAATATTTTAGAAAAAAAAAAGGAAATATATCTCTCAAAATATTCAGGTTGGTATTCCGTTTCTGATGAAGCTTTTTATAATGAAGATGAAATTGAAGATCTAGATGGAAAAAAGATATCAAAATCGTCAGGATCACAAGTAGAGTGGGTTGAAGAAGAGTCTTATTTTTTTAAACTATCTAAATGGCAAGAACCACTTTTAAAGTTTTATTCAGAAAATCCAAAATTTATATTACCAGAGAGCCGGAAAAATGAGGTAATTAGTTTTGTGAAAAGCGGATTAAAAGACTTATCTGTTAGCAGAAAATCTTTTTCTTGGGGGATTAAAGTTCCATCAAATAAAGAACATGTCATATACGTATGGCTTGATGCTTTAACAAATTATCTTTCAGCTTTAAATTATCCAAAAGAAACTGAAAAGTTATATAAAGATTTTTGGCCTGCTAATATCCATATTATAGGAAAAGATATTTTGAGATTTCACGCAGTCTATTGGCCAGCTTTTTTATTAGCCGCAGACATAAAACCTCCTCAAAGAGTATACGGTCACGGATGGATACTCTCAGGTGATGAAAAAATGTCAAAGTCTAAAGGTAATATTTTAGATCCTATTGAAATAATTGATATATATGGATTGGATGCATTGAGATACTATTTGCTTAAAGAGGTATCTTTTGGAAATGATGGAAATATTTCTAAGGAAAAATTAGAAAGTTGTATAAATAGTGATTTAGCGAATAATTATGGTAATTTGTGTCAAAGAGTTATTTTGTTTTGTGAAAAAAATCTCGGACTTAAAGTTCCAGAAAAATATAATTTTACGAAAGAAGATCTCAAAATTCTTAATGATTTTAATGAAAATATAAAAAATATAGAAAAACAAATTAATGATCAAAACATTAATTACTATGTAGATTATGTTGTAAATCAATTATTTAAAGCTAATAAATATTTCAATGATCAAGCACCTTGGACAAAGAAAGATGATAATCTGAGATTGAACACAATTGTTTTTGTATCCCTTGAATTAATTAGAAAAATTTCAATTTTACTATATCCAATCATTCCCAATACTTCTTTAAAAGTCCTGAATATTTTTTCTATGAAGGAAAAAGATATAAAATTTGACTCAATAAGTAATAACGAATATTTAAAAGATAAAAAAAAAATTATAAAATTAGGTATTTTGTTTGAGAAAATAAAAAAATGATAGATTCACATTGCCATTTAGACCGAGAACCACTTATATCAAATTTAAGTCAAGTACTGAGTAGAGCAAAAGATGTAGGTCTTAAAAAATTATTAACTATTTGCACTACTAATAGCGGTTTCGATAATATTCTTGATATTGTGACTAAAGATTCAATGATCTATGGAACCTTTGGGATTCACCCTCATGAAACAAAAAATCATTTTATCGAAAGAGACGAGATTATAAAAAAAGTAAAGATGAATAGCAAAATTATCGGAGTAGGAGAGACTGGATTAGATTTTTATTATAATAACAGTGATAAAGATACACAATTAAGAAGTTTTCAAAATCATATTGAAGCTGCATTAAATTTGAAAATACCTCTAATTATTCATTCAAGAAATGCGGAGAATGAAACCTACGATATCCTTAAAAAGAATTATCAGAAAAATTTAAAAATTCTTATGCATTGTTTTACTGGATCAACTGATTTTGCTTTAAATTTAGTACCATTAAACGCTTATTTTTCTGCAAGCGGCATAATTACCTTTAAAAAGTCAACAGAGTTACAGGAAACTTTTAAAAAAATTCCTGAAGATAAGCTCTTAATAGAAACAGATAGTCCTTTTTTATCTCCAGAACCAAATAGAGGTAAAAAAAATGAACCTTCATTCATTAAATTTACCGCACAAAAACTTGCTAATCTTAGAAATATTGAAGTAGATAAGTTGATATTGCTTACCACTAATAATTTTAATACTTTGTTTTCTAAATAATTCATGAGATTTACAATTTTAGGATGTGGAAGTTCAATGGGGGTACCGAGACCTGATGGTAATTTTGGAAATTGCAATCCTAACAATAAAAAGAATATAAGAACAAGATGTTCGGCAGTAATTCAGGGTAAGTCTTTAAATATAATTATAGACACCTCTCCCGATATGAGACAACAATTAATAAATAACAAGATCACTAATATTGATAAAGTTTTATTTTCTCATATGCATGCAGATCAAACTCATGGAATTAACGATCTAAGAATCTTTTACTTAAAAAATAGTAAACCAGTCGATATTTATGCAGATTTACCAACACAAAAATATTTAAATAAAACTTTTTCTTATTGTTTTAAAAGTAATTCTCGCGAATATCCTGCAACTTTAAAGATGAATTCTGTTAAAAAAGATCTCTATTTTAAAGATGGTCAAAAAAGAATTCACATTAAATCTATTAAAGTAAAACACGGAATTGTTGACTGCATTTGTTATATAATAAATAAGAAATTAGCTTACATAAGTGATGTGAGTGATATAGACAAAAAAGATTTTAAATTCTTAAAAAATTTAAAATATTTAGTAATTGATTGCTTGTGGTACAGAGAACACCCATCGCATCTGAATTTAGATAAATCACTTAAATTAATTGATACTCTTTCACCAAAAAAAGCTATTTTAACTAATTTGCATTCTGATTTAGATTATAATGAACTAAAAAATAAGCTTAAAAAAAATATTGTTCCAGCTTACGATGGAATGAAAATAAATTTATAAAAGGCTCTCAATTTTAGAAGTAATCTTTTTTGACATAGGTTTTGTGAAAGAATTATACGTTTCTTCAATCTTGCCTTCTTTATTAATCAAAATTTTATGAAAGTTCCACTTAGGTATGGCAGATTTACCATAATTTTTTTCTGCCCATTTAAATAATTCGTGTGAATTTTCACCTTTAACCTCAGTAATAGTTGTCATTGGAAAATTTATATTAAAATTTACTTCACAAAATTCTTTAACATCAGAATCCTCTTTCTTTTCTTGATTGAATGAATTTGACGGAACACCTAAGACAATTAAACCATCTGATTTGTATTTTTCCCACAATGATTGTAAATCATTGTATTGATTTGTAAATCCGCAGTAACTGGCGGTGTTTACTACTAATATTATTTTATTTTTATAGTTTCTTAGGTCGATTTGTTCGCCCGAAATACTATTTATCTTAAAGTCAAAAAATACTTTATCATAATCAGCTGATACATTGTTCTTAGAAAAAAAAATCATAATTAAAATTATATATAATATTAATTTCTTCACAACGTTACCTTTTGTCAGGTGTAAGTAATATTAAAAAGTATCCTGCCAATGTTGAAAGTAATGATCCTGTTAAAACACCGATCTTAACTCCATCCATATATTGCGCGTTCTCAATGAATGCTAAATTTCCAACAAATAAACTCATCGTAAATCCAATTCCAGTTAATATCCCTACACCGTAAAAATTATACCAACTCGAATTTCCTGGCATTTGAGCAATTTTTAATTTTATAGATACATAAGAAAATACAAATACACCTAATTGTTTACCAACAAATAAACCTAATACTATGCCCAATGGCACTTTGTCTAATAAAGATGAAAGAGATAGTCCTTCTAATGAAACCCCTGCATTAGCAAAAGCAAACAATGGCATTATCCCAAATGCAACATAAGGACTGATTGCGTGTTCAATTTTTATTAATAATGAAAAATCTTTCTCTTTTTTTCTGTGTGGAATGGTCATTGCAAGTAAAACACCAGCTATAGTAGCGTGTATTCCTGAATTATGAGTAAAATCCCATAACAAAAGCCCAATTAGCAAATATGGAAAGAATACTTTTATATTAAATTTGTTTATTACCAAAAGAATTATAAATGCAACTAGCATTAAAGATAAATACATTACATTTAAATCTCCAGAATAAAATAAGGCTATAATTAATATTGCTCCTAAATCATCTATAATTGCTAATGCTGTAAGAAAAACTTTTAATGATAAAGGAACTCTTTTACCTAAAAGAGATAAAACACCTAATGAAAAAGCAATATCTGTTGCCGAAGGAATAGCCCAACCATTTATAGTTTCAGGATCACCAAAATTTATTACTACATAAAATAATGCAGGAACAACCATTCCACCCACAGCGGCAATGATTGGTAGTAGTGCTTGTTTTATATTCGATAGTTCGCCTTGTAAAAACTCTCTTTTAATTTCAAGTGTTACGAAAAAAAAGAAGATTGCCATTAAGGCATCGTTAATCCAATGCAAAACAGATAATTTAAGCCCAAAGTTGTTTATACCAACGAATAAATATTTGTTTAATGTTTCAAAATAAAGACTAGATAGATCAGAATTGCTTATTATTAATGCTAAGATTGCACTAATAAGTAAAACCAAACCACTTGCAGCTTCTAATTTGAAAAACCATTTAAATGGTGAGGAAATATATCTAAGCATGATTTATTTTATCAAATTTTGAAAAAAAAGAGAAATATCTATTATAGACTGGTACAAATTGTCTAAATATTTTTCAGCAAAAGGAACGTATTCAGAAATTTGTATTATAAAAGTGTCTACTATCAGAATGAAAGCAACAAAAGAAATAATAAACACCAAAAGAAGCTTAAAGAAATTTAATCGTTTGCCTTCTTGTTTTTTACTAGTTTTTGGTTTTTCTAATTCAACTGTTTTATCTTCAACAATTGCTTCATCATGCTGATCCTCTTCCTGATCTAAAATGCCGAAAGATTCTTGTGTAAAGTCATCTTTAGATAGTTCATCTATATTATCATCAATGGGAAGTGTATTTTTAGTATAAAACCATTCATGTTTACAGTTACTACACTGTAATAGTCTTCCTTTATCAGGAATTTGATCGTCACTTACGTTAAAATTTTTACCACATGAGGGACAAACAATAATCATTAGTCTTATATACCAGATTTTTATTAAATTTCTTTTAAATTTGCGCTCCTTTATCCTTTGAAAAAGCTAATATCTACTGTAATAGTATTCAAATTCGGGGCGTAGCGCAGCCTGGTAGCGCATCTGGTTTGGGACCAGAGGGTCGTAGGTTCAAATCCTACCGCCCCGACCATGTTATGAAAAAAAAGGCTAAAATTTATAAACCAACAAAAAGCTCAATGCAATCAGGTTTAATGAAGACTAAGGAATGGGTTTTGGAATATATTGTTCATAATGAGCAAATAAATCCATTAATGGGATGGCAAAGTTCATCAAATACATTGTCAGAGGTTAAAATGACCTTTGGTTCAAAAGATGATGCAATAGATTATGCTAAGAAAAACAAAATAAGTTATATAGTAGTTGAACCTAATAAAAGATCAATCGTCAAAAAATCTTACGCAGATAATTTCTTAAAATAGATGTTTAAATTCTTCACAAATAAAAAATGGTCAAACTGGAGTATTTTTGGGTCCTTACTAATCCTCGTTTCAACATGGTATCAAGTACAACTTGATGTTATGATTAATGAATGGTTTGGTGAATTTTACGACACTTTACAAAAAGCACTAACAACTCCTAATTCGGTTACTGAAAAAGAATTTATATCATATCTCCTAACATTTGCTAAAATTGCAGGTGTATGGATGGTAATTTCTGTTGCTACTGATTACTTTACAAGTCATTGGACGTTTAGATGGAGAACAGCAATGGCTGATTATTATCACGAGAATTGGTCAAAGGCTAGATTGACTGAAGGTGCGTCTCAAAGAGTTCAAGAAGATACTTTAAAATTTGCTAGAATAATGGAAGGGCTTGGTGTTGAATTATTGAGAAGTTTAATGACATTAATTGCTTTCTTGCCAATTCTTTGGGGTTTATCAAAACAAATAACAATGCTTCCTTTTTTTGGAGAAGTTGACCATGCATTAGTTTGGGTGGCTATAATTTCTGCCCTAGGAGGAACAGTATTGCTGGCTGCTGTTGGCTTTAAATTACCTGGAATAGAATATGATATTCAAAGAGAAGAAGCTGCTTATCGAAAAGAATTAGTATTGGGTGAGGATAATAGCAAAAGAGCAGGAATAAGAAATGTAGATTCATTGTATGGGAACGTTAGAAAGATACATTTTAAAATGTATTTCCATTATCTTTATTTTAACGCAGTTAAGTGGAGTTATCTCCAAGGTATGGTAATTGTCCCTTATTTGGCTTTAGCTCCTACGATCGTTACTGGTGCTATAACTCTTGGTTTTGTGCAGCAGATTGCGAGGGCATTCAACAAAGTAGAAAATTCATTACAATATTTAGTAAGAAGCTGGCCAATTATAGTTGAATTAATATCAGTTCAAAGAAGATTGTCTGAATTTGAAAGTAAATTAGAAAGAGCTTCATTGGAACAAGAAAAAATTTGATGGATATTGATAAAGTTTTTCAGAATCAATTAATAAAAATTACTCAAGAAGCAGCTATTTCAGTTTATCCTCACTTAGGAAAAAATAATAAAATCATTGCAGATAAAGCAGCAACCAATTCAATGAGAACTAACTTAAATAAAATGAATATCAAAGGGAATATTGTAATAGGTGAGGGTGAAATGGATGAAGCACCGATGTTATATATAGGAGAAAAAGTTGGTACTGAAAATGGACC
Source organism: uncultured Pelagibacteraceae bacterium (assembly GCA_902528375.1). GTDB lineage: Bacteria > Pseudomonadota > Alphaproteobacteria > Pelagibacterales > Pelagibacteraceae > Pelagibacter. The sequence continues at coordinate 11,068 of CABZSS010000001.1, forward strand.
TGAACTTGATATTGCTGTCGATCCTTTAGAAGGAACAAATTTTGCAGCAAAAAATTTACCTGGTGCCATCTCGGTAATCGCAATATCAAATAAGAATGACTTATTTAATGCTCCAGAGTCTTATATGGAAAAAATTTCTTACCCTAAAGACATAGATCATAATGCAATCGATTTGGACTTTTCACTTAAAAAAAATTTATCTAATTTAGCCGACTCAAAAAATAAAAACTTTGAAAGTTTAAGAATTTGCGTTCTTGATAGACCAAGGCATCAGAAAATTATTGATGAAGCAAAATCTTTGAATATTGATGTCAAACTAATTTCAGATGGAGACGTTTCTGGCGCATTATTAGTAACTGATGAAAAATATAATATTGATTTATTCTTAGGGATAGGTGGTGGACCAGAGGGAGTTTTGGCTGCTTCTGCTTTAGATACTTATGGCTGTGGCTTTCAAGGTAGATTTATATTTGATACAGAAGAATTAAAAAAAAGAGCCAATAAAATGGGAATTAATGATTTTGACAAGAAATATAAACTTGAAGAGATTGTTAAAGGAGACAGTTTGTTTTGCGCAACAGGTATTACAAAAAGTGACCTAGTGAATGGTGTAAAATTCAGAGACAATAAAATGGTTCTAAATACTTTGATAACTCACAAAAGTCAAAATATGAAAAAAATTGTAACTGGAGAAATAGATATAAAAAAATGATATCTGTTTCCGGTAAAGAGTGGAAAGAATACAAAACACCTAAACGTTTAATAGATAAATATTCAAGCGATTTTGATATTTCAGAAAATTTATCTAAATTCTATTTATCACGCAATTTCAATAAAGAAGATATTTTGATTAAAGAAATTACTGATAATCATCTAAATATCTTTTCTAAGAATAAAGACTTTTTATCTGCCTCTGAAATGATAGTTGATATCATAAAGAATAAAAAAAAAACTTTAATATTTGGTGATTATGATGTGGATGGAATTTCTTCAATTACAATTCTTTCAAGCTTCTTTAAATATTTAAATCATCCGTTCAAATATGTAATTCCGGATAGATTTATAGATGGTTATGGTCCAAATATAAGATTATTAGAACAAAATTTAGAGAAAGAAATAGATAATATAATTTTTTTAGATTGTGGATCAAATTGTCATGATGTTATTAATCATTTAAAGACGAAAAAAATTAAAACCATCATAGTAGATCATCATATTATAAATAATTTAGATATACCAAAATCAGATATTTTAATAAATCCTGTAAAAAATAATCAAAAAAAAATTGACAACAATGTTTGTGCTGCAACTTTAACTTTTTTCTTAATAGATATTATAAATAAAAAATTAGATTCTAAATTTATATTAAAAGATTATTTGATTTATTGTTTAATATCCACCATTTGTGATGTAATGCCCTTAAAGGGTTTTAATAGAAAAATGTTAGTAATTGGTTTTAGAAACCTAATAGTTAAAAATAAAGGATTAAAAAAACTAATTAGCAATAATCTAAAAAAAAAAATAACCTACCAAGATATTGGATTTAATATAGGGCCATTAATAAATTCTTCCGGTAGAGTTGCTAAAGCTAATGATGTGGTTGAATTATTTCTTTCTCAAAATGATGACAAAATTGATAAGATATTAAATAAGATGAGCACTCATAACGTAACAAGAAAAAAAATTGAACAAGAGAACTTGGATTTAATAGATTTTAAAAAATATAATAGTAAAAATGTAATATTTATTTACAATAAAAAATTTCACGAAGGTGTGATAGGTATACTTGCAGCAAAATTATCAAAGATTTTCAACAAACCATGTTTTATAATGACCGAGTCTCATAACTTATTAAAATGCTCAATAAGATCAGCAAATAATGTGAAAATTAACAAGACTATTAATAAACTTATTGCTAATAAATTGATAATCTCTGGAGGTGGTCACGATGAGGCTGGCGGCTTTTCAGCCAGGAAAGAATATCTTTCTTATATACAAGAATTTTTAAACAATGAATATAGAACTTTTAAAAAAAGAAGCTATTCATATTTTGACGCTTTTACAATTTTCCCAAAAAAAAATAGTTCTATAGTTAATGATTTAAAGTCTCTAGAACCATTTGGAAAGGACAATCCTGAACCTATTTTCTATTTTCGAAATATAAAATCTATTAAATCTAAAATTATTAATAATAGACATGTTCAAAATATTTTAAAAAATAAAGGTGGAAGGTCTATAAAAAGTCTGAGTTTTGACTGCGTCAATTCTGAACTTGGTAACTATTTATTAAATTTCAAAAAAGAATTTGATTTACTTGCTTGTATAGTTGAAAATAATTGGAATAATAAAAAAGAATTGGAATTAAGAGTTATTGATATAATTCCAAAGACATAAAACTTGATTAATTTTTTTTTTACTTTAAAAGAAGAGAAATTTGGTCCCTTCGTCTATCGGTTAGGACACATGGTTTTCATCCATGAAAGAGGGGTTCGATTCCCCTAGGGACCGCCATAATGAAATATTTTGTATATTTACTAGTGTCAAAAAAAAATAGTAAGAGTTTTTCTTACGTTGGAATGACTAAAGATCTAAATAAAAGGATCACTCTTCATAACTCTTCTAAAGGAGCTAAATATACTAGGGGAAAAAAATGGCTTTTAGCTTATAAAAAATCTTACAATTCTAAATCAAAAGCCTTAAAAGAGGAATATAGTCTCAAAAAAGACAAAAAAAAAAGGGAGAAAATTAAATTAAACTTTAATTTAAAATATGAGAATTTCAATTCTTTTGCCATATAAAGAAAACTTTTCACCCTTGTATCCTGGAGCTGTTTCTTTGTTTATTAATTCTATGAATAAGTTAAGTATTTATAAAAAAGAAATTACCGTATACGGTTCGACAGATCTAAAAGAAAAGTTCTCTGAAAATTATATTAATATTCAATTAAAAAAAAGTTTTTTAAAAAGTCAAACACGTGATTATGTTAATAAATTTGTTGAATTACACAAAAATCAAAATACTGATATAATTGAGATTCACAATAGACCTAATTATGTTGTTTTTTTAAAATCTTTGAACTCAAAAAAAGTTTTATATTTTCACAATGATCCTATATCGATGATAGGTTCTAAATCAGCATTTGAAAGAAAAGAATTAATTAGAAGTTGTGCTAAAATTATTTTTAATAGTGAGTGGTCCAAAAAACAGTTTTTGAAAAAGCTTGATAAATTTTACCATAAATCTGAAAAACTAGAAGTAATTCACCAATCAATTAATAAAGAAGAAGTTGATATTAATAAAAAAGAAAAATTAATCACTTTTGTAGGAAAACTAAATTCGGCAAAAGGTTATGATTTATTTGGCAGATCTATTTTAAGAATATTAGACAAACATAGAGATTGGAAATCTATAGTAATTGGAGATGAACCAAGGGAAAGGCTAATTTTTGATCACAAAAATCTTAAAGTTTTGGGCTTCCAGAATCATACAAAAGTTTTAAATATTTTTAAGAAAACAAGTATTGCAGTAGCTTGTTCCAGATGGGAAGAACCTTTTGGTAGAACAAGTTTAGAAGCATCAAGCCGGGGTTGCGCAGTTATAGTTTCAAACAGGGGTGGTTTACCAGAAACAATAACAAATGGTATTATTGTTAGAAATTTGAATGTTAAAAACCTGTATAATGCCATTAATAAATTAATTAAGAACACTAAACAAAGAAAAAATTTACAGAAATCTTCTTTAAAAAACTTTTACTTAACTGATGAATATATTTGTAACAAAATAGATATTTACCGAGAAAACATAGTAAGCCGTAAAATAAATTTAAATGGTACTTTAAATCTTGATAAATTAAAAATTTTACATGTAACTAATTTTAATGAAAGACATAATGGAAGATTATTTTACAATACAGGAAAAAGGATTAATAATGGGCTTATAAGATTAAATCATAGCGTTTTGGAATTTAGTGATAGAGATATAGTTAGTTATTACAGAAGTTTAAATGATATCAACGGCTCCAAAAGATTAAATAAAAAATTAATTGAGGTAATAAGTAACTATGTTCCAGATATAATTATCCTTGGTCATGCTGATTTAATAAAAAAAGAAACTTTAAATTTCATTAAAAAAAATTATCCTCATATAAAAATGTGTCAGTGGTTTTTAGATAGAATGGATACACAGTGGTTAAGTAATAAAAAAAGATTTTTAGATAAAATTGATATGATGGATGCAAGTTTTTGTACGACAGAACCTAAATCACTCAATATACCATCTGAGTATGAGGTTTTTTATATACCAAATCCTGTAGATGAGTCCTTTGAGAAATTAGAGAATTATAAAAATAAAAATTTCAATAATGACGTTTTTTTTGCAATGAGCCATGGGGTTCATAGAGGCGTGCTCAAAAAAGGTAAGTTTGATCAAAGGGAAAATTTTATAAATAAATTAATATCTGTGACTCCAAATATTAGATTTGATTTATATGGAATGAATGGAGTCCAACCAGTTTGGGCAGATAATTATTTATATGCAATATCACAATCAAAAATAGGTTTAAACTTAAGTCAGGGTAAACCAGCACAGTTTTATTCTAGTGATAGATTTGCTCAACTAATTGGTAACGGTTTGTTAGTTATGGTGGACGAAAAAACAAAAATTGGAAACTTTTTTAACAAAGATGAAATTGTCCTTTATAAAAATGTTAATGATTTATCATCAAAAATAATAAAATACAGTAATGATAATAAGTTAAGATGTAAAATTGCAAAAAAAGGTAGAGATAAATACTTCAAATATTTTAATTCTACAATTGTAGCTGATTTTATAGTAAACAAAACCATTGGAACAAAGAGAAGATTTTTTTGGGAAAATGTTTAAATGTTTTCGATAATTATCCCTACATTTAATAATTTAGATTATCTAAAATTATGTATTAAAAGCATTCGACAAAATTCAAAATATACACATCAAATAATTCCTCATGTAAATATTGGCGAAGATGGAACATGTGATTTTTTGCTAGGTGAGAATATTGATTTTACTTTTACAAAATACAATTCTGGAATTTGTGAAGGAATGAATACAGCATCAAAAAAGTCGAAATTTGAATATATATTATACTCGCATGACGACTTTTACTTTTGTCCGGGTTGGGATGAAGTTTTAAAAAATGAAGTTGATGCTATTGGCCACAATAACTTTTATTTATCTGGAGTTATGATGAATAATGGGCCAATCAGATTTAATGCTGGATCAGATATTAAAAGCTTTGATGAAAATAAAGTTTTAAATGAATACCAAAATTACAATCATTATGATTTTCAGGGATCGACATGGGCACCGCATCTTTTGCATAGAGACTTATGGGAAAAGGTAGGGGGGTTTAGCGAGGAATTCTTTCCTGGTACTGGTTCAGATCCTGATTTAAACATGAAGTTATGGAAAGAAGGAGTAAGAGTATTTAAAGGAGTTAATAATTGTAAAGTTTATCATTTTGGTTCAATAGTCACACGAAAATATAAAAATCATCCAACAATTATCACTGAATCAGGCAGCAAAGGTGGAAAAATTTTTCTTTTAAAATGGGGTATAACAATTAAATTTTTTAAAAAATTTTATTTAAGATCTGACCAAAAATATGAGGGACCTCTAAATAAACCAGTTAAAAATTTTAACTTTTTTATTAAACTTATGTTATGTAAATTAAATTATATATATCTTAAGTTAACTAATAATTTAAAAAAATGAGCGATTTATATATCTACTGCATGACATCAAAAAAATATAATCTTTTTAAATATTTACCATCTAATATAATTCCTTTAGGACTTGGGGATAATCTTTATCCCAAAGATTTTTTGAATGAAAAAATAGGTATAAATATTTCAAAACATAATAAATATCTCGCAGAAATGACTGGAATATATTGGGTTTACAAAAACAAAATAAACAAATTTAAAAATGATGATTGGATTGGGTTTTGTCATTATAGAAGATTTTGGCTTGATGATTTTTATAATCAAAATCACAATATAAAATCATCCTTGTATTCGAAATTACTTACAGATAATGGAAAATTTAAAATAACTGATGTTATACTTGCCCAGCCAACAAAACTTAAGAGAGAAACAATCATGGATCATTTCATCAATAATCATGGTGACAAAATGATTTTTGAAGCAATAAACATTTTAGATGAACAAACTGCGAAAGATTTTAAAAATTATCTTAATAATAGAGAATTTAGTTGTTGCAACATGTTTATCACAAAGCCGAAAATTCTAATAGATTATTGCGAATTTGTTTTTCCATATTTACTCAAGATACTTAAATATTGCGAAGATAATAATCTATGTACTGGCAAAAATACCAAGTTACCAGCTTATTTTATTGAGAGATTTACTTCTTTTTGGTTTCATAAAAATGCAAATGTTAGTTATTTGTCATATGCTCAATTAAATAATTTTTTTGCTTCTGATTTTTTAAATAAATTTATAAATACATTTAAATTACCTGGAACTTTTATGTTTTATCCGACAGTTTTAGATATATAGTATGAGAAATGATTGAATCTGATGTGATTATTGTTGGCGGAGGGCCTGTAGGATGTGTTTTAGCTAATAAGTTATCAAATGAATTGAATTTAAAATGCTTGATAATTGAAAAAAGAAACCATATTGCTGGGAATTGTTACGATGAATACAATAAAAAAGGACTATTATACCACAAATATGGTCCTCATTATTTAAGATTTAAAAATCGAAAGACTCTAAATTATTTATCTAAATTTACAAAATGGATATCTGGAGAATATATAGTCAAATCATATGTAAATAAAAAATTATACCCTATACCAATTAATCTCGAAACTTTGGAAATGTTTTTTAACAGAAAATTTAATTCAAAAAAAGATGTTTTAGATTTCTTGGATAAAAAAAGAATAAAACTAAAAAAAATTAAAAACGCAGAGGATTTTATTCTATCAAAGTTAGGTAAAGAAATTTATGAGAATTTTTATAAAAACTACACGATTAAACAATGGGGCATACATCCTAGAAATCTATCTAAAACCATAACGGGAAGACTTCCCATTAGAATAAATCGTAATCCATACTATGTTAAGGAAAAATTGAGATTAATGCCCAAAAAAGGTTTTACTGAAATGTTTAAAAAGATGATTAATAATAAAAACATTACAGTTAAATTAAATACTGATTTTAATAAAATTAAAAAAGATTTACGATATAAGCATTTCCTCATTTATACCGGAGAACCAGATAGGTATTTTAATTATAAGTATGGAAAGTTAAACTGGAGATCTTTAATTTTTAAATTTAAGAACCATAAAAAGAAACTTTTACAAAAATGTGTTCAATATAATTATCCCAATGATCATAAGTACACCAGAACTGTTGAAATAAAACATGTGACTAAGCAAAAAAGCAACTATACAGTGATTTCAAAGGAATACCCAACCAACAAAGGTGATCCTTATTATCCAATAATAAATGATAAGAACTTAAGATTATTCAAAAAATATGAAAATTTGATGAATAAAGAGGCTAAGAATAATATTTTTTTTGAGGGTAGGTTAGCCAGATACACATATTACAATACCGACGAAGTGATCGAAAGAGCTCTAGATCTATATTTAAATTTAAAAAAAAAATTCAAAAAGATTAAAAATTAAAAATCTTCAATACGTTTGAATGATTTATTATTATTTATTGAGTTTATCAAACCATTTAATCTAATTTGGTATTTTGATTTAGTAACTTTATTACCAGAAATAGTATTAAGACAAATCCTAAAGATTATTCTTAATAAAGCAGGTAAAAACAGGATTAGAGCTGTTAATTTGCCGTATCTTTTTCTATAATAATAAAACTTTGACCAAATGAAATGCCATGAATACAGACTCTTAAGTTTACTAAGTTCTTCTTCATTTTTTGTTTCAACAGATGTACCGATATCATGATATACTTTTTGAGAGTTTACTTGGTAAATCTTAAAGTTATTTTTATTTGATCTAAAACAATAATCAGTTTCTTCAAAATAAAGGAAGAAATTTTCATCAAATCCTCTATTTTTATCAAATACCTCAGAACAAAAAAACATTGCGGATCCACTTATTGACTCTATCAATCCATATTTTTCATTTATATTCGATTGCTTATGTGATTTCTCACTTACATTTTCAAATCTAGGTCCCAAAGCTCCAAATTTATCATTTAATTCTTTTGCTGACTTATAAAAAACACTGATTAATTTATCATCAATTTTCTGCATATCTGGATTTAAAACAAAAAAGTATTTCGTAGTAACATGTCTCCTTGCTAGATTTATTGCACTTCCATATCCATTATTTTCAGAAAATATTATTTCTATTTTTTTTCCTAGTTTAGAAAGCTCAATTTCAATTGATTTATCTAAAGAGTTTTCAACTATTATTATTTTAATATTATTTGAAATATCCTTAATTAAATTAATTAATTTCTTTTTACTTTTATGTGAAACTATGACTATTGTAGTATTATTAGCAAAATTCATTATATTTTTCTTTTATACCTTTATCTTATTCAGAGCATTATTCTTAAAGATATTTGCTTCTTTAATATATCTTCTTACCATTTGAGTTGTTTTATGACCTGTCATAGCCATTATGCTTCTTTCGTCAGCGCCAGATTCAGCAGCTACCGTAGCAAATCCTGATCTTAAGCTATGCCCTGCAAAGTTTTTATTTTCGATACCTGCTAAATTTAAATATTCTTTCATTAATAAAACTACTGATTGATCTGTTAGTCTTTTATCCAATAATATTGAGCCTTTGGAAAATCTTCTAAAAATAGGTCCTGTTTTTACTTTTGATATTTCCAACCATTTTTTTAAACTGGTTACAGGGCAATAAGTTTCATTAGTAAAGTAGGGTAGGCCTTTAATCATTCCTTCTCCAAATTGATCTGTTTTTGATCTTCTAATGGTAATTTTGAGACCTTCAGGAACAAATTCTAAGTCCTCATGATCAATTGAAATCAACTCAGTTCTTCTAAATCCACCTCCAAACCCTACTAATATAATTGATCTATCTCTTAATTTTTTTATTTCTTCAATTTTTTGTTGATCAATTACATTAACTATTGATTTTAAATGATTGATTAATATAGGTTTTTTTCCTTTCTGAAAGCTACCCTTAACCCTTTTTATACCTAATAAATTTTCAGTAATTATTGGATGTTTTGTATCTAAATAATGCCCTTTTAACTTATGAACCATACTTATTGATACCAATCTTCTTCTTAAAGTGCTTATTTTTGAATTTTTGGATAGATGAGTTAAGTAAATAGAGACTATCTTTGGCTCTGTTGGTAAAGAATTTAACCCATGTTTAGCGCAAAAAGCTCCAAAGTCTTTAAAATCTGACTTATAAGCTCTTAATGTATTATTTGCTTTTGAGCTTTTAAGATTATTTAAAGTTGCTTCATGAAGCGATTTAAGATCTGTTGTTAATTTATTCATAATTACTATTGATAACAATTAATTATCATTAGTAATAATATAAGTCATTTAAGATGTCAAGTAAATAAGTTAATTTGTTTTTATGTTAAAATATATAATTTTAGCTTTAGCTTTTATTGGAATAGTTTTTTTTGTGCTGTTTAAATTTGAAAAATTGGATAAGCCTGAGAAAAAGAAATCCATATATATTTTTATAGCAGTATTAATATTAAGCTTAGCTGGAGTTGTTTCATTATTGTACTTTTAGAGTTATTAACGTTATTCACACCTATCCTGTTTAATCGCTTAAAAAGTGATACATTCAACCTAAGTAGTTTGTTATTATGATATGAATTAAGGGGCAACCCTTAACTGGCCGACTGGGGAAAGGCCGAGAGGACCAAGCCCAGGGGGCAGAAAGTCTTACGGAGTAGCGCTAAAATCGTAGGGCGAAAGGCATGGCGGTAGCGCATACAACGACGTGCCAAAACTACTGTTCTTTGCACCGTAAAAAGTGCAAGGAAACAGGGGTTTTTTCTTCATGAAAGGTACTAAATTTCAATTACAAGTGTGGAATTATCTTAAAAAGATACCTAAAGGATCTGTAATAACATATAAACAAGTAGCTATGGCTATAAATAAGCCAAAATCAGCTCGTGCGGTTGCTAATGCTTGTGCTAAAAACCCTTATGCTCCAAATATACCATGTCATAGGGTTATTAGGTCTGATGGAGGTCTTGGAGGTTATTCTGGGAGAGGTGGAGTTGCTCAAAAATTGAAATTACTAAGGTCAGAAAAGGTTAATATCTAGGCTTTTTTACACTAAAAAACTCAATAAAATCAACATTTTTTGTATATTCACGCTATTAGTAGATAAAATTTAAAGATTCAACGATCAGTTGCACCATTTAAAGAGCAATTCTCAAAATAGACCCCTCTATGGCCGTTTAAATAGCATATTCATTATCTGCATTGCTCTCATATTAAGTAATATCAATATTTTTGGACATCCCCTTTTTTCAATTTTTTATTGCTTTTAAGCTGCTATTAATGGTTATATTGCTCGTTTTCTTAATTTTTAACTTTTTTTTATTTATATTTAGTAATTTTTTACCTATCTTACTCTATATTTTATATAATTAATAATATCTTATAATATCAACGTTTTACCAGTATATATTAAAGTATTACTTTAATTATTAGTAAACTTTTAAGACCTATTTATTTAAGCTTTTTAACAATGTTTTCTCTTCTTGATATATAAACACCACTAAGAATAATTATAAATAAACCTGAGAAAGTCCATTTATCTGGAAAATCACTAAAGAAATAATAACCTATAATTATATTTGTAACTATCTCAAAATAACTAAATGGAGCTAATTTCGAGGCATCTGCGTACTTAAGAGACAATATAATAAATAAATGACCTATACATGCAAATATTCCAATAGCCGCCATCATCGACCATTGATTTAAGTTAGGTTTAATCCATACGAAAGGCATAAAAAATGAGATTATTATGGCCCCTACTACACCAGTTAATAGTAAAGTTAATAACGGATTATCAGATGAACTTAGTTTTCGTGTAATTATCAAATAGAAACCATACATAACTCCAGTTCCTAAAGCTGCTAAACTTGCCAAGTTTATTTCTACGTATCCTGGTCTAATTACTACCATTGATCCAATAAAACCAATTATAACTGCAGACCATCTTCTAAAACCAACTTTCTCACCTAAAAAAATTGGAGAAAATGCTGTAACAATTAAAGGGGCAATAAAAGCCAATGTAAGAGCCTTTGCCAAAGAAATTATTGAAATTGAATAAAAAAAACAAACATTTGCAGTCAATAAAATTAAACCTCTAATAAGTTGTAGTTTAGGTTTGTCAGTCCAAACGAGGTTTTTTTTAAAAAAAAAAAACATTACAGGCAATGTAAATGCCACTGTGAAGAAGTATCTTGCCCACGTAATTTGTAAAACTGGAAGATCAGAACTGAGATATTTAGCCAAACCATCCATTATGGGGAGCATTACCCACGCTAATAGATTAAAAATAATAGCTTTCATTTATATTTGAATTAATTGAAATATTTTAAAGCAAAGAATACTACAATAGGAATAGTTATAAACGACATTAAAGTTGATGTAACAATTGTACTAGCAATACTATCAACAATTTTTTTGGGAGAATACATGCTTCCAACTAAATAGTTTAATATAGCACTAGGCATAGCACTTTGTATTAAAAGTACACCTGCTGGAAATCCTGAAAGATCAAAATAATAAATAACAGTAAAGCCTATAATTGGTCCTATTATAACTCTTAAAAACGAGAATATAATAGAGTCTCGAAAAGAAAATTTAAACCTTGTTAATGCAATACCTAAAGACATCAATACTAAAAAAATAGTTGCGTAAGTTAAAAGAAAAGTTGTGTTTTCAAGAAATAAAGGTGTTTTGATATCAAAGTATAGAAAAAAAACAGAGACTATAATTGCGTATACAGGTGGACTTTTAATAAGAATATCAAATGAAAATTTTTTTTTAGCTAAAAAAACACCCAAAGTGAAGTGGAATAGAATAATTACAGATGCAACAGCTGATGCTACTCCTAGTCCTTGAGTTCCATATGCGAAAAGGCAAATCGGAACCCCCATATTACCGGTATTTGGAAGAATTAACGGCGGTAACTCCATACTTAAGTCTTTTTTAAGAAGAAAAAGAAATATAAGCCCTATTACTGCAAAACCACCAATCATTAGAATAGCATATGCAAAGTAATGAATAAAAATACTTAGAGTTATGCCTGTTGTTGTAACAGTATAAAAAATCATTGCTGGAGTACCAATATTTCCGGCAAAATTTGTTATAAAATTAGTGTCAAATTTTGGATTTTTTTTACCTAAATAGTAGCCAATACCTATGACAAAAAAAACTGGAAAAATAACTTCAAATATTTTTACGTATATTTCCATTACTTAAAAAGTCTTAATAAAACAGGTTTTTTAAGAACATTTTTGTTTTTTTGTAATGATCTTAAACATCTATCCGAGTTTATTTGTTTAGTTGCATGTGTAATAATAACTATAGAAGCAGTTTTGTTTTTATTGTTCGGAATTTGTATTAGTCTCTGAATAGAAATCTTATTATAAGCTAAATTTTTTGTGATTTGTGATAAAACTCCGGGTTTGTCTTTTACTTCAAAACGAATATACAAAGAATTTTCATAGTTTTTTAGATCATAACTCTTAATTTTATTTCGTTTTGTATTTGGGATACCAAAAGGATATTTAATATTTCCTCTCAAAATTGACATTAAATCTGACATTAGCGCCGATGATGTAGGCTCAGGCCCTGCCCCTTCACCTTGCAAAACACTCTCACCGACTGGTTTTCCCTCTAATATTACTGCATTCATTACACCACCTACATTTCCAATGTATGTATTCTTTTTGACCAAACACGGATGAACTCTTTCAAAAAGCCTATTATTAATGATTTCTGTGATACCTAATAATTTTATTCTAAGATTTAATTGATTTGCTATTTCAAAATCATTCGGTTCTATATTTTCTATTCCTTCCATTAAAGAAACTGAATTTGACAAACGTTTATTAAATGTTAAAGCAGATAGAATTTTAACTTTAGCAAGGGCGTCATACCCATTTAAATCTAATTTTGGATTACCTGGTTCGGCATAGCCCATTTTTTGGGCTTTTGTTAGGACATTTTTAAAATTATCTTTTGTTTTTTCCATCTCAGATAATATGTAATTACATGTTCCGTTCAATATTCCATAGACTTTTGTAATGTGATTGGTTGCAAGACTATCTTTAATTGTTCTAAGAATTGGAATACCACCTCCAACTGATGCTTCAAACTCCAAATTTACTCTTTTACTTTCAGCAATAGAAGAAAGTTTATCACCATGTTTTGATATTAAGGCTTTGTTGGGTGTTATAACATGAATTTTCCTATTTAAAGCAAACTCAACACATCTTTTTGACATTCCATCTGATAATCCAATGCATTCAAACAAAATATCAACTTGTTTATTCTTAAGCATTTTAATTGGATCTTTAAAAAAAATTTTTTTATTTATTTGGTATCGTCTTTTTTTATTTTTATTTCTAGCTGATAAACCAACAATTTTTATTTTCTTTCCCGTTAAAAGTTGAATAGTTTTTTGATTTCTTTTAAGTTCATTATAAAGAAAAATTCCTATTTGTCCTAAACCTACAATTGCTATATTAAACTCTTTTTTCATTAGTCTATATCTGGGTAATCTTTAATGTTTCCATTATTTTCAATCAAAACTCTAAACTCTTCAAAAGTCATTTTTTTATTAATGTCGATAACCTCTGTCTTAAGGTTCTGTTTACTACATGAAATTAGAAAAATTAACATCATTAAAAAGAATCTCATTTTAAACCCTCGTTTAATTTAAAATTATAGATAAGATTTAAATTTTGAACAGCTTGTCCTGCTCCACCTTTTATCAAATTGTCTATGCTGCTAAGAATAATTAATTTTTTCTTATCTTTAGATTTACAAACTGATATCTGACAATTATTTGTGTTTATAACATCATTTGTGCTTAGAGCTTTATTCTTCAATATTTTTATAAATTTATGATTCATATAAAATCTTTTTAATTCACTGTATATCTTATTCAAATTTGCTTTGCTTTTATAATTTAAATAAATAGTTGATAAAATCCCTCGGAACATAGGTAGTATATGAGGAGTAAAAGTAAATTCTATGTTATTTTTAATAAAGCTCAATTCCTGCTGAATTTCTGCATTATGTCTATGAGAACCTATTCCATAAGCGCTAGTAGAGCCATATAGATTTTTATTCTTGAATTTCTTATGAACGCCACGACCAGCTCCAGAAAAACCTGATTTTGAGTCAATAATAATACCCTTGAAATCGATTAAATTTTTTTTGATTAAAGGAAATAACGGTAAAATTATAGACGTAGGATAACAGCCTGGACAAGCTATAATTTTTGCTTTTGATAAATTTTTCTCATTGATTTCAGATAAGCCATAAACACTTTTCTTTAGATTATTTAAAGATATATGTTTAATCCCATAGTATTTGTCATATATTTTTGCATTCTTTAATCTAAAGTCAGCTGATAGATCAATCATGATATTGTTTTTTAATAGTTTATTCGCAATTTTTTGAGACTCGCCATTAGGCAAGGATGTAAATATAACATCCACATCTTTAAATAATTTATAATTAATCTTGATTATCTTTGGTAACTTATATTTTTTTAAATTTTTATCATAATAAGAAATATTTTTACCAACAGATGTATTACCACAAAGATATTTTATTTTAACATTTTTGTGTTTACATAGGAGTTTTACCAACTGAGTTCCAATATAACCCGTTGAGCCCGCAATTAATACATTAAGTTTGTCCATAAATTATTATAACAGTTGATTGTAAAAAAGTAATTATCTTTTAGAAAACTGAAAGCTTCTTCTTGCTTTTCTATGACCGTATTTTTTACGCTCAACAGAACGAGAGTCTCTCGTGGTAAGTTTTTCTTTTTTTAAAGGAGCTTTAAATGAAGCATCGAACAACAATAAAGCTTTAGAAATACCATGTATCATGGCTCCTACTTGCCCACTATGTCCACCACCTTTCACAGAACATCTCACATCATAAGAAGTTGATTGTTCAATTAGCTCAAATGGACGTAATAACTGATTCACATGATTAGATCTTTTAAAATATTCGTCGTATTTTTTGCCATTTACAAAAATATTACCACTACCCTTTTTAAGCCAAACTTTAGCAATTGACTTTTTTCTTCTTCCAGTAGCATATTTACCTTCTGTGAAATTACCAATACTTTGTATATTTTCTGTAGCCATAATTAATTTCTGACAATATTTTTGTTATTTAATTTTGAAACATCAATTAATACTGGGTTTTGTGACTCATGTGGGTGCTTTTCACCAACATAAACTTTAAGTTTTGATAATTGTTTTTTTCCTAAAGGTCCACCTGGTAACATTCTTTTTACAGCCAATTTTAAAACTTCCTCTGGTTTTTTTTGATGTAATTTTTCAGGTGTTGTTAATTTAATACCACCTGGATAACCTGTATGTCGGTAATACTTTTTATTTTCAAATTTATTTCCTGTAAATTTAATGTGTTCTATATTTTTTACTACTACAAAATCACCATGATCCATATGAGGTGAGAATTTAGGGCTATTTTTACCTCTAATTATTTTCGTAATTATAGTGGCTAATCTACCTACAACAGCATTTTTGGCATCAATTTCATACCACTTACAGTTTATTTCACTTTTTTTAACGAATTTAGTCATGTTTGCGGGGATTAATACTTAGAAATAGCCTATTGTCAAATTATTATATTTATCTTGTTTTTTCTAATTATCTTATGATAGCCTTAATAATTATATGAAAGTAGTACATAATTCACAATTTCTACTAATCAAAAAACATAAATCATCAACGAAGGGAGAAAAAAATGAGTAAATCTAAGAATCCAGAGACTATTGCTCTACATGGTGGTGAATATAGAAGTGATCCAGCAACAACAGCTGTTGCTGTGCCGATTTATAGAACAACATCATATCAGTTTAATAATACTGGACATGCAGCAAACTTATTTGCGCTTAAGGAGTTTGGAAATATCTATACAAGGATTATGAACCCAACAAATGATGTCTTAGAAAAAAGAGTTGCAGCAATTGAAAACGGACTAGCCTGTGTCACTGTTGGTTCGGGACAAGCAGCATCTACATTTGCAATTCTAAACGTATGTCAGTCTGGAGATAACTTTGTTAGTTCAACAGATCTATATGGTGGAACAGTAAACTTATTTACACATACTTTAAAAAAACTTGGTATAGAAGTAAGGTATGCTGATCCCTCTGATCCGAAAAATTTTGAAAAAGCAATAGATGATAAAACAAGATGTTTCTATGCAGAAACATTGCCTAATCCTGCTTTAAGAGTTTTTCCAATTAAAGAGGTTTCTGATATCGGAAGAAAACATAATATACCTCTAATAATGGATAATACTGCAGCACCAGTTATATGTAAGCCTTTAGACCATGGTGCAGCTGTTGTTGTTCATTCTTTAACTAAATTCATTGGAGGTCATGGTACTGTAATCGGTGGATGTTTAGTCGATGGAGGAAATTTTGACTGGACAGCTGATCCAAAAAGACAACCATTGTTTAATGAACCAGATATGAGTTATGGTGGAGCAAAATGGGGCGAAGTTGTACCTCAATTGACTGGAGCCAATGTATCTTTTGCCGTAAGAGCAAGAGTATGTTTATTAAGAGATTTAGGAGCACCTTTAGCACCTGACAACGCATGGGGTATTATACAAGGGTTAGAGACAGCACCTTTAAGAATGAAACAACACTGTTCAAATGCAGAAAAGGCTGTTGATTTTTTAACTAAGCACAAAAATGTTGAGAGAGTTATATATCCAACACTTCACAAAGGAGCGGTTGGAGACAGAACAAAGAAATATTTTTCTGGAGGTAACGGTGCTCTAGTAGGTATTGAAGTTAAAGGTGGTGTAGAAGCTGGTAAAAAATTTATTGAGGCTTTAAAAATGTTTTATCATGTAGCAAATATTGGAGATGCTAGAAGTTTAGCTATCCACCCTGCTACAACTACACATAGTCAGCTTACTGAGGAAGAACTATTAGCAGCTGGTGTTACACCTGGATACATAAGACTATCAATAGGTATTGAGCATCCAGATGATATTATTGCAGACTTGAAACAGGCACTTGATGCTTCAGGTAAACCAAGTCTGAAGGCTGTAAGTTAATTTTTCTTAGTGTTTATAAATAAAAAATAAACACTAAAGCTTACAAGTATAATTGAACTAATTTGGTGCATAGATGCCATAAACATTTGTGCACCACTAGTGACAGTCAAAATTCCTAACACTATTTGAATCAATAATACTAAACCTAAAACTATAACTGTTTTATTAAACTTTATTAATTTATTTGAAATTACGAAATAAAGAGTAATCAAATATACAGACATTATAATATAGGCAAGATTTCGATGCATAAATTGAACAAGAGAAGGTTCGCTAAAAGCTGAAATTTTAAACAAGTTGTAGAGATTATTATCATTTGGAAAAAAAGTTGTACCCATTAATGGCCATGAATTATAAATTTTTCCAGCATCCATACCCGAAACAAAAGCACCAACAATTATTTGTAAAAAAATCAAAAAAATGAAGATTTCAGGTAATCTAAACTTTATATACCCACAGTTAGAGTTTAATTTTATTTTAAGATTGAAAATTTGCCAAAGTATGAGTGTTAGGATAATAAAAGCAGTTGTTAGATGAAGAGATAATCTAAAATGGCTTACATCAACTTTGTTAACTAATCCGCTCATAACCATATACCAACCTATAAACCCTTGAGCACATATGAGTACAAATATAAATATATATGATTTAGTTTTTTTTAAACCGAGTCTGAAAATAAAATATATTAATGGTATTAAAAAAAATAAACCTATTATTCTTCCTAAAAATCTATGGACCCACTCCCACCAGAAGATTACTTTAAATTCATCTAATGTCATATTAAAGTTTTGTAACTTGTACTCAGGTATTTCCTTATATAAATTAAAATAAGCAACCCATTCAGTATTTGAAATAGGTGGTAAAAATCCTGTAAATAATTCCCACTCAGTAATCGATAAACCGGAGTCAGTTAATCTTGTAAGTCCACCAACAACTATTATTGATGAGACTAAGACAAACATAATAATTAACCAAAAAGACAGTAAATTTTCGATACTTTTATTTATGTACATATACGTATAAATATAATAATTATAATTAAATCCAAAAGATTAAATGTCGCCTAATAATAAAAAAAAATTAATCATTTTAAGAAAAAAACTAGATTTACTTGATAATCAACTAATCAAAATATTAAAAAAAAGATTTAATGTTGTTCAAAACGTCTTAAAGCTTAAAGAAAAAAAGAGTGAAATAATTGATAGAAAAAGAATTAATGTAATTTTAAATACTATTAAAAAAAAATCTAAAAAAAATAAGATTGATACAAGGATTACTCTAAAAGTATGGAAAAGTATGATTAACGCTTTTATTCAATACGAATTTAGAAATTTTAAGAAAAAAAAATAAGTTACTATTTACTATGCGGTGGTAGTTTTTTTTCGATAAAAACTTCGTGTTTTCTTGTAGAAGGATTGTACTTCTTTGCCTTAAGCTTGATCTTGGCCTTTTCACCACCAGCTGGTTTTTTTACATAATAAAAAAATGGACTATCAGGTTTAGCCTCTGGAACTAATCTTACTTTAACGTGAGTTTTTTTTGCCATTTGAATTTTTTAACTCTTTAATTAATTTGTTAATTTTGTCTACTTTAAACTTTAATTCTAGAGCATTTATAGTTTTATTTTGTTTAGCGTCAATATCAAAAATATCTTCATTTAATTGTTTTTTTACACCAGATATAGTCATTCCTTTATCTTTAAGTAAAAATTTTATTTTCTTAAGAAGATCTATATTTTTTTCATCGTAATGCCTTCTTTTATTTATTATGATTGGTTTTATTTGTTTAAACTCATTCTCCCAATATCGTATTGTATGAGTATTCTTTCTATCTCTAGTCGATTCTAATTCCAATATTTCTGCAACTTCGCCAATAGTTTTATAGGCTTTCAAATGTTTTTTCATTTTTTGTGTTAATAAATTTCTTAAAATCTTTAGATGGTTTAAATAATACTACATTTCTTTCTTTAATAATTTTTTCTTCCTTTGTCTTTGGATTTCTTCCAACACGGCTTTTTTTAAAACGTATATGAAAAGTTCCAAAATTGGATATTTTAACAACTTTGTGTTTTTTAAGATTCTTAACGATATCAGACAAAATATCTTCAAGGATACTTTCGGACATCTTTTTTGAGTAGCCTATTTGCATAAATACCGAATTTATAATCTCTTTTTTTGTAAGATTTACTCTCATTAAGTACTGATATTATATTTTATCTTATCTATCAAATTTCCATTAACTATTTTTTCGCAAACTTTGAGTGAATAAGAAAAACCAATAAAATCTGTCGAGCCATGACTTTTTACTACAGGAGAGTTTAGGCCTATAAGAATTGCTCCATTGTAAAGTCTAGGATCTAATTTATCCTTAACTTTTTTTAAATTTTTAATATTAAGAAAAGATAAAACTTTTCCATATAAATTTGATGTCATTGAATCTTTTACTTCCTTCATTATAAAATGAGCAGTACCCTCAGCTGTTTTAAGTGCAATGTTTCCAGTAAAACCATCTGTCACGATAACATTTACATCGCCAGACATAATGTTATTACCTTCAATATAACCAGCGAAATTAAACTCGTTACTTTTTTTTTCACTTAAAATTTTGTAGGCACTTTTTATTGTTTCGTTACCTTTTGTGTCTTCAGATCCAATGTTTAATAGCGCTACCTTTGGTTGTTCTTTAGGAAAAAGAGATTTAAATAAAGATGAGCCCATTATTGCAAAATCAGTCAAATTTTTTTCACTACACTCTATGTTTGCGCCAAGATCTAGCACAACATTCATCCCTGATTTATTTGGCCATAAAGCAGATAAAGCTGGCTTTTCAATATTTTCTATCATTTCCAAATTCATTTTTGCAATAACGAAGAGTGCCCCTGTATTTCCTGCAGATATTATTATATCTGACTCTTTGGATTTGACGCTTTCGATTGCTTTCCACATACTAGAATTTTTTCCTTTTCTGGCAGCTGATAATGGAGAGTCAGTATCAAGTATTTTTTCTTTTGTATCAAAAATATTGAATGAGTTTCCTTTTAAATCTTTTATTAGTTCACTAATTTCTTTCTCATTACCAAATATATTGTAATTTATGTTTTTTGTTGATTTAGAATGATGAATTATTCCATCAATAGTTTTTTTTGGTGAACCTTCCCCTCCCATTGCATCAACTGCAATATTTAAGATTTTGGTCATATAGAAAATTTATTCCTTAGGATCTAGTACCTGTCTACCTTTATAAGTACCAGTTTTTAAATCTAGATGATGTGAAAGTCGATACTCACCAGATTTTTTATCTTCAATAACATTTTTTGTATTAAATCGTATATGAGATCTTCTTTTACCAGCTCTTGATTTAGTTGTTTTCCGTTTTGGTACAGCCATAATCTAAAATTTATGATTTATTACACCCTTTGTAAATGATTTTAAAGGAGTTTTTGATAAATATATCTCGAAGTCATTAAAATAATTAACAATTTTTAGATCATTTTCTTTCAATTTATAATAAAAAGCCAAAATTTCCCCCTTTTTTTTATTTTCTAATTTATCCCAATTATTAATCTTATCTAAAATCGAATAAAAAACATTTATATAATCTTTCATCTTTTTATTAATAGAGACATCACCATAGCCAATTTCTCTAATACTTAACTCAATTTGTCTAAAGAAGTAATCATAAAATTTCTGTAAATATTCTTTATCTGTATTATCTTTAAATCTACGTAAAAAAAAAGCAAAGTGGAACAACAAGATAAGTATTCTATCTGAAAAAGTGTCCTTATCTGTAAAAATAGAGAAAAGATTTTTATTTCTAGAGAGATTTACTAAATTATTATATAAGTTTATATATTCATTAATCATGAAAAGTACATTTCTTATATCTGTATTCCTAGTTATTTCAAACTGTTCTTTAAATCTTGTTGATGACCATCATGGTGTTTATTTTATTGAGAAAAAAGTAAAAAAAATACAAGTTAACTCAACTAATAAAAATGATTTAATCCGAATTTTCGGAGAACCTTCAGTTAAAAGTACCTTTGATAATGATGTGTGGATATATATAGAAAGAAAAATTACTAATACACATTTTATTGGGAAAAGAGAATTAATTGTGAACAATGTTCTTGTTCTTGAAATAGATCAAATAGGATTGTTGTCAAAAATTGACTTTTATAACATCGATGATATGAACAAAATTGAGTTAGACAAAGACAATACAACAATCACATCTAAAAAAAGAAGTTTTGTTTATGATTTTCTAGCAAGTATGAGACAAAAAATTAATGACCCTCTCGGTGTAAGAAAAAAACGAAGAGAAGTAGGTCAATAAATCAATTATCCAGCAATTACTGCTAAAAGTAACAGAGCAACTATATTTGTAATTTTTATCATTGGGTTTACTGCTGGTCCTGCTGTATCCTTATAAGGATCACCAACTGTATCTCCTGTAACTGCAGCTTTATGTGCTTCCGAACCCTTTCCACCATGATTACCATCTTCAATATATTTTTTTGCATTGTCCCAAGCACCACCGCCTGCCGTCATAGAAATTGCTACAAAGAGACCGGTAATAATGACACCCAGAAGCATTGCACCTACAGACGATAAAGCGGCAACTTGACCACCGATTTGATAAATAATTAGATATAAAACAATCGGAGATAAAACAGGTAAGAGAGATGGTATAATCATTTCTTTTATTGCTGCTTTAGTCAACAAATCTACTAGTTTTCCATAATCTGGTTTTGCTTTTCTTTTCATTATTCCAGGTATCTTTTTAAATTGTCTCCTAACTTCAATTACTACTGCGCCCCCTGCTCTTCCAACAGCTTGCATACCCATAGAGCCAAATAAGTAAGGCAACATACCTCCAACTAAAAGACCTACAACTACAAATGGATTTGACAGATCAAAGCTTACAACAACATTTTCTAATTTTGACCCTGGGAGATCTGAGAAAAATTTAATATCTTCAGTGTATGCTGCAAATAAAACTAAAGCTCCTAAACCTGCAGAACCAATCGCATAACCTTTAGTTACAGCTTTTGTAGTATTACCAACTGCATCTAATGCATCAGTAGTCTTTCTCACGTTTTTAGGCAAGTTTGACATTTCAGCTATTCCACCAGCGTTATCAGTTACTGGCCCATAAGCATCCAATGCCACTACCATTCCAGCAAGAGCTAACATAGCAGTTACAGCTATAGCTATGCCAAATAAGCCAGCTATATGATTTGTTAATAAAATTCCACCAACAATAATTAACGCTGGTATTGCTGTCGCTTCCATGGAGACAGCTAGTCCTTGAATTACATTTGTACCATGACCAGTAGTAGATGAAGATGCAACACTTTTAACTGGTCTATAATTTGTACCAGTATAATACTCCGTTACCCATATAAGTAGGCCAGTAATTACCAATCCAATAACACTACAATAATAAAGACTTAAACCAGAAAATTGTTTGTCATCTACTGAATATACTTTATCCAAACCTAAAACATAATCAGTAAGCGGATATAAAACTAAAAGAGATGTAATTGCAGTAACAATGAACCCTTTATAAAGGGCAAGCATTATATTTTTTGACGAACCTAATCTTACAAAAAATGTACCAAGAATTGAAGTTACTATACAAGCTCCTCCAATTGTGAGTGGATAAACCATCATCATTAAATCATTTTGAAAAAAAATTGAAGATAAAACCATTGTTGCAACAATAGTTACTGCATAGGTTTCAAATAAATCAGCGGCCATTCCTGCGCAGTCACCAACGTTATCTCCAACGTTGTCTGCTATTACCGCAGGGTTTCTTGGATCATCTTCTGGAATTCCCGCTTCTACTTTTCCAACTAAATCTGCACCAACATCAGCTCCTTTTGTAAAAATTCCACCACCTAATCGAGCAAATATGGAAATAAGTGAAGCACCAAATCCTAATGCAATAAGTGCATTGATTAATTCTCTTTTATCAACATTAAATTTTAAAAGTAAATAATAGTAAACAGCTATTGACAGTAAAGCTAATCCAGCAACTAACATTCCAGTAACTGCACCAGACTTAAATGCAATTGACAAACCATTTGATAAACCTTTTTTAGATGCTTCAGCAGTTCTAACATTAGCCTGAACAGAAACTAACATTCCTACATAACCAGCGATACCAGATAAAGCAGCGCCAATTAAGTAACCTAAACCTACTAAAAAACTAAAAGAAAAACTTATAATAACAAGAACTACTAAACCAACGATTGCAATAGTCTTATACTGTCTGTTTAAATACGCTTTGGCTCCAATTTGAATTGCAGATGCAATTTCTTGCATCTTTGAGTTTCCTGTACTTGCAGATAGAATATTTTTTCCTGTAAAATATCCATAAACTATTGATAAAATACCAGCTAAAATTGTGTAAATTAAAATTGTTTCGACATTGTAGTTCATAAATTCCTTATGTATTAAAAGTTTCTACTTAAAAAAAATGGACATTACAAAAATAAGTATAAAAGGCAATATAATATTAGTTAAAATTGATGAGTATAACCAAGGTTTTTATTTATTTTGAACTTCTTATTACCTTTTATAATACATGAATCACGGTGTTTTTTTAAAATTTTGCCGATTCTTTGAATTTTAAGTTTTTTGTTTTTAGAATATCTCGTGATTAAAGATCGATTTTTTTTATGAGAGGTAAAAATTATTTCATAATCGTCACCGTTAAAAATTGTATTTTCTATATTAAATCTCTTATTTTTGTTAAAAAATTTTTTAAGTTGGCTTGATATTTTTATATCATGTAATCTGATTAAAAAACCATATTTTTGTTCACTTATCATTTTATTTAAATCAATTAATAATCCATCAGATATATCAATAGATGTATTTGCAAATTTTCGTAAGAAATTTACCATCCTTAAATTAATTGATGGCATATAAAATTTAGAAACAAAATATTTTTTTAAACTCTTTGATAACGAAACCCTTTTTTTTAAAATTTGAAGACCTAAGTAGCTATCGCCAAGATTTCCAGTAATATAAATATCATCTCCGACTTTTGAGTTATGTCTTTTTACAATTTTATTTGTAAATCCTACAACGCAACATGTAAAGGAATTTATATTTGAGTTAACAGTATCCCCGCCAGATAATTTAACATCAAATCGTTTTTGCTCAGACGATAAAGAGATTGAAATCTTTTTTAAATTTTTTTTTAAAAAAGATTTTGAGTTACCACTAGCTGATATAAAATAATATTTAGGTTTAACACCCTTACAAATTAAATCTGATAGTGATGATCTTAATATCTTTTTAATTACAAGATCAGGTGTTTTAAAGTTTGGAAAATGTACTTTTTCAACATAAGTATCAATTGACACTGCTAATCTTTTAGATTTATCAAAAAAAATGTCATCATTTAGACCTTGGGATGAAATATTTCTTTTTGTTAATCTTTTAAGATATTTGTCTATTAATTGAACTTCATTCATTTAAGCTCTAATTTTATTTGATATTTTATCAAGCAATGCATTTAGATATTTTGTTTGTGATAAATCTATAAAATAATTGGATGCATTAAGATACTCTTTGATGATTATTTTTGAAGAAACATTAGGCTTGTATAAAAATTCAAAAATCGCGCTTTTAATAATTATAATGAAAATTTTATCAAGTTTTTTTAGTTTTATATCATTTTCTAAATGTATTTCTATTTCGTTATCTATAACATCGTTTCTTTCAATGGTACCTTTTACAACATCTTTTATAAATTTTTTGAACCGGTGCTTGGGAAATGTTAGTTCTTCTTCTTTGTTAAAAAATTTTCTATATAATTTTTGAATTATGATCACTCTAGGATTATTCTTTGGACTATATTGTGGCTGCATTTTTAGTTAATACCAATCAGAAGTTCAATTACTGCATCAGCAGCTTCTTTACCTTTATTCTTATTTGATTTGTCTGCACGCTCAACTGCTTGGTCTTTATTTAAGCACGTTAAAATTCCATTTCCAATCGGTTTTTTATTTTCAATTGATAATTTCATTATTGCATCTATTGAGGATTTGCTAATAAAATCAAAATGAGGAGTTTCACCTTTGATAACACACCCCAAGGCTATAAAAGCATCATATTTCTTTAAATTTTTTGATATCGCATATGGTATTTCGAAGACGCCTGGTACAAAGATAATTTTTGTTTTAATTTTATTTTTATGATTGTTTAGAACATCATTTGCACCATCAACTAGCATATTGATGATATCTTCATAATATTTTGACGCTACTATACAAATTTTTTTCATTTTATTATTTCTTGTTTAGTAATTTTAATTCCAAAACCTTCTAGACCAATAACTTTTTTTGGCGATCTAGTAACTAATATCATATTTTTAACTCTTAAGGCTTTAATTATTTGAGCTCCAATACCATAATTTCTAATTAATTTATCAGAACCAGTTTTATTTTTTCTTTCAGATTTAAAGTCTCTCAGAGTAGAAGATACAGATTTTAAATTGGAGTCTCTGATAAAAATAAGTGCACAATTATTGTAATCTTTAAAATAATCTAATGTATTGTTAAATGAATTAGGCAATCGTTTTCCTAGTAAATAGCTTTCAACTAAATTAGAAGATATAACTCGTACTCTAGTATTTTTACTAGGACTGATTTTACCTTTTATTAATGCAAAATGTTCAGAGCCATCAAGTTGGTTTTCAAAAATTTTAATTTGATACTTTTTATCTTTAATTACAATTTTATCAGTTTTCTTTAGCTTAACCAGTTTTTCATTTTTTAATCTATAAGAAATTAAATCTTCAATTTTTGCTATCGCTAATTTATGTTTATTTGCGAATTCAAAAAGCTCTTTGCCTTTTGTCATTACTCCTTTATCATTCATTATTTCACATATAACTGCCGATGGATTTTTTTTGGCTAGTTTTGAAATATCAACTGATGCTTCCGTGTGACCTGCTCTTACTAAAACTCCACCATCTTTTGAGATAATTGGAAATATATGTCCTGGCGAAACTATATCCTTTTTTCTTACATTTGTTTTAATTGCTGTTCTAATTGTTAAAGACCTATCTTTAGCAGAAATACCAGTTGTAACACCCCTTCTTGCCTCTATTGAAACTGTAAAGGCTGTTTGGTTTCTTGATTTATTTATTGGTGACATAAGAGAAAGATTTAATCTTCTAGCTTGCTTATTTGTTAGAGCTAAACAAATTAATCCTCTTCCATATTTTGCCATGAAATTAATTTTCTTTGGGGAAACATTTGAGGCTGGTATTACTAAATCTCCCTCATTTTCTCTATTTTCATCATCTACAAGGATATACATTTCACCTTTTTTTGCTTTACGAATAATGTTCTCTACTGAGCTAAATTTTTTTGTTTTCATAAAATTTTTTTACATATTTTGAAAGAATATCTATTTCAATATTAACAATATCATTAACCTTTAAATTTGATAAATTAGTGAGTTTTAAGGTATGTGGAATGCACCAGATTTGAAATATATTACCTTTTATTTTTGATATTGTTAGAGAAACACCGTTTATAAGTATTGATGCTTTAGGTATTAGATATTTTGAAAATTTATTTTCAATTTTAAATTCTAATACAATTGATTTACCCACTTTTTTAATTTTTTTTAGTAAAGAAGTACAATCGACATGACCTTGGCATATATGACCTGAAATATCTTGACCATATTTTAAAGGCAGTTCAAGATTTATCTTTTGACCAATTTTAAGATGCTTAAATTTTGATTTGTTGATACTTTCTTTGGATAGATAAAATTCTAATAAGTCTTTTCTTTTTGAAACCAATGTAAGACAAACACCATCACATGCAATGGATGAACCAATATTTTTTTTGTCTAACTTCAGCTTGCTTTTTATAAATATTTTTGTCCCTGCGTTTAATTTTGAAAATTTTGATACAGTTCCCTGTTGATATATAATTCCGTTAAACATTTTTTAAATAAATCTTGTAATTTTGTTTTTATCAAAATACTGATTGATATTATTCTTAATTCTAAATTTTTTTGATAATTTATAAACTATTTTTTTAATGTTTAATTTACCAGATTGTCTCAATTTATTATCTGTTTTTATCAAATAAAATTCATTAAATAAATTTTTATCCAGCATTTTTTTTGTAAACTGATTTCCACCCTCAACTAATAAAAAACGAATATTGTTTTGGTATAAAATTGACATAATTTTTTTTAAGTCAAATTCACCATTTTTTTCGAGTTTAACATTGATTAGTTTTGCTTTTTTATTCCTTAGAAACTTTATCTTTTTTTTATCACCTGAGTTATAAAAAATGATTATTTTATTATTCTTTGATTTGAAAATATTTGCGTTTTTTTTTACTTTTAAATTTTTATCTATAATAACTTTGATTGGTGAATACTCATTTAAACCAGATAATCTACAATCCAATGATGGATTGTCTTCGTTAATCGTCTTGTAAGTAACTAATAAAGCTTGATTTTTATATCTAAGATGATGAGAGAAAGATTGAGTATATGTATTAGAAATATATTTTGATTTAGAACTTTTTATAAAAAAATCTTTTGAGCATGCTATTTTCCCTGTTACATAAGGTTGTTTGTATTTCCTTTGAAACATATAAGGTTTATAAAATTCATTTATCTTAGGTACATTAATATTTTTAACCTTGATTTTTTTTGATTTCAGAATTTGTTTAGCTCTTTTTGAGGATCTTTCATCAATATCATGAGTACCAAAAACAAGCCTGGAAATCTTTTTATCTATTATAATGTTGGTGCAAGGCGGTGTTTTTCCATAATGACTACAAGGTTCTAAAGTTACATAAAGAGATGAACCCTTGGTTATTTTTTTGTCAATTTTATTTAATAAACTAAACTCAGAATGAGGTGTTCCATTATAACCTGTGGAAGCTAACGAAATAATCTCATCATTTTTAACAAGAACGCTTCCAACAGAGGGATTTGTCCCTGTTAAACCCTCCATATTTTTTGCTAAATTCAAAGCTAAATTTAAATAGAGCTTATCTTTTTTTGAAGACATCTATTTTGTCTACAAATTGTACAAAGTCTTTTTCTTCTCTGAAATTTCTATAAACAGATGCAAATCTTACATAAGCTACAGGGTCTAAATTTTTTAAACCATCCATAACCATTTTTCCAATTGCATTAGATGAAATTTCATTTTGACCTATTTCTTCAAGGGCTCGAGAAATATTTGTTATAAATTTTTCGACTGTGTCAGTGTCAATGGGTCTTTTTTTTAAAGCGATATAAATTGACTTTGATAATTTATCTCTATCAAATGGAGACTTTCTTCCATTTTTTTTAACTACCATTAATTCTCTAAATTGAATTCTTTCAAAAGTAGTAAATCTTTCACCACAAATACATAATCTTCTACGTCTAATAGTTGTGCCGTCTTCAGTTGGACGTGAATCCACAACCGATGTTTCACCTTTTTTACAAATTGGACAAATCATTTACTATTTTAAATTTTTATAAATCGGAAATTTAGAACACAAAGAAATTACTTCATCTCTTACTTCTGCTTCAACTTTCGTATTATCGTCTGGATTTGCTGATAAACCTTTTATTGTTTTAGTTATTAGTTCACCTACTTTTTTAAATTCATCTAAACCGAAACCCCTCGTAGTTGCAGCTTGTGTTCCTAATCTTATCCCAGATGTTATCATTGGACTTTCTGTATCATATGGAATTCCATTTTTATTACATGTTATGTTAGCTCTACATAAACTATCAGCTGCAATATTTCCTTTTACATTGAATGGTCTTAAGTCTACCAACATTAAATGAGTATCAGTTCCGCCTGAATATATTTTAAAACCATTGTTTTTTAATGTCTCAGCTAAAATTTTTGCATTAGCCATTACATTTGAAATATAATTTCTAAATTCTGGTTTTAATGCTTCAAGGAACCCAACTGCTTTTGCAGCAATTATGTGCATCAAAGGTCCACCTTGATAACCTGGGAAAACTGCAGAATTAAATTTTTTAGACAAAGCTTCATTATTAGTTAAAATAATTCCACCACGTGCACTTCTAAAAACTTTATGAGTTGTTGAAGTAACAACGTCAGCATACTCTACTGGATTTGGATAACCTTTACCTGCAACTAAACCAGAAAAGTGAGCCATATCTACCATAAAATATGCTCCTACTTTATCTGCAATCTCTCTAAATTTTTTAAAATTAATTTGTCTAGAGTACGCACTTCCACCTGCAATTAAAAGTTTTGGTTTATTCTCAACAGCAAGTTTCTCTATAGACGAATAATCTAGTAATTCTGTTTTTTTATCTACGTCATATGCAATAGCATTAAACCATTTTCCTGAAACAGATGCTTTTGATCCGTGAGTAAGGTGACCACCAGAATTTAAACTCATTCCCATTATAGTATCACCTGGTTTAAGTAACGCTAAAAATACTGCTCCATTAGCTTGAGCTCCAGAATGAGGCTGGCTGTTTGCAAATTTACAATTAAATAATTTTTTTAGTCGTTCGTTAGCTAAGTTTTCAGCTACATCAACATGATCGCATCCGTTATAATATCTTTTTCCGGGATATCCTTCGGCATACTTATTTGTTAATACAGAACCTTGGGCTTCTAGAAGGGCATTGGAAACAATATTCTCTGATGCAATTAATTCTATATGTTGTTGTTGTCTAGCTAATTCATCATTAATAGTTTTGTATATTTCTGGATCAGTATCAGACAAATTTTTTTCAAAAAAGTTTTGATACTCTTTATTTATGTATTTACCTTCACTAGACATAATTTATTTTATTTTTTTAACTCTTCTTAAGTGTCTACCACTTTCGAATCTAGTTTTCAAAAAAATATTAACACAATTTAAAGCTAATTTTGAGCTAATAAGTCTCGATCCCAATGCGATTATATTGGCATCATTATGTAATCTCGATAATTTGGTATTTTTTATGCTATAACACAATGCAGCCCTAATATTTTTAACCTTATTTGCAGACATTGACATTCCAACACCTGAACCACAAACTAATATACCCCGATTTTTTTTATTTTTAGCAACACTCTTAGCTAATTTTTTTGCAAAATCCGGATAATCTACAGAATTATCATTATTAGGTCCTAAGTCGAAGATTTTGAATTTTTTCCTTTTTAAAGAGGATTTTATTTTTTCTTTTAGCTTAAATCCAGCATGGTCTGAAGATATATAAATTTTATTCAAATTAATTAAATTTGTAATCAAGTACGCAAGCAACAAGGTGAATTCTATTTTCTTCACCCCCGTTAAATGCATTGTGATATTTTTTATTATTTGTAATCCAAACCGATCCATCAGCGGGCATGTGCTTAGCTACGTTATCAATTACCATTATACATCCGGGGTTTGTTATAATTGGAATATGAAGTCTTGGTTCTGGATCACGATGCCAACTTAAAGTAGATCTCGGTTCCTTCAATAATAATCTAACTCTTCCTAGCTTATATTTTTTTGACAATTCTTCATAAACCGTTTTAAAATAAGTATCTTTGAATTTATCTACAAACTGAGTATACTTACTCTCATCAATCATTTTGTCCCTTGAGACTTCTTTTCCATCACTGCTTGGTTTTGTCCAAAATACTCCACGAACATTGTTTCCCTTTATAGACTCTGGATCACCTGGTATTTGGTTTAATGAAATTCCAGCGAAGTGAGGTATACCAAGACTTGTGTCAAAACCTTTTAAGTTTAAAACTTTTGTACAAGCTTCTCGAAGTTTATGAATATCAAAATTGATATCTTGTTTTTGAAAATCGTTAAATGATAGAGACATTATATAACTTTTTTATTAATAGCTTATAAACTAATTTTATATATATTACTATTGTCGCATAAATAAACATTGAGAATGATTATCACTGGTAAATACCCCAAATTGAGAATGAGAAGATCAAGAAAAACTGATTGGATGAGAAGATTAGTTAGAGAAAATTCTCTATCTAGTAACGATTTTATATTACCGATTTTTGTAACAGAGGGGAAAAATAAAAAAATTCCAATAAAAACTATGCCTGAAGTTTATAGATATAGTGAAGATAAACTTAGTCAAATTGTTGATAGAGCTCTTAAACTTAAGATTCCAATGGTAGCAATTTTTCCTCAAACAAATACTGGTTTAAAAGACTCTTATGGTAGCGAAGCTTTAAATGAAAACAACTTAGTGTGTAAGGCTATTAGAAAAATTAAAAAAAGATACAAAAATGAAATTGGTATAATGACAGATGTTGCTTTAGATCCTTATACTTCTCACGGACATGACGGAATTTTAAGGGAAAAAAAAATTCTCAATGATGAAACAATAAAAATATTAATTCAACAATCTCTGTTACAAGCTCAAATGGGTAGTGATGTTATAGCGCCATCAGATATGATGGATGGGCGTATTGGTGAGATTAGACAAGAACTTGATAATAATTCGCTTAAAGACATTAAGATATTATCTTATGCTGTAAAATACGCATCTTCTTTTTATGGTCCCTTCAGAGATGCAGTTGGATCAAAAAAATCTTTAAAAGGCGACAAGAAAACATATCAGATGGACTTTAGTAATTCTGAAGAAGCTTTAAGAGAGGTAGCATTAGATATTAAAGAAGGTGCAGATCTTGTAATGGTCAAGCCCGGTCTTCCTTACCTAGATATAATAAAAAAAGTGAAAGAAAATTTCAAAATACCAGTTTTAGCTTATCAGGTTTCAGGTGAATATAGCTTGTTAATGAATGGAATTAACAAGGGATTAATAGATGAAAACTCTATTTATGAAACACTTATGTCATTTAAAAGAGCTGGTGCTAATGCAATTATTTCATATTTTGCAGATAGAATAGATAAAATTATTAAAAATTAAGATTTAAAATCGTCTATGAATTTTTTTCTTTGATGAGGAAAATTAATACTGTTAGGTAAAAAAAAGATTTGTTTGTAAATACTCACTTATAAGATTCAAACCGTCTATAATATCTTGATTATTTACATTATCTCCACTTTTAGAAACAAGAAAATTAGGAACTTTAATTTTTTTAAGATTCGTAGAAATAAAAAACTCATCTTTTCCATTGGATTCTTTTTTTGCATATTTATTTACATCTAAGTCAAAACCAATCAATCTTAGAAAATCAAGTTCCCAAAAAATATAATTTCTATACCAATCTTCTTTTTCTAAAATTAAAAATAACTTATGAACCAGCTCATAAATTGATCTATTCTCTTGATTTTCTACAGTTAGTAATTTTACTAAATTTAATGCTGCATTAATGCAATACATTGATCTTTTTTGGGAGAAAAATATTGGAGTGTTTACTTTTAAAATTTCAACTTTAAAATATCCAAAACTGTCATCACTTTTCGAATTATAATTTAAATGAAGCTCATTGCCAATTTGTAAATAGTTTTTGATTTTTTTTGAAGATGCTCCAAAAATAATACCTGAGCACTTACCATGATTTTTAGTATAGAAATTAACAATTGTTGAATTTTCTTGAAATTTATTCTTTGACAACAAAATACCTGTATCTGTCCAATTCATTTTTTAAAAGTATCCAATAATTTTAAAGCAGCTTTTTGTTCCGCCTCCTTTTTAGAATTACCAACACCCAAATATTTTTTTGATTCTTTTATTTTGACTGAGACTTTTATCACTGGTTTATGTCTGGGCCCTTTATTCTCTATAACTTTATATATTGGAAGAGTTTTATATAATTTAAGTGAATATTCTTGGAGCATTGTTTTTGGATCTCTATAAATTGTTAGTTTTTCATTTAAAAATCTTTTCCAATAATTTAAAATAAACTTTTCAGTAACATCTAATCCTTGATCAAGGTACAAAGCTCCTACAATAGACTCTACTGTATCTGCTAAAATTTTATTCTCTATTTTTGAATTATCTTTATTATCACCTACTAAGACATAATCATTTAGAGATAGATAATTAGAAATTTCGACACATCTTTTCTTGTTTACTAATGATGCTAACTTTTTATCAAGATCACCTTCTTTATCTTTTGGAAATAATTTATATAAATTCTTTGATATAACTAATCCCAACACTCTATCGCCTAAAAATTCTAATTTTTCATTGTTATTTAATGGATTATTACTTTTGTGTGTCAAGCTTTGCAGCAAAAGGTTTTGATTTTTAAATTTAATACCTATAATTTTCTCAAAAGAATTTAAACTTTTTCTCATTATTTTATTTTTTTAAACAATCTGTCTAATCTAAAACTTTTATTCCATTTCCAAAACTCAATAAATCTTCCTATTTTTTTGTCTGTTGAAAAAAAAATAAATCTAGCTTTACCAACAATATTATCTTGGTGCACGTAACCAACGCTTGTTAAAAACCGACTATCCTTTGAACAATCTCTATTATCTCCTAAAAAAAAGTAATGATTATCAGGTACAACAAATTCATCTGAATTTTGATACGATCCAAAGTTATTATAGGCAGTTAAATATTTCTTATTTTCTAATTTTTCGTCAAAAAGATTTGTTTTTAAAACTTCACCACCACAATAAATTTCCATTTCCGACTTTACTTTTGATTTAAAGATTTCAACATTATTAAGATATAGGTTGCCATCTATAAATTGTATCTTGTCTCCAGGTTCGCCTATAAGTCTTTTAATATAATCAGTTCTGTTATCTGCGGGAGTTTTAAACACAATAATGTCTCCTCTTTCTGGTTCATCAAAAAAAATACGTTTTTTTATGGGCCCCAAACTAAAAGGAAATGAATGCTTACTATAACCGTAAGTATATTTAGTTACAAAAATTCTGTCTCCTACCAGCAAAGTGGGCTCCATTGATGATGATGGAATATAAAAGGGTTGAATTAATAATGACCTAATAATTATAGCAATTACTAAAGCATAAAAAATAGTTTTGATATTATCTATAATTTTTTGTTTCATTTAATCTTTTGAGTTACAACATATGCAATTGAATATTCTCTTTCATCTGATAATGACAGAAAAATTTTAACTTTTTTCAATTTAAGTTTTATTCTTAATATATTTTTTAACTTATTGCTTAAAGTAAGTTGAGGTTTGCCACTTCTTTTTTTTGATACATTTATATCTTTAAAATTAATATTATGAGCAAAACCAGTACCAAGAGATTTTACGAAAGCTTCCTTAGCAGCGAATCTTTTTGAGAAAAACAAAACTTTCTGATTAATTTTTTTTGAGTCTTTAATTTCACTAGATGTGAATATTCTATTAATGAATTTTTTGTTTTTAATAAGTTTTCTTATACGACTATTTTTAACAATGTCTGTCCCTACACCAAAAATATTTAAGGTCATCTTACAATCTTTTTGAATTTTCTTATAATACTGGGCATACCAGACTCTAAACTTTCACCTATGATGAAGTGACCGATATTAAATTCTTTTATGTATGAAATTTTTTTCAAAATTTTTGTTGTTTTGTAATCTAGGCCGTGTCCTGCGTGTACTTCAATGCCATTATCAAATGCAAATTTACTAGCATCTTTAATTCTTTTTAGTTCATTGGAAAATTTTGCACCTTTTTTAACTAAAATTGATATTTTTCCTGTGTGCAGCTCAACACATTTTGAGCCTATCTTTTTGGAGATTTCAATATTTTGTTTTGAAGGGTCTATAAATAAACTTGTTCTGATTTTAGCTTTATTAAGTCTAGATACAATTTTTTTTAAATTCTGAAAATTTTTTTTTAAATCTATTCCACCTTCTGTGGTAATTTCTTTTCTTTTTTCCGGTACTATACAAACATAATTTGGCATGTTTCTAAGAGCAATTTTTAACATTTTGTTATTACATGCCATCTCTAAGTTTATTTTAATTCTTTTTTTACAAAGTTTTTTTAAATCTAAATCTTTAATATGTCTTCTGTCTTCTCTTAGATGAACTGTAATAGAGTCAGCCCCTGAATTAATTGCAATATATGCAAATTTTAAAATATTTGGATGATTTTCACCTCTGGCATTTCTTAAAGTAGCTACATGATCAATGTTAACACCGAGTTTAGACATTATCTTAGATATCTACTTCCTGGTTTTGTAATTTGGATATTCTTTAAAGAAGTTGGTATTTTATTTTTTTTATAAACGGGAATATCTAGTTTTACTTGAGATATAATTTTTTTTGACATTTTTAATTTTTTTGACCTGTCTATTAGGCAAGCGATTCCAACAAACTTTCCTCCAAATCTTTTAATAAGTCTTACACACTCCAAAGAGGATTTTCCTGTGGTAATCACGTCCTCTACAATCAATATTTTTGCTTTTTTTTTGATATTAAAACCTCTTCTGAGTTTAAATTTTTTATCTACTCTTTCACAAAAAATAGTCTCTTTTTTTAACAATCTTCCTATCTCATAACCAATAATAACACCTCCCATGGCAGGGGATAGAATGACATCAAAATTTTTGATACTTCGGTTAATTTTAATAGCTAAAGAACTTATAAACTTTTTGGCTTGATTTGGCTTACTCAAAAGCTTTGCACATTGAATATATTGAGGTGAATGTAGGCCAGATGAAAGTACGAAGTGCCCCTCTAAAAGAGCGTCAGTTTTTTTTAAAACCGCCAAAGAATTTTTTAAAGAAAGCATATTTTTTGTTTTTGTGTCTAATAATTTTAAATTTATACTCTCTTTGTTTTAACTCACTTATTAATTTTGTAAAGTTTTTGAGATCAGAAATAATTAGATTAAATCTAAAATTAATAGAGGTTTTAGTTTTTTCTACCATTTCAACACTAGAAATATTTACGTGATTTTCTCCAATCATAGTAGTCACTATTCCAAGAACACCTGGTTTATCAGGTAACGAAATCCAAAGAGTGGTATTATATCTTTTATTAATTGGTTTAGAATTCTCCCTATATTGCCAATATCTCCTTATTGCAGCCCTTGCTTTACCAGTTTTTGTGGAGCTTAACCAATGTAAAGAGGGTGATACTTTCTTTGATGTTATAATTTTCACTACATCTCCATTTCTAAGAATACTTTGTAAATGACTATCCTTACCATTTATTTCTGATCCAGTGGCGGTATCTCCAACTTGTGTGTGTACAGCATATGCAAAATCTATGGGCGTGGCATCTTTTGGAAGTTTAATTACAGATCCTTTTGGCGTGAAGCAAAATACATTTTCTTGAAACATTTGAAGTCTAGTATATTCATAAAAATCCTCAGGATTTTCGTTTCTCTCAATAATTTCAACTAGGTCTTTCAACCAATCATATTCTTTCCAAGTTAAAGAATTAAATTTTTCAGAAGATTTATATTTCCAGTGAGAAGCAATACCTCTTTGAGCAAATTCATGCATCTGCATTGTTCTTAATTGGATTTCAATAGGTCTTTTGTTAGGACCAATAATAGCAGTATGTAATGATTGATATTTGTTTATTTTAGGAGATGAAATATAATCTTTAAATCTTCCTGGTATACAATTCCACTTTTTGTGGAACACACCTAAAGTCTTATAACAATCTGATACATCCTCAACAATCACTCTGAATCCAATTATATCTGTGATTTGCTCTAGTGATGTCCTTTTTTTTTGAATTTTTCTCCAAATAGAAAAAGGCGTTTTCTCTCTACCAAATATTTTAACATTTAATCCTTCTACTTTTAATATTTTTTTAAATTCCTCTGAAATTATATTAAAATTTGAAATATTATTTTCTTTTATTTCATCAAGTCTTTTCTTAACAAGATATCTTGCTTCAGGATTCAAAATTTCAAAAGAAAGGTCTTCTAGCTCATCTCTAATTCTATTCATGCCCATTCTGTCAGCTAAAGGAGCATAGATTTCCATCGTTTCTTTTGCTTTTCTAATTTGTTTTTCTTTTAATTTTACAAACTTGATCGTTCTCATGTTGTGAAGTCTGTCAGCTAATTTTACAAGAAGAACTCTTATATCTTTGGAGGTTGCTATGATTAATTTTCTAAAATTCTCAGCTTTGGAGTCTTGTGCCGCTTGATTTTCAAATGCAGAAATTTTTGTTACTCCTTCTACTAAATCTGCAACTTCTTGGCCAAATTCTTCTTTGATTGTTTTATAAGTAGCTTTAGTATCCTCAATTGTATCGTGTAATAATCCAGTAGCAATAGTTGCACTATCAAGTTTTAAATCTGACAGAATATTTGCTACAGCTATTGGGTGTATGATATATGGCACACCTTCATCCCTTTTTTGTTTCTTGTGAGCCTCAAGAGCAAAATTGTAAGCTTTAGTTAAAGTTGTTGGGTTTAAAAACTTATTATATTCTCTTACCTTGTTTATTAATTCTTCAGATTTAAGCATTCTTAATTATACCATTTGTTTGATAAATCTTTATATCACTAATTGACTTAGAGCTTAATTTTTTTATTAAAATATCTATTTTTTGCTTATTTTTTGGATGTATCCAGTTTCTTTTTATTTCATATAATGGAATTAAAGTAAAATTTCTTTGGTGCATTCTTGGATGTGGGGTAATAATTTTTTTTCCCCTGTAAATAATACTTTTACATGAATTGTTGAAATCAATAATGTCAATATCGCAAGTTCTTGGTGCGTTTTTTATAGTTTTTTTTCGTCCTAATAATATCTCTATTTTTTTAATTTTTTCAAATAAATCGATTATTGTTAAACTTGTTTTACATTCAATTATTAGGTTTAAAAATTTGGGATTCGATTGATTTGGCCACGATGGTGTTTCATAAAGTTTTGAAACCTTAATAAAGGAACAAAAATGTGATAAATGAAACTTTGTTTTTTCAATATTATCAGCTCTATTTCCTAAATTTGAACCTAGTGCCAGTATAATTGTATTATGACGACCTTCTAAAATATCTTGCTTTATCACGGTTCCAATCCCTTGTTTTTTTAGTTTGTCGTTTATCAAATCTTTTTTTTCCTTTTGCCAAAGCAATCTCTAACTTTGCTCTTCCTTTTTTAAAATACATTTTAAGAGGAATAAGCGATAATCCATCTCTATTAACTTTACCAATTAATTTTTTTATCTCTCTTTTATTTAACAACAGTTTTCTTTCTTCTGTAGGATTATGATTAGTAAAACTTGCCTCTTTATAAATTGGTATATGTGAATTTACTAAAAAAAACTCACCGTCTTTTTCAATAGCATAAGATTCTGCTATATTAACTTTTCCTGCTCTTACAGACTTAATCTCAGATCCTTTCAGCACTATTCCTGCCTCTAGAATTTCTTGAAAAAAAAAATTAAAGGATGCTTTTCTATTTAAACAAATTATTTTGTGTCCAGATTCCTTTTTTATCATGCTACAATAATTTTGCAGACAATAATGCTTCTTTTACTTTTTCCTTAGTGGATTCTTGTATTTTTACCAATGGCAATCTAACATCATCACTACATAGACCTATAAGTTTAGCTGCATATTTTGCAGGTGCTGGATTACTTTCAATAAATAGAGCTTTATGAAGTGGTTGAAGAAAAGCATCAATTCTTTCAGCCTCCTTAATTTCATTATCAGAATTTGATTTTGAAAATTTTTGAAAATCGGAACATAACTTTGGTGCTATATTTGCTGTTACTGAAATTATACCGACCCCTCCCCTTTTATTAAATTCAAAAGCAAGACCATCCTCACCGGTTAGCTGAATAAAATCAGGTCCTAATTTTTTTAAAGTTTGATCAAGTCTATTTAGGTCTCCTGTCGCATCTTTTACACCAGCAATATTCTTAAGTTCATAAAGTCTTGCCATTGTATCAACTGACATATCAATAACACAGCGACTTGGAATATTATAAATAATAATTGGCAAGCTTGTATTATCATTAATTGATTTATAGTGTTGATATAAACCTTCTTGTGTTGGTTTATTGTAATACGGGGTAACTACAAGGGCACCATCTGCTCCTGCCTTCTCTGCGTGCTTTGTTAAGGCAACAGCTTCTGTCGTAGAATTAGACCCAGTACCTGCAATTACGGGAATTTTGCCTTTTGCTTCTTTAATACAAAGCTCAATGACTTTTTCATGTTCTTCATGGCTCAATGTGGGCGATTCACCAGTTGTTCCTGCAGGAACTAAACCGTTTGTACCATTTTCAATATGAAAATTTATTAATTTGATATAACCATCTTCATCTAATTTATTATTTTTAAACGGAGTTAATAATGCAACATTTGATCCTTTAAACATATAACTTTATAACATAGATTATCGATTCATTTACAAAAATATGATCTTTTTTAAAATATTTATCAAATTTATTTTAATCTTTTTCTTAATTTTAGGCTCATATTCATTTTCAAATGAGTTAATTATTCCTCCAAAAAAACCAGCATTATCTGCAGAGGTTAAAAAAAATATTATATCAAAAAAGAATATTATACCTCCAATAAAACCTACAGTTAAAAAAGAGAAAGAAATTCAAGAAGAACAAAAAGAAAAAGTTGAAAAAGCAGAAACCGATAAGGATTTTCAAAATATAGGGATTTTGCTACCTAAAAAGAAGCCAACGATAATTGTTAAAAAGACAGAGCCAAAAAAGGAGAAAGTTAAGAAATCAAAATACTATAGTAAAAAAGACGTAAAAATCGCTCAACAATCTTTAGATTTAATTAAAAGAAAAAAGTGGCAAAGTGCAATCAAAATTGCTTCTCGAGCAAAAGATAAATCAATTTATGATTTCACAATGTGGAGATACTTATTAGAAAGAAACAATAATGCAAATTATTCTGATTATAGTTCATTTTTAAAAAAAAATGAAACTTATCCCCGTCGTGGTAGAATTGAATATCTATCTGAAAAGAAATTATCAGTTAAAAAAATTGGTCATAAAAAAATAATAGATTTATTTGAGAATAAAAAACCATTAAGTGGATACGGAGAGATAGTTCTGGGGGAAAGCTTATTGCAGGATGGGCAGAATGTAGACGGCATAAAGTTGATTAAAAAGGGATGGATTACTGCCGATTTATCCAAGGCAGAACTTCGACCTACTTACAAAAGAATAAAAAAATATCTATCATCAGAGGACCATATTAGAAGGGCTGACTACTTAGCCTGGGAAAATAAATATTGGGATTTAAAAAGAATGTTAAGATATTTACCAAAAGAATATCAACTTCTTTATACAGCAAGGCAATTGCTAATGAGTAAGTCATATGGTGTAGACAATGCAATTTCAAAAGTACCAGAAAATTTCAAAAACGATCCAGGTCTTAACTATGATAGATTAAAATGGAGAAGAAAAAGAGGTCGAGTTGATAGCTCTTTAGAAATTTTGTTAAACATCAAAAATACTAAAAGTTATATGGTAAGACCAGACAAATGGTGGGTAGAAAGATCAATTATTGGAAGATCGTTAATTTATAAAAAGAAATATCAAACAGCCTACAAAATTGTCAATAACCACTCATTAGAACAAGGAACTCCGGAATACGCTGAGGCAGAATGGTTTAGTGGATGGATTGCTTTGAGTTTCTTAAATGATCCGATTTTAGCTAGAGAACACTTCAAATCTTTTTATCAAAATGTTGGTTATCCAATAAGTTTATCTAGAGGGGCTTTTTGGTTAGGAAGAGCGTATGAAAAACTGGGTGATCCCGTAACAGCTGATAAATATTACAGTGAAGCGTCTAAATTCCCGACTACATATTATGGTCAGCTTGCACATATGAAAATTAAACCGGATGAAACATTTTCTTTAGATGAAACCATGAAAGCAAACGATAAATACAAAAAAGAATTTAAGGAAAAGAAATTATATAAACTCGTTTATTTACTTTACGAGATAGAAAGAGATAAATATACAAAACATATTTTACGTCATTTAGCTCTTGATAATATAGAACAAGGAAGTGAAGTACTAGCAGCAGAACTTGCCACTGAAATTTCAAGATATGATTTTGCGATTCAAATATCTAAATTGGCATCTTACGAAAAGAGGTTTCATAATCAGTACAACTATCCTGTTATCAGTACACCAACTATGGTTGGGGGAAGAAAAATTCCTAACCCTGCATTGATACTTGCTGTTATAAGACAAGAAAGTGAATTTGATAGCAAGGCTAACAGTTATGCTGGTGCTAGAGGCATGATGCAACTTATGACTTACACAGCTAAGATTGTTGCAAAAGAAGCTAAGCTACCATATTCTAAATCAAGGCTGACCTCTGATCCTGAATATAATATTAATTTAGGTTCACATTATTTAGCGGGACTAATTTTAGAATATGATGGTGCCTATCCTTTTGCTATTGCTGGTTATAATGCAGGTCCTAAAAGAGTAAGATATTGGAAAAAAATAAATAAAGATCCTCAAAAGGATCAAGTTGATTATGTAGATTGGATTGAGCTTATTAAGTTTAAAGAGACAAGAAATTATGTTCAAAGAGTTTTAGAAAATTATAACGTTTATAGATACGTGCTAGAACAAAAACCCATCAAAATGAAAGATTTTTTCGCTAATTATCCCCTATATTAATTTCTGATGGCGGAAGGAGAGGGATTCGAACCCTCGGTACACCTTTTCAAGCGTACGGCGGTTTAGCAAACCGCTGGTTTAAACCAGCTCACCCATCCTTCCTTATATACTGTGTAACTTGAAATCATTGAATATTCAATATTTATCAAGTATTTTCTCAAGAAATGAAAAATAAATATTCAATATTTTCTTTAATAAAGAATGCTTTTAGCAATCATGAAAATTGGCAAAGAGCATGGAGAGATCCTGAGCCTAAAAAAGAGTATGATGCTGTAATTGTTGGTGGCGGCGGTCACGGTTTAGCTACTGCATATTATTTAGCGAAAAAACATAATTTAAGAAATATTGCTGTTGTTGAGAAAGGTTGGATTGGCGGAGGTAATACTGGGAGAAATACAACTATAATAAGATCAAATTATTTATGGGACGCCAGCGCAGGTTTATATGATCATGCATTAAAGATTTGGGAAGGTTTGTCACAAGAACTTAATTACAATGTAATGTTTAGCCAAAGAGGAGTTATGAATCTGGCTCATAATTTGCAAGATGTTAGAGATTTAAAAAGAAGAACACATGCAAATAGATTAAATGGTATTGATGCTGTTTGGTTGGAAACAGATGAGGTAAAAAAGTTTTGCCCAATAATAAATACTTCTCAAGATATTAGGTATCCAGTATTAGGTGGTACATTACAAAAAAGAGCTGGCACAGCTAGACATGATGCTGTTGCTTGGGGTTATGCAAGAGGTGCTGATGAAATGGGAGTTGATATAATTCAAAATTGTGAAGTTAAAGGAATTAAAAGAAGTGGTGATACAGTTGAAGGTCTAGAAACAACAAAAGGATTTATTAAAACTAAAAAGATTGGAGTTGTAGCCGCAGGTCATTCAAGCGTTATAGCTAATATGGCGGGACTTAAGTTGCCTCTTGAAAGTAAACCCCTACAAGCGCTTGTATCTGAGCCAGTTAAACCAATAATTGATACTGTTGTAATGTCTAATGCTGTTCATGCTTATGTAAGTCAATCAGATAAAGGTGAATTAGTAATTGGTGCTGGAACAGACTCCTATGTTTCTTACACTCAAAAAGGTAGTTTCAATATTGTAGAAGAGACTCTTAAAGCTATTTTAGAATTATATCCGATTTTTAGTAGAATGAAGATGTTAAGACAATGGGGTGGAATTGTTGATATATGTCCAGATGCAAGCCCAATAATTAGTAAAACATCGATCAAAGGACTTTATTTTAATTGTGGTTGGGGAACAGGTGGATTTAAAGCAACACCTGGTTCGGGCGATTTATTTGCTCATACAATCGCTAATGATGAACCTCATAAATTAAATGCTGCATTTAACATTAATAGATTTGTAAGTGGTGATCTAGTAGATGAACATGGAGCAGCAGCTGTCGCCCACTAATGTTTTTAATTAATTGTCCATATTGTGGAGAAAGAGATCAGTCAGAATTTGTTTCTGGTGGTGAAGCACATATAGCAAGACCCAAACAACCAACTGAATTAAATGATGATCAGTGGGCTGAATATTTGTTCATGAGAAAAAACATTAAAGGTATTCAATTTGAAAGATGGAATCATGTACATGGATGTAGAAAATGGTTTAATGTAGCTCGTGACACCTCAAATGATAAAATAGAAAAAATATACAAAATGGGTGAACAACCACCTAAATTATAATGTCCAAAAATTTAAGAATAAATAATAAACAATTTGTAGACGAAACCAGAAAACTATCTTTTGTTTTTAATGGAAAAAAATTATACGGATATAAAGGCGATACACTTGCATCTGCCCTACTTTCAAATGATATTCATCTTGTGGGGAGAAGTTTTAAGTACCATAGACCAAGAGGAATAATGACTTCTGGTTCTGAGGAACCAAATGCAATTCTTCAAATAGGAAATGACGATGCTTTAACAGAGCCTAACGTACGAGCTACTGAAATCGAATTATATGATGGTTTAATTTGTAACAGTCAGAATTGTTGGCCAAGTGTAAAATTTGATATAGGTGGAATAAATAACTTTTTATCACCTCTCCTTCCTGCAGGTTTTTATTATAAAACATTTATGTGGCCAGCAAGTTTTTGGGGGAAGTACGAATACTTTATTCGTAAATCTGCTGGCTTAGGAAAATCCCCATCGAAACAAGATCCAGATATGTACGACCATAGATACATGCACTGTGATATCTTAATAGTTGGAGGTGGTGTTTCTGGTTTAATAGCGGCTAAAATAGCTTCTGATGATAATAAAAAAGTTTTATTGTTAGAGGATAAGGAATTACTGGGAGGTTCATTAATTTATGATGACAATGATATATCTAAAATTGATAATCAAAA
The DNA here is from genome assembly GCA_902528375.1 of uncultured Pelagibacteraceae bacterium. GTDB lineage: Bacteria > Pseudomonadota > Alphaproteobacteria > Pelagibacterales > Pelagibacteraceae > Pelagibacter. Next base: position 55,277 of record CABZSS010000001.1, read on the forward strand.
AAGCAGTGAATGGTTAAAAAAACTCATTGATAATATTCAAAATGATAAAAATATCATTGTTAAAACTAGAACAAGTCTTGCTGCTTATCATAATTATAACTTTTTACTAGCAAGGCAAAATTTAACTGATCATTTAAGTGTTAATGACCGTAATAATAAAATCAGACAAAGGCTTTACAAAATAAGAGCAAAAAAAGTAATTATCTCCACTGGTGCTATAGAAAGACCTCAAGTTTTTCATAACAACGATAGACCCGGTATAATGTTGGCATCTGCCGTAAAAAAATATATAGACTATTATGGTGTCAGATGTGGTTTGGAAAATGTTATATTTACCAATAATGACAGTGCTTATGAAACAGCTTTATCTTTACATAAATCGGGCACAAAATTAAATGCAATAATAGATATTAGAGATAATTCATCTTCAGAAATAGTAAATAAAGTTAAAAGTCTAGGAATACAAATTTATTGGAACCATTCAGTAGTCGACACTAAAGGTTACAAAAGAATTAATAAGGTAACGATAATGAAGCTTAATGATAAAGGCAATGATGTTATCGGAAAAAAGATTGAATTAAATTGTGATTGCTTATCAGTTTCAGGCGGCTGGACCCCGATGGTTCATTTATTTACGCAATCTGGTGGTAAACTTAAGTTTGATAATAAAGATAATATTTTTGTTCCAGATAAAACAAATTTAAATCAATTAAGTATTGGTTCTGCTAAAGGAGATTTTGAATTAGATGATGTTTTAAAAAATTCAATAAAAGATACAAAAAAGTTTTTAAATATCGAAAATTCTAATTTTGATAAAATTGATGTTAAATGCTCTAAAGAAAAAGATAAAAAAAATATATGGTTACTTCCATCAGATAAACCGTTAAGTAAAACAAAACCATTTTTAGATTATCAAAATGATAGTACTGCAAAAGATATAAAATTAGCTTTACGAGAAGGCTTTAAATCAATTGAACACGTAAAAAGATATACAACAACTGGCATGGGTACAGATCAAGGTAAACTTGCTAACATGCATGCTTTGGGTATAGTTGCAGATACAACTAATACTAATATGGGTGATCTAGGTACGACAACGTTTAGGCCTCCGTATACTCCACTCACTTTTGGAACCATAGTAGGTAGAAACGTTGGACAATTTTTTGATATTTTTAGAAAAACACCAATGCATGATTGGCACGTTGATAATAATGCAAAATTTGAAAATGTCGGTCAATGGAAACGTGCTTGGTATTATCCTAAAGATGGTGAAACAATGTACGACGCTGTACAAAGAGAAAGTAAAGCTGCAAGAGAGTCAAGTGGAATATTAGATGCTTCAACACTCGGTAAAATCGACATTCAAGGAACTGATGCAAATGAGTTTCTTAATAGGGTCTACACAAATGCTTGGTCAAAATTACAAATAGGTAAGTGTAGATATGGTTTAATGTTAAATGAAGATGGTATGGTTTATGATGATGGAGTGACAACAAAACTGGGTGAAAATCACTATTTGATGACAACAACAACTGGTGGTGCTGCAAATGTCATGTCTAAACTTGAAGATTACTTACAAACAGAATGGCCAGAATTAGATGTATTTTTAACATCAGTTACAGATCATTATGCAACAGCAAGCGTATGCGGTCCAAACGCAAAAAAAATCATTAATAAAATTTTTAAAAATTTAGATTTATCGGATGAAAGTTTTCCACATATGTCATTTAAAGAGGTAAAGCTAGGTAATATAAGTTGTAGAATTATGCGGATAAGTTTTACAGGCGAATTAAGTTATGAAATTAACGTAGAAGCATCATACGGTAAGTATATTTGGGAAAAATGTATTGAAGCTGGAAAAGAATTTAACATCACTCCCTATGGAACCGAAACTATGCACCTTTTAAGGGCTGAAAAAGGATTTATCATTGTTGGCCAAGATACTGATGGAACGATGACTCCAGTAGATCTTCAAATGGACTGGATAATTAGTAAAAAGAAGTATGACTTTATTGGTAAGCGATCTCTATACAGAAGCGACACTATAAGGGAAGATAGAAAACAATTAGTTGGACTTCTTACTGATGACCCAAATGAAATTTTAGAGGAAGGTGCTCAATTAATTAAAGATGAGAATAAAAACCCTGTAGATATGCTTGGTCATGTAACTTCAAGTTATTTTAGTCCAACTTTAAAAAAGTCTATTGCTTTAGCAATTTTAAAAGAAGGTAAAAAACTTAAGGGACAAAAACTCTTAGTTCCCATGATAGATAAAACAATTAAAGTAACTGTATCAGATACAATCTTTTTAGATAAAGAAAATGAGAGAATAAATGGATAACATTAATACAGCCATTAAAGACAAAAGAGAATATTCAGACTTAAATTTGAAAGAGGTAGAGCCAATTACTAAAATTAACTTACGTGGAAAAAAAAGAGAATTCTTTACAAAAGTTGGTCAAATACTCTCTGTTATTTTGCCAACAGAAAGTAATACGTCTACAAGTAACCAAGAGTTAAGCGCTTTATGGCTTAGTCCAGATGAATGGATGGTTTATACAAATAATATGAATAAAGAAATTTTTGATAGAGTTTTTAAAGAAATTTCATCACTTAACTACGGAGCTGTTACAAATGTAAGTGACCAATGGGTATGCATTAATATTTGTGGCGATAAATTATACGAATTGCTCTCAATGAGCTGTCCATTTGATTTCTCAAAATTCAAAGAGACTAAAGGATCCACAACCCAAACTATAATTAATCATATTGATGTAATCATTCACAACCTAGGTAATAACAATATAAATTTATTTGTAAGACGATCGTTTTCTAACCATTTATGGGATTGGCTTAATGATGGGGCGAATCTATTGTAAAATTTAACTGCGTCAAGGTTAGCATAGAAAAATATTATAAATTATCTTATCACTCCTTTATGAAAAAAATTATCATATTATTATTTACTATATTATTCTCATTTTCAGCAAACGCTTCCTCTTTAGACAAGATCCTTTCAAATGGAGAGTTAAGAGTTGGTACAACTGGAGACTGGGATCCGATGACTATAAAAGATCCTTCTACAAATACTTATAAAGGTTTTGATATTGACGTAATGAATGAGCTTGCAAAAGACATGGGTGTAAATATTAAGTTTGTTCCCGCTGAATGGAAAACGATAGTTTCAGGAATAACTTCAGACAGATATGATATTTCAACAAGTGTAACAAAAACTCCTAAAAGAGCAGAAGTAGCGGGTTTCACAGAGACCTATTACAAATATGGCACTGTTCCACTCGTTTTAAAGAAAAATTTGAGTAAGTTTTCAACTTGGGATTCTCTAAACAATAAAGATGTTACAATTGCAACAACACTTGGAACTTCACAAGAGGAAAAAGCTAAAGAGTTTTTTCCTAAATCAAAATTAAATTCAGTAGAGGCACCTGCAAGAGATTTCCAGGAAGTGCTAGCAGGAAGAGCTGATGGTAATATTACAAGTTCAACCGAAGCAAATAAATTAGTTATCAAATATCCACAATTAGCAATTGTTCCAGATGGTGAAAAAAATCCTGCTTTCTTAGCGATGATGGTAGGTAAAAATGATGATAAGTGGAGAAATTACGTTAACGATTGGATCAATAAAAAAAAGAAATCTGGTTTCTTCAAAGAACTTTTAGCAGAATATAATCTTAAAAGCCTATAATAAATTAGCTATTAATAATTAATTCTTTATAAATATAAGTGTGAAAAACTTATTTTTACTATTTTCATTGTTATTCCTATTATCATGCGGAAAACAAGAGTTGGATTGGTTAATATTATCACCTAACAATGTTAACGGCTTAACAAATCTAAAATTTTTGTTAAGTGGGTTTACAACTACAATTTTTATATCCATCGTATCGATATCTCTATCAATAGTATTAGGACTAATAGTTGCTATCCCGTCTTTAGCCAAAAATAAATTTTTAACATACTTTAATATAGGTTATGTCGAAATAGTTAGAGCTATACCTTTGTTGGTTTTGATTTTATGGATTTATTATGGATTACCCATTATGACAGGAATAAGTTTTAGTCCATTTGTATCTGGTATTATAGCTTTATCTATAAGTGAAAGCGCATTTCAAGCTGAAATTTTTAGAGCTGGAATAAATTCAATTAGAAAACCTCAATGGGAAGCTGGAAGTTCTTTGGGACTTAATTTTTTTAGAAAATTAAGACTAGTCATTCTTCCTCAAGCTATAAGAAATATACTACCTGCTATTGGAAATCAGTTTGTATACGTTCTAAAAATGTCTTCTTTAGTTTCGATTATTGGTATTGGAGATTTAACCAGAAAAGCAAATGAGCTTGTTGTTACCACATATAGGCCTTTAGAAATTTATACGTTTTTGATCTTAGAGTATCTTATATTAATATTAATTGTATCATTCTTAGTAAGGCGACTTGAAAAAAGAATGAAAAAAAATAGTTAATCTAACTTTTTATAAAAAAATATTTTTTATTATCTTTAAACATATAATTAAAAAAGGTTCCTATAAAAAATAGTACCACTAATCCCATTAACCAATTTGTAACTAATATTGTATAAAAAATATCGCTGTAACCCCCTCCTTTAATATTAATCACATACCACAAACATAAAAAAGGAATTGCAGTAAGCCTTAATATACTCATATACAAACTAAAGATGGGTTTTTTAAGAGCCTGAAATACAGCAGTAGTAATAAAAAAAGTTGGATATATTGGACCTATCAATGCTGCAATCTTTAAATATAAAGATCCAAATTTAATAGTTTCTAGATCATCAGTAATTAATCCAAGGAGAGTTTCTGCCCCGAAATATAAAATAAAGCCAGCCATGATCATAAATGAACAACCAAATAATAATGCTTTTTTATAAAGATCTCTTATTCTTTCAAAATTTCTAGCTCCGAAATTTTGACCACCAATTGATAATACCGCCGTATTCAATGCTATGACTGGTAATAAAAAAACTTGTTCTATTCTAAGTGCAGCTCCATAACCAGCTGCTGCAATATCTCCAAATTTTCCTACGAAGTAAAGCACATTAAATATGCCAACACCGATTAACAACATGCTAAACATGATTGGCACAGATTGAAAAGTAAGATTACTTAAAAAGTTAATTTTTGGAATAAAACAATTTGCATATAAATACTCTTTTAGTTTACATCTATAAACTTTTTGCGCTAAATAGATTGTTCCAATAAGTTGGCAAATAACTGTAGCAATTGCAATACCTGAAATTCCAAAAGCAGGTATTATCGAAAAACCGAAAATAAAAATTGGATTAAGTATGATGTTTAAAAAAAAAGTAAATATAAGGACATTTCTATAACTTTTTGTATCTCCTTGAGCGTTTAATGTTCCATTTAAAGATATTTGGACCAATACTATTACTGTACAATAAAAAATTATATCTAAATATTCCCTAGTCAAAATAATATTTTGTGGAGAGGACCCTAATAATTGAAGAAGATAATTGGATGAATTAATTCCAACAAATGTGACTAATAATGAAATAACTATTGCAAAAATTATTGATTGAGCCACATATAATGAAGCGACTTTTTCTTTTTTTTCGCCTATGGAGTTTCCTATTAATGTATTGGTACCAGCTCCAACACCAACGCCTATTGCGATAATGATAAAATAAATTGGAAACGATTTTGCCAGAGCACTTAGCGCATCAGGTGATATTTTTCCAGCAAAAAAGGTATCAACCAGATTATAAAAAGTTTGAAATAAAGATCCTATACTCGCAGGGAATGTAACTCTCCTTAGAAGTTGCCACATTGGATCCACAGTTAAATTAATTTTCTTAGCCATCTATTTATAAATTTTTTTAAACATGTAATTTTTCTTTTCTTTTTTTGCTTTATCAACTTGACTTTGTCTCATTCTAAATCTTTTCTTTTGTTCTTCGCTTGATTTATTATAACAATTAGGACAAGAAACACCTTTTTCAAATTTTACAGACTTCTTATCTTTAACAGAAATAGGCTCTCTACATCCAGCGCAAATTGAATATTTACCTAAATTTAAACTATGGTTCACAGATACACGATTATCAAATACAAAACATTCCCCTTTCCATAAGCTTTTTTTTCTGTCGATTTTTGACAAATAATTAATAATGCCACCTTTTAACTGAAAAACATTTTTATAACCTTTGTTATATAAATAATCGCTCGCCTTTTCACATCGAATACCTCCTGTGCAAAACATTCCAATTTTCGAATCTTTATTAAACTTTTTAAAATATTTAGAAAAATCTCTAAAAGTATTTAATTTTGGATTTATTGATCTCTTGAAAGTCCCAATCCTAAACTCAAAATCTTTTCTAGTATCAATTATATAGTTGTCTTTCTTTAAAACAAAATTATTCCATTCTTTGGGAGAAAGATGATTATTTTTAACTTTTTTTTTTAGTCTTTTTCCAATTGGGACAACTTCCTTTTTAACCTTCACCCTCCCCTTATAAAATGGAATAAATCTATTAAAAGAAATGTTTTCATTATCGAATTTTGTAATCGCAAAGATTTTTTTTAGATTTAATTTTATTTGTTTAGTATCTTTTTTTAGGAAAGAAATCGATCCGTTAATCCCCTCAGGTGAGATAATTATAGTTCCTCTAATTTTATAATCATCTATGATATTTTGAATTTTGTCTTTAAGTTTACTGATCTTTTTTAATTGTTTGAATTTATAAAAACCAAAGATGGTATACATTATAATTTTCTACAAATTGAAAAGCCATCTCCGATTGGGATAATCATATTTTCAACTCGTTCATCATTATTAACATAATTATTAAAATCTCGAATTATTTCAGTTAAGTGTTCATTATTTTTTTTATCTACAACTTCGCCATGCCACAAAACATTATCAATAATTATAAAGCCATTCCTTTTTAGCAGGTTAAAAGATAATTCATAATATTTTTTGTAATTTTCTTTATCTGCATCTATAAAAATCAAATCAAACATTTTTTTTTGTCTTATTAATTTATTAATTCCATTGGTAGCTTCATCAATAATTATATTAATTTGTTCTGAAACTTTTGCCTTTTCAAAGAAATTTTTCGCTACTAATGAAGTATCTTTGTTTTTATCGATAGTGGTGATCTTAGAGTCGTTTTCTAGACCAATGCACATACTTAATGAGCTAAGACCAGTAAAAGTACCAATTTCTAAAATTTCTTTAGGTTTAAATAATTTTGTTACTAAATATAAAAAATGACATTGGTTAATTGAAATTTGTAATTTCTTTTTTTTTCCAAGAGTGTCATTATACTTAATAATTTCATCTTGTACTGGATGTAATTTTAAAGAGTGATCATCAATATATTTTTCTATTTGCTTATTAATTGGTAGATTTGAACTCATGCTAGTTCAATTTGTTCTTTAAAATATCATTTACTAACTTAGGATTAGCTTTGCCATCTGTCTTTTTCATAACTTGACCAACAAAAAAACCAAACAATTTATCTTTACCGGATTTGAATAATTCAACATTTTTAGGGTTTTCTTTAATCACATCATCTACAATTTTTTCAATCTCTTTAGGATCGCTTTGTTGTTTCAAGCCTTTTTCATCAATTATGCTTTTTGGATCTTTGCTTTCATTTGCCATTATTTCAAAAACTGTTTTTGCAATTTTGCCAGAGATAGTTCCATCTTTAATCAAGTTAATTAAAGATGATAAATTTTTAGATGAGATAGGACTTTGTGATATTTCTAAATTTCTATCATTAAGTAATGCAAATAATTCGCCTGTTATCCAGTTTGTTGCTAACTTGATATCTGAATTTTTAATTACATCTTCAAAATATTTTGATGTTTCAATATCAGATACCAATATATTTGCCTCGTACGGAGTTAATTTAAACTTATCTACAAATCTTTTTTTCTTTTCATCGGGAAGTTCAGGTATTTCCTTTTTTATTTTTGATATGAAATCGTCAGTTAATTCAAGTGGTAACAAGTCAGGATCAGGAAAGTATCTATAATCGTGAGCATCTTCTTTTGATCTCATCGATCTAGTCTCATTTTTTTTAGTATCAAAAAGACGAGTTTCTTGATCAATAGAGCCTCCCTCTTTTAATATATCAGCTTGACGATTTGCTTCATATTCAATTGCCATTTGCATAAATTTTATAGAATTGACGTTTTTAATTTCACATCTTGTGCCTAACTTTTTATCCCCTGTCTTTCTGATTGAAACATTCACATCAGCTCTTAAAGATCCTTCTTGCATATTTCCATCACAAGTTCCAAGATATCTCATAATTGATCTAAGTTTTTTGATGTATAAATTTACTTCCTCTGGAGATCTTAAGTCTGGTTTGCTTACTATTTCCATAAGGGCAACTCCAGACCTATTTAAGTCTACGAGAGTGTTTTGGGGATCAATGTCATGAATGCTTTTTCCTGCATCTTGCTCTAAATGCAGCCTTTCAATACCAACTTTTTTTTCTCCATCTGGTAAATCTAATAAAATTGAACCTTCACCAACTATTGGATCTTTGTATTGAGAAATTTGATATCCTTGTGGTAAATCAGCATAAAAATAGTTTTTCCTATCAAAAATTGATTTTTTATTTATCGCTGCATTAAGACCTATGCCCGTTTTTACTGCTTGCTTTATACAAAATTCATTTATTACTGGTAGCATTCCAGGAAATGCAGCATCTACCAAACTCACCTGGGTATTTGGTTCACCACCAAAGTTTGTAGGCGAGTCAGAAAATAGCTTCGATTTTGAAAGAACTTGAGCATGAACTTCTAAACCAATTATAACTTCGTATTCTGAGTTACCTCTCTTTATTAAATATTCTTTATTTTTACTCATTTAATCCACCAATCCTGCAAATTGTTTTTGAAGTTTAATTCTTTTTCCATTGAATATGAAATATTTAATAAATTCTGCTCTTCAAATGCTTTGCCTATTAGTTGTAAGCCTAAAGGGTAATTATTTTTATCTTTACCTGCTGGAATAGATATAGCTGGCAGTCCTGACAAATTGACTGGCACTGTAAAGATATCATTTAGATACATTGATACAGGATCATCTGTTTTGTCACCAATCTTGAAAGCTGAACTAGGTGTGGAAGGAGTTAAAATTGCATCTACAGATTTATAAGCTTCATCAAAATCATTTTTGATTAATCTTCTAATTTTTTGTGCTTTTAAATAATAGGCATCATAATAACCAGATGACAAAACATATGTTCCAATCATTATTCTTCTTTTTACTTCATCACCAAAACCTTCTGATCTTGTGTTTTCATACATGCTGATCAGATTTTCTCCCTGAGAACGATATCCGTACTTTACTCCATCATACCTAGCTAGGTTAGAAGATGCTTCAGCTGGTGCAACTATATAATAAGCAGGCAATGCGTACGTAGTATGCGGTAAAGATATATCAATAATTTTAGATCCTAATTTTTTTAATAAAGTAATTCCATCTTGCCATAAACTTTCAATCTCCTTAGGCATACCATCAACCCTATATTCTTTTGGAATACCAATTTTTTTTCCTTTAATATTAGAACTTAACGATTTAAAATAATCACCTCTCTTAAAATTCACCGAAGTTGAATCTTTAGTATCATACTTGCTTATTACATCTAACATTAATGCAGCATCTGATACATCATGGGTCATTGGTCCTGCTTGATCTAACGAAGAAGCAAATGCAACAATACCATATCGAGAACAACTGCCATATGTTGGTTTTAAACCCACTGTGCCAGTAAAAGACGCGGGTTGTCTTATTGAGCCACCAGTATCAGTTCCAATAGTTGCTGGTGTCAATTTAGCTGCAAGCGCTGAAGCTGATCCACCTGATGACCCACCTGGCACAACTTTTTTACCAACTGGACTTTCAACATTTCCGAAGAAACTAGTTTCATTTGATGAACCCATTGCAAATTCATCACAATTGAGTTTTCCAAGTAAAATAGCCCCTTCATCCCATAAATGCTGGGTTACAGTGGACTCGTAACTAGGAATAAAATTTGAAAGTATTTTACTTCCAGCTGTTGTCTTTAGATTATTGGTACAAAAAAGATCTTTAACTGCAAGAGGAACTCCAGGGAGCTTGTAATCAAAATTTCCTTTTTCGTCAAATTTTTTGGCTTTTTCAATTGCATTTTCAAAATCGGTAGTGATGTATGTATTCAAATTTTTCGATTTTTCAGCTCTAGCAATATATGCTTTTGTAATTTCTTGAGAAGATAATTCTTTATTTTTAATTTTATCAATTAAAGCTGATAAAGTTAGATTTATTATATCACTCATTCTACAACCTTTGGTACGACAAAAAAATCTTTATTTTCGTCTGGTGAATTTTTTAAGATTTGTTCTCTTATATTTTTTGTTTTGACCTCATCACCTCTTAATTTTAACGATGTTTCTGCAATTGATGTCAGTGGGTCAACTTTTTTAGTATCAACTTTATTTAGCGCTTCGATAAATTCAAAAATAGAATTTAGATCTTTTTCAAGTTCTTTTGCTTTTTTATCATCTATGGAAATTCTTGATAATTTTGCTATATGTTTAATTGTTTTAAGATCTATGCTCATATGATAATTAAATTTAAAGGAAAAATATCATTATATAAGAAAAAAACAATATGATCACTTTAAAGGAACTCAAGTCTAAAATTGATAAAAACGCAAGGTTAATTGGTTTAGATCTTGGAAAAAAGAGAATTGGTGTTTCAATCTGTGATCATAAACGAATTATAGCGACTCCTTTTAAAACTATAGAATATGTTGATCATGAAAATTTTATCACTGAACTTTTAGAAATAATTGATCAAGAAAATATAAAGGCTATTGTTGTAGGTAATCCATTGAATATGGACGGAAGTAAAGGCCCCTCTTCTCAATCTGCTTTAGACAAAGCTAAGATGATAGAGAGTAAAACAAATACACCTGTGGCTTTATGGGATGAGAGATTATCAACTGTCGGTGCCTTTAAGATATCAAGTCAATTAGACATTAATGTATCTAAAAGAGTTCAAAAAATAGATCAAAATGCAGCAACGTTTATATTGCAGGGAGCGATTGAATTCTTAAATAATTAAGCTTGCAATATCAATGCTTTAAAGCTATAGAGTTGGCTTTAATGGCTATAAACAATAACGCTATTAAAATTTCTCAAAAACACCTACTAGGTATCCAAGATCTTTCTATTTCAGATGTAAAACTTATCTTAGATGAAGCAAAGAAATTTATTTCACTTAATAAAAGTAAAAACAAAAAGTCAGATATTCTTAGAGGAAAAACTCAAATAAATCTTTTTTTTGAACCTTCAACGAGAACCCAAAGTTCTTTTGAACTAGCTGGAAAGAGACTTGGTGCAGATGTGATGTCAATGAATATAACTAATTCTGCTATTAAAAAAGGTGAAACATTAATCGACACTGCAATGACACTAAATGCAATGCATCCTGATATAATTGTAGTAAGACATCAAGATAGTGGTGCGTCAAATCTTCTTTCACAGAAAGTAAATTGTTCAGTTTTAAATGCTGGTGATGGTAGACGTGAACATCCAACACAAGCTTTACTTGATGCGCTTACAATAATCGAAAAAAAGAAAAAAATTGAAGGTCTGCGAATAGCTATTTGTGGAGACATTTTACACTCAAGAGTAGCTAGATCAAATATTTTTTTGTTAAACATGTTGGGTGCTGAGGTGAATATAGTTGCCCCAACAAATCTCATGCCAAAAGATATTGAAAAATTTGGAGTTAAAACATTTTCAAATATGAAAGAAGGTGTGAAAGATTGTGATATAGTTATGATGTTAAGGTTACAAAACGAGAGGATGAGTAGTTCATTTTTGTCATCAAATAGAGAGTATTATGAGTATTATGGCTTAACTCCTGACAAACTAGAAAAAGCAAAGAAAGATGCAATAATTATGCATCCTGGACCAATGAATAGAGGTATTGAAATTGATACCAAACTTGCTGACGATATAAATAAAAGCGTAATCAAAGAACAGGTTGAGTTAGGTGTTGCGGTAAGAATGGCTTGTTTAAAAATTTTTTGTGAAAAATGAAAAAACAATATTTTTTAAATGCAAACATAGTTGATCCAGCTAATTCTGTGGAGGAATTAGGTGGTTTAATTATTAATGAGAATGGAAAAATTGAGGCAATAGGAAAAAAAGTAAATAAAAATAATATTCCCTCACGTGAAAAATTCATAGATCTCAAAGAAAAATATATATTTCCTGGTTTAATCGATATGAGAGTTTTTGTTGGGGAGCCGGGCTTTGAGTATAAAGAGAATTTTAAAACATTAAGTAATGCCGCATTAGCAGGTGGGGTTACATCTGTTGTGACAATGCCAAATACTTCACCTGTTATTGATAACGTTTCCATGGTTGATTTTTTAAAAAGGAGAGGACGAGATAAATCAAAAATAAATATATATCCAACTGCCACCTTAACTAAAAATCTCGAAGGTAACAATATGAATGAGTTCGGCCTTTTACAAAAAAAAGGAATAATTGGTTTCACAGATGGAATAAAAACAATTCAAAATACAAGAGTAATGTCTAGAATAATGAAATCTGCTTATGATTTGAACTCATTAATCATACAACATGCTGAAGATTTCGAATTAGCAAAAAACGGCCAGGTTAATGACGGGATTATCGCAACTAAATTGGGTCTACATGGTATACCAGATTATGCAGAGAAAATAATTGTAGAAAGAGACTTAAGTTTACTTCAGGATTATAATTGCAGATATCATATTTCACAAATATCTTCAGCAAAATCTTTGGAAGTAATCAAACGTGGCAAAGATAACTTAAACTTTACAACTGGAGTTTCTATTAACAATTTATCACTTAACGAAAATGATATTGGAGATTTTAGAACTTTTTTAAAACTTTCTCCACCACTTCGAACAGAGGATGATAGACTTTCATTAATAAAAGGTATTAATCAAGATTTAATTGAAGTCATAGTTTCAGATCACAAACCTGAAGACGAAGAATCAAAAAGATTAACGTTCTCACAAGCCGCAACTGGAGCATCGGGTATAGAAACTTTATTATCACTAGCTTTAGAGTTATTTCACAATGAGTCTTTAAAACTATCTAAAATAATTCAGTGTTTAACAAGTAATCCTGCAAAAATATTAAAGATAGATAAGGGAAGTTTATCTATAGGAAGTGATGCTGACTTTTGTATAGTTGATTTATTTAAACCATGGATAGTAAAAAAAGAAAATATGATAAGTAAATCTAAAAATACATGCATAGAAGATAAAAAACTTCAAGGTAAAGTGCTTAATACATATATTAAAGGTGTAGAACTATATAAATGTTAAATTTTGAGTTATTTTTAATTATACTAGTAAGTTATTTATTTGGATCCATACCCTTTGGGTTACTTTTAACTAAAATTTTTTTAAAAAAAGATATCCGTGAAATAGGATCTGGTAATATTGGTGCAACAAATGTATTAAGATCTGGTAACAAAATTTTAGGTTACTCAACTTTGGTTCTCGATATATTAAAAGCTGTTCTTCCAATTTTATATATAAAATTTTTCATGAATGATTATTTGTATATATCTGCATTGTCAATTTTTATAGGACACGTCTTCCCTATTTGGTTAAAATTTAAAGGTGGTAAAGGTGTTGCATCTTATCTTGGAATTCTTTGTTGTTTGGATATTTTTACTGCTTTAATTTTTGGAGTCGTCTGGATTTCTATTTTTATACTCTTTAAATTTTCATCATTAAGTTCTCTACTTGCAAGTTTAACGATTCCAATTTTTCAGTTTTTTTATAATTCTAATTCTGACTATTATTTTTACTTTATGATGTTCATTTTGATTTTTTTCACACATAGAGAAAATATAAAACGCTTGAGAAATAATACAGAATCTAAATCAAAAATTTATTAATTTGACTATCAATCTTATTTATGATTTTTTGTTTACATGAATCTAGTAATTGTTGAAAGTCCCGCTAAAGCAAAAACAATAAATAAATATCTAGGAAATGATTATACAGTCCTTGCTAGTTATGGACATATTAGAGATCTTCCATCTAAGAATGGCTCAGTAGATCCTGAAAATGAATTTAAGATGATTTGGGAAATTGATAGTTTTTCTAAAAAATATTTAAAAGAAATTTCTGATGTAGCAAAAGACTCTAAAAAAATAATACTTGCTACAGACCCTGACAGAGAAGGTGAAGCAATTGCATGGCATGTTAAAGAATTTTTAAATGAAAAAAAACTACTCAAGGACAAAAAAATTGAGAGAGTTGTTTTTAATGAAATAACTAAAAAGGCAGTCACAAATGGAATAGAAAATCCAAGAGAAATCGAATCTGATCTTGTAAATGCTTACATGGCAAGACGTGCCTTAGATTATTTAGTAGGTTTTAATATTTCTCCCATACTTTGGACTAAACTGCCGGGGTCTAAATCAGCAGGAAGAGTACAATCTGTTGCTCTGAGACTTTTAACCGAAAGAGAACATGAAATCGAAATTTTTAAGCCTGAGGAATTTTGGTCTTTAAAAGTAAATTTTAAAACAAGTGATGGAAATTTAATAACATCAAATATTTTTCAAATTGAAAATAAAAAAATTGAAAAGTTTAGTTTCAAAAATAAAAACGAAATTAATCAAGCAATAGAAAAAATAAAAAACGATAAATATAAAATTACAGATATTACATCAAAAATATATTCTAGAAATCCTTCTGGACCTTTTACAACCTCAACATTACAGCAGTCAGCTTCAAGTAAGCTTGGTTTTGGTGCCTCAAGAACAATGCAAATTGCTCAAAGGCTGTATCAAGGTATTGAAATTGAAGGTGAAACTAAAGGATTAATCACTTACATGCGAACAGATGGTACCAATATATCTAAAGAAGCTTTGCCAGTTTTTAGAAACTTCATAAGTGATAACTTTGGTAATGAATATTTACCTGATCAACCAATTAATTACTCGGGTAAAAAGGCAAAAAATGCGCAAGAGGCTCATGAGGCTATAAGACCAACAGAAATAAGTAATACCCCTGAAAAAATGAAAAAATATTTAAGTTCAGATCAAAATAAATTATATAACTTGATTTGGTCAAGAGCTCTATCTTCACAAATGACACCAGCAAAATTTGATAGAAAAACAATTATTATTGAATCAAATAACAATGAACATATCTTTAAGTCATCGGGTTCAACGATAGTGTTTGATGGTTTTATGAAGGTAATTAATTTAGATGATGACAACAACGATGAAAATATTTTACCCAAAGTAGAAAAAGGAGAAGTGAATATATCTGATTTTATAGATGAACAACACTTTACTCAACCACCCCCAAGATATTCTGAGGCTAGTTTAGTTAAAAAATTAGAGGAATTAGGTATCGGTCGACCCTCTACATACGCAAGCATTATTTCGGTAATATCTAATAGAGGTTATGCAGACGTTGTTAATAAAAGATTTTTCCCAACCGACAGAGGAAAACTTTTATCTGCATTTCTTGAAAAACTTTTTACAAAATATGTTGATTATGACTTTACTGCAAAATTAGAAGATCAATTAGATGACATAACTTCAGGAAAAGAAAATTGGCTAAGTGTACTAGATCAATTCTGGAAAGATTTTAATAAAAATGTCTCGTCTGTGAAAGAAATAAGAACTAGAGAAGTTCTGGATATGCTTAATGAAAGCTTGGGTAATTTAATATTTTATACAAATAATGATGGTAAAATCGACAGATCTTGCAAGTTATGCTCTAATGGTACATTAAGTTTGAAAAATAGCTTTAGAGGAGGTGCGTTTATTGGGTGTTCTAACTATCCAGAATGTAAGTTTACAAGGCCACTTTCAAAAATTAAAGCATCTCAACAAATAAATTTAGCAGAACCTAAATTAATTGGTAAAAACGATAATGATAAAGAAATTTATTTAAAAAACGGAAGATTTGGTCCTTATTTACAATACGAATTATTAGAGGATGAAATAGTAAAAACAAAAAAAAGAAAAACAAAAAAAGAGGAAAATAATTTAAAAAATGTATCAATTCCTAAAGGGTTAGATATAGAAAATATAGATTTAGAAAAAGCAAAATATCTATGCTCTCTACCTAAAATTTTAGGCACGCATCCAGATATTGGCAAAGAAATTACAGTGAACGTTGGTAGATTTGGACCATACTTAAAGTGTGAAAATAAATCCGCAAGAATTGAAAGTATAGATGAATTATTTTCAATTGGTTTAAACAGAGCCATAACTTTAATATCTGAGGCAAAACCTGGAAGAATTTCTTCATCAATGATTAAAGATTTAGGTGAACATCCTGAAGATAAAAAACCTGTTAGAGTTATGAAAGGTCAATATGGGCCTTACATAAAGTATAAATCTCTCAATGCAACTATTCCTGAAGAAAAGGATCCAACAGAATTGACAATGGAAGAAGCTTTAATATTGATTGAGAAGCGGAAAGAATACGATAAAACTAAAAAATCAAAAAAAAGGAAATCAAAATGAGTTATGAAGAAAAAATAAAAAAATTAAAAATAAATCTTCCTGAGGCAAAAGCACCTGTTGGAAATTATGTTGCAACAAAAGTTTCAGGAAAAATGTTATTTGTTTCTGGACAAATTTCTATTGATGAAACTGGTCAGTTAATAAAAGGGAAAATTGGAAAAGATTTAGATACAGAGGCTGGTTATAATGCTGCCAAAAGATGCGCGTTAAGTATTATTGCACAAGTAAAAAAAGCTTGTGATAATGATTTATCAAAAGTCAAATCGTGTGTAAAATTAACAGGATTTGTTAATTCAACAGATAAATTTATAGATCAACCTAAAGTATTAAATGGTGCATCAGATCTAATAGCTTCGGTTTTTGGAGATGCCGGGATACATACTAGGGCTGCTGTAAGCACAAATAGTTTACCGTTAGGTGTTTCGGTAGAGGTAGATGCAATATTTGAGTTAAAATAAATTTTATTTTCCTACACTATAATACTTAAAACCTTGTTGCTTAATTTTTGAAGAAGAATACAAATTTCGCATATCAAAAATAATAAACTTTTTGCCTTTAATTAAGTTTTTAAAATTTATTGATTTAAAGTCATTCCATTCTGTGTGTAGAATAACAAGATCTGAATTTTGGACAGCATCTTTAATTGATGTTTTATTAGTAACATTTTTTAGTTTTGAAAATTCATTTTTATAACCTGTTGGATCAAAATATTTTATTATAGCTCCTTTTTTTGATAACCATGGTATCATTTTAAGACTTGATGAATCTCTCATATCATCGGTATTTGCTTTAAATGTTACACCTAAAAAAGTTATCTTTTTATTCTTTATTTTTTTATTTAATATTCGATAAATTCGATCTAATAAAATTTTAGATCTATTTTCATTCGATTTAATTACGGATTTTACCACTGATAAGTTAGTTTTAAATTTGTCAGCAGTTGAAATGATTGCTTTTGTATCTTTTGGAAAACAAGACCCGCCGTAGGCAGGGCCAGCTCTAAGAAATCTGCTACCTATTCTATTATCTAAACCCATTCCGATCGATATATCTTCCACATTAATGCCGGTTTTTTCACACAAATTTGCTATTTCATTAATAAAAGTTATTTTGGTGGCTAAGAAAGCGTTAGAGGCGTATTTGATTAATTCTGCTGCTCTTCTAGATGTTTGTAAATATGAAGCTCCTTTAGAAATAAGTGGGCTATAAAGATTTTTCATAATTTTACCAGCTTTTTTGTCATTCGTTCCAATTACCACTCTATCAGGATAAGAAAAATCTCTTATCGCCTCACCTTCTCTCAAAAATTCTGGATTAGAGATTACTGAAAACTTTTTTTTACTATTTTTTCTGGATAAAATTTTTTCAATTTCATCACCTGTGGTTACGGGAACTGTTGATTTTGTTATAATAATTTTAAATTTATTAATAGAGGAACTTATCTCCTTAGTTACATTGTAGATTTGACTCAAATCTGCTGAACTTCCTCCTTTTATGGTAGGTGTTCCAACACAAATAAAAATTATGTCCGATTCTTTAATAGATTTTTTTAGATCTGTTGAAAAATTTAATCTTTTATTTCTAAAATTTTTAATTACTAACTCTGAAAGTCCAGGCTCATAAATTGGAACTTTTCCTTTTTTAAGGGAACTAATTTTATTTAAATCTTTATCTACACAAATCACTTCGTTGCCTAAATCTGCAAAACATACACCACTAACTAATCCTACATAGCCAGTTCCTATCATGCATAATTTCATGATTTAGCCATCTCCAAAGTTGATTTAATATAACCATTCATACTTCCGCAATCTAAGTATTTACCTGAAAAATTATGAGCGATGAACTGACTGTTTTCATTAATTAAAGATTGAATTGCATCGGTAATATGAATTTCACCACCTTTACCTGGTTTTTGTTTAGATAATTTTGAAAATATTTTTTTAGACAAAATATACCTTCCTATTACCGCTTTGTTTGAAGGAGCGCTAGCAATAGATGGTTTTTCAATTACATCCTTGATTAAATAATTACTCCTATCTAATTTTTTGCTTAATTTAAATATACCCCATCTTGAAACTGTTTTTTTATTCACATTCATGCTTGCCATAACAGAAGATTTGTAACGATTGTGAATTCTAATCATAGATTTTGAACAATTCTTTTTTATTATTAGGTCATCAGGCAGAAGCATTAAGAAAAACTTATCTTTAATATATTTCTTTGTCTTCAAAACCGCATCGCCAGTACCACGGGGTTTATTTTGATATACAAATTTAATCATTTTTTTATATTTCAAGATTTGTTTATATTCTTTAATAATTCTTGGGTCTTTTTTTTTGTTAATAATTTTTTTATAAAAACTGTCATTATAAAAATAATTTTTTATCATTTGTTTTTTTTTAGAAATAATAAAGACAACTTCTTTGATTCCTGCTTCAATACATTCATCCAAAATATATTGTATGCCAGGTTTCCCATTGATAGGTAGTAACTCTTTTGCAAAAACGCTAGTTAAGGGCAAAAGTCTTGTACCTAAACCGGCCAAAGGTATTATTGCTTGTTTAATCATAAAATCTTATAATGACTGAATTACCACAAATGATTATTTTTAAAAGTATTAATAAACTTAATAAAGAAGTTAATTTTAAGGCAAGTATAGGATTTGTCCCAACAATGGGCAGTTTGCATAAAGGACATATTAGTTTAATAAAAAATTGCCAAAAAATATGTGACAAAACTCTGGTAAGCATATTCATAAACCCCTCGCAATTTAACCGAAAAGCTGATTATAAAAATTACCCAAGAACATTAGATAAAGATATAAAAATTTTAAGGAAGTTCAAAGTCGACTATGTCTTGATACCACACATAAAAGAAATCTATACAAGAAATACTCCAAGAAAAATTAATATTAGTAAAAAGTACAAGGTATTATGCGGTAAATATCGACCAGGACATTTTGAAGGAGTTTTAGCTGTAATAAATAAATTTTTAAAAAGTCTTAAAGTAAAAAAAATTTTCTTAGGTGAAAAAGATTTTCAACAATATTTCTTGATCAAAAGTTTCATAAAAAAAAAATTTAAAACAAAAGTTGTGTTATGCAAAACAATAAGAATGAATAATTTATTACCCTATTCGTCCAGAAACAAATTACTTAATAACAAAAATATAAAAGAAGCTCAAATGTTTACAAAAAAAATAATTGATACATTCAAAAATATAAAAAGAAATATTAAAAATACTTATTTACTTCAAAGTATTAAAAACAACGGTAACATTAAGATTGAATATCTAGAATTGAGAAACAAAAACAATCTAAGTACAAGTTTTAACAAAAAAAATTTAAAACTTTTTGTGTGTTTTTATATTAAGAAAGTGAGATTGATTGATAATTTTTAGCTGTAAAAGAAATATGCACCAATACCTAAAAAAGACAAAAAACCAATCACATCTGTGACAGTTGTTACAAACACACTTGATGCTATTGCTGGGTCAATATTAAGTTTTTTTAGTGTCACTGGAATTAAAATTCCAAACAAACCAGCAACAATCATATTTAATACCATTGAGATAGAAATAATTATAGATAAAATATAATCTTTAAACCATAGTTGAACTATTAAAGCGCTTATTATTGCAAAAATAATTCCATTTAAAACTCCAATATTAAATTCTTTTAAGACTATCTTCAAAAAGTTACTATTTGTTAAGTCGTTTGTAGCGATACCGCGTATAGTTACTGCTAACGTTTGCATACCAGCATTACCTCCCATTGATGCAACTATTGGCATTAAAAAAGCTAGAGCAACCATTTGTTCAATTGTTGCACCAAATTTACTAATAACCCAAGTTGCTAGGAAGGCTGTGAAAAGATTAAGTAAAAGCCAATTAAACCTTCTTTGTGTTTTCTTTATAACACTATCAGTAATTTCTTCATCTCCAACACCAGCTAATCTTAAAGTATCTTCTTCTGCCTCTTCCTTTAATACAGTCAATACATCGTCACTAGTAATCATGCCAACCAATTTTTTAGTTTTATCAATTACAGCAGCAGAATTAAGGTTGTAGTTTTCAAAAAGTCTTCCGACTTCCTCTCTATCCATATCAACTGGAATAGTAACTTGAGACTCCGACATTATTTCGACCATTTTACTTTCACGAGGTGTTCTCAAAACTTTTGATGAAGGAACTGTTCCCAGAGGTTTAAATTCATTATCGATAATATAAATTTCCAAAAATTGTTCAGGGAGATCTTTATTTTCTCTTAAATAATCAATTGTTTGCCCAACAGACCAATTACTTGGGATAGCCGTAAATTCCCTTTGCATAATTCGCGCCGCAGAGTCTTCAGGATAACTTAAACTTTCCAACAGAGCAAATCTATCTTTGGGAGGTAAAGAGCTTAAAATTTCATTTTTACTTTTCTCTTCAATATTTTCTAATATCTTAATTGCGTCATCAGACTCTAAATTTTTAAGAATAAATATTATAGAGGCTGTAGATAGTAACTTTATAATCTCAGATTGAATATTTTCATTTAACTCAACAAACAATTCTGGATCCAATTTGAAGTTATTTAATTTTATAAGATTTTCTCTGTCATCTTGACTTAAATGTTCGATAATGTCAGCTGCATCCGCAGGGTGCATCTCTTTAAAAGAATTAGTAATAAAATTTACATCATCTTTTTGAATTTTATCTTCTATTACTTTGATATATTCTCTATTAAATTCAAAATTGACTTTTTTATCGATTTTTTTTTTTAAATTACTCATTTTAAATCCTATAAAAATTATTAGAACTATTAATACAAATTAAATATAATACAATTTTTAATTTCTTATGGAGATCAAAATATCGAAAAAACCAGTAAAATATGCAGAAGCTGTAAAATATCTTGATGAAAGGGTTCAAGAAGTTTATCAAAATAAAAATGAAGAATTAATTTGGTTCTTAGAACACAAGTCTGTTTATACATGTGGTGTAAATTTTAACCAAAAAGATGTTTTGGATAAAAACCTAAAAATAGTTAAAACTAGTCGAGGTGGGAAAATAACGTGGCATGGTCCAGGTCAATTAGTCTGCTACTTTGTTATAGATATATCTAAAAGAAAAAAAGACATAAGAAGATTTATATCAGCTATCGAAAATTCAATTATAGAAACTTTAAAAGATTTAAAGATAATTTCTTTTAGTGATAGAAAAAATATTGGTATTTGGGTTTTGGATAAAAAAGAAGAAAAAAAAATTGCAGCAATAGGATTTCGTATAAAGAAATGGATTGCATTTCATGGATTTTCATTAAATTTATCTAACAGTCTAAATAGTTACAAAAAAATAATCCCTTGTGGAATATCAGATAAAGGTGTTTCTAGGATATATGATTTTAAAAAAATTTCAAAAAAAACAATAATTGATAAACTTAAGATTAAACTTATAAAAAATCTAAAATATTAAGTTTTTTTTTTCTAAATATCTATTAAAAGCTTTTGGTGGACTTGCTTTATAAAAAAATTTTTTATCATTAATATAAAATTTTAAAGAGTAAGCATGTAACATTAAATTTTTCTCACTTTTATTCTTTTTACTGGAGTGAATATATTTCTTATCTCCTACAATTGGATTATTAATTAAAGTTAATTGTTTTCTTAATTGATGTTTCCTTCCAGTAACAGGTTTAAGTTCTAGAAATGACGTTGATGTAGTTTCTGAGAGAACTTTATAATATGTTATTGCTTTTTCAATTTTTTTTTTGTCATTTTCAAAAGTAATAAGATCATTTTTCAACTCACCTTTTTTTTTACTTATATGACCATGACATACAGCTAAGTAAGTTTTGTGAATTTTACGAAGTCTGAATAACGATGTAAATAATCTTGCTGAGTTATGATTTTTTGAAATTATCATTATTCCAGATGTTTCTTTATCTAACCTATGTACTGGAAAAGGTTTTGTATCTTTAAAAAGATTACTAGAAGCTAATATATCAATTAAATTTTTTTTTGATTTTGTTCCACCTTGAACAGGAACACCAGGACTTTTATCAATTACAATAAAGTCATCATTGTCTTCTATTATTCTGTTTTCATGTACTTTTAATAATTTGGCTGTTGGAGAAAATTTTTTATTAATTTGCTTGTATTTATTAGTTTCAAAAGAAAAATTAAAAAAATTTATTTTATCACCAGTCTTTAATTTGTAAGAGCTGCTTACTTTTTTAATATTAACTTTAATTTTTCCTTTTCTCAAAGATTTTTCGATTAATGATTGTGGAAGAGAGATAATTTTATTTCTTAACCATCTATCAATTCGCATACCTGAATAAATTTCCTTAATTATATAGGACTTATTCATTTTTTATTTATGCTATGGCTGATTTTTTTTCCTCTGTCTTAGCAGTTTTATCTTGTGATTTCTTTTTCTTAAATTTTCTTTTTGCTTCAATATCTCTGTCTACAAATTCTATTACAGCTAAAGGTGCATTATCACCGTATCTAAATCCAGCTTTTACAATTCTAGTATAACCTCCAGATCTTTTTTCATATCTTTTAGACAAAGTTTTTATAACTTTATTTGCATTAGTTTTATCCTGAAGTTGAGATACTAATCTCCTCGTATTTTGTAAATTTTTTTTCTTGCCTAAAGTTATAATTTTATCAGCTTGAGGCTTCAGCACTTTTGCTTTAGGTAAGGTAGTAATTATTTGTTCGTATTTAATCAAATTATTGAGCATATTTTTGATTAAAGCTTTTCTATGTTCTGATGTTCTGTTGAGTTTTTTATAACCTAGCCTATGTCTCATTATTAAATACTTTCCTCTAACTTTTTAGATAATTCAGCTATATTGTCCGGTGGCCAATTAGGTATCTCCATACCTAAGTAAAGTGACATACCATTCAAAACTTCCTTAATCTCGTTAAGAGACTTTCTTCCAAAGTTTGGAGTTCTTAACATTTCACCTTCTGACTTTTGAACTAAATCTCCAATATAAATAATATTATCATTTTTTAGACAGTTCATTGACCTTACAGAAAGCTCTAATTCATCAACTTTTCTTAACAAGTTTTTGTTAAATTCTGGTTCACTTGGTTTTTCAGCTATAGTAACTTCTTGTGGTTCATCAAAATTAACAAACATTCCTAATTGATCTTGAAAAATTCTAGCTGAGTAAGCCAACGCATCTTCCGCTGAGATAGAACCATTAGTTTCTATTTCCATGGTTAATTTGTCATAGTCCAAAGCTTTACCCTCTCGTGCAGTGCTCACAGAATAAGATACTTTTTTAACTGGGCTAAAAAGTGAGTCGATAGGTATAAGACCTAGAGGTGGCTCATCTGGTTTGTTAAGTTCAGCGGGTACATAACCTTTTCCATTGCCTATTGTCATCTCCATGTGGAAGTTTGTATTTTCATCTAAATTACAAATTACCAGGTCCGGATTTAAAATTTCAATTTCATTAATTTTTGTAATATCAGATGCTTTAATTACTCCTGGACCTTTTGCATCTAACACTAATTTTTTTGATCCCTCAGAGGTACTTTTTAATGCTAATGATTTAACATTAAGAACAATATCAGTTACATCCTCTCTTACTCCTTTGATAGACGTAAACTCGTGAAGTACTCCGTCAATTTGAATTGCTGTTACAGCGGCACCTCTAATTGAAGACAATAAAATCCTTCTTAGTGAGTTACCTAAAGTTAAGCCATAACCTTTTTCAAGTGGTTCGGCTACAATTTTAGCGTATGATTTATCATCGTTTAAATTTATATCCAACTTTCCAGGTTTAATTAATGATTTCCAATTTTTTAAATTTACATTAGCTGTTTCCATTAAACTCTCCTTTTTTTTGGTGGTCTTGTTCCATTATGTGGCATCGGTGTTGTATCTTTGATAGATAAAATTTTAAAACCTCTAGCTTGTAATGCACGCAAAGCTGTTTCTCTACCTGAACCTGGTCCTTTAATTTCAACCGTTAAAGTTTTCATACCGTACTCTAAAGCTTTCGATGCAGCAGAGTCTGCTGCTATTTGTGCTGCATAAGGAGTTGATTTTCTAGAACCCTTAAAACCTTTTTGTCCAGCAGATGCCCAGGATACAACATTACCTTGCGTATCAGCTATTGATACAATTGTATTATTAAAGGTTGACTGAACATAAGCTATTCCGTTAACTATATTCTTTTTAATTTTTTTCTTTTTAGAGTAAGAACTTTTTTTAACAGATTTTACTTCTGGTTTCTCATCAACTTTTTTCTCTATCTTTTTTTTGTCAGCCATTTCAAACTATTTTTTTAATGGTGTTAATTTTTTACCTGCAATAGCAATTGCTTTACCTTTTCTTGTTCTCGCATTACATCTGGTTCTTTGTCCTCTTACAGGTAACTTTTTTTTATGTCGAAAACCTCTATAGCACGCAAGATCAATTAATCTTTTAATGCTCATTGAATTTTCTCTTCTTAAATCTCCCTCAACTGTGAAATGCTGGTCGATATACTCTCTAATTTTAAGAATTTGGTCGTCAGTAAGTTGATTTACTCTTTTTGATTTTGGTATTTCTAATTCCTTACAGATTTGTTTAGAAAACTTATCCCCAATACCATAAATATATGTAAGTCCAATGAGGACGATTTTATTTTGTGGGATATTTACACCTGCAATTCGAGCCATAATTTGAGATAAAATTTAGCCTTTTATATAAGATGAAAATTTAAAGTCAACTTTTTATAACTTTAAAAAGTCCTTAATTTGCTCGTTTATTTGATCAATTTCTTGGTTTCCGTTAAGCTCGTAAAAATTTTGTTTAGACGAATAATAATTTAATACAGGTGAGGTTGTTTTTAAATAAGTGTCATATCTTTTAAGAATTGTATCTAAATCATCATCTGACCTTTTTTCTTCAATTCTTCTTTTTTCAATTCTTTTTACTATAGTTTCTTTATTTACGTTTAAGAAAAAAACAAAATCAATTTGTTGTTTAGACTCTGTTAACAACAAATCTAAATTTTTTGCTTGTTCGATAGTTCTTGGATACCCATCAAAAATTAATTTTCCTTTTTTTGATGTGTCAAAAACTACTTTTTTCATAAGGCTATTAACAATTTCATCATCAACAAATTTACCTTCATTCATAAAACTTATAATTTTTTTACCAATTTCTGTATCTTTTTTGATTTCGTCCCTCAACATATCACCTGTTGAAACTTGAAAATTATTTAATACTTTAATTAAAAATTTTGCTTGGGTACCTTTACCTGCGCCTGGAGGACCAAATAAAATTATATTCACTATTATCTTCCAAATTTAGTTTTTTTTATAAGTTGTTCGTACTGCGCACTCATTAATCTTGTTTGGATTTGGGTTACTGTATCTATTGCTACGACTACAACAATTAAGACTGAAGCACCACCTAAATAGAAAGGTATAGGATAGTTTGCTATTAAAAATTCTGGCATTAAACAAACTAATGTTAAATATAATGCTCCGATAGTTGTTAGTCTTGTTAGAATTTCCTCAATATATCTTGCTGTACTTTCCCCTGGTCGTATCCCTGGTACAAAGCCACCATATTTTCTTAAGTTTTCAGCGGTTTCATCTGGATTGAATACAAGTGAGGTATAAAAGAATGTAAAAAAGATTATACCTGAAGCATATAAAATCATGTAAAGAGGCTGTCCTTGTGAGAAAAAAGATAAAAAAGAAGATACGTTATCATTCTCACTAATATTAAAATTTGTAAGTGTAGCAGGTAAAAGTAGTATAGCTGAAGCAAAAATTGCTGGTATCACACCTGCTGTATTTATCTTAAGAGGAAGATGTGAAGAGTCACCCCCATACATTTTATTACCCATTTGTCTCTTGGGATAGTTTATCAATATTTTTCTTAGAGCCCTCTCCATAAAGACAATGAACATTATGGTAGCTATCAATAGAACAAAAATAAAAATTATCATTGTGGAAGATATTGCACCTGTTCTACCTAGTTCAAACGTTGTGACTAATGCTCTTGGTATTTCTGCAACGATACCAGAAAAAATAATTAATGAGATTCCATTACCTATTCCTCTTTGAGTAATTTGTTCACCTAGCCACATTAAAAAAATAGTGCCAGCTACAATTGTTGTCACTGTTGTAACTTTAAAAAAAATACCTGGATTAATTACTAAATTTTCAGATGACTCAAGCCCAACTGACAATCCATAGCCCTGAATAGTTGCCAAAAGAACGGTTCCATATCTTGTAATTTGTGTGATTTTTTGTCGACCAATCGTGCCCTGACTTTTTAAATTTTTGAAATAATCTGATGTTCCTGTAAGCAATTGAACTATAATAGAAGATGATATATATGGCATTATACCTAAAGCAAATATTGCCATACGGCTAACAGCACCACCTGCAAAAACATTAAACATGCCGAGTAAGCCTTTTTGGTTTCCATCCATCATAATCTTTAATTGATCAGGATCTATACCGGGTAAAGGAACAAATGTTCCAAATCTGTAAACTGCTAAAATAAATATTGTAAAAATTATACGATTTCTTAAATCGTTATTTTGTGTCGTTGTACTCATATTATTTTATTTATTTGCTCTCTAAAATTTTAATTGTTGAGCCATTCTTTGAAAGTTTTTCTTTTGCTGAATTAGATAAAAAATGAACTTCTAAATTTAATTTATCTTTGATTTCACCCTGACCAAGTATCTTTATTTTTTCATATTTTTTTTTTATAATTTTCGAACTTTGTAAATATTTAATATCTATCTTTTCAGACGGTTTTATTCTTTTTGTTTCTATGAGCAATTGTAAATCGCCTAAGTTTAATTTACCAATTTTATTTTTACGTATTGGATTGAAGCCTCTTTTGGGTAATCTTCTATATAAAGGCATTTGACCACCTTCAAAACTTTTAATTGCTACACCAGATCTTGATTTTTGACCTTTAACACCTCTTCCAGAAGTTTTGCCTTTTCCAGATCCAATACCTCTTCCAACTCTTATTTTTTTTGTTTTCAGTTTAGTTAAACCATTAAGCATCATTATCCTCTTTTTTCTATAATTTCAGAAATTTTCTTGTTTCTTATAATTGAAATTTGTTTAGGTGAATTTTGTTTTTTTAGAGCTTTAAGACATGCCCTGATAACATTATGAGGATTTGCAGTTCCAAGTGACTTAGCCACTATATCTTTAATACCAAGTACTTCACATACAGCTCTTACTGGACCGCCAGCTATTATACCTGTTCCTTTTGGAGCTGCCCTCATTTTGATTTTTCCAGCGCCGTCTTTACCGAAAACATCATGATGAATAGTTCTTCCCTCTCTTAAAGGTATTTGAATTAAATTTCTTCTAGCCATTTCATTGGCTTTTTTTATAGCATCTGGTACTTGTTTTGATTTTGCGTGCGCAATACCAATTTTTCCGCTTTGATTTCCAACGACTACTAATGCAGAAAAACCAAATCTTCTACCACCTTTAACAACTTTTGTAATTCTGTTTACGTGAACAAGTTTTTCTATAAATTCATTTTCTTTAGACATATTAAAATTCCATTCCGTTTTTTCTTAATGTTTCAGCAAAAATCTTTACTCTTCCATGATACTTAAATTGCCCTCTATCAAAATAAATTTTCTTGATGTTTTTTTCTACAGCTTTCTTTGCTAATTTCTCAGCAACCAGTTTTGAAAGTTCAGTTTTATTTACCTTGTTTGCAGATTTCATGTCTTTTTCATTAGATGAAGCAGACAGAATAGTCTTGCTATTGGCATCATCAATTATTTGTGCAGATATATTTTTTAAACTTCTAGATACACTTAATCTGAAACGATCATTTTTAGAATTACCCTTTAGTTTATTTCTAACTCTAAATTTTTTTCTTTGTAAAGTGTTTAATTTCATTATTTCTTTTTACCTTCTTTTCTTAATATATATTGACCTTTTTCTTTAATTCCTTTTCCTTTATAAGGTTCGGGCGGTCTAAAAGATTTAATTTTTGATGCAATCATACCAACTTTTTGCTTATCAACACCTGATATTTTAATAGTTGTTTGTTTTTCAACTAAAATTTTTACATCCTCGGGAATATCAAAATTAATATCATGACTAAAACCTAGTTGAAGATTTAATTGTTTTCCTTTTAATGCTGCTCTGTAACCTACGCCACTTAACTCAAGCACTTTTTCAAAACCAACACTAGTTCCTATTATTGCATTATTAATTAGACTTCTATTCATCCCCCATAATCTTTTTGTATCATCGTCTAGTTTCTTTGGTTTAATTGAAACGTTTTTGCCATCATCAATTTTAAAATCAAAAATCTCTAAATTAATTTTTAACTTTTGTTTACCCAAAGGACCTTCTATATTGATGTCCGAACCTGCTAAAGCAACTTTAACTTTTTCGGGAATATTGATACTTATTTTACCTATTTTTGACATTAAAATACCTTACAAATTATTTCGCCACCAACTTTTTGTTTTCTTGCATCAATATCTGTCATTACACCTTTTGGTGTAGATATAATTGCAATTCCTAAACCATTATTAATTTTTGGTAAACTTTGAGCACTAGAAAAAACTCTTCTACCAGGTTTTGATATTCTTTCTATCACACTTATTACTGGAGATCCGGAATTATACTTTAACTCTATAATTAAAATTTGTTTGTTATCATTTTTATCAACATTAAACCCATTTATATAACCTTCATTTTTTAAAACATCTGCAATCTTCATCTTAAAATTTGATGAAGGCATTTCTACTTTTTTATGATTTCTTAATTGCGAGTTTTTTATTCTCGCAAGCATATCTCCTATTGGATCTGTCAAACTCATATAATTTTCCTTTCTACCAACTTGATTTTATCATACCAGGAATTTTACCCTGTAGACCTAGTTGTCTAAGAGCTATTCTTGATATTCTTAATTTTCTGTAAACACCATGCGGTCTTCCTGTTATTTCACATCTATTTCTTACTCTAGTCTTCGCCGAATTTCTTGGTAATTTTGATAATTTTTGTTGAGCTTTAAACCTTTCCTCTAGGGGTAATTTTTTATTCATTATAATTAGTTTTAGTTTTTTTCTTTTTGCATAAAATCTATCTGACAACTTTCTTCTCCTATTATTCTTATTTATTGAACTAAGTTTAGCCATTAGTTGCTCCTTTCTTCTATAAATGGAAAATTAAATTTCTTTAATAATTCTAAGCTATGTTCTTTAGAGTTTGATTTTATTACTATTGTAATATCTAAACCTCTTATTTTGTCTACCTTATCAAAATTTACTTCAGGAAATATTATGTGCTCCTTAACCCCAAAGGTGAAATTACCAAACTTGTCTATACCTTTTGAGGAAAGACCTCTAAAATCTTTTATTCTTGGAAGCGCAATGTTTACAAGTCTATCTATAAATTCATACATTTTATATTTACGTAAAGTGACCTTAAGTCCAGCTTTCGTATCTTTACGTGTTTTAAAATTTGAAATAGATTTTTTGAACTTCGTTGAGACTGGTTTTTGTCCTGCAATTTTAGCTAAATCCTCTTCGCAAGATTTAAATATTTTTGCGTCATTTCCATCTATTCCTAGACCCATATTTAAAACAACTTTTTCAAATTTAGGTGCCATATTAAGATTTTTAAAACCATATTTTTCCTTAAGCATGGTTTTAACTTCCTTATGATATAGTGTTTTTAACCTTGGAATCATTTTTTAATTGCCTTTTTTTTATCTTGTTTTTGATCTAATTTTAAATTTGATAAATGAACAAAATTTTCTTTATCAACTATTCCACCTTTTCTTTCTTTCGTAGTTTTAAGATGTTTTTTTATTATATTTATTCCTTTAATCTTTGCTCTATTCCTCTTTCTATCTAATTCTATAATTTCACCTGTTTTATTTTTATCTTTTCCAACAAGCACTTTGACATTTGAGCCTTTCTTAATCATTTATATTACCTCCGGAGCTAATGATATTATTTTCATTTGCCCCCTACTTCTTAATTCTCTTGTGACTGGTCCAAAAATTCTAGTCCCAATAGGTTCACCTTTGTCATCTGTCAAAACAGCTGCATTGTTATCGAATCTAACTTTTGATCCATCGTCTCTGTGAATTCCTTTTTTTACTCTAACAACTACAGCCTTATGAACTGAACCTTTTTTAACTTTACCTTTAGGGATAGCTTCTTTTACTGCAACAACAATTGTATCACCAATGCTTGCGTATCTTCTTTTTGAGCCTCCAAGTACCTTTATACACTCAATTTTTTTTGCACCAGTATTATCCGCTACAAATAGCTCAGTTTGTACCTGTATCATTTATTTTCTCCTAGTACCTCAAATTTTTTTGTTTTTGAGTAAGGTCTACATTCAATTATCTTCACTTTATCACCATTTTTAAATTTATTATTTTCATCATGTGCGCTAAATTTTTTTCTTACTTTTACTACTTTTTTTAGAGTAGGGTGTTGATATTTTCTTTCAACCATAACTGTTATTGTTTTATTTGGTTTATCACTCACTACAATTCCATTTAATATTTTTTTAGGCACTTTTTTTCCTTCCCATTAGAGTTTTCATTCTGGAAATATCTTTTTTAGTTTGAGATATTTTAGACGGATTTGTAAGTTGTCCATTTATTTTTTGGAATCTCAAATTAAACAAATCTTTTTTTAGTTTTTCTAAATTTTTCAACGCTTGATCCTTGGTAAATTTCTTTATTTCATTTTTCTTCATTATGAGACCCTTCTTATGAACTTAGTTTTAATTGGTAGTTTTGCAGAAGCTTTATATAGTGCCTCTTTTGCTATTTGTTCGGATACTCCGTCTACCTCAAACAAAATTCTTCCTGGTTTAACTCTACATGCCCAAAATTCCGGTGAACCTTTGCCTTTTCCCATTCTAACTTCAGTTGGTTTTTTTGATACAGGTATATTTGGAAAAATCCTTGTCCAAACTCTACCTTGTCTTTTCATATGTCTTGTTAGTGCAACTCTAGCCGCCTCTATTTGTTTAGAAATTACTCTGTCTGGCTGCAATGCTTTTAGTCCAAAGGAACCATAATTCATTTTATTACATCTAGACGCATTTCCATGGATACGACCTTTATGAGCTTTTCTAAATTTCGTTCTAGTTGGTTGTAGCATAGTTATCTCTTGTTTGTTTCCTGACTAAATTCCTTCGTAAAAATTTCACCTTTATATATCCAAACTTTAATACCAATTATTCCATACGTAGTTAAAGCTTCGGCTTCTGCATAATCTATGTCCGCTCTAAGAGTGTGAGAAGGAATACTCCCGTCTCTTAGCCATTCTGTCCTTGCAATTTCGTTTCCACCTAATCTCCCACTTACAGATACTTTTATACCCTTTGCTCCTAATCTTAATGCAGACTGCATAGCTCTCTTCATGGCTCTTCTATATGAAATTCTTTTAACTAACTGTTGGGATATATTCTCAGCAACTAAATAACTGTTTGTCTCTGGTTTTTTTACTTCTTTAATATTAAGATTTACCTCATTTGTAGTTAGTCTAGATAGTTTTTCTTTAATCTTTTCAATATCACTTCCCTTTTTACCGATTACAAAACCAGGTCTTGAGGTATAAATTGTTACAAAACATTTTTTTGAGGTTCTTTCTATCATTACTTTTGAAACCCCAGAGTTAATGACATTTTTTTTGATATATTCTCTTATTTTAAAGTCCTCAATTAAAAATTTACCGAAATCTTTTTTTTTAGCATACCAAACTGAGTCCCATCCTCTATTAACTCCAAGTCTTAAACCTACAGGATTAACCTTTTGTCCCATCTTTTACCTCTTTAGTTTGTAATTTTTCCGATAATATAATAGTTAAATTTGAATATGGTTTTAAAATTGGAGCTGCTCTTCCTTTTGCTCTTGGTCTAAACCTTTTCATAGTAATTTGTTTACCGCAGTAAGCTTCTTTAACAAAAAGTTTATCGATATCATATTGAAAATTGTTCTCTGCGTTAGCAATAGCTGAAGATAAAGTTTTTTTGATATCCTTACAAATTCTTTTATTTGAAAAATCAAGATCTCTGATAGCTAAATCAACTTTTTTTCCAACAATACCTTTTAAAATTGGATTAAGCTTTCTAGTACTAGATCTAATATTTTTATTTACTGACCTTACTAAATTTATTTCTTTTTTATCTTTATTGCTCATTTTTATTTTTTCTCTACAGGTTTAGTTTCTTCAGCCTTGGCTTTTTTATCAGCTGGTGTATGACCAAAAAATTGTCTTGTCGGTGCAAATTCTCCAAATTTATGGCCAACCATATCTTCAGATACAGTAAGTGGAATAAACTTTTTACCATTATAAATTAAAAAACTTAAACCAACAAAATCTGGGATTATTGTTGATTTTCTTGACCAAGTTTTAATAGGCTTTTTACCAGACTCATTTTTTTGTTTTTCAGCTTTTTTTATTAAGCTTTCTTCAACAAATGGACCTTTCCAAACTGATCTAGTCATTTTAACCTTTCTTTTTCTTTCTTCTTCGAATTATAAATTTATCTGTTCTTTTATTATCTCTTGTTTTCAATCCTTTTGCAGATTGACCTTTTCTTGAAACAGGGTGTCTTCCACCTGCAGATTTACCCTCACCGCCACCATGAGGGTGATCAACTGGGTTCATGACAACACCTCTTGTGTGTGGTCTTCTACCAAGCCATCTTGATCTGCCAGCTTTGCCAATCTTAATATTTTTTTGATCAGGGTTTGAAAGAACTCCAATAGTAGCCATTGCTCTAGAATCAATTCTTCTAACCTCTCCTGATGTCATCTTGACAATTGAATAACTCCCATCATTACCCGAAATAGAAACGGATGTTCCTGCAGATCTTGCGATTTTTCCGCCGCCGCCAGGATTAATTTCTACATTATGTATATCAATACCAACAGGTATTTCAGATAAGGGTAAGCAATTTCCTACTTTGATTTCAGAATTTGGTCCATTTGAGATTTTATCACCAACTTTAATTTCTTGGGGTGCTAAATAGTAAAACCTCTCACCATCAGGAAATTTAACTAACATTATGTGACATGATCTATTAGGATCGTATTCAATCCTTTCTACCTCAGCTTTTACACCAAATTTTTTTCTATAAAAATCAACATTTCTATATTTTTGCTTATGTCCACCACCAACATTTCTAGCTGTTATTCTTCCAAGATTGTTTCTTCCGCTTGATGAATTTTTTACTGATGTAAGAGGTTTAAATGGTTTGCCTTTCCAAAGATTTTTTCTATCAACAAGAATGGTTCCTCTCACAGATTTGGTATAAGGTTTGAATGTTTTTAATGCCATTTTATATTCCTGTTGTTAGATCAATAGATTGACCTTTTTTTAATGTAATAACTGCTTTTTTGTAACCTTTGACTCTGCTGTTTCTGCCTCTCGTAAATTTCAAAATAGATTTTTTGTTAATAATGTTTACTTTCACTACGTTTACTTTAAATATTTTTTCAATATTTTTCTTTAAAGTTTTTTTGTTAGCATCATCTCTGACTTTAAAAACAACTTTATTTTGTGTAGACATGTTTGAAGACTTCTCAGTAATCACTGGGGAAATTATTGTGTCGTATAAGCTTACTTTATTCATTAATTATACCTTTTCTCCAATTCTTTAACTGATGTTTCTGTAAAAATAATCTTTTTAAATTTTAAAATATCGTATGCACTGAAATGACCTATATCTGTGCATTTTACGTTAGGTATATTTTTTGTAGCCCTAAATATTTTATCTTTAGAATTTTTATCTAAAATCAAAATTGAGTTTTTAGCATCAAACTTTTTCAAAATTTTGTCCATTTCTTTTGTTTTTTTAATTTCTTTAGAAAAGTCATCAAAAACAATTACTTCTTTGAGTTTCAATTTTTTTGACAAAATAGAGCTTATACTCTGTCTTTTTTCATTTTTGTTTAATTTTCTAGTTTTATAACTATTTCTTCCTTTTGGACCATGAGCTATACCACCACCAACAAAAATTGGAGCTTTTCTACTCGCGTGTCTTGCATTACCCGTTCCTTTTTGTGCATAAATTTTTGAAGTAGATCCAATAATTTCATTCTTTTGTTTAGTTTTGGAGCTTCTCCCTTTGTAATTAGCGTTAGTCTTATAAATAACAGAACTGATTAATTTCTCATTAATTTTTGACGAAAAGATTGAATCTTTAACTTCGACTGAGCTTTTTTTTCCCTCAAGATTTATTTTTTCGATTTTCATTTATTTTTTCTTCTTTTCTGGAACTTTTTTCAATTTTTCTATTTTTTCAATTTTTTCTGACATTGTAAGTTTTCTAATATTTTTAACTGACTGCTTAACTAAAACTTCAGTATTTTTTGAACCAGGAATTGATCCTTTTAAATACATAATATCATTTTCTAAATCAGTTTTGATAATTTCAATATTTTGTTTAGTTCTCATTTTACTTCCCATGTGGCCTGCCATTTTTTTTCCTTTAAAAACTTTACCCGGATCCTGATTTTGACCTGTTGAACCATGTGCTCTATGAGAAATTGAGACACCGTGTGATGCTCTAAGACCAGCAAAATTATGTCTTTTCATTGCTCCTGCAAATCCTTTACCAATAGTTTTTGAACGAATATCAACAAATTTTGCATCTTTAAAAATTTCAAGACCAAGTTCGTTGCCTTCTTTGTAATTATCTAAATTAGACACTCTAAATTCTTTTAAAACTTTTTTAGGCTCAGTGTTTTTTTTAGAAAAGAAACCTTTCATTTGTTTTGAAAGTTTTGAATTTTTAATTTTTCCAAAACCAACTTGAACAGCGTTATAGCCTCTTTGATCTTTTGAAATTAATTGAATTATCCTTCCTTTGTCGATTTTGACAGCTGTGACAGGTACAGACTGGCCAGACTTATAAAACTCTCTTGTCATACCAATTTTCTTTCCGATAAGTCCAATTTCCTGAATCATATTTTAATCTCCACATCTACACCTGATGCTAAATCTAATTTCATCAAAGCTTCCACGGTTTGAGGTGTTGGCTCTATAATATCTATTAATCTTTTGTGAGTTCTTGTTTCGAATTGTTCTCGACTTTTTTTATCAATATGAGGTGATCTTAAAACAGTATATCTCTCTATTTTAGTTGGTAAAGGTATTGGACCTTTAATGTTTGCACCAGTTCTTTTTACTGTATTGACTATTTCTTCAGTTGATTGATCTAAAACTTTGTTATCGTATGCTCTTAACTTAATTCTTATGTTTTGTTTATCCATTTGAACCTGTCTTTTTTGTAACTTCATCTTGAACATTTTGCGGAACTTTATCGTAATGATCGAAAAACATTGAATATTGTGCTCGTCCCTGAGACATAGATCTTAGTGCATTTATATATCCAAACATATTTGCTAATGGGACCATTGCCGTGATTACTGTAGCATTACCTCTCTGCTCTTGCGTGTTTATTTGACCTCGTCTACTGTTAAGGTCACCTATCACATCGCCCATATAATCCTCAGGTGTAACTACTTCAACTCTCATAATTGGTTCAAGTAATTTTAAAGTTGCTCTATTGCAAGCTTCTTTAAAACATTGTCTTGAAGCTAATTCAAAAGCTAAAACACTTGAATCGACATCATGGTGTAATCCATCTAGAATTATTACTTTGTAATCAATAATTGGAAATCCAGCCAATATTCCACTATCCGAAACACTCTCAATGCCTTTTTCAACACCTGGTATAAATTCTTTTGGAATAGCACCACCTTTAATTTTGCTTTCCACTTCTCTTCCTTTGCCAGGCTCTAAAGGTTCAATTGAGAGTTTAACTCTAGCAAATTGGCCGGCACCACCACTTTGTTTCTTATGTGTGTAATCAAATTCTGACTGTTTAAGTATTGTTTCTCTATATGCTACTTGAGGTGCGCCAACATTTGCCTCTACTTTAAATTCTCTCTTCATTCTATCAACAATTATATCTAAATGGAGTTCTCCCATTCCTTTAATAATTGTTTGTCCAGATTCTTCATCAGAAGTAACTCTAAAAGACGGATCCTCTTTTGCTAATCTGCCTAAGGCCTCTCCCATTTTTTCTTGGTCACCTTTAGTTTTTGGTTCAACAGCAATTTCAATAACCGGATCTGGGAACTCCATTGGTTCTAATAAAACAGGACTTTCTTCATTAGCTAAAGTATGGCCAGTAATGGTATATTTTAAGCCAGCTAGAGCAACTATATCACCTGCATTAGCTTCTTTAATATCTTCCCTTGAGTTTGCGTGCATTAAAAGCATTCTTCCGACTCTTTCTTCTTTATCTTTTGAAGTGTTATAAATTCCAGTACCTGATTTAACTGTTCCTGAATAAATTCTAATAAATGTTAAAGATCCGACAAATGGGTCATTAGCAACTTTAAATGCAAGAGCTGAAAAAGGGGCGTTGTCTTCAAATTTCATTTCAACAACGTCTTCTGATCCAGGTTTTGTGCCCTTAATTGAGCCAATATCTTCTGGGCTTGGTAAATAGTCAACTACTGCATCCAATAATGGCTGAACACCTTTATTTTTGAATGCAGATCCAGTTAGAACTGGAACAAAATCAAAATTTAGACAGCCTTTTCTTACACATCTAATTAAATCTTCATTCATAATTTGATCACCGTTTAAATAGCTCTCCATTAATTTTTCATCTTGCTCTACAGCTAACTCGACAAGTTCTTGTCTATATTTGTCACAAATTTCTTTTAAATCTTCTGGAATTTCTTTTTCTTCCCAAGCGGCTCCTAAATCTTCATTTTTCCATACAATGGCTTTCATTTTTACCAGATCAACAACACCTTGTAATGAGGATTCAATTCCAATTGGGATTTGCATAACCATAGGTTTGGCCCCTAATCTATCTTTAATCATATCTACACATCTAAAGAAATCAGCACCAGTTCTGTCTAATTTGTTTACAAAACAAATTCTTGGGACTTTAT
The DNA here is from genome assembly GCA_902528375.1 of uncultured Pelagibacteraceae bacterium. Classification (GTDB taxonomy): domain Bacteria; phylum Pseudomonadota; class Alphaproteobacteria; order Pelagibacterales; family Pelagibacteraceae; genus Pelagibacter. The sequence continues at coordinate 92,807 of CABZSS010000001.1, forward strand.
ATTTGTCAGCTTGTCTCCATACAGTTTCAGACTGTGGCTCTACTCCAGCTACACCATCGAAAACTGCTACAGCCCCATCTAAAACTTTTAATGATCTTTCCACTTCAATTGTAAAATCAACGTGACCTGGTGTATCTATGATATTAATTCTATGATCTTTCCAAAAACATGTCGTGGCAGCTGAGGTAATTGTAATACCTCTTTCTTGTTCTTGTTCCATCCAGTCCATTGTAGCCGCACCATCATGAACTTCTCCGATCTTATGACTCTTACCAGTATAATAAAGAATTCTTTCAGTTGTGGTCGTTTTACCAGCATCAATGTGAGCCATGATACCGATGTTTCTATACATATTTAATTTATGAGTTCTAGGCATGTTTTATTACCATCTAAAATGAGCAAAGGCTTTATTTGACTCTGCCATTTTATGTGTATCCTCTTTCTTTTTAATTGCTGATCCCCTATTTTGATAAGCGTCAAAAATTTCATTAAAAATTTTATCAGACATTTTTTTATCTTTTCTTTTTCTTGAGGCGTCTATTAACCATCTTATTGCTAGTGCTTGCGATCTTTTTGCTTTTACTTCTACAGGAACTTGGTAAGTGGCTCCACCAACTCTTCTAGATCTTACTTCAACAGTTGGTTTTATATTACTAATTGCTTGGTTGAAAACTGTGATTGGTTCATCTTTTGATTTAGATTTAATTTTGTCTATTGCGTCATAAACAATTTTTTCAGCAATGGTTTTTTTTCCATCATACATTAGTGAATTTATTAATTTTGGAAGAATTACTGACTTGTATTTTGGATCAACAACATTGAGTTTTTTAGGAGCACTTTTTTTTCTAGACATTTTTACTTACCTTTTTTTGCTCCGTATTTAGATCTTTGTTGTTTTCTTCCCGTCACACCTTGAGTGTCTAGATTACCTCTTAAGATATGATATCGAACACCTGGTAAGTCTTTGACTCTACCACCTCTTATTAAAACAACTGAGTGTTCTTGAAGATTGTGACCTTCACCAGGAATATAAGAAGTTACTTCGTGGCCGTTTGAAAGTCTTACTCTAGCAACTTTTCTCAAGGCTGAGTTTGGTTTTTTTGGTGTGGTTGTATAAACTTTTACACAGACACCTCTCTTCTGTGGAGATTTCTCTAACGCAGGGACTCTGTCCCTTGCCTTAGGTTTAATCCTTTTTTTTCTTAACAATTGATTAATTGTTGGCATAATAATTTTAATTTGGAAGAAATACTCTAGTAACCTGTGTATGGTAGCGTTTAGTGCTACAAGGGCACTACATTCCAACCAAAATTCTTGGTGAAAATACTATAGTTTTGTGATTTGTCAAACTAAAACGAGGAATTTAAAGTTAAATTGTTATTGATTTACAGGGGTTTCAGGCTGTTCGATCTTTTCTTGCTCAGCAATGAATTTTTGATCGTCATCAAGGGCTTTTTTGTTCCACTTGTTCTTAATCGAGCCTGTTCCAGCAGGAACTAACCTACCAACTATCACATTTTCTTTTAATCCAACTAATGTGTCAACTTTACCTCTGATAGCTGCGTCAGTAAGAACTCGTGTTGTCTCCTGGAATGAAGCAGCAGATATAAAGGAATCTGTTTGTAAAGATGCTTTAGTAATACCCATCAGAACTCTGTCGCCGGTAGCTAGTTTTTTTCCATCTTTTTTAAGTTGTTCATTCATGCTATCAAATTTAAATCTATCAATAATTTCACCTGGTAATAAATCAGAGTCACCAGATGTTTTGATCTCAATCTTTTTTAACATCTGTCTTAAAATAGTCTCTATATGTTTATCATTTATTATTACTCCCTGTAATCTATAAACTTCTTGCACTTGGTTTACAAAATATTCAGTCAATTCTTCAATGCCTAATATCCTTAAAATATCATGTGGTAAAGGTTGTCCATCTAATAAATATTCTCCTTTTTTAATTTCTTCACCTTGATTGAAATTAATATGTTTTCCTTTAGGTATTAAATAATTAGAACTTTCGCCATTAGATGAAACAATAGAAACCCTTTGTTTTCCACGAACTTCTTTACCAAAAATTACTTTACCATTATTTTCCGCAATTATTGCACTATCTTTTGCTTTACGTGCCTCAAATAATTCAGCTACTCTAGGCAAACCACCAGTAATATCTTTTGTCTTCGAAGTTTCCTTGGGTAAACGCGCTATTACATCACCAGCATAAATTTTTTGTCCGTCTTGCACTGAAAGAATCGAGTCTGGTACTAAATAATATCTTGCTTCATTATCATCGGCCTTTTTAATAACATTTCCTTTTTCATCTCTAAGAGTAATTCTTGGTTTTAAATCTGTATTTTTTGATTGAGATCTCCAATCAATAACAGATTTTGATGAAATCCCTGTTGTATCATCGAGAGTTTCAGATAGTGAAACTCCATCAATTAAATCGACAAAGTTTGCAATTCCACTCTTTTCTGCAATAACTGGTGTTGTGTAAGGATCCCACTCACATATTTTGGAATTTTTCTTAACTTTTTCATCATTTTTAAAAAATAGTTTTGATCCATAAGGGACTTTGTAAATTGCAATTTGTACACCTTTCTCATCTTCTAAACTAATTTGTGTATTTCTACCCATAACAATTAAATTTTTCTTAGAGTCTTCAAGAAGATTGGTATTAATTATTTTCAAAATTCCATCACTTTTACTTATAATTTGAGAGTCTTGTTTGATTGATGCTGTTCCACCAATGTGAAAAGTTCTCATTGTTAATTGAGTTCCTGGTTCACCTATTGACTGTGCAGAAATCATACCAATTGCCTCTCCAACATTTACCATTTTACCTCTTGAGAGGTCACGACCATAACACATTGCGCAGACACCTTCTTTAGAACCGCATGTAATAACAGAATAAACTTTTATAGATTTTACTCCTGCTGCATCAATTTTTTCACAATCAGCTTCATCAATCATATGACCTTTTTTAATAACCACTTCACCAGATATTGGATTTTTTACATCTGTTGCTGCAACACGTCCCAAAGCTCTTTCCGATAAACTTACAATTATATTTCCACCTTCAATAATTTCAGATAAAGTTATATTTCCCCGTGTTTTACAATCACAGTCTTTCTTAGTCACAGTTAAATCTTGCGCAACATCACATAATCGTCTTGTTAGATAACCTGAGTTAGCAGTTTTTAGAGCAGTATCTGCTAATCCTTTTCTAGCACCGTGAGTAGAATTAAAGTATTCAAGAGCTGTAAGACCTTCTTTAAAATTAGATGTAATTGGTGACTCAATAATTTCACCTGATGGTTTAGCAATTAAACCTCTCATCCCCGCCAATTGTTTCATTTGGGCAGCCGAACCTCTTGCACCAGAGTCTGCCATCATGAAGACAGAGTTAATATCTAATCCTTTTTCAGATTTAGTAGTTGCTGATATCCCTTTCATCATTTCAGATGCGACTTTGTCAGTACATTTAGACCAAGCATCAACCACTTTATTATACTTCTCACCTCTAGTAATTAATCCTTCAGAATACTGATTTTCATAATCTTTTATTAATTGTTTAGTTTCATCGATTAACTGTTCTTTATTATCAGGTATAATTAGATCATCTTTACCAAATGAAATACCTGCCTTAAACGCATGCTTAAATCCTAGATCTTTCAATTTATCGCAGAAAATTACAGTACTTTTTTGACCTGTGTATCTGAAAACAAAATCAATTATTTCTGAAACAACTTTTTTAGGTAAAACTCTGTCAATTAAAGAAAATTTGATATCTTTATTTTTTGGTAAAAGATTTGCCAACAAAAATCTACCGGCCGTACTAGTATGTTTTTCAAATACTTTATTACCTTTTTCATCAACTGTTTCAAATCTAGATATAATTCTAGAGTGTATTTTTATTTTTCCAGACTCTAAACCTTGCTCAATTTCAGAATTATTCACAAAGTAACCTTCAATTTTTTTCTCTTGATACGGCGGGAGAGACAGATAATAAATTCCAAGTATCATATCTTGACTTGGAACTATAATTGGTTTTCCGTTTGAAGGACTTAAAATATTGTTGGTAGACATCATTAAAACTCTAGCTTCTAATTGAGCTTCTAAACTTAATGGAATATGTACTGCCATTTGGTCTCCATCAAAATCAGCGTTGAACGCAGCACAAGTTAAAGGGTGCAATTCAATTGCATCTCCTTCAATCAATTTAGGTTCAAAGGCTTGAACACCTAATCTATGAAGCGTTGGCGCCCTATTAAGTATAACTGGATGTTCCCTTACAATAACTTCCAAAGCATCCCAAACAGCATTAGTTTCTTTTTCAACTAGTTTCTTAGCTTGTTTGATTGTTGAGGCTAAACCAAGTTTATTTAATCTCGCATATAAAAAAGGTTTGAATAATTCTAGGGCCATTTTTTTTGGCAAACCACATTCATGAAGTTTAAGATCCGGACCGACTACTATTACTGACCTTCCGGAATAATCAACTCTTTTACCTAAGAGGTTTTGTCTAAATCTTCCTTGTTTACCTTTTAGCATTTCCGCTAAGGATTTTAGTGGACGTTTTCCAGTTCCCGTAATTACTCTTCCTCTTCTTCCATTGTCAAATAGGGCATCAACAGACTCTTGCAACATTCTTTTTTCATTTCTTACAATTATATCTGGAGCCTTTAGATCCATTAATCTTTTAAGTCGATTATTTCTATTGATAACTCGTCTATATAGATCATTTAAATCTGAAGTAGCAAATCTACCTCCATCTAGTGGTACTAAAGGTCTTAACTCTGGTGGTATCACGGGTATTACTGTTAAAATCATCCACTCGGGTTTGTTCCCTGTTTTAATAAATGAATCAATTAGTTTTAACCTTTTAATTGATCTTTCTTCTGAAACTTTAGACTTTGTTTCATTAATATTTTTTACAAGAATTTCTCTTTCTTGTTCTAAGTTTATATTCTTAAGTATATCTAGTATGGCTTCCGCTCCAATACCTGCGGTAAAAGACTCATCGCCATATTCATTTTGATATTTTATTAACTCATCTTCAGATAATAATTGGTTCTTTTTTAAACCTGTAAGGCCAGGTTCAGTTACTATAAAATTTTCAAAGTAAAGAACTCTTTCAACTTCTTTTAGCTTCATGTCGATTGCTAAAGAAATTCTACTTGGTAAAGATTTTAGGAACCATATATGTGCTACTGGTGTTGCAAGATTAATATGGCCCATCCTCTCACGTCTGACATTTGATTTAGTAACTTCAACACCACACTTTTCACAAATAATACCTCTGAACTTCATTCTTTTATATTTTCCACACAAACATTCATAATCTTTAATTGGTCCAAAAATTCTTGCACAGAATAGACCGTCTTTTTCTGGTCTAAATGTTCTATAGTTAATTGTTTCAGGTTTTTTAATTTCACCATATGTCCATGACTTTATTTTTTCAGGACTTGCTAATGAAATTTTAATACTATTAAAGTTCTGTGAATCGGATATTTCTGTGTTTTTAAATAAATCTTTAAGTTCTTTTTTCATAATTAATTAAGCTCAACATTTAAAGCTAAAGATTTAATCTCTTTAACTAATACGTTAAATGACTCAGGTATACCTGACTCAAAATTCTCCTCACCTTTTACAATTGTTTCATATACTTTTACTCTACCAGCAACGTCATCAGATTTTACTGTAAGAATTTCTTGAAGGGTATAAGAAGCTCCATATGCTTCTAAGGCCCATACTTCCATTTCACCAAATCTTTGACCACCTAATTGAGCTTTTCCACCTAACGGTTGTTGAGTTACTAAACTGTACGGCCCAGTAGATCTAGCATGAATTTTGTCTTCTACAAGGTGATGTAATTTCAACATATATATAGTACCAACTGTTACATCTCTATCAAATTTTTCCCCAGTTCTTCCATCCCATAAAGGGGTTTGACCAGTCTTAGGTAATTTAGCCAAATCAAGCATCTCAGTTACATCTTTTTCTTTAGCACCATCAAACACCGGTGTAGAAATTGGAACGCCGCTCATTAAATTTTCACATAAATCAGAGAATTCATTTTTAGTTAATTTTTCTATAGAATTTTCTAATATTTCTTTTCCATAGACAGATTTTAGAAATTCTTTAATTTTTTGCGACATTTCCAATTTTTTTTGATTTTCATTAATTAAATTTTTTAATTTATCTCCAAGTTCAGTACATGCCCAACCCAAATGAGTTTCTAAAATTTGGCCAACATTCATCCTGCTTGGTACACCAAGAGGATTTAATACGATGTCAACAGGTTTGCCATTTTCTCTGTATGGCATATCTTCTACAGGAACAATTTTACTCACTACTCCTTTATTACCGTGTCTTCCTGACATTTTATCTCCAGGTCTTAATCTTCTCTTTATGGCTACGAAAACCTTTACCATCTTCATCACACTTGGTAATAAATCATCACCTTGCCTTATTTTTAGAACTTTATCCTCAAACCTTTCTTTAATATCTTGACTTGCATTTTGATATTGTTCTCTCAATTTCTCTAGTATATCATTTTTACTAGCATCTTTAACATTCATTTTAAAAATTTCTGATATTGGAACTTCATTAATGTTATTCTGATCTAATGTATCACCCTGATTTAAATTCTTAATTTTTTTGGAAAGTTGTGTCCCCGATAGAATTTGGGCCGCTCTTTGTTTAATGCTTCTTTCTAAAATTTCTTCCTCTACCAACTTATCTTGTTGAACTAAATCTATATCAGCTCTTTCAATTGTAATAGATCTTTCATCTTTTTCTATTCCATGTCTGTTAAAAACTCGCACATCAACTATTATACCTCCGCTTCCACTTGGCATTTTTAGTGAAGTATCAGTAACATCAATTGCTTTCTCACCAAAAATAGATCTTAATAATTTTTCTTCTGGTCCTGACGCTGTGTCACCTTTTGGTGTAACTTTGCCTACTAATATATCCCCTGGTTTTACCTCTGCGCCAATATAAACAACTCCTGACTCGTCTAAATTTTTCAAAGCTTCCTCATTCACATTCGGAATGTCCCTTGTTATATCTTCTTCACCAAGTTTGGTATCTCTGGCCATAACTTCATATTCTTCAATGTGCACTGAAGTAAATACATCATCTGTAACACATCTCTCTGAAATTAATATTGAATCTTCAAAATTGTATCCCTGCCATGGCATAAAAGCCACTGTTACGTTTTTTCCAAGTGCTAATTCACCTACTTTTGTTGAAGGACCATCTGCAATAATATCTCCACGTTTTACCTTATCGCCTACTCTAACTAAAGGTTTTTGATTTATACAAGTATTTTGATTAGACCTTTTAAATTTTTGCAAATTATAAATATCAACTCCTGATTTAGAAAAATCAGTTTCACTTGTGGCCTTAATTACAATTCTTTTACCATCAATTTTGTCAACAACTCCATCTCTTTTTGCAACAATTGTTACACCTGAGTCTAAAGCAACATCGCTTTCTATACCTGTACCAACTAAAGGTGACTCCGGTTTCAAAAGAGGTACCGCCTGTCTCATCATATTGGAACCCATAAGCGCTCTATTGGCATCATCGTTTTCAAGAAATGGTATTAAAGAAGCAGCTACAGATACTAATTGTTTTGGTGAAACGTCAATATAGTCGATATTCTCAGGTTTAGATAAAATAAAGTTTAAATTTTGCCTACTTGAGACTAAATCCTCTGTAAATTTACCATTCTTATCAACTTTTGAATTAGCTTGTGCAATAGTGAACTTTGTTTCTTCCATTGCTGATAAATATTCTATTTTTTCTTGAACGACCCCATTAACCACTTTTCTGTAAGGTGACTCTATAAAACCATATTTATTAATTTTTGAATAAGTTGATAAACTATTTATTAATCCGATATTTGGTCCCTCAGGTGTCTCAATTGGACAAATTCTTCCATAATGAGTTGGATGTACGTCCCTTACTTCAAAACCAGCTCTTTCTCTTGTTAAACCACCAGGTCCTAAAGCTGAGACTCTTCTTTTATGAGTTATTTCTGACAAAGGATTTGTTTGATCCATAAATTGTGATAACTGAGAGGTTGCAAAAAAATCTTTCAAAGAAATTGTTAATGGTTTTGCGTTAATTAAATCTTGGGGCATTGCTGACTCGATATCAAGAGTTGTCATTTTTTCTTTAATAGCTCTCTCCATTCTGTATACACCTATTCTTGCTTGGTTTTCTACTAATTCACCAACAGATCTTACCCTTCTATTTCCTAAATGATCTATATCATCAACTTCATCTTTACCATCTCTTAAATCAAGCATTTTTTTTGTAATCGCTATCACATCATCAGTTCTTAAAATCGTAATTTTGTCTGAACAATCTAAGTTTAATCTTGAATTTAATTTAACTCTACCGACATCAGAAAGATCATATCTATCTGAGCTGAAAAAAAGATTGTTAAATATTTGTGTAGCAATTTCAATTGTTGGGGGTTCACCTGGTCTTAAAATTTTATAAATTTCATTGATTGCATCATTTTTTGAGTTATTTTTATCATTAAATAAGGTTTGTAAAAGATATGGGCCTTTATTGATTGCGTTTGTATACGCGAGTTCTAAAGAAAATATCTTAGCTTCTACAAACTTTTCAATTATTGTTTCGTTAATTTCTGAACCTATATTGAATTCATCCTCACCAATTTTAACATCTTTAATTAAGTATTTTCCCAGCAAGTATTCATTGGATACATAAATTTCTTTAAGGCCATCTGAAGCCAGTTTCTTTGCCTTTAAAAAGTTTATTTTTTCACCTTTTTTAATAATAATTTTTTTACTCTTTGCATCAATTATTTCTTCAGTAAAATTTTTAGACTTATAATTTTCAGGATTGAATTTAGTTTTCCATTTCTTCTCCTTTTCGTCATAGGAATAAATTTCTTTTTCATAAAATTCTTTAACTATATCACCTTTATTAAAACCTAAAGCTAGTAGCAAAGTAGAAACAAGTATTTTTTTCTTACGATCGACCCTAAAATACAATAAATCCTTTACATCAAACTCGAAATCGAGCCAAGAACCTCTGTTAGGAATAACTCTACAATTAAATAATAGTTTTCCACTTGCGTGAGATTTACCTTTATCATGATCAAAAAAAACACCTGGACTTCTGTGCATTTGATTGACTACTACTCGTTGTACTCCATTTGTAATAAAAGTTCCGCTATTTGTCATCATCGGAACTTCACCCATATAAACCTCTTGTTCTTTTGCAGATAAAATATCTTTAGTGTTGTTTTCCTGATTTATTTCATAAACAACTAGTCGCAGATTACATTTTAATGCTGAAGAATAAGTAAGACCTCTCTGTATGCATTCTTCAACATCAAATTTTGGTTTTTCTAATCTGTAACTTACATATTCTAAAGTAGCTTTATCATTTAGATCTTCTATTGGAAAAATACTTTTAAAAACACGGTCGAAACCTTTAATAAATTGAGGAGCTACATCTTCTTTAAATTCAGTTAGTTCCTTGTAAGAATTTTTTTGAACTTCTATTAGGTTTGGTATTGATAAGCCTTCTTTTAATTTTCCAAAATTTTTTCTAATATTTTTTTTTTTAGTAAAAGATAGTTGCATTTATTCCAACTGCTTTAAAAAATAAAACAGCCTATAATTTTTTTAATTCTTTATTTAAGCTCTACTTTAGCGCCAGCTGCCTCAAGTTTCTTCTTCATCTCTTCGGCATCTTTTTTATTTACACCAGATTTAATTTCTTTTGGTGCACCCTCAACTAAGTCTTTAGCTTCTTTTAAACCAAGTGCTGTAACTGCTCTAACTTCTTTTATAACGTTAATTTTTTTATCTCCTGCTGAAGCTAGTACTACTGTAAATTCACTTTTCTCTTCTGCTGGTGCGCCACCCGCTGCTGCTCCAGCTGCTGGTGCTGCTACTGCTGCCGCTGCTGTAACACCCCATTTTTCTTCAAGTTGTTTTGATAATTCTGCTGCTTCCACAACAGTCAGTTTAGATAGTTCGTCTATGATTTTATTTAAGTCCGCCATATCAAATATGTCCTAAGTTATTTTTTTGATTTTTCGAGCGCTAAATTAGCGATTTTTGAGCCGGGTGCAAGCAAAATACTTGCGATTTTTTGTGCTGGGGACCTTAAAATACCAACGATTTTTGCTCTTGCTTCATCTAAGGACGGCAAAGTTGCAATATTTTTAACACCCGCAACATCTAATAGGTCTTTTCCCATTATACCACCAAGAATTTTTAGATTTTGATTCTCCTTTGAAAAATTAGTTAAAATCTTTGCTGAAGTTATTGCATCATCTGACATTGCAACTGCTGTCGGACCTGTAAATAAATTTGATAAGTCTTTTCTACTAGTTTTTTCCAATGCTAGTTTTGTTATTCTGTTTTTTGTAATTTTAAATTGTATTCCATGTTCACGCATTTTTTTTCTTAAATCATCAAGTTGTTTTACAGTCAAACCTTGATAATGAGCTACTATAACTGCTTCAGCCTTGTCTAGTTGTGAAGACATTTCACTTATATAAACCTGTTTTTTCTCTTTACTCATCATAATTAAAAGCTCTTTTCCAACTTAATCTTATATGAAACACCCATAGTAGAAGTAATATAAGTAGATTTAATTAAATCACCTTTTATTGTAAGGTTTGATTTTTCTTTTTCTAGTGAGTTAATGACTGCATTAAAATTATTGATAAGTTTTTCATCAGAAAAAGATTTTTTTCCTATACTTAGGCCAATATTTCCATCTTTATCGTTTTTTAATTCAACTTGACCAGCTTTAGCATTTTTAACTGCTTCACCAATTTTGTCTGTGACTGTACCTAGTTTAGGATTAGGCATCAGCCCTTTAGGTCCTAAAACTTTTCCTAATTTAGATAATTTAATCATCATTGATAATGAACAGATAAGTTTTTCAAAACTCATTTCTCCATTTTTTATTTTTTCTATTAAATCATCTCCACCAACAAGATCTGCTCCTGAGTCCTTAGCTTCTTTAGATTTACTCTCTTCACACACAACTGCAACTTTTACTCTTTTACCCGTTCCACTTGGAAGATTAACCATAGACCTTAAATTTATTTCATTCTTTTTTTGTTTATTGTTTATTAAAATATTTATATCTATAGACTCATCAAATTTTGTAGTGCAGTTTACTTTTAACTTAGGTAGCAAATTATTTATAGACACAGCCTTTAAAGTATTAGTATTTTTTGGAAGTTTTTTAAATCTCTTTGAATTCATTAGTCTTTTACCTCGATACCCATTGACCTTGCAGACCCAGCTATTATTTTTACAGCCTCCTCTAAGTCATGAGCATTTAAATCAACCATTTTCTTTTTTGCTATCTCCTCAGCTTGTTTTTTTGTAATTGAAGCAACAATATTTCTTCCAGGTTCTTGAGAACCACTTTTTAGTTTTGCAGCTTCTTTGATAAAGTGAGATGCTGGTGGAGACTTTATAATAAAGTCAAATTTTTTGTCTTTGTAAACTGTTATTACTACTGGAACTGGTTTGCCCATAAAGTTTTTTGTCTTTTCATTAAAAGCTTTACAGAATTCCATAATGTTAATGCCTCTTTGACCTAAAGCCGGTCCAACAGGTGGAGCAGGATTAGCCTGACCACCGTTAATTTGTAATTTTACATATCCAGTTATTTCTTTTGTTGCCATTAGCTTACCTTTTCAATCTGATTAAATTCTAAATCTACCGGTGTTGGTCTTCCAAAAATAGATACTGAAACTTTAACTCTTGATTTATCCTCATCAATATCTTCTATCATTCCAGAAAAAGATGCGAAAGGACCGTCTATTACTTGAACTTTCTCCCCTACTGAATAATCTATTGTGGATTTCGATTGTGCAACACCATCTTTTATTTGACCTAAAATTTTTTCTATTTCCTTATCAGATACTGGGACAGGAATACCTTTGCTTCCTAAAAATCCACTAACTTTTTTTATTCCTTTGATCATATGATAAATATTATTATCCATTTCGCTCTTAATTAACACATATCCAGGAAAATACTTCTTTTTTCTTTGAACTCTTTTACCACGTTTTACTTCAGTAACATCATGTGTTGGTACTACAATTTCCTCAAATTTATCAGATATTTTAGCTTTATCAGCTTCCTCTTTAATTAATTGAGCTACTTTATTCTCAAAGCTTGAATGTGATTGAACTATATACCAATTTTTCATTAAATTCCTATGTTAAGGATGATATCTAAAAAAAATTTATAAAATTGATCAATTAATAAAAAAAATAATGACGCAATTATTGCCATTATTGCGACCATTATAGTTCCTTGAACAGTTTCTTTTCCTGTTGGCCAAGTAACTTTAAAAGCTTCTTGTTTTACTTCTTGAAAAAATTTTAATGGGTTTTTCATTTTTTATTCTCCGTTATTTTGGCAGGAGCGGAGGGAATCGAACCCCCAACCTCCGGTTTTGGAGACCGGCGCTCTACCAATTGAGCTACACTCCTAAAGGAGTTTACTCTATAATTTTCGTAACTACTCCTGCACCTACAGTTCTTCCACCCTCTCTAATAGCAAAATTTAATTTTTCGCTCATAGCAATTGGTGTAATTAATTTAACTGTAAACTTAGCATCATCGCCTGGCATTACCATTTCAGTACCTGAAGGCAATTCTACTTCACCAGTAACGTCTGTAGTTCTAAAATAAAACTGAGGTCTATATTTTGTGAAGAAAGGAGTGTGTCTTCCACCTTCTTCTTTTTTTAAAACATAAGCTTGAGCTTCAAATTTTGTGTGTGGAGTAACTGATCCAGGTTTACACAATACTTGACCTCTTTCTACATCTGTTCTTTCAACACCTCTTAAAAGTGCACCGATATTGTCTCCAGCTTCTCCAGTATCAAGAATTTTTCTAAACATCTCAACACCAGTACAGACTGATTTTTTTGTATCTCTGATTCCAACGATTTCAATTTCCTCACCAGTTTTTACAACACCTTGCTCCACTCTGCCTGTAACAACTGTACCTCTTCCAGAAATTGAGAATACATCTTCAACCGGCATTAAAAAGGGTTTGTCTTTTGGTCTGTCAGGTTGAGGGATAAAATCATCTACAGCTTTCATAAGTTCCATGATCGCATTTTTTCCAATAGCATCATCTTTACCTTCTACAGCTGATAGGGCGGAGCCTTTAATAATTGGAGTTTTGTCTCCTGGAAACTTATATGATGTTAATAATTCTTTAATTTCTTCCTCAACTAAGTCTATCATTTCTTTATCATCCACCTGATCAACTTTATTTAGGAATACAACAATTGCGGGAACACCAACTTGCCTTGCTAAAAGAATGTGTTCTTTTGTTTGTGGCATTGGTCCATCGGCAGCGTTAACAACTAAAATTGCTCCATCCATTTGCGCTGCACCAGTTATCATATTTTTTACGTAGTCAGCGTGACCTGGACAGTCTACGTGGGCATAGTGTCTTTTTTCAGTTTCGTATTCAACGTGAGCAGTTGAGATTGTGATACCTCTCTCTTTTTCTTCAGGGGCTTTATCAATCTGATCGTAAGCTGTGAACTGAGCTCCACCTTTTTCTGATAATACCTTTGTTATAGCCGCAGTTAAAGTTGTTTTACCGTGGTCTACGTGTCCAATTGTACCTATGTTACAATGTGGTTTACTCCTATTAAATTTTTCTTTCGACATTCTTTTTTCCTTACTTTTTATTTTAATTTTAATAATTTGGAGCGGGTAAAGGGAATCGAACCCTTACATCCAGCTTGGAAGGCTAGCGTTCTACCATTGAACTACACCCGCAAAACCAAGTTAACACTCCAATTGTTTAAATTTTTTGAATGGTGGAGGGGGAAGGATTCGAACCTTCGAAGACCGAAGTCAACGGGTTTACAGCCCGCCCCATTTGACCGCTTTGGTACCCCTCCTAAAATATAGGGGAAAGCGTCCCCTTGTTCAAAAAACCTTTAAACAACAGGGGTTTTATATATTTTTATAAAACAATTGCAATATATGAAATAATAAGAAAATACTAAAAAATTAAGTAAAATTGCGATAAATATGACAAATTCAAATTTTTTTATAGTTGGAAAACACCCTGTAACTGAAGCCCTTAAAAATCCCGATAGGAAGGTATTAAGGGTCTTTTTAACTGAAGAAAGCAAAAAAAATATTAATAGAGAAAATCAAAATATCAACTTGCTTAAAGATGTGAAAGTTTTTTTTAAAACAAAAAAAGAATTAGATAAATATTGTAGAAATGAGCAAATACTTCACCAAGGATATGTCGCTGAAATAGAGCCATTAATAAATGGTTCATTGAAAGAATTTATTACTTTAAATAAAAAAATTACTCTTGCATGCCTTCAAAACGTTACTGATCCAAGAAATATTGGTTCAGTTATTAGAAGTGCCGCAAGTTTTAAAATTGACGGTTTAATCGTTCAAGAAAGAATATATCCAGAGACCAGTAAAACCATGTACAAAGCAAGCAGTGGTGCCATTGAACACCTAAACATTTTTAAAGTATCAAACATTAATTCAACATTAAAATATTTAAGGGAAAAAAATTTTTGGGTTTATGGATTTGACAATAAATCAAAAAAAGACTTCTCTGAAATAGATTGGATAGGAAATAGTGTTCTACTGTTTGGGTCTGAAGGATTTGGTTTAAATCTAAAAACTGAAAAATATATAGATTTTTTTGTAAAGATAAACATCAATAATAAAATTGATAGTTTAAATATATCAAACTCTGCAGCAATAGTTTTTCATCATCTAAATAGTTTTAGAAAATAAATCAATTTAAAAGATATAACTTTGCTTCCACATGTAAATTTTTTATAGAGTCAACTAATCTGTGATTATTTGTATTTTTAGGTTCACATTTGAAGTTTGGATCTGTTGAGTAACAAATTAACCAAAAATCATTAGGTTGGTATTTAAAATCATTATTTTCTATAAAAGTAAATTTAGAAAATTCGTTATTATTTATATTCTTTATATAATTATGAAACAAAAAGGAAGTGCTACCAAGATCAATCACAAAAACATCAATATTATTTTTCTTTACGTAACTTAAAGTTTTCTTAAATTCTGGTTTAGTATTTATCCTTTTAAAAATCTCAAGATAGTGATTTGATAAAGTCATCGTAACTAAAAAAAAAATTAAAGAAATTTTTATTTTATTATTAGATATTTCATTTATTAGAAAAGGAATGAGAACAAAGATCGGTATTAATATAAATATTATATATCTATCATGAAATACGGGTGTTCTTATTATTCCATAAACTAAAGGTATTAAATATGATAAAATAATTAAAGTTAAAAAAAACATATAATTGTTTTCCTTTAATAAAAAAATTTTTCTATTTCTTATTATAAGAAAAATTAACAAAATTAAATAGAGATAACCCATTATCTTTGAACCAAAAAATCTTGGAAAATAAAATCCATCTAATACATTTTTAATGTCGGAGGAAAGCATATAACTATCAAAAGAGATTTGATAAAGAATATAATTTGAATTAAAAAAAAAATAAGAAATTAGTATCGTTATGTATATAAGTAAAAATTTTTTATAGTCTATATTGAATATAAGATGTCGAAAAAATAAATACGTAATTTGTGAAAAAAAAATTATTAATGAAAATGGATTTACCGAATAATTCAATACAGAAAACATAACAAAAAAAGTAATATCACTTAATTTTTTTTTATTATTATTTAAAACCTTTAAAAAAAAATAAATATTTAAAGAGCTTGTTAATAATAAGAGAGAGTATGGTCTTACTTCTTGAGAGTATTTTATGATATAAATACTTATGCACGCAAGAAAAGTGGTTAAAAGGTAATAATTATTTTTTTTTTCTTGATATGAGATTAACCCAATAAAAATTAGAGATATTGATCCAAAAAATAATGTTAAATATCTTGCTAAATCTGGATTATAACCCACTGTTTTAAAAAAATATTTTAATACTAAATTAAATAAAATTGGATTATGGAAGTCTGATTTATTGTGTCTGGTTAAAGTTTCAGAATATGATAAATTTGGGTCAGCAACCCAAAATGAATTTAGTTCATCTAACCATAAATCTTCAAAGTTAATTTGATAAAAAATTGTAAAAGTACCAATTATAATTATTAATAAATAAAGAATTCTGTTAAGAATATGGTCATCACTGTTCATATTTATTTATGAATATCAAATTTAATAAAAAGATTAAATATAAATAAAAAATAGAATTTTTTTTAATTATGTTATAAAAGATTGTTTAATGCCCTTGTAGCTCAGCTGGTAGAGCAATTGATTTGTAATCAACAGACTTCAATTTAGTTTCAGACACTGCATTTAACATCAAGTAAAGACTAGCATAATTTAAGCAAAAAAGATTCAATAATTTTATTATTATAAACACCTACTAGAAACCGACAGATTAAAAATTTATTCATTTAATTTAAAATATTAATAATACTTTTTTTAATAGTTTCACTTACTTTGATGGTCCCTTCTTTATTTGGATGAATTCCATCTTTTTGATTTAAGCTTGGATTAAGTGCTACTCCTTCAAGAAGAAATGGGATTAAGGTTAAATTATATTTTTTTGATAATTTCGGATAAATATCATCAAACTCTTTTTTATATTTTTTTCCATGAGTGTTTGGTGCAACCATCCCAGCTAAAATAATTTTAATTTTTTTATTGTTAGCAATATTTATTATTTGTTCTAAATTTTTTTTTGTTTCGTCTGGCTGAATTCCCCTGAGCATATCATTAGCTCCTAATCCTAAAATGATTAAATCTATTCCTGGTTCTGATAAGCTCCAATCAACTCTATTCAATCCACCTGATGTCGTGCTTCCAGAAACACTTCCATTAATAACTTTAATATTTAAACCAGCTTCCTTAAGATTATTTTCTAAAACTATTGATAAATGATGTTCTTTAGGTAATCCATATCCAGCCATCAAACTATCGCCGAATAAAACTACCTTTTCTATTGCACTTGCGTTTATGTGCACTAGAAAGATTATCAAAATTTTTATAAATATAGTTTTATTCATGAGTACTCTTCTTAAATTAAAAAAAATAAATCTCAAATACCAAACTGGTAAAGATAATATCAATGTTTTAAAGAATATTGATTTAAATATTAAGAAAAAAGAGACTGTTTCTGTTGTTGGGGAAAGTGGCTCAGGGAAAACAAGTTTAATCATGTTAATTGGGGGGTTGGAGAAACCTAACTCTGGTAAAATAATTTTCCAAGATCAGGAAATTACAGGCCTTAGTGAAGATGAGGTATCTGAGATCAGAAAGAAAAATATTGGAATAATTTTTCAGTCGTTTTATTTAATTCCTAATTACACAGCGGTTGAAAATGTTGCGCTTACACTTGAGCTCAATAATTTTAAAAACCCAGAAAAAGAAGCAAAAATTTTATTAAATCGTTTTGGTTTGAAGCATCGTTTTAATAATCTACCAAGTCAATTATCAGGTGGTGAACAACAAAGGGTTGCTATCGCTAGAGCAATTGCGATGAAACCAGAATTAATTTTAGCTGATGAGCCAACTGGAAACTTAGATACTGAAAATTCTATCATGATTGCAAATATTTTATTTAAGTATGTAAAAGAAGAAGGCTCTTCTTTAATCATGGTAACTCATGACACTAAACTTGCTGATAAAGCTAAAAGAAAAATAAAAATTAAAGATGGAAAAATTAAATAACACTTCAGAATTTAGTTTGATTTTAAAATATGCTTTAAAAGACTTAAGCAGAAATTATCATAAAATATCTAGTATCATTGTTACGCTATTTATAAGTCTTTTTATATTAAGTGCTATTTTCACAATTGAAGATAGTCTTAAAAAAGAACTAAATGATAATGCTAAAGCACTTTTGGGTGGAGATTTAGAGATTGATTACAATCGTAATCCAGGAAATTTAAATTTAGTTAATCAAGTAAAAGAATTTGCAACTGTTTCTCAAATGATTGAGTTCAGTACTATGCTTTCAACAACAGGAAGAAAAAAGAATAAATCATTATTTACTAGAATTAAAACTGTAGATGAAAAATATCCTTTATATGGAAATGTTGTTTATGAGCCAATTGGTGCTTATGAAAGAATGCAAAATGAACCTTACTCTATCCTTATCAATGAAAGTTTATCAAAAACCCTTAATGTAAAAATTAATGAAAAGGTAAAAGTTCAAGATCAAAACTTTACAGTAATTGGAATTATTAAATCAGTACCAGATGTTAGTGGATTTGTTGCATTTGGAGATTGGGCTTTAGCAGGAAAACAAACTTTAGAAATTTTAAAACTAAATGGAATTGGAAGCTTTTTAAACTATGAATACAAAGTAAAATTTAAGGAAAAAGATAAACCTGAAGAGATCGAACAACGAATTGAAGAAATTTTTAAAGATGATCAAAAAGTAAAGCTTAGATATCCTGAAAATTCTGCAAGTGGAATAAAGAGAATTATCAATAATTTTTCTCAATTTTTATCTCTTGTATCAATCAGTGCAATGTTAATTGCAGGCATTGGTATCGCAAATACTCTGCTTTCTTTTATCAATCAAAACAACATGTCTATTGCTGTAAGAAAGGCGGTTGGCTTTTATTCAGGCAATATTAAAACATTATATTACCTTCAGTTATTTATACTTTTATTCATCATCACTGTTGCTGCTTATGGATCGAGTTTTTTAATTGTACCAATAGTAGATAAATATCTATCTGATGGATTGGGATTGAATGTTTATCCGTTGTTTTCATTACTTAATTTTTTAAAAATATTTTTAGTTGGTTTGTTAGTTCTTGTAATTTTTTCTATTCCAACAATCAGCTCTATAGATCAAGTAAAAGCCTCTAATTTATTTAGAAACGTATTTCAAAACCTTCAATTTTATTATTCTAAAAGATCAGTTGTTCTAAGCTTTGTTTTATTATCTATCTTAATTTTATTATTCACCATTGGATCTGAACAACCTTCTTATAGCTTGGGTTACTTTGCTGCTTTTTTTGTTTGTTTAATTGTTTTTTTCTTACTTTCAAAATTAATCATTTTTTTTCTTAAGAAATTCAAATCAAGTACAATAATTTCTTTAAAAGTTTCAATTAAAAATATTACTCAGACAAAAAGTATAACTCCTATAACAGTTATGTCTCTTGGCTTAGGGGTTACTTTGTTATTAACTTTAGCTTTAGTTGGTACAAATTTTCAAAGGGAAATTGCTAAATCTATTCCTGATATTGCACCTGATTATTTCTTTGTTGGTATTCAAAAAGGAGAAAGAGAAAAATTTGAACAAGGTATTTTAAATATGGATCCAAATGCATCTATTGAAATTGTACCAATGGTTTCATCTGGTATTGTAAAAATTAATGGTATTGATCCTAATACTTATATTAAACCAGATAATGACAGTTACTGGGTTATTGGAAGTGAACGAAGATCCTCGTGGGTAGAAAATGTGCCTGAAGATAACTCAATTTTAGAGGGCGAATGGTGGGATTTATTAAATCCAGATCAACTTCAAATATCTTTAGATGCAAAAGTTGCTAAGGATTTTAACGTCCTGTTAGGTGATATCTTTACTTTAAATGTTTATGGACGTGAAATTGAAGGGAAAGTAGTAAATTTTAGAGAAGTTGATTATCGAGATTTAAGCATCAACTTTGCAATGTTATTTAACCCTCAATTTGCAAAAAATATTCCACATGAGTATTTGGCTACTGCAAAATTTAATTCAAATAAATTTGATGAAACTGAAATGCTTGAAATCATGCCAAGTTTATCAATGATTAAAATTGCAGATTATTTATCAAAAGTTAAAGCTGTTTTAAATAAGGTATTTATTGCGGTTACATTAATTTCAGCGATTACCATTGTTATAGGCTTAATCGTAATTTCAAGTGCAATTATGGTTCAGGGAAAAGTAAAAGAATATCAAAATTTGGTTTTCAAAATTTTAGGTTTTTCAAAAAAACAAATTATTTTTTCATCTTTAATTGAATTCATCATTGTCTTTAAATCTGTAATTTTAATTGCAGTATTCTTTGCTGTGATTGGTTCAAAATTTATTATGGAAAATATTTTTGAATTAGTGTGGATGTTTGACTTTAAGATTTTAATTTATTTAGGACTTTCAATTGGTTTTATTACCTTAGTTTTAATATTATTAACTAACTTAAAATATCTAAATCCTAAAGTTTATCCTCTAATAAGAAATCAATAATAAAAATTTTTAAATTTCTAGATTAAACTCCCACACCGACAAGAAACCGACAGATTAGTCACAAATGGTCTACAACAAGGTACAAAGTTACAAATACGAGAATTACCTTTTAATAACCAAATCTTTTAAGTGTTGATTTAATTGACTTTTAACATTAAAAACTTCGTTAATACAAATGCCCTTGTAGCTCAGCTGGTAGAGCAATTGATTTGTAATCAATAGGTCCGCGGTTCGAGTCCGTGCGGGGGCACCATATTATTATGCACACTAATAAAATAATTAAATTTTTTTTAATTATTAATCTTATAATTTTTATTACAGGTTATATCATTGGATTTAATAAATCATTTTGGATTGATGAAGTTGTATCTATTAATTATGCTTTAAAAATTCCATCTTTAAGTTTAAAAGAAATCTTCACTCAAGATATACATTCACCATTTTTTTATTTTCTATTGTTTTTAGGAGAAAATATTTTAGGATCTATTTCAAAAAATGGAAATTTTGATCTCAATTTTTTAAGACTTATTAATATTTTTGGATTTATACCAATTTATTATTCTTACCTGTTAATTAAAAAAAAAAAAAACACAGCAAATTTAAATATAAGTATTTTTTTTCTTTTACTTATTTCTAGCAATTATTTTTTTCATTATATTTTAGATTTAAGAATGTATTTTTTATTACTTAGTTTTTCATTATTAATAAATGTTATAAATTTGATTAATACAGTTGAAAATGAAAACAAAATTGCCTTTTTAATATCTTCGATTTTACTTTCTATGCTTCATGTCTATGGCCTAGTTATATCAATGAGTATATTGTTTTTTAGATTTATCAAAAATATTTACTTTAAAGATAAAAGAAAGCTAATTTTAAATTTAACTTTTATAATTTTACTTTTAATTATTTTTATAATTTTTTACTTTCCATCTCTTTTTAATGAAGAAAATAAATTAAATATTGGATGGATTAAAAATAATTTATGGTATTACAGAATCTTTATAGAATATACCATTGCAACTTTAGTTCTTATTTTTGGAATTATTATTTTATTATCTTGGATTTATAAGAAAGAAATAGTCAAAAAACAAAACATTAGTAAGTTTTTTAAAAGCGATTTTTTTTATGAAACAGTTGTTTTAGCTTTGCCTGCAGTCATTTTAATGTGTGTAGTTTTAGCTATTTCTTTTCTACTTTTTCCAATTGTTCACTACAGATCATTAATTGTAATTTTTCCAAATTTAGTTTTATATGCATCAATTTTATCTGTGCTTTTAATAAATATAAGAAAATATAAAATATTTTTTATTTTTTTTTTGATTTTCCTAACTTTTATTAATTGCAATTTTTATTTTAAAAATATGATTAATACTCATGAAAATATTGAATGGGTAGTGAAAAAAACGTTTACTAAAAATTGTAAGAATATTCCTGTATATTTTAATGACAATACAAAAGATAATTTAATTCCTTTGCTGAAAGATATTGTTTTGTTGTATTCAAAAAATAATAGACCAATCTTACTTATGTCTGAATTAAATATAAGTGAATATGAAAAAGCTTTAAATATTAATGAAAATTGTAAAATATATTTTTTTACTTTTCATTCAAAAAATTTTGAGAATAACGTTGATTATTTGAATAAAAGGGATTTAACATTAAAAATCATATATGCTCCTAATGTAATGATAAGAAACTTTAGTAAAGCTGGTGCAATTGCTTTATCCAATTAATTTTTTAAGTTATTTAGTAAAAATTCAATTTAACTTGTTTCTTTTCTTATTTGCTCTAACTTAATTTTTTTTTGCAAGCTTCTATTGATGTCATAAAGTAAATTAAATTTTAATCTTTTATTTGTTTTAATCTTTATTATCCGAGCATTTCTTACCTCAAAGTTATCAGCAACTGCACTTATAGGTCTTTTTTTAACATTAAGGTTTTTAATTGTAATTGTTGAGTTATCGCTAACAATTTTTCCTTTCCATCTTCTTGGTCTAAAGGGGCTTATGGGAGAAATTGAGAGTTTATTTGAATTTAAATTAAGAATAGGTCCATGTACAGATAAGTTATAAGCTGTACTTCCTGCTGGTGTAGATACTAAAACTCCATCAGATATAAGGTCTTTAATTATTTTTTTTTTTCCAGAAATGATTTGAATGGATGCGGCTTGCTTACTTTGTCTAAGTATCGAGACTTCATTAATTGCAATTCCCTTTTTAATATTTCCTTTTTTTGTTTTCACAGTCATGCTTAAAGGAGATATCTTTATCTTTTTTGCATATAAAATTTTTTTATGTGTTTTTTTTTTACTAAATTTATTCATTAGAAATCCATAATTTCCAGAATTTATCCCATAAAAAGGTTTATTAAATTTATAATATTTTTTTAAGGTTTGAAGCATGAAACCATCTCCACCGATAACTACTATTAATGAAGATTTTTTTATGGAGTTAACAGGAATTTTGCTTAATAAAAAATTTTTAATTTTTAGTGATTTGTTATTTATATCACTAATTATATGTGCGTATTTCATTTATATAAAGGCATTCCGATAAATATTTTTTTTTTAAACATTAGTTACTTTCTATTTATGGTGCCCTCGGCCAGACTCGAACTGGCACTCCCAAAAGGGCAAGGATTTTAAGTCCTTTGTGTCTACCAATTTCACCACGAGGGCATCTGTTATTTTCATTTATGTTTATGCCAATATTTATAATTGAACAAGATAAATAAGTAAAATTTTTTTAATTTTCAAAATACAAATATTATAAACCAATACGATGCTAAACCTGATGCAATAGTAATAATTACATTTCTTGAAAAAAATCCAATAATTATTGCTGTAAGAGCACCATAAATTTTGGGATCTGTGATAGCCACTAATGTTCCATAATCATTTAACAGGACGCCAGGGAAGATTATAGATGGAAAAACAACAGAGGGGACATAATTTAAAATTTTTCTAAAATTTTCATTAAAAACATCTTTATCTATTAATATAATCATTCCCATTCTAGTGAGATAAGTAATAAATCCTGCAATGAATATAGAAGTCCAGGTCATTTTTTAAATTTAAATATTAAATAAGCTGCAAATAAACCAATTAGTGGTGAGATTAAAATATATGATTTAAAGGGAGCATTATAAAAAAAAGTTGCAGCTAACCCTGAAACTATCATCACAATTAAGTGATCTATTTTTCTAAGTTCATTAATAATAATTGCTATAAAAGTTAAAGGGATTGCAAATTTTAACCCTAATGCTTCAGGAACAATAGATCCTAAAAATATTCCAATAATTGTAGAAATTTGCCAACAAAGCCAAAGAGTTATGCCAGAGCCCATCAAATGGTAATGATTAAAGTTTTGCCCTTTGTTTTTTTTAAAATAGATATTTGAAACTGCAAAACCCTGATCTACTATGAAATAAGAAATAAAAAGTTTTTTTATTAATGATAACTTATTTAAGTATTCAGATAAAACAGCTCCGTATAATAAATGTCTTGAATTTATCACTCCAACTGAAGTGATAGCAATAAGGGATGATGCTCCACCTGATAATAATTGTAAAAAAACGATTTGTGAAGCTCCTCCAAATATTATTAATGATGTGGCATAAGTCATGATTGGATCGAATCCTAACTCAATACCAATTGCTCCAAATATTATACCAAATGGAATAACTGAAAGTAAATGTGGAGCTACATCAAAAAATCCTATCTTAAAGATTTGAAATTTTGATAACATTTTAACCTTTTAAGGCTTCAATTAAAAAATCTGGATCTAAATCACAATCTTTGTAACCTTGCTTAATGATATTCAAATATCTTGTGCTTGGGTATTTAAATGGTGTTTTTTTTTCCATTGAGTATGCCATTACATCCCTACCTTCGTGTTTAAAAAATATTTTTTTGTAGAGAATAGGAAAGTCTTCATATTTATCGAGACAAGATTCATCTTTAACAGTAATTTCATACAATGCTCCTTGCACACTAGACCCTTTTTTATATTCAATGTCCGCTACACATAATTCACTTCTAAAAGTTAATCGATAATCTTGAAGAATATATTTTTTTAAATATTTACAGCCAGAACATCTTCTTTTCATCTGTTCTTGATGAAGGTTGCTACCATAAGCAAAATATAGCATTATACCTCTTTTACTATTTGAATTTTTTGTTCAGTAACAAATTTTAAAATTTCATCATTGCAATTATCAATCTTAGTTTTATCAGTAGATCTTACAACAATAGAAACACCTAGTTTTCCTGCACGAAAGAAAGGATAGCTTCCAATTTCAACATCTTGATTGTTATTCTGAACATTGGTTAAAGATTTTGCAATTTCACTTTCAACTGTTCTAAGATTTATTGTGTGACTTAAAATTGGTGCACCACCAGTAATCAAGTGATCTAAACCCCCTAGCATTGATTTAAGGATAGAAGGTACTCCAGGAAGAGAAAAAACATTTTCAACATAAAATCCTGGTGCGCCACTTGTTGGATTTAATATTAGTTTAGCAGTCATCGGCATCATAGCCATTTTTTTTCTACCTTCACTAAATTCGCTGGGTTTATAATATTTTTCTAATATTGAAAAAGCCTCTTTATGATAACCGTATTCTATATTGAATGCTTTTGAAACTGACTCAGCAGTTATGTCATCGTGTGTTGGGCCTATTCCACCTGTTGTAAAAACATATGTGAACTTATTTTTAAAAGTATTTAAAGTTTCGATAATAACTTTTTTACTATCAGGAATTATTCTTACTTCCTTTACTTGCACACCCAAGGAATTCAACCACAATGATAAAGTGCTAGTGTTGATATCTTTAGTTCTTCCTGAAAGAACCTCATTTCCAATTATGATTATGCCTGCATTTATTTCTTTTTTATTTTCCATATACAAATATAAATTAATAAATATGAAATTTACCAATACTTTAATCAAAGGCAAACTAATCAAGCGGTATAAAAGATTTTTTGTCGATATCAAAGTAAATAATTCAAAGATTACTGCTCACTGTCCCAACACTGGCTCAATGATGGGACTTTTAGAACCCGGAAATATAGTCTTTATTTCCAAAAGCAACGATCCAAAAAGAAAACTTAAATTTACGTTGGAAATGATTAAATCTAATAATCGTATGATTGGTGTTAACACTCATAGAGCAAACAAAATAGTATTTGATGGTCTTAATAAAAAATTAATTAAGGAATTAAAAAATATTAAGGAGATTAAACCAGAATTTAAATACTCAGATGATACAAGATTTGATTTTTTATGTGATAAAAATTTACTTGAAGTTAAAAATGTAACATTGTTAAGAAGTAAAGATTTTGCAGAATTTCCAGATGCCATAACAACTAGAGGCTCAAAACATTTAATTAAATTAGCAGAATCAATAAAAAAAGGCTACAAACCATTTGTCTTATTTTTAACTCAAATTGAAGGTATAAATAAATTTAAAATAGCTAAAGACATCGATTCTGAATACTATATTAACTACTTAAAAGTAAAAAAAATTGGCGTTAAATTTTTAGCATATAGATGTAAATTAAACGATAAAGAAATCAAAATAGAAAAAAAAATAAATATTATTGATGAGTAACTATTCGGAAAAATTTGAAAAAATGAGAATTGCTGGTTCTTTAGCATCCAAAACTTTAGATATGATTACAAATTTTGTCAAAGAAGGAACATCGACAAATCATATCGATAAACTTTGTTATGAATTTATAAGGGACAACGGAGGTTACTCTGCCCCACAATTTTATAGAGGATTTGAGAAGTCAATTTGCGCTTCGCTTAATCATGTTGTTTGTCACGGAATTCCTGGAGACAGAAAACTTGAAGATGGAGATATAGTTAATATAGATGTAACGGCAATAATTAATGATCACTACGGGGATACGAGCCGAATGTATACTGTTGGTGATATTTCTGTTAAATCAAAAAAACTTATTAATGTTACTTATGAATGTCTTGACAAGGCAATTAAAATATTAAAACCTGGAAAAAAAATTGGGGATATTGGTCATGAGATACAATCATTTGTAGAAAAAAATGGGTTTTCAGTTGTAAGAGATTTTTGTGGTCACGGAATTGGAACAAAATTTCATCAAGAACCTAACATACTTCACTATGGTTCGAAAGATACTGGAGATGAATTAAAACCAGGAATGACTTTTACTATTGAGCCTATGATAAACGCTGGAAAGTTTAATACTAAAGTTTTAAATGATGGTTGGACAGCTGTTACAAAGGATAAAACATTATCCGCACAATTTGAGCATACTGTTGGAATTACAGAAAATGGTTATGAAGTTTTTACAGAATCTGCTAAAGGTTATAAGGAGCCTCCTTACAATTAATGATATCGAGATATTCAAGAAAAGAACTTACAGAAATTTGGTCAGAAGAAAACAAATATAAAATTTGGCTAGATGTTGAGATTGCTGCAGCTCAGGCAATGGAAAAATTAAGAATTATTCCTAAAGGTGTGGCCTCTGTAGTCAGGCGAAGAGGTAAAATAAATGTTAAAAGAATTCATCAAATCGAAGGTAAAGTAAAACATGATATAATTGCTTTTCTAACTTCTATTACTGAGAAAGCAGGAATTAAAGCAAGATATCTACATCAAGGCATGACTTCATCGGATGTGCTTGATACGAGTTTTAATATTCAATTAGTCCAATCAGGTAAAATTTTAGTGAAAGATATTGAGAAATTATTATCTGTAATTAAGAAAAAAGCTTTAAAGCATAAAATGACTCCATGTATAGGAAGAAGTCACGGTATTCATGCAGAGCCAATAACATTTGGTTTAAAATTAGCAACTTACTATGAAGAATTTAAAAGAAATAAAAAGAGATTAGAGAATGCCATAAATGAAGTTTCGACATGTGCTATTTCTGGAGCAGTTGGAACATTTGCAAATATAGATCCAAGAGTGGAAGTATTTGTATCAAAAAAATTAAAATTAAAGCCCGAACCAATATCAACGCAAATTATTCCAAGAGACAGACATGCTTATTATTTTTCTGTTTTAGGAATTGTTGCTGGATCAATTGAAAGATTTGCAACTGAGATTAGGCATTTACAAAGATCTGAAGTATATGAATTACAAGAATTTTTTTCAAAAGGTCAAAAAGGATCTTCAGCAATGCCTCATAAAAAAAATCCGATACTCAGTGAGAATTTAACAGGTCTTGCAAGACTTGTGAGAAGCAGTGTTATTCCTGCTCTTGAAAACATTGCTCTGTGGCATGAGCGAGATATATCTCACTCTAGCGTAGAGAGAAATATTGGTCCTGATGCTAATATTACTCTAGATTTTGCTTTATTTAGACTTACAAATCTTGTGGATAATATGATTATTTATCCAAAAAATATGATGAAAAATCTTAATATAACTAAAGGAGTAATTTTTTCACAAGAGATGATGTTAGAGCTTACAAAAGTTGGTCTTTCAAGAGAAAAGGCTTATAAAAAAATTCAAACGCATTCAATTAATAGCTTTAACAAAAATACTAATCTTATTGAATTGATTAAAAAGGATAAGTCGATCACCTCTTTAATATCAGAGAAAAAAATTGATAAAGTGTTTACATATTCAAAGCATTTAAAAAATGTAAATTATATTTTCAGAAGAGTTTTTAGATAATGAAAAAGGGAAAAAAATTATACGAGGGTAAAGCAAAAATTATTTTTGCAACTGATAATAAAGATTTTGTAATTCAGCACTTTAAGGATGATGCAACTGCTTTTAATAACCAGAAAAAAGCAAAAATCGAGGGAAAAGGTGTTCTTAATAATAGAATTTCTGAGCACATTTTAATTAATCTTGATCAAGTTGGAATAAAAAATCATTTAGTAAAAAGACTTAATATGAGAGAGCAACTTATAAAACATGTGGAAATTATTCCGATTGAGTTTATTGTAAGAAATATTGCAACTGGCTCTTTAACAAAAAGACTAGGGATAGAGGATGGTACTGTCTTAGAAGATCCATTAATTGAATATTGCTTAAAAAATGATGAACTGGGAGATCCCCTTATATCCAAAGAACACATCTATACTTTTAAATGGGCAACAAAAAAAGAAATTGAGCAAATTGATAAACAATTACTTAGAATAAATGATTTCATGGTGGGAATGTTTAGGGGGGTTGGTATTAAACTTGTTGATTTTAAAGTTGAATTTGGAAGAATTAAAAATAATGGAAAGACAGATATATTGCTGGCAGATGAGATAAGTCCAGATACATGTAGGTTATGGGATAATAAAACAGATAAGAAATTAGACAAAGATAGATTTAGAAATAATCTTGGAAATTTAATAGATGCTTATCAAGAAGTAGCAAAGAGACTAGGTATTCTTCACGAACAATCCAACATAAGAGCTGTTAACTTTGAAAAACCCAAAGCGGTAAAAAATAAGAAATAAATGAAGATAAAGGTAATTGTTACTCTTAAATCTGGAGTTCTTGACCCTCAAGGTAAAGCTATACAACAAACTTTAAATGGAATGGGTTTTGCAAATGTTAAAGATGTAAGACAAGGTAAATACTTTGATGTTGATATTAACGAAAATGACGAACAAAAGGCAAAGCTTGCCACTGAAGAAATTTGTAAAAAACTTCTAGCCAATCAAGTTATTGAGGATTTTAAAATTATTTAATGAATTCATCGGTCATTATCTTCCCTGGATCTAATTGTGATAGGGATATGGATGTTGCATTAAAAAAGTTTGGTTTTAGAAATAAAATGGTATGGCATGATGATGATAAGTTACCTAAAAGTGACTTAATTGTCTTGCCAGGTGGTTTTTCTTATGGGGATTATCTAAGATGTGGAAGTATAGCTGGAAAATCTAAAATTATTCAATCAGTTATAGATTTTGCAAACTCTGGTGGTTTAGTTTTGGGTATTTGCAATGGATTTCAAATCTTAACTGAGACAGGGTTATTAAAAGGAGTTCTCCAACAAAATAAAAATATTGAATTTATTTGTAAAAATATATTCATCAAAATTAATAATAGTGAAAATAAGTTTTTTTCAAATATAGAGAAAAATGTTTTAGAACTTCACATAGCACACAACGAAGGTAATTATTTTTGCTCAGATGATGAACTAAAGTCTTTAGAAGATAATAATCAAATTGCAGCTTATTATTGTACCTCAGACGGAAAAATAGATGAAAAATCAAATCCAAACGGAGCAATAAAAAATATCGCTGGAATTTTCAATGAAAAGAAAAATATTTTAGGAATGATGCCTCATCCAGAAAGAATGATAGATCAATACCTCTCTGGTGAAGATGGTTCAGTATTTTTTGAAAATTTAATTAGGAATTTAAAATAATGGAAGTGAATGAAAAAATTGCTGTAGAACACGGTTTAAAACCTGATGAATACCAGAAAATTTGTGATTTATTAAAGCGTGTTCCAAATTTAACCGAACTTGGAATTTTTTCAGCAATGTGGAATGAACATTGTTCCTACAAATCTTCAAGATTACATTTGAAAAAATTAAATACTAAGGGAAAAAAGGTAATTCAAGGACCTGGTGAAAATGCTGGTGTCATTGATATTGGAGATGATGATGCAATAGTTTTTAAAATTGAAAGTCATAACCATCCTTCATTTATAGAGCCCTACCAAGGTGCTGCAACCGGTGTTGGTGGAATAATGCGAGATGTTTTTACAATGGGTGCAAGACCCATTGCAAATTTAAATTCAATTCATTTTGGTTCGACACAACATAAAAAAACTAAAAATTTATTAAGAGGTGTTGTTAAAGGTATTGGTGGTTACGGGAATTGTATAGGAGTTCCAACTATAGCTGGTCAAACTTGTTTTGATCAATCTTATAATGGAAACATTTTAGTAAACGCAATGACATTGGGATTAGTTAATAAAAATAAAATTTTCTACTCAAAAGCTGCAGGAATAAATAAACCAGTTATATATGTTGGATCAAAAACTGGAAGAGATGGTATTCATGGAGCAAGTATGGCATCAGCAATATTCGATGACAAAATTGAAGAAAAAAAACCAACTGTTCAAGTTGGAGATCCTTTTACTGAAAAACTTCTTTTAGAAGCTTGCTTAGAACTAATGTCCGATAAATCAATCATAGCAATACAAGATATGGGTGCTGCTGGTTTAACTTCTTCAAGTATTGAAATGGCGTCAAAAGGAAATTTAGGCATTGAATTAAATTTAGATAAAGTTCCATGTCGAGAAGAAAAAATGACACCTTATGAAATTATGTTATCCGAAAGCCAGGAGAGAATGTTGATAGTTTTAGAAAACGGCAAAGAAGATAGTGCCAAAAAGATATTTGATAAGTGGAATTTGGATTTTGCAGTAATTGGTAAAACAACTAACTCCAAAAATATTGAATTATATTTTGAAAAAGAAAAAGTCGCCAATATTCCAATAAAGTTTTTGGCAAATGAAGCTCCAATGTACGATAGGCCATGGAAGAAAACAAAAGTTCCTCAAAAGATTAAATTTTCAAACAATAATTTTAAAAAATTAAAATTTAATGATGTCATAAAGAAAATGATTTCAAATCCAAACATTTGTTCAAAACAATGGATATGGGAACAATATGATCATACTGTAATGGGTGATACAATTCAAAAACCCGGAGGTGATGCAGGCGTTGTAAGAGTACACGGCACAAGGAAAGCAGTTGCCTCATCAGTTGATTCATCAGCCTCTTATTGTTACGCACATCCATTCACCGGAGGTAAACAAGTGGTTTGCGAAGCTTGGAGAAATTTGGTTTCAGTTGGTGCAGAACCTATAGCAATAACAAATTGTTTAAATTTTGGAAATCCTGAGAAAAAAGAAAACATGGGGGAATTTGTTGAGTGTATTGATGGGATTAATGAGGCGAGTAAATATTTAAATTTTCCTGTGGTTTCAGGAAACGTATCATTCTACAATGAGACAAAAGATAAGGGTATTAAACCTACACCAACAATTGGAGGTGTTGGCTTACTTAAAGATTATGAAAACATAATAAGTATGAATTTTAAATCAAAAGGAAATTTAGTATTAGCGATTGGAAAAACAGAAGGTAGTATAGATCAAAGTGTTTTTGCCAAAGTAATTTTAGATGAAAAAAAAGGACCCCCACCTGAAATAAACTTATTTAATGAAAAAAATAATGGGGAAACAATTTTAAAAATTATTAATGAAAAATTAGCTTTATCAGTCCACGATGTGTCTCTTGGTGGAATAATGATTGCTGCTCTAAAAATGTGTATAAAAGGCAATAAGGGAGTTAAATTTTACAAATTCAAAGGTTTGATAAACATTTATCAATATTTTTTTTCAGAAGATCAAGGCAGATACATTATTGAGGTAGATAAAAATAATCTTAAAAAAGTAGAGAGTATTTTAAAGAAAAATTCTGTACATTTTGATTTATTAGGAGAAACAACTGATAAAGAGATCATCATAAATGATGAGTTAACTTTTACAGTAGACAAGGTAGCAGAATTTTATAAAGGTTGGTTGTATAAATACATGAGTTAATTATGGCGATGGATTTAAAAGAAATTGAAAAGATGATTAAGGAGGCTCTGCCAGATGCCTCCATTGATATACAAGATCTTGCTGGTGACGGGAATCACTATTCCGCCACAGTGACTTCTTCTGAATTTAAAGGTAAAAATAAAGTACAACAGCATAAAATGGTGTATGATGCTCTTAAAGGAAAAATGGGAAACGAGCTTCATGCTCTAGCTCTTAAGACAAAGGAAAACTAATGGATCAACAAGTTAAAGAA
Organism: uncultured Pelagibacteraceae bacterium; assembly: GCA_902528375.1. Lineage (GTDB taxonomy): Bacteria > Pseudomonadota > Alphaproteobacteria > Pelagibacterales > Pelagibacteraceae > Pelagibacter. Next base: position 124,895 of record CABZSS010000001.1, read on the forward strand.
CAAATAGAAAATTCAATAAACAGCAGTGACGTTTGTTTATTTATGAAAGGAAGTCCAGAAGCTCCTCAATGTGGTTTCTCAATGGCTGTCTCTAACATCTTAAAAATTTTGGAAGTAAAATATCAAAGTGTTGATGTGTTAAAAGATCAAAAAATTCGTGAAGGTATTAAAATTTATAGTGAGTGGCCAACGATCCCTCAACTTTATATTAAAAAAGAATTCGTTGGTGGATGTGATATTATCAAAGAAATGTTTGAAAATGGAGAACTAAAAAAGGTTTTCGACGAAAAAGGTATAGGGTATAAAAAGTAATATTATCTAGAGTAATATTCAATTACTAGATTTGGCTCCATAACAACAGGATAAGGAACTTCTTCAAACTTCGGTGTTCTTACAAACTTAATTGTTCTTTTCTTCTCATCTACTTGTAAATACTCAGGAATATCTCTTTCTTTATTTGCTAAAGCAATATCAATAATTGCTAGCTGTTTTGACTTATCTTTTATTTCAATTGTATCCTCTTCACCCAACAGATAACTCGATATATTTACTTTTTTTCCATTCACTTTTACATGTCCATGATTAATAAACTGTCTTGATGAAAAAATAGTACTAGAAAATTTTGCTCTGTAAATAACAGCATCTAATCTTCTCTCTAATAATCCTATTAAATTTTCAGCTGTATCCCCTTTTTTCATAATGGCTTTTCTGTAAACATTTCTGAATTGTCGCTCATTAATATTTCCGTAATATGATTTTAGTTTTTGTTTTGCTTGAAGTTGGGTTCCGTAATCTGAAAGTTTAGAATTTTTTGACTGTCCGTGTTGTCCTGGAGGGTATGCTCTTTTATTAAAAGGGCTTTTTGGTCTTCCCCAAAGGTTAACTTTTAACCTTCTATCAATTTTATGTTTAGAATTTAATCTTTTTGTCATTTAGTGAAATGGTTTATAAACTTAACATCTTATTTGTCAATTAACGTTTTTTCCCTAAACTTGCAAATACACTTGATAAAATACGTGTTTCTTTATCTGAAAGTTCCATTCGGTAAAAAATATTTCTTAAATTCTCAAGCATTAAGGGTTTTTTTTCTTTATTCTTAAAAAAGTTAATTTCATTGAGATTGTTGATACACAAATTTATCATTGATTGAATTTCCTTTTTAGAGGCTTTCTTAACTTTTTTAGATTTTTTAAATTGTGATGATTTGGAATTTAATAAACTTGATATGAATTGTGCAATAATGATTAGGCTGTGGGATAAATTTAAAGATTTGAAATTTATATTAGTTGGAATTTGTAAAGTGTAGTTTGCGTAACTAACTTCTTTATTTGATAACCCTGATGCTTCTGAGCCAAATAAAAACCCGATTTTTTTTCTAAAATCTATTTTTTTTAAACCTTCAAGATTAATATGCTTTACATTTTTGTTTCTAAATCTTGCAGATGTTGCAATTAATATATCAATATCTCCTAAGGAACTTTCTAAATTATCAAATACTTTACTTTTCTTAATAATATCTTTTGCACCAACCGAGGTTGCAAGTATTTTATCATTAGGAAAAATAGGTTTAGGATCGATCAAATATAAATTTTCAAAATTAAAATTCTTAATAGCCCTTGCACAAGCACCAATGTTTTCTGATAACTGGGGTTTGTGCAAAATAAACGTAACTTTATTATTGTTCATTTATTTGATGCCATGATTTCTATTATAATTAGATAATGTCGAAGGGTTTATTCCTTTTATAAATTTTGGATCAACATCCCATATAGAAACTTTTAATGGATAACATTTTGCAACATCAGATGAATGTTCAGATCCACAGTCTCCACCTGGGCAAGCAGACAAAGCTCCTAATAAATCCGTTTCTGCAAAAAATTCTAAATAGTCACCTGGTCTTACTGGACTTGACTTCATAAAATATTGCTTAGTGTCATTAGTAAAACCAGTTAGCATAAATACATTTAATACATCATGCACAATTCTTTCTGCTTCATCTAACTTGATCTTTTTTTCTTTAACTAAAGCTCTTGTTAAATTTGAATGACAACAATAATGATAATCGTTGTTTGATGTTAGCTTATACGTGTAAGGATCGCATCTAGTGCCTATAACATCGTGGACCGAACCCCCATCTTTGTCATAACCATACCAATCTAATGTATCCCATGTAATTGTAGCTAATGATCTTAAATACGGAAAACTGCTAAACATTTTGTCTCCAACAGAAATATGTGTTCCATAGAGAGCTCTTGTTTTTCCAGAGTAAAACTTTTCATTTAGATTATCAGCTTGAAATAAATTTAAATCTCCAACTTGAGGTCCTTCAACACTTTCTATTCTAAAAAAATTACCTGACTTAACATTAAAAGTTTTTGCGTCTCTCGGTGGGATAATGACTTCATCGACTTGTTTAATGTGTTTTCTAGCTTGATGTAATATTTCAAGATTATTATTTATACTTTCATTTGGATAACAAACAACAGGATCTGCTCCTACTCGATCATTAATATCAATAGGTTTTTTTGAATATCTTTTAATTTTCATCAATATTTAATAACAATTATAAGGTAACACTTTCGTATCTAATAATAAAAAAGATTGAGCTCCAATAAACCAAACACGCCCTGGATCATTTGATGCTCCTTGTAATGTAAAAGCACCTTTATCAGATATGTTTACAGTATTATAATTTATAGTTATTCCTATGGCTGTTTCTTCTATAGCAACTGGGCCATTTATTAAAATTTTTGATTTCTCATTTGTATTTTCAGAGAAGCTGCAAGTGAAAGATCTTGTTGATTTATTATTAGAGGTTTTTTTTGCTTCTTCTATTTTTTGTAACTCTGACTGAAAACATTGATATTTTACATAAACTTTGTTCCATAATTTATATTTCTCAGTTTCTTCTTTATTCATAGTTTTTGTACCAATCTTTTTTGCTGAGTCTAGTTCTAGCTTTTCTTTACAAAATCTGACTGCTATATTGTATATTTTGTCTTTACCATAACCATCGCCGCCTTTGAATACTCTAGACCCCCAAGTTCCAACATATACAATGTCTTTTTCATCGTCGAAAATATTTACTCTTGCATCTAAATTTTTAACAATTTCCAATCGCTCATTTTTTGGTAATTTTAGAAATTCTACAGGATTGTCAGAAACACAAGAAGTTAAAAACAGTATTAAAAAGTAAACTGCAAATATTTTTTTCATTTATTTACTTGCGGGAGCTTTATCCTTATATAATTTAAAATCTAGACTATCGATAAGAGCTTTGAAAGATGCATCAATTATATTTGGTGATACGCCAATGGTGAACCAATTTTTTCCTTGAGAGTCTGTACTTTCAATAGATACTCTTGTGGTCGCTTCAGTTCCTGTGTTTAAAATTCTAACTTTATAGTCAACTAGTTTTAAATCTTTTAAATATTCAGAATATTTTTCTAATTTTGTAACATTCTTTCTTATAGCATTATCTAGAGCATGGACAGGTCCATTACCCTCTCCTTCACAAACTATTTGTTCGCCATCAACTTCTAATTTTGCTCTTGCTTTTGAAACAATTTTGTCTTTATTATTTTTTGAAACTGAAACATCATATTCTTTAATTGAAATGTATCTTGGAATTTCTCCCATTACTCTTCTGGCCAATAATTCAAACGAGGCATCAGCTCCATCATAACTATAACCAATGAATTCTCTGTCTTTAACTTCCTCTAATAGTTTTTTAACTTTAGGATCGTTTTCTTCAATTTCTATTCCAATTGTTTTAAGTCTAGATAAAATATTTGATTTACCTGACTGATCAGAAACAACTATATTTCTGTTGTTACCAACATCTTCAGGATTTATATGCTCATAAGTTTTAGGATCTTTTTGAACTGCAGATACATGTAGACCACCTTTATGTGAAAATGCTGCAGCACCCACATATGGTAGATGTTTGTTCGGTTTTCTATTTAATATTTCATCAAGTAGTCTTGAACATTGTGTAATGTGTTTGATATTTTTTTCCTTAATACTTATTTCAAATTTGTCTGATAATTCTTTTTTGAGATGAAAAGTTGGGATAATTGACATTAAGTTAGCGTTACCACATCTTTCACCTAAACCGTTAATAGTGCCTTGTATTTGCCTTGCCCCCGATAAAACAGCTGCAATTGAATTTGCAACAGCATTACCAGTATCATTGTGTGCATGAATACCTAAATTCTCACCAGGAATATGTTCAGAAACTTCTTTAACTATTTCTGTTACTTCATGAGGAAGTGTTCCGCCATTTGTGTCACAAAGAACTATCCATTTTGCTCCATTATCGTAAGCAGCTTTTATACAAGCTAAAGCATATTTTGGATTTGCCTTATAACCATCAAAAAAGTGTTCGGCATCAAACATGAATTCTTTGTTATTTTTAACAAAATGTTTTGTAGTCTCTTTTATATTTTCTAAATTTTCTTCATTGGATATGCCTAATGCAACATCAACATGAAAATCCCACGACTTACCAACTAAACAAACAGATTTAGTATTTGAATTTAGAATTGCTGATAAACCAGGATCATTTTCAGCACTCCGTCCAGTTTTTTTTGTCATACCAAAAGCAGTAAAGGTAGAGTTTTTTAAATCTAAACCTTTCTGAAAAAATTCTGTATCAGATGGATTGGCCCCAGGCCAACCCCCTTCTATATAATCAACACCAAGATCATCTAAGGCATGTGCAATCTTTGTTTTTTCATCTATTGAAAAATGTACACCTTGAGTCTGTGCACCGTCTCTCAATGTTGTATCAAATATATAAAGTCGTTCTTTGCTCATTTAATTTTCCAAGTTGTTTTATCATCTTTATCTTCAATTAAAATACCTTTGTCTAAAAGCTCAGTTCTTATTTTGTCAGCTAATTCGTAATTTTTATTGTCTCTTGCTACGTTTCTGTCTTTTATCTTTTGTAAAATCTCTTCCTCTGAAATTTTGAGAATATTTTTCTTAAACTCTTGCCATTTTGATTTTGGCTCGGTTAAAAGACCAATAAAATTACATGCAGTTGTAAAAATTTCTTTATCCTTATCTGATCCTTTTGCAGCTTTATCATACAATTTGTGAATATTGCTTATATAACCCGGTGTATTTAAATCTTCATAAAGAGGAACTAAATCATCATCTGGTATTAATACTTTACCCTCTGGTTTTTTTTGGCACACGTACCATTTGTCTAAAGTTTTTTTTGATTGCGTTAATAAATCTTCGCTCCAATCCATAGATTGTCTATAATGAGTTGACATTAATGCTAATCTTAAAACTTGACCATTATACTTTTCATAAAAATCTTTTATCTTAAAAACATTCCCCTGAGACTTTGCCATTTTCTCATTTGAAACTGTAATAAATCCATTGTGTATCCAATAATTTGATAATGATTTATTTTCATTTGCACATCTTGATTGAGCTATTTCGTTTTCGTGGTGTGGAAATAATAAATCACGTCCTCCACCATGTATATCAAATGTATCTCCAAGAAACTTTTTTGACATCGCAGAGCACTCTATATGCCACCCTGGTCTACCTCTTCCCCAAGGAGAATCCCATCCAGGTTCGTCTTCGGTTGATGGTTTCCATAAAACAAAATCTTCAGATCTTTTCTTATTTTCTGATACCTCAACCCTAGCTCCTGCAAAAAGTTCATCAACATTTTTATTTGATAGTTTTCCGTAATCTTTAAAACTCGATACATTAAAATAGACATGAGATTTATTTTCATATGCATTATTTTTTTTAATAAGAATATTTATCATATCGATCATTAATGGAATATTCTCTGTAGCTTTTGGTTCAAAAGAAGGTTTTTCACAATTTAAATAATCACAATCGTCATTAAAACGTTTTGTAATATCTTTAGTTAATTTATCTATTGATATATTTTTCTTTTTTGCACCATCTATAATTTTATCATCAACATCAGTAATATTTCTTGCATATAAAACTGAAGATTTCCCATATTTACATTTAAGAACTTTAAAAAGAATATCAAAAACTACTAAAGGTCTAGCGTTACCAATATGAGGATCATCATATACTGTGGGTCCACAAACATACATCCTAACTTTCTTAGGATTTATTGGTGTGAACTTTTCTTTTTTTCCACCTAGGCTATTACTTAAATATATATCTTTGTTCATTGTATAAGGAATATACTTTTAATTTAGATTTGTGAATCTATTTGATTAATTGGGAATCTTGCATATTGGAATTGGCTCCATTTTGTGCAAGTTTGATTTTCTAATTTGAATATACTTATCTCGATTTTTAGAATTCTCGTTATCCATCGCTTCTTCTATTTCTTTGTATGATAATCCTAGTTGACCTTCATCAGTTCTACCATCATCCCAAAGACCATCTGTTGGTGCTGCATTAATAATATCATCAAGTATTTTTAGTTCTCTTCCAAGTTCCCATACTTCTGTTTTATTGCAATCTGCAATTGGAGATATATCAACTCCTCCATCGCCATATTTTGTATAAAAACCAACACCGAAATCTTCTACCTTATTTCCAGTTCCAACCACTATTCCATTGTTAGCTGCAGCAACTTGATAAAGAGTTGCCATTCTTAGTCTTGCACGTGAATTGGCCATCCCGTGTTCGCTATCAAATTTACCTAAGGTATTTCCAAATGTTTTAAACAAACTATCTAATTCTATTGTGTGACCTTGAACATTTTTAAAATTCTTTTTTAACCACTCTTGATGTCTTATACTTAAATCGTGTTGAGTATCTTTTTGTTTAATTGGCATGGATAAAACTATAGTTTTTAAACCTGTCATTGCGCTCAATGTACTAGAAACAGAGGAGTCAATTCCCCCAGAAATACCTATAACTAAAGTTTCTGCTTTTTTTGGCATTGAATTAACATAATTCAATATCCAGTCTTTTATAAATCTAGCTTTTTTTGATGCATCCATGATTCTTATATAATGTAAAAATTAAATTTTTAAATGTCTAAGATGCCGCTTTAATTGCATTTTTTGCATAATTGGAATTCTTTTTAATCTCATCAGAAATCAAAAAAGCCAATTCCAAGGCCTGATCAGCATTCAATCTTGGATCGCAATGCGTATGGTATCTGCTTGATAAATCTTGGTCTGAAATATTTTTTGCACCACCAGTACATTCTGTCACATTCTGACCTGTCATTTCTATATGAAGACCGCCAGCATAAGATCCTTCACTTTGATGAACTTCAAAAACGTTTTTTACCTCTTTGACCACATTGTTAAATGGTCTTGTTTTAAATCCGGTTGTAGAGACTAAAGTGTTTCCGTGCATCGGATCACATGACCAAACAACATTGAGACCCTCTTTTTTAATTCCTCTAATAAGTTTTGGTAGAAACTTTTCAACTTTATCGTGTCCATATCTCGAAATTAGAGTAATTTTTCCTTTTTCATTTTTAGGATTAATGACTTCACAAATTTTTGCTATCTCATCTGCCTTTGAAGTTGGTCCACATTTAATTCCAATTGGATTTTCAATTCCTCTACAAAATTCAACGTGTCCACCATCTAATTGTCTAGTTCTATCTCCGATCCAAACAAAATGAGCAGACGTGTCATGGTATTCTCCTGTAGTAGAGTCTGTTCTTGTCATGCTTTCTTCAAACGGTAAATGAAGAGCTTCGTGAGAAGTCCAAAAATTAACTGTGTACAATCTTCTATTAAATTCTGGAGTTATTCCGCAAGCTGCCATAAATCCAAGTGCGTCTGCAATTTTATCCTCTAGCTCTTTGAATTTTTTAGCTTGTGGACTATTTTTAATGTATCCCAAATTCCAGAGATGAACTTTTTTCAAATCTGCAAAACCTCCATTTGAAAAAGCTCTTAACAAATTAAGTGTAGATGCTGATTGAGAGTATGCTCTAAATAATCTTTTTGGATCAGGTCTTCTAGCTTTTTCATTAAATTCTATTGAGTTAATATTATCTCCTAGATAACTTGGTAATTCTTTTCCACCTTGTTTTTCAGTTGGTGCACTTCTTGGTTTAGAAAACTGTCCAGCAATTCTTCCAAGTTTAACAACTGGTAAGGATGCTGAGTAAGTTAAAATAAGTGACATTTGTAAAATTACTTTAAAAGTATCCCTGATGTTATCAGGATGAAATTCTGCAAAACTTTCTGCGCAATCTCCTCCTTGAAGTAAGAATGCTTTACCATCTACAACTTCTGCAAGTTGATCTTTTAAATGTCTAGTCTCGCCAGCAAATACCAATGGTGGAGAAGATTTTAATTTACTTAATACCATGTTAAGTTCTTTCTCATCATCGTATGATGGGACGTGCTTAACAGGATGTTTTCTCCAAGAATTAATTTTCCAATTTTTCATATTTCAACCTTAAGATGAATATATAACCAAATTATGACAAAAGAGAATACTTATTTTTTTTATTCGACTGTTACTGATTTAGCCAAATTTCTAGGTTTATCGATGTCATAACCTTTTTTTAATGCTGAATAGTAAGCAAGTTTTTGTAGAGGAATAGTAACTAAAAAAGGAAATAAATCATCATTTGTATTTTCAACTTCAATAGTCTCCCATATATTTTCGGAATATACTTCATCTTTACTTTTGTTTGTAATAAGCAAAACTTTTGCTCCCCTAGCTATTACTTCCTGCATATTTGAAATTGTTTTTTTGTAATGTTGATCTCTTGGGGCAATTACAACAACAGGCATACCATCTTCAATTAACGCTAATGGACCGTGTTTCATTTCACCGGCTGGATAACCTTCGGCATGTACATATGCTAGCTCTTTAAGTTTTAGTGCTCCTTCTAATGCTATTGGAAAAGAATAGCCCCTTCCTAAAAACATTGATCCTTTTGCATCAACGAATGAGCTACATATTGATTGTATTTTGTTTTCAGTCGTTAAAGATTTTTTTACTAACTCAGCAAGACTAAATAATTTTTTGATTCTTGTTAGATAATCTTTTTTACTGATATCTTTTTTTTTTTGAGCTAATTTTAAACAAAGTATATATAAAACAAGCATTTGTCCCAAAAAAGCTTTAGTTGATGCGACTCCAATTTCTGGTCCACAATGAATTGGTAAGACAAACTTAGAGTCTCTTGCAATTGAACTTTCAATAACATTGACAACAGAACATGTTTTCATCTTATTTTTATTACAAAGATCTAAGGCTGCATAAGTATCAGCAGTTTCACCTGATTGAGACACAAATATATAGAGACAATCCTTTTTAAATTTGTTTTTTCTATAACGAAATTCTGATGCTATATCTACACTTACATCAAATGACGTTAATTGCTCAAACCAGTATTTTGCAATAAGACATGAATGATAAGCTGTACCACAACCTATCAAAGTAATAGAATTAATTTCCTTTTCTTTAAATGGAAAATTAAAAATATTTATATCTTTATTAATTTTGTCTATGTACTCGTTTACACAATTTTTAATAGTGTTTGGTTGTTCATCAATTTCTTTTGCCATAAAATGTTTGTAATCACCTTTTTCGTAATTTTGTTCATCAGAAGATAAAAGTAATATTTTTTTGTTAATTTTTTTTCCACTCTGATTAAAAAATTCAACATTATCTTTTTTAATAATACAAAACTCACCATCATTGAGATATGAAATTTTATTAGTCATAGATTTTAAAGCATATGAGTCTGATCCTAAATAGTTTTCACCAGGGCCATAGCCAACAGCTAAAGGTGAGCCTCTTCTCGCACCAATTATTAAATTAGGATTATCTTTAAAGATTATACCTAAGGCAAAACTTCCATGAAGTTTTTTTAAAACTTTAATAATTGCATCTTTAAGACTATTTTTTTTTAAATATTCAGTAATAAGATGAACAATAACTTCAGTATCTGTTTGAGACTTAAACTTATGTCCTTTATTTACTAAAAACTTTTTTAACAATGTTGAGTTTTCAATTATTCCATTGTGAACTATTGATACATTTTCTGATGAATGTGGATGAGCGTTAATTGTGTTTGGAACACCGTGTGTTGCCCATCGCACATGTCCAATTCCAACATTTCCTTTTAAGTTTGATTTTGAAACAGCATCCTCTAAACTTTCAACTCTACCCTCACACTTAACTTCTTTAATGAAGCCAAAGTCAATCGTAGCTATTCCAGCTGAGTCATAACCTCTATATTCTAATTTTTTTAGAGAATTTATAATTGGTGATGAAACTAATTTGTTACTTGTTATTCCAATAATTCCACACATAATTTATCTTTTTCTTTTATAATTTTTTACTTCAGTCTGGTTTGTCCTTGTGAGTGCTAAAGAACCATTTTTGACATTTTTAGTGATTACAGAACTGGCACCAACAATTGCTTTTTTACCAATTTTAACTGGAGCAACTAATGATGTATTTGATCCTATAAAAGCCCCATCTTCAACTATTGTTCTATTTTTTTTAACTCCATCATAATTGCAAGTGATTGTTCCTGCGCCAATATTAGATTTTTTTCCTATCGTTGCATCTCCAATATAAGTAAGGTGATTTGCTTTTGAATTTTTTTTTAACCTTGATTTTTTAATTTCAACAAAGTTACCAACTTTTGAACCTTCTTCCAAAACAGTTCCAGGTCTTAAACGTGCGTATGGACCAATTGAAACATTATTGTCAACACTTACACCCTCAAGGTGAGAAAATGCTAATATTTTAACATTGTTTTTAATTTTTACTTTTGAACCAAAAACAACGTACGGTTCGATTGTTACATTTTTTCCAATTTTAGTATCATTTGAAAAAAAAACAGTCTCAGGCGCAGTCATTTTTACACCCTGATTTAAAAATTTTTTTCTAAATTTATTTTGAATATTAGTTTGTTTCATTGATTTTTTCTTATAGATAAGTATTTATGATAAAGAATTCACAAAATATTTCTTAATAATACTTTTTAAAAATGAGTCAAAAATTCACAGTTTTAGTAGATTTAGATGGAACCATAGTAGATACAGCTCCAGATCTAATGAATGCTCACAATTATGTAATGAAAAAGTTTGGGTACGAAACAAAGACAACAGAAGAAATTAGAAACCTTGTTGGAAAAGGTGCTGGCGCTTTGATTGGAAGATCTATTTGGGGAACAGCCAAAAAAGAGTTTGGAAAAATATCAGATAAAAAAATTAAAGATGAAATGGTAAAGGATTTTATAGATTATTATGGAAAGAATATTGTTAATGAAAGTAAGATTATAGATGGTGTGTTAGAATTTTTGAAGTGGTCAAAACAAAATGATATTTCACTAGCAGTTTGCACTAACAAACAAGAACATTTGGCAATTGATTTGTTAAAAAAAATCAAAATTTTTGACTATTTTGAATATGTTGCTGGTAGTAATACTTTTGATTATTGCAAACCTGATCCTAGGCATTTAACTTCTGTAATTGAAATTCTTCAAGGAGATATAAAAAAATCTTTAATGATTGGTGATAGCGAAACAGACTCTGCTGCAGCTAATTCTGCAAACTTACCATTTATATTGCTCGAGGACGGATATACTGATAAAAAAGTAAATGAAATACCTCATGATCATTTGGTAACCAACTTTCAGGGTATTGAGAAAATAGTTTCAAAATATTTGAATACTTAAGATAAATGAAGTACTAAATTCATAAAGGAATAAATTGAAAATACATAAAGTAAAAGTTTTCGCATCAAAAGAAAAATTAAGTAAAAAAAATCAACTTGCATGGAAAATTGCAGAAATTGCAAGTGATAATGCTAAACTAAATAAAGAATCAGTTGATATGGTGATAAACAGGATGATTGATAATGCATCTGTAGCTATCGCTTCACTAAATAGGAAAGCTGTAATTACCTCAAGAGAAATGGCAATGAAACATTCAAGGCGTAATGGTGCTACTTTATTTGGAATTAATTCAAAAAAGAAATTTGATTGTGAATGGGCTGCCTGGTCTAATGGAACTGCTGTAAGAGAATTAGATTTCCACGATACCTTTTTAGCAGCAGACTATAGTCATCCAGGAGATAATATTCCTGCCTTAATTGCTGTTGCACAACAAAAGAAAGTCTCCGGCTTAAATCTTATTAAGGGGATTATTACTGCATATGAGGTGCAAGTGAATCTCGTTAAAGGTATCTGTCTACATAAACATAAAGTAGATCATATCGCTCATTTAGGTCCAAGTGTTGCAGCTGGTCTAGGAACAATGCTTAATTTAAAAACTGAAACCATCTATCAGGCAATTCAACAAGCATTGCATGTAACTATCTCAACAAGACAATCAAGAAAAGGAGAGATTTCTAGTTGGAAGGCTTTTGCTCCAGCGCATGCTGGAAAACTTGGTATAGAAGCAGTCGATAGAGCAATGAGAGGTGAAGGAGCGCCAAGTCCAATTTATGAAGGAGAAGATAGTGTGATAGCGAGAATACTTGATGGAAAAAAAGCATTATATAAAGTTCCATTTCCAAAAAAAAATCAGCAAAAAAAAGCAATTCTTGAAACATACACAAAAGAATATTCAGCTGAATATCAAGCGCAGGCACTTATAGACCTTGCAAAAAAATTAAATAAAAAAATAGTCAATTTAAATGAAATAAAAAAAATAGATATATATACAAGTCATCACACTCATTATGTAATTGGGACTGGAGCAAACGATCCACAAAAAATGGATCCTAATGCGAGTAGAGAAACTTTAGATCACTCAATAATGTACATATTTGCTGTTGCTTTAGAGGACGCTGATTGGCATCACGTAAAATCATATAGTAAATCAAGAGCAAGAAAGAAAAGTACTTTAAAGATATGGAGATCTATTAAAACTCATGAGGATAAAAAATGGACAAAACGTTATCATGATCCAAACCCAGAAAATAAAGCTTTCGGGGCTAAAGTTATAGTCACATTAAAAAATAATAAAAAAATTGTTGAAGAACAAGGTGTAGCGGATGCACATCCATACGGTTTAAGACCATTTAAAAGAGCTAATTATATTAAAAAGTTTTTAACTCTAACTAAAGATATAATACCCAAAAAAGAGTCAGACAGATTTCTTAAGGATGTTCAAAACTTAAGAAAATTAAAGTCAAATCAGTTACACAAATTAAATATTGAAATTAATAGTAGAAATATTAAAAAAAATAAAAAAACTGGTATTTTTTAATGCACTTTATTAAAAAAAAAATAAAAGAAAAAAGAAAAGATTTTGTTGATAAATTAAAAAGTGGAAAAATTTTAAGAGTTCCTGGTGCATATAACCCTTTGACTGCTAAAGTAATTGAAGAAATTGGCTATGATGCTGTTTATGTTTCGGGTGGTGTTATGTCTAATGACCTTGGTTACCCAGATATAGGTCTTACAACACTTGAAGATGTGAGTAATAGATCAAAACAAATAGCAAGAGTTACGAACCTACCTACAATTGTAGATATTGATACTGGTTTTAAGTCTTGCAAAAAAACGATAAAAACTTTTGAAAAATTTGGTGTCACAGCGGTGCATATAGAAGATCAAGTTGAAAGAAAAAGATGTGGTCACCTTGATAACAAAGAACTTATTTCTGTTAAAAAAATGGTAAAAAAAATTGAAGAGTGTGTCAAAGCCAGAAAAGATAAAAATTTTAAGATAATTGCTAGATCTGATGCAAAAAGTGTTGAAGGAATAGACAAGATGATTGATAGATGTAAAGCATATATCGACGCAGGAGCTGAAATAGTTTTTCCTGAGGCTTTAAAAGATAAAAGTGAATTTGAAAAAGTGAGGAAAAGTCTAAATTCATATTTACTTGCAAACATGACAGAATTTGGAAAATCAGATCTTTTAGATTATAAAGAGCTAGAAAATATGGGTTATAATATTGTTATTTATCCCGTTACAACTCAAAGATTGGCAATGAAAAGTGTGGAGGAAGGTTTGAGGAAAATTTTTGAAGAAGGACATCAAAAAAACCTTATTGATAAAATGCAAACTAGAAGTAGATTGTATGACTTAGTGGATTATGAAAAATACAATGCTCTCGACAAAAAAATATATAATTTTAGTACAGATGGACATGATTAATGACTGAAGATATTAAAAAAGGTTTACTTGGAATTGTAGTTGATGAAACAGAAGTTTCAAAAGTAATGCCAGAAATTAATTCTCTTACATATAGAGGATATGCTGCACAAGACCTTTGTGCAAAATGTAAGTTTGAAGAAGTTGCATATCTTATTCTAAATGGAGAGTTGCCTTCTGAAAAACAGTTAAAAAACTTTGAAAAAGTTGAGAGGAAAGAACGAAACCTATCAAAGACATTATTGGAAAGTATTAAGAATTTTCCTAAAAAATCACATCCTATGGATGTGGCTAGAACAGCAGTAAGTATAATGGGATTAGAAGATAAAGAAACTAAAGATAATTCTCCTGAAGCAAACTTGAGAAAGGTAATGAGAATTTTTGCAAAAACACCTGTTGCTTTAGCAGCCTTCTATAGAATTAGAAAAGGAAAGAAAATCATTAAACCAAAAAGTAATTTGTCATTCTCAGAAAACTTTTTTTATATGTGTTTTGGAAAAGTTCCTGAAAAAGAAATTGTAAAAGCTTTTGATGTATCATTGATATTGTATGCTGAACATAGTTTTAATGTTTCTACATTTACCGCAAGGACAATAACTAGCAGCTTGTCAGATATTCATGGTGCAATTACTGGTGCTATTGCAAGTTTAAAAGGACCGTTGCACGGTGGTGCAAATGAGGAAGTAATGCATATGATGAATAAAATTAAAAAGCCTGAAAATGCATTAAATTGGATAAACAATGCTTTAGATCAAAAAGCTGTTGTTATGGGCTTTGGTCATAGAGTTTATAAAAGTGGTGACTCTAGGGTGCCGACAATGAGAGAATATTTTTCAAAAGTTGCAAAAGTAAAAAAAGATAAAAAGTTTGAAAAAATTTACGACATTGTTGAGAAGGTTATGATTGAAAGAAAAAATATTCATCCAAATGTAGATTATCCTACTGGACCGACTTATCATTTAATGGGATTTGATACAGACTTCTTTACACCAATTTTCGTAATTTCTAGAATAACTGGCTGGTCTGCTCACATTCTTGAACAACATGCGGCAAATAAATTAATAAGACCTCTTGCTAGCTATAAGGGAAGTAGCTATCGTAAAGTTGTCCCTATAAACCAAAGATAACTAATTAAAATCAAATTTTGCAAATCGTTCATGAACGATTTCATACTTTATTTTATTCTCATCAGAAAATTCTTTAATTGCTTGTCTTACTCCTAAAGCTTGGCTAAGATTAAGATCATCACATATTATAGTTCCTTTATTTTTCAGAAGTCTATGACTATGAACTAAATCATTTTTAACAGTCTTATATTCATGACCACCATCAATAAATATAAAATCAACTTTTTCTAATTCAATATTTTTTAGTATTTCATTGGAATTTCCTTTTATTAACGTTACATTTTTTTTAAAGTTTGAGAGTAAGTCTTCTACAGCTTCGAGGCTGTAAGGATTTTGTCTTTTTATATATCTAAAGAAAAAATTTTTAAGAGGATTATTAAAAATTTTTACAGGAGCTACTTCGTTTTTATACTCATCGCCTTCATCAAAGATATCAATTCCAATATAACTGAAATCATTCCCGTAATTTTTGTACATTAATTCACAAACATTTCTTGCGGTAACACCATGGAATATACCGACTTCTAAAAAAGATTTAGGATTTTTTTTTTGGATCTCTTCTAAGAAGAGATCCCCAATGTTTTTCTGTTTAAGACTTGTTTTTCTAAAGTACTTTTTATATTTCAATTCTATGAAAAGGCTTCTACCCAATTACCTTGTGTGGACGCTTTAGAATACTCAGTTGCTCTTCCTTCAAAGAAGTTCATGTGCTCAACAGCATTCAACATAGTATCAAGCCAAGTAAGTGGATTTTTTTGCACATCATAAATCGGCTCGAGACCTAACTGAACTAATCTTCTATTTCCTATAAACCTAATATAATCTTTAACTTCTTTTGCAGTTAACCCTTCCATAGGCCCCATCTCGAAAGCTAAATCAATAAATGCATCTTCGTGTTCAATTATAGTTCTGCATGCATCATATAATTCTTTTTTAAGTTTTGGTGTCCAAATCTCAGGGTTTTCTTTTATAAACTCTTTGAAAATTCTGATCATTGAATTACAGTGAAGAGTCTCATCTCTTACGGACCAAGTAACTATCTGCCCCATACCTTTAAGTTTATTGTGTCTTGGAAAGTTTAACAAAATTGCGAAACTTGCAAATAATTGTAGTCCTTCTGTAAAAGCACTAAACACAGCAACTGTCTTAGCAATGTCTTCTTTTGAATTTACATTGAAACCTTGCATGTAATCGTACTTATCTTTCATTTCTTTATACTTCATAAAAGCTGAATATTCTGACTCAGGCATACCAATTGTATCTAACAAATGTGAGTAAGCAGCTACGTGAACTGTTTCCATGGCAGCAAAAGCTGTCATCATCATTAAAACTTCTGTTGGTTTAAATACTGATGTGTAGTGTCTTAAATAACAGTTGTTAACTTCAACATCTGCTTGAGTAAAAAATCTAAAGATTTGTGTTACTAAATTTTTCTCTGGTCCAGATAAATTTTTCTGCCAGTCTCTAACATCGTCTCCTAGTGGCACTTCTTCTGGTAACCAATGTATTCGTTGTTGGGTTAACCACGCATCATAACACCACGGATATCTGAATGGTTTATAAACAGGATTTTCTACTAATAACCCCATTTTTTTTGGTTGAATAATTTTTCCTTTTTCCTCTTTTTTTACTACTGACATGATAGACACTCCTCGTATTTGTTTTCGTCATTTTCTTGTTGTTTTGATTTGTATACATTTGCAGTAACGTCAGTCGATTTTGCATCGTTAACATTTTCTGCTCTTTGTATTGATTTAGACCTGCAATAATAAAGGCTCTTCAATCCTTTTTTCCAAGCTTGGAAATGGATTTGATGAAGATCTCTTTTGTGAACGTCAGCAGGTAAAAATAAGTTTATAGATTGTGCCTGTGAAATATTTGGGGTTCTGTCTGCGCTTAAATCGACAAGCCATCTTTGATCTAATTCAAAAGCTGTTTTAAAAACATCTTTTTCTTCTTGAGTTAAAAAATCTAAATGTGATACAGAGCCTTGGTTAGTTGTGATTGTTGACCAAGTTTCATCTGTATCTTTACCGTGTTTTTCTAATAATTTTCTTAAATACTTATTCCTAACATTGAAAGACCCTGAAAGAGTTTTGTGGGTATAACTATTTGCTGCAATTGGCTCAACTCCAGGAGAAGTTCCACCGCAAATAATAGAAATTGAAGCAGTAGGAGCGATTGCAGTTTTATTTGAAAATCTTTCTTTAAAACCATATTCAGCTGCATCAGGACATGCTCCTCTTTCTTCAGCTAAATCTTTTGATGATTTATCGACTTTCTTTTGAATATTTTCAAAAATCTTTTTGTTCCAAACTTTGCTCATTACTGACTCTAGAGGTATCATTTTTTTCTGATAGTACGAGTGAAGCCCCATAACTCCTAAGCCAACACTTCGTTCTTTTGCGGCTGAATATGTTGCATCACTAAATTCTTCCGGTGCATTGTTAATAAAGTCAGTTAAGACATTATCTAAAAATCTCATCACATCATCTATAAAACTTTCATCATCTTTCCATTCATCGTATTTTTCGATATTTAATGAAGATAAACAACAAACAGCAGTTCTGTCTCTACCCTCTTTATCAATGCCTGTTGGAAGAGTAATCTCACTACACAAATTAGATGTCTTAACTGTTAAGCCAGCTAACTTATGATGTTGAGGTATTTGTCTATTAACTGTATCAATAAAAATAATATATGGCTCACCAGTTTCAACCCTTGCAGTTAAGAGTCTTATCCATAAATTTCTAGCTGAAACAGTTGATTGTACCGCCCCATTTTTTGGACTCTTAAGTGCCCATTGTTCATCAAGTTCAACTGCTCTCATGAAAGCATCTGAAACAAGTACACCATGATGCAGGTTAAGAGCTTTTCTATTTGGGTCTCCGCCTGTAGGTCTTCTCATTTCAATAAATTCTTCAATCTCTGGATGGTCAATAGGTAAATAGCAAGCAGCAGATCCTCTTCTTAACGAACCTTGACTTATTGCCATTGTTAAAGAGTCCATAACTTTTATAAAAGGAATTATTCCAGAAGTTTTTCCAACTCTTCCAATTTTTTCACCAATAGATCTTAGATTGCCCCAGTAACTTCCAATACCACCACCTCTTGCAGCTAACCAAACATTTTCACTCCAAAGACCTAAGATACCATTTAAACTATCACTTGCTTCATTTAGAAAACATGAAATTGGCAGGCCTCTTGTAGTTCCTCCATTAGACAGCACTGGAGTTGCGGGCATGAACCATAGATTGCTGATATAATTATATAATCTTTGTGCATGGAGGTTATCGTCAGCATAATGACTTGCTACTCTTGCAAACAAGTCTTGGAAAGATTCATTCTCCCCTAAATATCTGTCGCTAAGTGTTGCTTTCCCGAAATCTGTTAGATTTGAATCTCTGCTTCTATCAATCTTTATTGTGATACCTCTAGAGTTTTGAAATAGCTCTGTGTTGTTGTTGAGCGAGAATAAATCTGGACCTTTAGACTTATTCCTCTGATCAACCTGAGGTTTAAATTCATAGACAGCTTTCTTTATTGCCTGAGACAAAACTTTGTTCATTATACTCCCTTTTTAATACTATTTATTAATAAAACAACTATATGTTGTGTGTAGATTTCTTAAGTACACTATATAAATCAAAAATCAACAGAACATTTATAGAACATATAAAAAATAGTTCAATAAAAAAATCAAATAAATATACATATATCAACATGGAAGTGGAAAAAAAAATCGACCCCTTAGGATTTAGAGAATATGACGCTAGGTGGTTATACCCAAAAAGCATCAACTCGAAAGGAATCGAGGCAGTAGGAAAAGGATTCGGAACTCAAGTAATTAACTCATCAAAAAATCCTATTGTGATTGTTGGGAATGACTACAGATCTTATAGCGAAGAAGTTAAAAATAATTTTATAAAAGGACTTTTATCAACTGGCTGTAATGTAAAAGATATCGGTTTATGTTTATCACCCACAGTTTATTTTTCTCAGTTTAAGATTAAATCTAATGCTGTTGCAATGATAACAGCGAGCCACAATGAAAATGGTTGGACAGGAATAAAGATGGGAATTGAAAAAGGTTTAACTCATTGCAAAGAAGAAATGTCAGAACTTAAATCAATAGTAATGAATGAATTATTTAAACAAGGTTCAGGTAAATATGAAAAAGTAAAAGATTTTAATAAAGTATATATTGATGAACTATCAAAAAATAAAATTAAGAAAAAATTAAAAGTTGTGGCTGCTTGTGGTAATGGCACTGCTGGAATATTCGCACCTGAAATTCTTAGGAATATTGGGTGTGAAGTAATAGAGCTTGATTGTAACTTAGACTATAGTTTTCCTAGATATAACCCAAATCCAGAAGATATGAAAATGTTACATGAAATTTCAAAATGTGTAAAAGAAAACAATGCAGACGCGGGTTTTGGGTTTGATGGAGATGGAGATAGAGTTGGAGTTATAGATAATAAAGGAAATGAAATATTTGCAGATAAAATCGGTTTGTTAATTGCTAGAAATATTTCAGAGTTACATCCTAATAATAAATTTATTGTGGATGTAAAATCTACAGGATTATTTAGTAAAGATGAAATTTTAAAAAAGAATAATTGTAAAACTCTGTATTGGAAAACAGGACATTCATATATTAAAAGAAAAGTAAAAGAAGATAATGCTATTGCTGGCTTTGAAAAAAGTGGCCACTTTTTTTTTAATAAACCCTTAGGATTTGGCTTTGACGATGGAATTAATTCAGCAATACAAATTTGTCATTTAATTGATAATCAAAATCAAAAATTGGATGTTTTAATTAGTGATCTGCCAAAAACTTTTCAAAGCCCAACTATGGGACCATTTTGTAAAGATGAAGAAAAATATAAAGTAATAGATGAAATTATCTCTAATATAAAAAAACTTCAGATCGAAAAACAAAAAATATGTAATCAAGAAATAACTGATATACTTACTGTCAATGGTGTGAGATTTACCCTGACTGACGGATCTTGGGGTCTTATAAGAGCATCTTCAAACAAACCATCACTTGTTGTTGTTACAGAGAGTCCGATATCAGATAAAATTAAAACTGATATCTTTAGATTTATCGATGATCTACTTCAAAAAACTGGAAAGATAGGTCAATACGATCAAAAGATATAGTTTTAAACTTTATTTCCTTTAATCAAAAAATAAAAGCCACCAATAAAAAGAAAAATTTGCTCACTAGTAAATAATTTTTGGGTGATAAACCAATCTGGGTGAGCAATTATAAATATATTTGTCATGAGTATTACAATTACAAGTCCCGCAAATCTTGTAAGCGTATCTCCTATTGGGTTTTTTAAAAAACCACTAACAATTAAAATTATTCCAGATAAAAGTTCACTTAATGCAACAAATGAAGCAAGTGCTGGAGACAAACCAAAATATTCAACTAAACCTGCAGGTGGCAAAGGAAATTTAGCATAACCATGAATGATAAAAGCTATTCCAATACCAAATCTTAATAAAAGAGAAGCCAGAGCTTCAAAGTTTAGTAAAAAGTTTTTTAATTTAGAAACCATTAATTAAAATTTAAATAATTTATATTTAAGTTCAAGATAAGTTTTTGAATTATCACCATTAAATATTAAAATATCTGTAAATAAATATTGTAGCAACTACATATAAAAAAATTCCAAAAAGAACTTGAACTTTTGCCCTCTCAAGTTTATGCACTGTATTAGCCCCTATTCTGGCCATAAATGTTGTAATAGGGACAAATATTATAAAGGCTGGAATATTTACAAAACCAATGCTGAGGGGAATATCAACATTCTTAAATAATCCTGACAAGAAAAAACCAATTGCACCAAACAACGAAATTATAAATCCAATGGCTGCAGCACTCCCTATTGCTCTATTTATCGAGTAGCCAAAGTATCTTAAAACAGGGACATTAATCATTGCTCCAGTAATACCCATTGGAGCTGAAATTAAGCCAGAGATAAATCCAAATGAAAGACGAGGCAGCAAATTAAATGAAGGATAAACTTTTTTATTTTTGTTTTTTGCAAGGAGTAGATAAGCGCCTAAAAAATAGACCATGATTGAAAAAAAAAGAACCAATGATTTAGTATTCATCATAGAAGCAATTATGGTCCCTGTTACTACGCCAAAAACAACAAATGTTCCAAAAGTTTTTAATATACTTAAATCAACAGCTCCATGTTTTCTGTGAGTTAATACTGATGAAAATGAAGTTAATATTGTTATTGTAAATGCAGTCCCAACTGTCAGATGCATTAGATAATCTTTATCTATTCCAAAAGTTTCAAAAATAAAGAAAAGGAATGGCACGGAAATTAATCCACCGCCAATACCAAATAGTCCTGCAAAAAAACCAACGGGAATAGCTGCAGCAACCATTAATAAAATGAAAAATATATATTCGTTGAAAATAACCTGGTCCACAATTTAAATTTAATTTATACTTAGATATTCTAAAAATGATCTAATTGATACCAAAATTAAAAAAGTTCCAAATATTTTGCTTAGTATTTTTTTGTCTATTTTGTAGACTGCTTTTGCACCTAACCTGGCCATTATCATAGTAACTGGCACAAACACAATGAAGCCGAGTAAATTTATGTACCCTAAACTGAACGGTGTGTTAACGTTATCAATAATTTTTCCACCAGTGATCATTGTAATTGTTCCAGTGACAGCAATAAGGAAACCTACTGCTGCAGCTGTTCCAATTGATTTCCTAATATCGTAACCAAATGTTCTCATGAAAGGAACCATCAATGATCCGCCCCCAATCCCTAAGGGAATGGAAATAAATCCAATTAAGATACCAGAAATATTTTTAATTAAGTTTGATATTTGTTTTGGGTTATCAACTAATTTTTCTCTCAAAAAAATGAAAAAAAGCCCGACCATAAATGCGAATATAGAAAAAAATAATACAAGTGCGGGAGTTTTCAAATTAACTGCTAAGAAAGTTCCAAAAAAAACTCCTATCAAAATAAAAATTCCAAAAGATTTTACCATTTTAAAATCTACCGCATCATGTTCTCTATGTGTTAAAGTAGATATAATTGAGGTTGGAATTATTATTGCTAAAGATGTACCAACAGCTAAATGCATTCTTGTTACAATATCAAAATTTAAAACTGTAAATGCGTAATAAAGAGCGGGAACCATAATTATGCCCCCACCCACTCCAAGTAAACCAGCCATAAATCCTGCGACTGCCGCAGCAATAGCTAAGACAGTTAAAAGATAAAAAATTTCATTGATATTTAAATTTTCCATTAGGAATTTAATTGATTTGCTTTCTCATTATTTTGCACAATTGTCATTATGTGTTTTGCTTTTTGAAAATCTGAATCTCTGGCCATCATATTGTCACTTAAATATCTTTTCCAATCTTTAGAGCCAGGTTGGCCGTGGTATAACCCAACTGTATGTCTCATAATATGATTTACTTTTGTACCAAGCTTCACCTCTTCTTCTAAATAATTAATAATCTGTTTTGCTATTTGTTCTCTTGATGGTACTTCATTTGTATTAAATATTTCTTTTTCAATATCGGTTAAAAAGTAAGGATTTTGATAAATTGCTCTTCCAATCATCACACCATCGCAGTGTTCTAAATGTTTTTTAATTTCTTCAGTTTGTGAAACTCCACCATTAATTATTATCTCAAGCTCTGGATTTACTTTCTTAATTTCATAAACCATTTTGTAATTAAGTTTTGGTATATTTAAATTTTGCTTAGGAGTAAGACCTTTTAATAAAGCTTTTCTTGCATGTAAAATGACAGTTTTACATCCAGATTGTTTAATTTTGTTAATAAAACTATTTAAATATTCAAAGTCCTCAATTTCATCCACTCCTATCCTGGTTTTGGCTGTAACAGGTATTTTACATGAATTGACCATGTAATTGATGCATTCTGCAACTAAATCAGGTTCTTTCAACAAACACGCTCCGAATGAATTCTTTTGTACTTTTTTACTCGGACAACCTAAATTAATATTTATTTCATCATAACCATATTGTTCGGCTAATTTAGCCACCTCTGCTAGTTCATTTTTGTCTGAGCCTCCTACTTGAAGAGCAACAGGTTTTTCTTCCTCTCTAAAACCAAGTATTCTTTTTCTATCCCCATGAATTGCTGATTTCGTTGCAACCATCTCTGAGTACAACATTACATTTTTACTTATAAGCCTTAAGAAATATCTGTCATGTCTATCAGTGCAGTCCATCATTGGTGCAACAGATATTTTTCTATTGATTTTTTTGTTATTAAAATCCAATTGGTTTACCCATTAATTTGTCAGGTAACCAAGTTACTATTTCTGGGAAAATACACAATATTATAATACAAATAACCATCATTGCCATAAAAGGAACTGAGCCTTTTAATATTTCAGAAAGACTTACATCGGGAGTAATTCCTTTAATAATATATAAGTTTAATCCTACGGGCGGTGTGATTAATCCTATCTCCATATTAATTGTAAAGACAATTGCGAACCAATAAGGATCGAAGCCAAACTGAGTAATTATCGGCAAAAGTATTGCAGAGGTCATAACTATAACTGCAACAGGTGGTAAAAAGAACCCAGCGATTAACAAGAATATATTTATATAGAAAAACAAGACCCATTTATTTAATCCCATTTCTACAATTGTTTGAGCAATTGATTGTGTTACGTAAAGAGTAGATAAGCTAAATGCAAATATATAAGAACCTGCAATGATAAACATTATCATCACACTTTCTTTCATAGATACTTTTACGATGTCCCATATTTTTTTGGGTTGATAAATTCTATAAACAATTGCAATCATGACAAATACAAGAAATGCACCTACGCCAGATGCCTCAGAAGGCGTTGCTACTCCACCGTATAAAACATATAAAACTCCGACAACAATAAGTAAAAATGGCATTACTCTAGGAATAACCTCTAATTTTTCTTTTAGTGTTGGTGGTGTTCTATTTCTTAAAATTTCTGCAGATTTTTTGTCAATAAAATAAGAATAGATGTAAGCCCATAACATAAATAATCCTGCTAAAAGTAATCCTGGAATAACACCACATAAAAATAATCTTCCGATTGAAGTACCAGTTGCTAATCCATAAACAATTAAAACAATGCTGGGTGGTATTAGGACACCTAGAGTTCCGCCTGCTGCTATACATCCAGTTGCTAATCTAGCTGAATAACCTCTTTTTCTCATTTCTGGAATACCCATTGTTCCTATTGCAGCACATGTCGCAGGACTTGATCCACTCAAGGCTGCGAAGATAGAACAAGCTCCAATATTAGAAACAACAAGACCGCCAGGCAATCTCCATAGCCACCTGTCTAAGCCTGTATACAAATCTTTTCCAGCTGGTGAATTTGCAACTGCCATTCCCATCAAAATAAACATTGGTATAGACAATAAAACAAATGAATTTAAACCTGCATAAAATGTTTCTGCAAAAACATTTAAAATTGAAAAACCTTCAGCGATAACCAAAAAAACTACTGAAATAAAACACAAACCGAATGCTATTGGTATACCTGAAAATAGCATCACAACGGTTGCTACTCCAACTACAAGTCCTAATAACAAAGGATCCATTACTCAAACTCCTTTAATTTTCTTATATGTAAAATTAATTCTGATATGTATGACATTGTCATAAGTATTGCGCCTATAAGCATTGATGAGTATGGTATCCAAAGTGGAGGACCCCATACTGTTCCGGTATTGTAATTTTTTATAAATGCTTCGTAAGTAATTTCATAACTTACATAAAATAAAATTAGAAAAAAAATTAAACAAAGACTGTCAGTGAAAATTTTAAGTTTAGTGACATTCTTTTCGCTTAAAAAAGTATAAAGATACTCCATATTAACGTGACCTTTTTCACTTAAAACATAGGCAGCGCCTATAAATGTAGAGGCCACTAATAACATGGTAACAAGCTCTGTTTGCCATGTAATAGCGTTCTTGAATAAGTATCTCTCGAAAACTAATTCTGTAATGATAACGATAGAGAGAAAAAGACAGCCAGCTGCAAAAATTCCGCAAGCTTTTGCCAACCAGTTTGTCAATTTAATAAATTTATCAGTCATGAAAAATACCCCTGCCGAAAAGCAGGGGTATAATTTTAGTTTAATTATTTAACAGCAAGAGCCATATCAATCAATTTTTGACCGTTTGGCACTTTTTCTGCAAAGTTTTTGTATGAAGATTTTTTAGCAATAGCTAACCAAGCATCAAAGTCTTCTTGTTTCATATATGACAATTCCACTCCAGCTTTTTTATAAGCTTTTTCCATTGTCGTATCTAAACCAGCAGCTTCTTTAGTCATAAACTTCTCTGCTTTTTTTCCAGCCTTCATTAAAGCTTTTTGTTGTTTGCTATCTAGGGCATCAAAAGATTTTTTTGACATCAAAATTGGCTCATACATAAACCATAGACCAAATTTTCCTGGAGGTGTTGCGCATTTTACTTGCTCATAAATTCTGTATGAAACAAAACTTCCTGAACTAGTATTAGCACCGTCTAATACACCTGTTTGCAAACCGTTATAGATTTCAGAAGATGGCATTGATTGAATACCTGCTCCTGCCGCTTCTAACATTTGGTTAAATGCTTTACCTGCAGCTCTGAACGTTTGACCCTTAACAGATGCTGGATTTGAAATACAATTTTTCTTTGAAACAAATCCACCTGCAAGCCAAGCATCAGACAAAACAACTACTCCAGCATCATTGATGATTTTTTTAATTTCTGTCATCATTGGAGATGCATTAACTCTTAATGCATGTTTATGGTTTTTAACCATTCCAGGCATTAAAGTAATGTCAAACTCTGGATGAAACTTAGCAGCGTACGCTAATGGGAACGCTGAAATATCCAATTGACCTGTTGTCATTGGCTTCCATTGCTCTTTTGGTTTGTAAAGTGATTTTGCAGGGTAAATTCTAATATCTACTCCTACATTTGATTTTTCCATTTCATCAGCAATAATTTGAACCATTTCGTGTCTTACGTCGAAAGACCCGTCAGCTCTTGGCGTACCTGGCCATTGGTGACTAGCTTTTAGAGTTACCGCAAAAGCTGATCCAATAGTTGTAGATACGAAAACCAATGAAAGAAAATACAAAGATATTTTTTTTAACATTATTATTCCTCTCTTTAATTATTTTAATAGTGTATTAAATGTAACTTCTTGATAAGAGTCAATATGCTTAAAAAATACCATTAGCCTTAATTATGAATGGACCTTTAAAAAATATATTAGTTTTAGACCTAACTAGAGTACTGGTGGGTCCATATTGCACAATGATATTATCAGATTTGGGGGCAAGAGTAATTAAAGTAGAGGCACCTGAAGTTGGGGATGACTCCAGGAAATTTGGACCTTTTATTGATGATCAATCAGCATACTTCATGTCTCTAAATAGAGGAAAAGAAAGTATAGCTTTAAATTTAAAAAATTCAGATGACAAAAATATTTTTGAGCGAATACTTAAAAAGGCTGACGTATTAGTTGAAAACTTTAAACCTGGAACATTAGAGAAATGGGGATTTGGTTGGAAGGATTTATGTAAAAAATATCCAAAATTAATTTATGCTTCTGCATCAGGTTTTGGTCAAACAGGTCCATTAAGAGAATTACCAGCATATGATATGGTTGTTCAAGGAATGGGCGGACTTATGAGTGTAACAGGTCAACCAAATTCAGAACCTACAAGGGTTGGAACATCAATTGGTGATATTACTGCTGGTTTGTTTACTGCGATAGGTGTTAATGCAGCATTATATGACAGGAAGAAAACAGGTAAAGGAACTTACATAGACGTTTCGATGCTTGATTGTCAAATTGCAATTTTGGAAAATGCAATTGCAAGATACTTAGCAAAAAATGAAATACCTAAACCAATGGGATCACGTCATCCATCAATAGCACCTTTTGAAGCTTTTAAAACAAAAGACAGTCACATTATAATAGCAGCGGGTAACGACAAACTTTTTGAAAAACTCTGCCAAGTTTTGAGTATCGACAATATTTTAAAAGATGAAAAATTTAAAACAAATTCATCTAGGGCTCAAAATATGGATGAACTTAAGAAAATTTTAGAAAAAGAACTTTTAACTAAAAATACAAGCGATTGGATTTCATTAATGGAAAAAGAAAAAATTCCTTGTGGTCCAATCTTTAATATAAAACAAGCTGTTGAAAATCCTCAAATCAAAGCAAGAAATATGATTGTAAACTCATATCATAAAAAAATTGGTGAATTTAAAACAGCAGGTAACCCAATAAAGATGTCTAATTATAAAGATGAAGAAAAAAGAGGCGATATTCCAGATTTAGATGAACATAGAGACAAAATTATTAAAGAGTTTTGTAATTAATTTTTTCGATCTCTTGAGACATTTTAAGTAATACTTTTTTTTTATTTAGTTTATCTGTTCTAATTAAAATAGCATCTCTAATTTTTTTTAGTGGTGAATGTTTTCTTTTTTTATCAAGTCTAGTTCTTAAACTTAAGCTTTTTTTAACCTCTTTGAGAGGAACTTTCTTCCTTAAATCTTTCCATCTTCTAATGGATGCTAAATTAAGATTACAAGTAAAATAAAAAGCTAAGTCATAACGGGGATTTTTTTTAAGGATATTGCTAGCTATATCTCTGCCCTCAACACATATTCTTTTATTTTTTTGAATAATCTTTTTTTGGAATTTTTTCATTATTTCTCTTACGTCTTTATTCTTAGCTAAATAACCAACGTGATTACTAATTTCCTGGGAGTGAAGAGATTGTTTTTTTATTTTATTGTAAGAGATGTTTTTAAATTTCTTCTTTAAAAAAGGAATAATTTTTTTAGGCTTATTCTTAATGATAATTTTGCTTGCATATCTGTACAATAATCCAGAATTTATAAGAAAAAGTTTATATTTTTTTGATACTAATTTTGCACCTGTGCTTTTACCGCTAGCAGCTTCTCCATCACACGCAATTCTCAAAGACTTATTCATTAAAACTATGTTTAATTAAATAACTTATTTTTATTATGATTGAAATATTATTGTTCTGAATTTTCTGAGTTATCAGCTTCTTGCTGATCGTTTTCAGCTATTTGATCAAGAGAAACTTCATTACTTTCCTCTACTCCACCATCTTCAGTTAGAGCATCATTTGATTGGGGTGCATCAGAATTTTGTAGTTCAGCTAAATCTTCTTCTGAAACTTGGATTTTTTCAGGAACTTTTCTCGCTCTTTTAGATGGTAAAATTGGTGTTCCGCTTTTTGAGATTTCACCTTTGTATAAATTTTCAAAATCATCTCCGATATCTTCATCTTCCTCACTTAAGTCATCAACTTGTTCAATATGTTTTCTTAGTTTGTAAACAGCACTATCTGTCAATTCACTTGTTTTGACATTTTCATTTGCAATTTCTCTTAGTGCGATAACGGTATTCTTATCATTATCTTTTTCAACACTCGGTTCAATTCCAGAATTTAATTGTGTAGCTCTTTCCTTTGCAACTAAAACTAATTCATAAGGGCTGTCTACTTTATCGATACAATCTTCTACAGTCACTCTAGCCATGCGGAGTATTTATACTCTCAAGTCTACAAAATCAAGGTGTTTTTACAAAATCGTTGGATTAAGTTTGTTCTTAATCAAAAACAGCAAAACTAAGGAAATTAAAATATAGCCACCAGAAATCATAGATATCTGCTCTATAGAAAAGTCAAAGTCTATCATTAAACCAAAAAGAGCTGTTCCAAATGCTGTTGAAAATACCATTAATGCAGTGGTTAATGCTTTAATTGATCCTATAAATTTTACTCCATACAATTCAGCCCATGTTGATGAACCTAAAACGTTAGCAAATCCATTTGATACACCAATTAATCCTAGAAAGAAGAAAGAGGAGATTGGTGATTGAAAATAAATCAAAATCAATAAAGAAATCAAAAAAGGGATATTCATATATATAAGTAGTTTTCTACTTGTGAACTTATCAATCAAATAGCCAGCAATAAATAAAGTTAAAACGGATGCTATTGAATAAACCATAAATGATTGAGCAATAGTATATTCTCCCCAGTTTTTCGCAGACAAAATAAATGATTGATAAACAAATATACCAGTAGCTATCCAAGGCATTGCTAGCATATTTAAAGCTATGATTATAAATCTATAATCTTTAATAACCTCAGATCTTTTCCATTGTTTTATATTTTCTTTGGCAACTTCAGTATAATTCTCTCTCGATGAAAGTTTAACCTCTTTAACTAAAAAGTAAGATAACAAAGGGAGAAATAAAATTATGGCAACTGAGATAATGATCCATATATTTCTCCAATCCATCATCGTAAGAGCATAAATTATTGTAACGGGCATTAAAAATTCTGCAGTAGATAAGCCAAACCATCCGGTGCTAAGAGCTTTGCCTCTAGTATTAGTGAAATATCTAGATATTGTAGTAGAGGCAGTGTGAGACATCATTCCTTGACCAGAAAATCTCATCAGCAAGATTGCAATAAAAAGAAATATTATTGAATTAATCTTTGAAAAAGTAAATGTTGAAATTGCAAGCAATGATATGACAAAAAAAGAAAATTTTAAGACATCAAAGTCATCAATTTTTTTTCCAACCCAAATAAGAATTATACTACTTAATAAAGTTGCTGATGCATAAATTGAGCCAAATTGTCCATGAGTAATATCTAATTCATTTCTTATACTTTCATTGAACAATCCTAAAAAAAAACTCTGTCCAAAGCTTGAAAAAAATGTAAATATAAATCCGAAAATAATTACTTTAATACTTAAATTTTTTAACATTAAATTATGTCTTGTAACGTTGCTTTCATTGGTCTTGGTGTAATGGGATATCCCATGGCTGGTTATATATCAAAAGGCGGGCACAATGTAACTGTTTATAATAGAACAGGAGCTAAAGCTGAAAAATGGCTAAAAGAATTTAAAGGAAAAAAAGCTGACACACCTAAAAATGCTGCAAAAGATGCTGATTATGTTTTTACATGTGTAGGAAACGATAATGATTTAAGAGAAGTTACATTTGGTGAGAATGGAATATTCAAATCAATTAAGAAAGGTGCAATATATATTGATAACACAACTGCCTCCGCAACAATAGCAAGAGAAATTTATTCACACGCAAAAAAAAATGGTTTTGGTTTTTTAGATGCACCCGTATCTGGTGGTCAAGCAGGCGCTGAAAATGGAGCGTTAACTGTAATGGTTGGTGGAGATCAAGGAGATTTTGATAAAGCATTAGATAAAATTAATTGTTACAGTAAAAAGGTAAAGTTATTAGGTAAATCTGGTTCAGGTCAATTAGCAAAGATGGTTAATCAAATTTGTATTGCAGGATTAGTACAAGGATTATCTGAAGCTATAAACTTTGGTCAAAAAGCGGGATTAAACATGGAAGATGTTATTGAAGTTATTTCAAAAGGTGCTGCTCAATCTTGGCAAATGGAGAACCGTTATAAAACAATGTTAGAAGATAAATTTGATTTTGGGTTTGCTGTAGATTGGATGAGAAAAGATCTTAAGATTGCAATGGAAGAAGCAAAGAATAATGGATCACTATTACCGATCACAGAAATAATTGACAAGTATTATGCTGAAGTTCAAGACATGGGTGGTAAAAGATGGGATACTTCAAGCTTAATAAAAAGATTTAGAAAGTAAAAGTATGCAGCCTGCGTACTATGAAGACTTCACAGAGATTAAGAAGAAAATATGGTCAATGCTAGATGATGCAGTGACGAATAGAAATTCTCAATTTAGAATACCAACTTTTATATGTGGTCACAATAATGATGTAGATGGAAGAATTGTTATTTTAAGAAAGGCAGATCAACAAAACAATCTAGTTCAATTTCACAGTGATATTAGATCAGATAAAATCGAGTTACTTAAGAATAATTCGAATGCTGCTCTTTTGTTTTACGATAAGGATGAAAAAATTCAGGTTCGACTTAAAGTAAACTGTATTATTAATCATAAAAACGACATTACAAAGAATTCTTGGGAAAAAACTCAACATATAAGTCGTAAATGTTATTTGGTTGATAATGGTCCAGGAACAGAGTCTGATATTCCAACATCAGGACTTAAACCTGAGTTAGATAATTTTGATTATACAAAGGAACAAAGTGAAGAAGGTTATAAAAACTTCACTGTGATACAGTGTAAAATAAAATCTATTGAGTGGTTATATCTTGCTGCTAAAGGACATCGAAGAGCAAAATTTGATTTGGAAAGTAATAAAGATACTTGGTTAGTTCCTTAAGAAGATAAAATTTAATATCTTTTTTGTATTTTTAATGTGGAATATAATTTTCTATAATCATTTAGGTAGTTAGTATTTGCAATTTTATCTAAATGACTTATCAAGTAATCTACAAAATCATAAGATTTGTATGAATAAAACATTATTAAGATTAATCTTTTTAATTCTTCTTTATCAAGTTTTTCTATTTCATTATAATTTTTAACAAAAACACAGTCCAATTGAAAAATTGTATGAAGGCCAACACCTGTACTTTTTGCAATCATCATTGGTTTAAATGTTCTGGTATTGATATTATGGAACATGTTCAGATTAAAATTGAGTTTTTCCATCAAATTAAACACATAAGTTAGATTTTTTTCTTTTTTATAAGCTGGTACAGGAGATAACTCTATTTGAACAACAAGAGCATCAGATATTTTTTTGGAACCGTTTTCTACGATTGTTGACTCAAATCCTTGAACATCAATCTTAAAAAAATCTATCTTATTTTTTTCGAAATCAATATCATCTAATTTCTCAGTTTTAACTGATACTCTATCAATAATTTTTGATGCATCTTCAAAATCATGAAATTTTTTAATATATTCAGTTTTAGGTTCTAAAAATGAGGTCCATCCAGGGTATGCGCATATATTCAAAGTTTTTTCTGAACCATCCCCAATAGCTTTCTGAAAAAATTTCTTTTTATCTTTTTGTTCTAATTGTTTTAATTTATTAAACTCTTTTTCACTAGGTTCAAAACCGTATAAAAACGAGTCTGTATTTTTTAGTAGATCTTCTAAATGTTCTGTAGGGTCACATGGGCTAGCACCAATATCACAAATGTAAATCTTGCTTTCATTTTTTATGAAATTCATTAATTAATCCTCATCGACAATTGTAAGGTATCATCTGCGTATCGAGCAATAAATAGGATTGCGCACCTATGAACCATGAGCGTCCATGTTTAGATGATCCTTCAATAGTGTAAGCCCCTTTGTCCGTTTTATTAACATTAGAGTAATCTATAACTATACCAGCTGCTGTCGTTTCTGTTGCGATATTACCAGAAATTTTAATTTTCGACTTTTCACCTCCTAAACTACATACATATGAAACTCCATAGCCGCTTTTTGAAAGATCAACTATACCACTATCTTTTGGTGAACTTAACAATCCAATTAAAAATAGAATCAAGAAAAGCCCTACTATAAAATAAAATGAATATTTAATTAATTTAAACATTTAAAAAATTGATTTAGAATATTTTTTCCAATTATCTTGATAGTGTTTAGTGTTTTCAAAGACTGCTTTTTTTTCTTCTTCTGTTACTTGTCTAATGATTTTTCCTGGAGACCCTACGACTAGAGAATTGTCTGGTATTTCTTTATTTTCCGTAATCAATGCTTTTGCACCTATAATACAATTTTTTCCAATCTTTGCTTTGTTAAGAATCACTGCGCCAATTCCAATTAAACTATTGTCTCCTATTGTGCATCCGTGAAGCATCACTAAATGTCCAATGGTTACATTCTTTCCAACTTTTAGAGGACAACCTGGATCAGTGTGTAATACACAACCATCCTGAACGTTTGAGCCCTCACCTATATGAATATTTTCAATGTCACCTCTTAAGGTTGCATTAAACCAAACACTTGTGTTTTTATCTAACGTTACATCTCCAATAATAACAGCATTAGGAGCTACCCAATTTTCGCCAGAGTTTTTTGGTTTTTTATTTTCCAAATCGTAAAACATAATTTATATATTCTAACATGGCACTTTTAAAAACTCCAATATGTGATTTCGGTCTGAATGCAATAGATTTTAAGCTTAAATCAATTAATGGGGAATTATTAACATTGAATGATGTCAAAGGTAATAACGGCACCTTAATAATGTTTATTTGTAATCATTGTCCTTATGTAAAAGCTATAATAAGAGAGCTGGCAGATGATTGTGCAAAACTTAAAGATGAAGGCATAAACTCAGTCGCAATAATGTCGAATGATACAAAAAATTACCCTGAAGACTCTTTTGAAAATATGAAAAAGTTTTCTGATAGATATAACTTTTCATTTCCTTATTTAATTGATGAAACACAAGAAATCGCAAAAAAATATGATGCAGTTTGTACTCCAGACTTCTTTGGCTACAACAAAAACCTTGAGCTTAATTACAGAGGAAGAATAAGAGAATTAAATGATTTAAAGCCTGTGGGCTCAGGTGAAAGTGAGTTGCTTAAATCAATGAAGTTAATTGCTAAAACTCAACAAGGTCCAAAAGAACAATATCCTAGTATGGGATGCAGTATTAAATGGTTTAAATAATGAATTTAATTATTACAAGAAATTTTCCGCCTGATGTTGGAGGTATGCAAAATCTTATGTTTGGCCTTACAAAATCACTGTCAGCACACATGATGGTTAAAGTATTTGCTGACGAACATTATCAGCAGGAAAAGTTTGATGAAGACCTATCATTTTCAATTGAAAGAGTTGGAGGTCCAAAAATCTTTAGAAAATTTAGGAAAGCTTCATTAATTAATAATTACCTACAAAAAAATACTAAAGTAAAAAATATCATCTCTGATCACTGGAAAAGTTTGGAAAATATTAATACAAAAATCAGAAAAATATGTCTTATTCACTCCAAAGAGATAAACCATAAAAAAGATACTTATTTAAATAAAAGAGTTGTTAGAGTATTAAATAATTGTGATCATGTAATCGCAAATTCAAACTTCAC
Source organism: uncultured Pelagibacteraceae bacterium (assembly GCA_902528375.1). GTDB lineage: Bacteria > Pseudomonadota > Alphaproteobacteria > Pelagibacterales > Pelagibacteraceae > Pelagibacter. Next base: position 159,162 of record CABZSS010000001.1, read on the forward strand.
TAAAAATCTTGGTATAGAAATTGGTGTTAATGAGGAAAAAATCAAAGTTATTAACCCAGGGGTTTTTCCGAAAGAAAATATAAATCTAAAGATAGAGGAAAAAATATTAAAGAAACTTGAAGGAAAAGAGCCAAGACTAATTACTGTTGCTAGATTTGATAAAAGAAAAAATCATGAAAAAATAATTATGTCCTTGAGAAATTTGAAAGAAATTTACCCAAACATAATTTATATTTGTATAGGTGAAGGTGATACTTTGGAGTCTCAGAAAAAACTTATTAAAGAATTAAAACTTGAAAGTAATGTTTTATTTTTGAAGAATTTGTCAAAAGATGAAAAAAACTCGTACCTAAAAAATTCAAATGTTTTTGTTATGCCATCAATTTCTTACAAAAAATCTGTAGAAGGTTTTGGAATTGTTTATGTTGAGGCTGCCCAATATGGATTACCATCTATTGGTGGAAAAGTTGGTGGTGCATCCGATGCTATTGTCGATAATGAAACTGGTTTACTTTGTGATGGAAATAACATGGATGAAATCTATCAGAGTTTAGTAGATATATTACAGAACAATAAATTTAAAGTTTTGGGGAAAAATGCAGAAGGAAATGCAAAAAAATTTCTTTGGCCTGAAATCTTAAAAAAATATTTGGAAATACTAAAAAACTAATCTTTCAAAAACTTTCTCTGCACTTAAGTTTTTTAAATCACTCACTTGTATTGCTTTAAAATTTTCTCTTTCAATACTCACCTTATGAGCTGTCGTATGACTTCCAAACAACGATAGACCTTTAGCATTTAAATGTGCTGCCATATGTGCAGGACCTGTATCATTAGCAACGACAAATTTGCTTCCCTTAATTAAACCTGCCAGTTCTGAAATCGAAATTGCTTTGTCTTCACTTAGAATAGAAACAGCATCTAATTCTTTTGCTTTTTCTATTTCACCAGGACCAGGTGCTATTACTATTTTTTGATTAGGATGATTTTGTTTTATAAGTTTAATTAGTTGATCGTAATATGGCCATTTCTTTTGTTGTAAGTGGTCAGAGCAGAAAGGAAATAACAATATATAATCAGTTAAATTATATTTAGAGATAAGTTTATCAATATTTGAACAACTCCAAGAAAAATCTGGCTTTAAAGTATGAGATGTTTTCAAACCAGATATCTTTAATTGATGATCAAATCTTTCTAATACTGGTTTTTTATCAAATTCTTTTTTTGTTTCATTGGCTGGAAGAGTAGTTTCTGAAGAAGACCATTTATAAGATCCTAAATTAGGAAATAAAATTCTTTTATAAAATGAAGTCCTTGAGGAATTCTGTAGATCATAAACCTTTGTAAACTTATGTTGTTTAATTTTTTTCATTAAGGAAAAAAGATAGATCAAATTAAATCTAGATAATCTTTTATCGACAATTACTTCTTTTATATTGGGATTTTTTTTGAAAAGATCTGAATATACGTGAGATGTTAATAAATAAATAAAATCATCTTTATGATTATCATAAATATCTTGAATTGCCCCACTCGCTTGAGCTATATCTCCAAGTGATCCATGCTTTATGATTAATATATTAGACATATTTTTAACAATTTATCACACTATAAAATTTTATGAATAAAATATTAGTTGAAGTATCTGTTGGTGAGTTATTAGATAAATTAACTATCCTTGAAATCAAAAAAGACAAAATCAAAGATACAGAAAAGTTAAAATTCATAAATTTAGAATATGATTCTTTAAAGGAACAATATGATAAAAATGTGAAAGTTGATGAAAAGATTAAGAGTTTTTTCTCTGAGTTAAAAGAAATAAATGCTAAATTGTGGGATATTGAAGATAATAAAAGACAATGTGAAAAAGATTCAAAATTTGATGATCATTTCATTTTATTATCAAGAGAAATCCATTTCTTAAACGACAAACGAGCAAGTATTAAGTTGGAAATTAATAATCACACTGGATCTAAAATCAAAGAGATTAAAGAGTATACTAAATATTAATTATTTATTTAAAGAAGACGCAAAGTTCCAAGAACAATCAAAACTTGGGATATAAATTCTATCTAAAGATGTATTTCCAAAGCTTTTTTCAAAAAGATTTAACCATTTATCAACTTGTTTAGGTTTTTTATCTTGGCTTCCAACTTGGGCAGTAATAGTTCCATTAGTTTTAAGAATTCTTTTTAAAGATTTGATATTTTTTGCTGCTAAATCAATACAATATTGATCATCGTTTAGGTCCACATAAATTTTATCATACTTGTTGTCTTCAACTGTTTTGATGCTTTCAAATGCATCTCCCCAAACACACTGTACATGGTTTTTTGTGGTTGCTTTCTTACCGACCTTAGATAAATATTTTTCACACATTGTTACAACTTCAGGATCTAACTCGTACCAATCAATTAATTTAAAGCCTTTAGATATACATTCTCTTGCAACACCTCCGTCCCCTCCACCAATAATAGCTGTTTTGTCGTTTGATGGATTGAGTTTTAAACCAGAGTTAACAAATGTAGAACTATACAAATGTTCATCATTTTCTGCCACTTGAAGTTCACCATCAATAAAAAGAGATTTACCGAATTGTTCTAGTTCTAAAATTTCAATGTTTTGACCTACCTTTGAGGTAAAGTTTTCTAAAACATCTTTTACCATATAATATTTTTTTAAACCTGGTGAGCTATATATGTCATCATAATAACTTATAGTGTCTCTATTAAACTCTTTTTTAACAATTCTTTTATGTTTGATTTCTTTTTTTAAAATATCATAAGCAACGTTAGGATTTACTTTTCCACAAGTAAAAAAATCAAAGCTTATAATTCCTCTTTCTGGAAAAGTATGAAAGCTTATGTGACTTTCTGCTAATAAGGCTACAAGAGTAAAGCCTTGTGGTTCGAATTTATACTTTGAAATCTCTAGAACAGTTACCTTTGCCTTCTTTGATATCTTGTAAACTAGTTTTTCAAAGAACTTTGGTTCGTACTCTTTTTCAGTACCTATAATATCTAAAGTGACGTGCTCCCCAACCTTCGTCATAAAAAGTTATCCTTTTTTATAGTTTTTAACTTTTTCTAATATTACATCCATCTCACTTGATGAAAGAATCTTAGGTTTTCCTAACTTTATTGCATTTATGTATTGATGGCAAATATTTTCAACTTCTTCTGCAAGTTCGAAAGCTGAGTTCAGGTTGTCCCCATAAGCAACTTGACCGTGATTAGACATCAAGCATGCTTTTCTATTTTCTAATGCTTCAATAATATTGTCAGATAGTTCTTGTGTTCCAAAAGTTGCATACTTTGCACACTTTATATTGTCTCCTCCAGCAAGCGCTATCATATAATGAAAAGCGGGAACGTCTTTGTTATGTGCTGATACAGCCGTTGCGTGTGGTGAATGTGCATGAACGACAGCCTTTGCATCAGTTTTATTTAAATATATATCTTTATGAAATCTCCATTCTGAAGAAGGTTGCAAACCTTTTTCATCATATTTGCCTTTTAAAGATACAAAGATGATATCTTCAGCTTTAAGACTTTCGTATTTCTTGCCTGATGGAGTAATTAAAAAACCCTCCTCATTATTATTCTGAGTTTTAAGCGAAATATTTCCTGATCTTAACGGAGATAAATTTGTACTATTTAATTTTTGGGCAAACTTTATTATTTCTTCTCTTCTTTTAACGTCCATAATTTTTCAAATATTTTAAAAATAAATACCCAAAAATTACACCTACACCTATTAGAATATACTGATAAAGCTTTAATAATAAAAATTGTGGTGGAAGCTCACTCTCATAGGGGTTTTTTAAAAAAAAGTTTTTTGAACCATCTTCATACAAATCAACAGGTCCAATAATTAAATAAATTCCATAAATCGCTATGTAAATACAAGGTGCTAAAGAAAGATAAATTAATGTCTTGTTATTTTTAACAATACCGAGCCAATTAGCTGAAACTCCAACTAATAAAAGACAAATAAGTGATAAAATAAGCGGGTTCATTTAAATAAATTTTTTAATCCTTTTTCTGATGCTTCGCAAATACCTTTTTCTGTAATTAATCCAGTTATATATTTTGCTGGAGTAACATCAAATGCTAAATTCATAGCTTTACTTTTATTTGGGTATATCTGTACTTTTATTAATTTTCCGTCTTCGTCAACACCTTCGATTTTTGACAACTCATCTGAGTTTCTTTCTTCAATTGGAATATCTTTAGAATTTTTAATTTTCCAATCGATAGTTGAGCTTGGTAATGCCACATAAAATGGTACATTATTATCTTTAGCAGCCAGAGCCTTCAAGTAAGTTCCCACTTTATTACATACATCGCCATTAGATAATGTACGGTCAGTTCCAACAATACACATATCAACCTGTCCTCTTTGCATCAAAATTCCACCTGTATTATCTGCGATAATTGTATTTTTAACACCTTCTTCATTTAATTCATATGATGTTAAGTTTGCGCCTTGGTTTCTGGGTCTAGTTTCGTCTGCCCAAACATGAACTGGAATACCTTTTTTATGTGCATGATAAATTGGCGATGTAGCTGTGCCCCAATTGATAGTTGCAAGCCATCCTGCATTGCAGTGAGTAAGAATATTTACAGTATCCTTTTTTTTATTATATATTTCCTCAATTATCTTAAGACCGTTCAAACCAATACTTTCACAGAATTTAATATCTTCTTCACAAATTTCTTTTGCCTCATTAATTGCCATCTCTAGAATTTTATTAGAGTTTACTCCTGTAAGCTTTTTAATCATTCTATCTACTGCCCACTTTAAATTAATTGCCGTGGGTCTTGTATCAATTAAATCCCGTGCTGATTTATGAAGAAATGTTTGGTCATTTTTTTCTATTATTGACAATACAATTCCATAAGCTGCTGTAGCTCCTATTAATGGAGCGCCTCTTACCTCCATTTTTTTTATGGCATTTATCGCATCTTTAACTGTTTTAAGGTCTTTAATAATAAATTGGTGTGGAAGTTTTGTTTGGTCAATGATTTTAACAACATTGTTCTTAAACCAAATGGTTTTGTATTCTTTTCCGGTTATTTTCATTTCTAATTATACCGATTCAGCTAAATTTTTAGTTAAAGATTGTATTTATAGCTAATATAAGTACCCTGATAAAATATTTAAAAAATGTGATATTTATACAACAAAAAAAGTGTGTTTTGCTGGGTTTTTTTTATATTTCAACTTTAAAGGCACATATTTCAGGTTCAATATTCTATACTTAAAAGGATTATTTTGCTAAGTAAGCACATAATATTAATTAATTAATAATAAAGAGAGTACATTATGAGAAAACTAGTTTTAAGCATTCTTTTCTTGCTTGGTCTTGTTACTAATTCATTTGCTACTGGTTCAGTAGGATTCACTATAAGTGGGGCTGATATTAAATCAACTGTAAAAGATGATATCGACAACAACGGTTCGACTGATACTACTAAGAACATTAGCAATGATGTTGCTTTTGCTTCTGTTTTCGTTGAAAAAGCGATTAATGACAACATTAGTGTTGGTATTGATTTTATACCTGGCACAGCAGAATTTGACAGCAGATCAACTACACAAAGCTCTATAAAACAAAAGGGAAGCTCAACAACGACAGGAACTAACAAAGGTACCGTAGATGTTAGCAGACATGTAACGTTATACGCACAGCCTCAAAAAGCAATTACAGGCGGCCTTAAAGTTTTTGGAACAGTTGGATACGTGAGAGCAGAAGCTGATTCAAGAGTACAATCAATTTCATCAACAGATAAAGATGTCTCTGAAACTTTAAATGGAGTAAAATTAGGCCTAGGTCTTAAAGCAGAAACAGGTTTTGGTTTTATAAAATTAGAGTACAGTGAAACAGACTATGATGAAATTTCGGCTACAACAACAAACAACACGAAAATTACAGCAGATATAGATACAGATATTTTAGCTTTTTCTGTTGGTAAATCGTTTTAAATACTAATCGTAGTAAAATTTAAAAACCCTCTGCTACTGGCGGAGGGTTTTTTTTTATTTGTTTAAAACCCTGCCAGCAACAGTTTTAAGTTTATCTCTCGTTTTTTTTGTTCTTTTTTCAGGCGCTGTAATTATTGCTACATCTAAACAATTATTAGCTGGATCTTTTGGGTCTATATACTCTTCAAAATTTTCTATTAGATTTTTAATCATATTTTTTGCTTTTGCAGCATTTTCTGAGAGAACTTTAATAACTTGTTGAACATCAACATTTTCATGATTTGGATGCCAACAATCATAATCTGTAACCATTGAAACAGATGCATATCTCATCTCAGCTTCCCTGGCTAGTTTTGCCTCAGGCATATTAGTCATTCCAATTACATCAACGCTCCAGGATCTATATAAATTTGATTCTGCTAAAGTAGAAAATTGTGGGCCTTCCATTACAATATATGTACCACCTCTTTGATAATCTATTTTTTCTTTTTTAATGGCATCTTCACAAGCGTTCATAAGTCCAACTGAAGTAGGATGTGCCATTGATACATGTGCCACAATTTCATCCTCAAAAAAAGTTTTGTTTCTTGCAAAAGTTCTATCAATAAATTGATCAACAATAACAAATTTCCCCGGGGGCAAACTTTCTTTAAGAGACCCTACAGCTGAAATAGATACGATATCACTAACTCCTAATTGTTTTAGGGCATCGATATTTGCCCTAAAATTGATATTAGATGGATTTATAAAATGCCCTCTTCCGTGCCTTGGTAAAAAATAAACTTCTTTATTTTTGTAATTCGTTTTTAAAATTTTATCTGAAGGTCGTCCCCAAGGAGTATTAATGTCTAATAACTCTCTATCTTTGAATTCTTCAACATCATATAGTCCACTTCCACCAATTATTGCTAATTTATTGTTTGCCATATTAAAAAGATAGTTTATTTAATAATATAACACAAATTTAAATGGACATAAAAAAATTTATTAGATCTATACCTGATTATCCAAAGAAGGGGATTTTATTTAGAGACATTACTACTTTAATAAAAGATGAAAAAGCTTTCGAGGAGACAATTAATCAAATAGTTGAAAGATCTAAAAAGTTTAAATTTAATAAAATTGCAGCCATTGAGTCAAGAGGTTTTGTATTTGCATCCGCTGTTTCATATATTCTTAAAAAACCGTTTATAATGTTAAGAAAAAAAAATAAATTGCCTGCAGAAACACACTCAATTGATTTTGATTTAGAGTATGGAACTGCGACTATTGAAGTGCATAAAGATTCTATAAATGAAGACGATACAGTTTTAATCATTGATGATTTAATCGCTACTGGTGGAACAGCTGAAGCAGCATCAAAATTAATTGAAATTTCAAAGGGAAAAGTTGGGGCATTCATTTTTGTGATAAATTTATTTGATTTAGGTGGATCTGATAGATTAATAAAAAAAGGTTTTAAAGTAGAGAACTTAATTGAATTTCCAGGTCACTAATTTATTTTTGGCCTATACCAAGATTGCCTACCTAAAAAAGCATTAATAATACCTGACATTCTAGTCCTATAAATATTTTTTTTTTTGTTAAAAGTGATCAAGCAGATAGAATATTTTAGAAAATTTCCTACAAAACTAGTTAATCCTAATAATGATGAAATGAAAATTCCCCTATGTTTTTTATTAAAATAAATTTTTGACCACATCCAATGCCAGTTTCTTGATAGTTCTATCTCTTCACTGTGTTTGTCATCAACAGCCTTAGCTCCAAGATGATGAACTTTGGAATTAGTAATAATAAATAGTTTTCCACCTTCTTTTTTTGTTCTTAAACACAGGTCAACATTTTCTAAGTACATAAAAAATTTTTCATCAAAGAAAACGCTATTATTAAAATAATCTTTGTTAATTATCATCGAATAACCATCAATTTCTTCAACCTCATAAATTATTTTGACATCACTTTTCTGTGCTTTATCAAAATTTAATCTATAATTTGGATATTGCGGATTATCTGACAAAGGTGATAATATTGCAAAATTTTCTAATTTAGAAATTGAGTTATTTATATTTTTTATAGTGTCATGTTTTAACAAAACATCTGGATTTAATACATAAACGTATTTTGTATTTGATTTAATGATACCAAGATTATTTCCAGCCCCCATACCTACATTCTTTGATAAAATCACCTCAGTTTTATCATAATTTTGCTCTAATTCTTTTTTTAATTCTTCATCAGATGAATTTTCAACTATTAATTTATTAAAATCCTTTGGTAGAGAATTTAAGCAATCGTAGATTACTTTTTTACTATTAAATGTAACAATTACGAAGGTTAGATTATTACTTGTAAATTCCATGTGAGAATGAAGTATACTTAAAATAACTATTATTGTAAAAAAAAAAGTAATGAAAAAAATAATTGTAACTGGTGGTTTAGGATTTATTGGTAGTAATTTAATAAGATTTCTAATAAAGAAAAATTATTTTGTTATAAATATTGATAAAGTTAGCTATGCCTCAAATTTTTACAATACAAGAGATTTTTCTAATAAAAAAAATTATAAATTTATTAAATTAGACATAAATAATAGATCTAAGTTTAAAAAAATTTTGAACTTACATAAACCCTTAGCCATATTTAATTTAGCAGCAGAAACGCACGTTGATAGATCAATTGATGGTCCTGCTGAATTTATAAGAAGCAATATAGTTGGTGTGTTTAATTTGTTAGAGGTATTTAAAGAATACTCAAAAAAAAATAAGAAAGCTAAACTAATTCATATTTCGACTGATGAGGTTTATGGAGATGTATTAAAAGGTCGGAGCAAAGAAACTGATCCTTACAAACCTAGCTCTCCTTATGCAGCCTCGAAGGCTTCATCTGATCACTTGGTATATTCTTATGTAAAAACATACAATCTTAACGCTGTTATAACAAATTGCTCAAATAATTATGGTCCTAATCAGCACCCAGAAAAACTAATTCCAAAACTAATTTATAATATTATAAATAACAAGCCCCTTCCACTCTACGGAAAAGGAGAAAATTCACGAGAATGGATATTTGTAGATGATCATTGTGCAGCCTTATTTAAAGTTTTACAAAATGGAATAAAAGGAGATTTTTATAACATTGGATCTAATATAAATAGCAGCAACTTGAACATTGCAAATCAATTAATCAATATTGCAAAAAAAAAATTCAAAATAGGTAAAAATGTAAAAATTAAATTTGTTAGAGATAGACCAGGGCATGACTTACGCTATGCTTTAGACAGTAAAAAAATATTAAGCAAACTTAAATGGAAATCTAAAGTCAATTTAAAAAAAGGTTTAGAAAATACATTTAATTGGTACTTCGAAAATATGAAATACTATACAACATTAAAAAAAAAGGATATCACAAAGAGACTTGGAATAATAAAATGATTAACAAAGCAATTATTTTAGCTGGGGGAATGGGAACTCGAATGAGTCCGTTAACAAAAGCTGTAAATAAGCAATTACTACCTATATACGATAAACCTTTAATTTTTTATCCATTGTCAATTTTAATGTTAGCAAAAATAAAAGATATTTTGATAATAGTTAACAAAGGACAATTAAACCAATATAAAAAAATTTTACCAGATGGGAGGCGACTTGGTATTAACATATCATACAAAGAGCAAAGTTCTCCTAATGGTTTACCTGATGCATTTTTGCTTGGAGAAAAATTTATAAACAATAAAAATGTCGCATTAATATTAGGAGATAACTTTTTTTACGGTCAGAATTTAACTTCAAAATTAATCAATTGTACAAAACTTAAAAATGGTGCAAAGGTAATTCTTCATAAGGTTATTAAACCTGAATTGTTTGGTGTAGCAAAAATATCTAAAACTGGAAAAATTATGTCTTTAAAAGAAAAACCCAAAAAATATATTTCTGATCTCGCGGTTACGGGTTTGTATTTTTTTGATAAAAAAGTAGTTGAATATACAAAAAAACTTAAACCATCATTGAGAAATGAACTTGAAATTACTGATTTGTTAAAAATTTATTTAAACAAAAAAAAACTTACATCTGATATTTTGGGACGAGGTGGTGCATGGCTGGATACTGGTTCCATAGAAGACTTTTATAAAACCAGTGCTTTTGTTTCTGCGATAGAAAATAGGCAAGGTTTTAAAATTGCTTGTCTTGAGGAAATAGCTTTTAATAATAGGTGGATTGGAAAAAAAGAAATTTTGAATGCAATTCAATTTTATGGAAAGTGTGATTATTCAAATTACCTAAAAAAATTAATTTCTTAAATGAAAATTAAAAAAACAAAATTCAAAGGTCTTATTATTTTAAATGGTGTTAAACATCAAGATAAAAGAGGATATTTAAGGGAATTAATATTAGAAAAATTAATAAAAAAAAAATTTAAATTTCAAATACTGTCTGTTTCAAAAAAAAATGTTTTAAGAGGTTTGCATTTTCAAGCTAGAAAACCTCAGGGAAAATTAATTTCAGTTCTGAAAGGAGAAATATTCGATGTAGCGGTAGACTTGCGGAAGAAATCAAGAACATACGGAAAATATTTTTCAATAAAATTAAGTGAAAAAAATTGTAAATCAGTTTTTATACCGCCAGGATTTGCTCATGGCTTTCTAACTCTTAAAAAAGAAAATATTATTTGTTATAGTTGCACTGAATACAGATCACCGATAGATGAGAGGTCGCTTCTATATAACGATCCAAAAATAAAGATAAAATGGCCAGCTAAAAAACTAAATATTAGTTTAAAAGATAAAAACGCAAAAAGTTTAGACTCGCTATTTAAATAATTTATTTTGTTAAGTTAATTCTAAAGACTGAATCATGTCTCATTCTTTTGTAATAAAAATTAAATTTTTTTTCTTTAATAATTTTTAAAACCTCTGCAAAAAAATTTCTAAAAGAATTGTCTTTTTTAAATTTAATAATTTTTTCCTTTTTTTTTGAGATTGACTTTAGAATTAAGTTTTCATCATAGGGAGGTGAAAAGACTCTTGTTATAGAGCTTTTTGTTTTTTTATTGGTTATTATAATTTGATTTTTATATTTACCGCCAAATTTAAAAAAACCATTATAATCACCTTCTTTGAAATTCATAAAAAATTTAATCGACATAATTAGTTTATCTTTATTCCTTTTTATTTTTATTCTTTTTTTTATTAATTTTTTAAGATTAAATAATCTTGGAATTGAAGAAATATAAGGTCCCATATCCATCAAGACGCCTCCTTGAAGTTTTTTAGACATTAAGATACTTTCTTTACCTGGTTTCGGAATTACAAATTTTGCATTAATTTTTTTGTATATATCATTTTTATACATTCTGATTATCTTTTTAATTTGGATGTGATAATTAAAGAAAGTTGACTCGACTAGGAGCCTCTTATTTTTTTTTGATAGCTTTATTAGTTCATCTAACTGTTTCACATTAGAGGTGATAGGTTTGTCGATTATAGTATTGTATTTATGTTTTAAAGATTTTTTGGCCCATTCGAAATGTTTTGAATTAGGCAGAGAAATATAAACAATATTAGGCTTACATTTCTTTAATGCGTATTCATAAGATTGAAATTGTCTTCCAATACCAGGAATTTTTTTTTTGTATGATTTTGAGGCTATAAATATTTTAATTTTTTTTTCTTTTAAAACACTTAAAACTCTTTTTTTTACAATATTTGAGTAGCCTAAAATTAAAACTTTCAATTAAATTATTTCCTTAAAGTTAATAATACCAAAAAGCAATCTTGCTTCTATGTCAATTTTTTGTTTATTAATTAAATCAATTATTTGATTTTGAGATAACCATATATAAGATTCTGGCAACTTAACATCTTGATCTTTATTTAATTTACATGCCATATATTTAATTTGCGAGTGATAAAATCTTCCTCCTTCATCGGATAAAATATTATCGTAAATTTTGTCTTTTGAATTAATAAAAAATTTAGAAATCAATTTTTTTTGAAAATTTGTTAGATCTTTACTTTTTTTATAACCGATAAATTGAGAGGTATTTGCTGAGCATGTGTATGTACCCACTTTCGAACCTGGCTTTAGAATATATCTGCACAAATAATGGTTTGTATTTTTAAATTTTTTAATCAAGAATCCAACGAAGGACATTTTTGATCCTTTAACAATTGGCTGACTCCAATCGGTTATTTCCCTTTTATTAGTTTTAACTTTTATTCCAATTACTGAAAAATAATTATTTGTTTTATGAGAAATCTTTTTTTTAGTTAAATTCCAATCCTTTATTAAATTAAGATCTATAATTTTATTTCTAAGGAAATATTTTTTATTTAGAGAATTTCTCCACATAATTACTGATTTTTTTTTATTTAATGGAAAATCAATTTTTCTTTTTTTTATAAAGGATGAAAAAACAGACAAAGTATCCATGTTAATTAGATTTTTCTTTTTTAATAAATTAAAAATTTCAATTTTAGAAAACCATCTAAATTTTTGATCTAAATCAAATTTTTTTGAAACATAAGTAACGATATTTGCGTTTTTTTTATTGTAATATCGAAAAGCTTGTTCTGTTTGAAGTGAGAAATGTTTATTTTTTTTTTTAAAATAGTTTAAAAATGGAATAGTTTTCCCTCCATGAATTCTTGAATAATTACTTTTTGTTGCTTGAACCGTAGGTGAAATTTGTATTTTATTTACATTTCCTGGTTCTACTTTCGCTTGTAGTAAATATTTATTAGTTTTGACATTTTTGATGACTCCCAAAATACCAATTTCATTTTGAAATATTATTGGTTGATCCCATCCTTTTTTATTATAAAAATTTGAATGAATTCTTATACCGACTATTTTAAAAAATTTTTTACTTTCGTGATAAATTTCCTTTTTTCCATAAACCCACTTGGTTAATTTTGATAAGTCTCTTTTTTTAATAGTCAAAAGCTGTTTTCTTCTTTGGTTACTAAGCCATTTAGTTACATTTTTATTTATCATTTAGTGAGAATCGTTACTTTTGGAACGTGTGTAATAAATTTTCCGCCTCTTTTAAAAAAATTTTTTTCTTTTTTAAAAATTTCTTTTTTAAAGTTCCAAGCACCTAAAAAGGCATAGTCTACGGTATCGTTCATTCCATATTCTGGTGAAATTATTTTAATATGAGTCCCTGGTGTATACTTTCCTTGTTTATTATGTGTAGTATCGGTAACATAGTTAATCATCTTTGAATTAAATTTACAATAATTGAAGACAGTTGTGGATTTATATGTTGCCCCATAGCTTATAATTTTCTTATTCTTTTTTTTTAATCTTTTTATTAAATTAAATAATTTTCTTTTTGATACATTAACTCGTTTTGAAAATTTTAAATAACTTTTAATTTTATGAAGTTTGTAAGAAATCTCACTTTTTATAACTTTCTTTAATCTTGAAGTTTTTTTATATTTTCCATTTTTCTTACAAATATAATATCTATTAGATCCTCCATGAGTAGGTAAATTTTCAACATCGAAAAGTCTTAATCCATAATCTTTAACTATGTTGTTTACAGATATCGTAGAAAATACATAAACATGTTCATCGTAAAATTGGTCATAGCTGTTATTTTTAAGAACTTTTAATAAAGAAGGGTCCTCTATTACAAGAATACCATCATCAGATAAAATATTAAAGATTCCTTCAAAAGTTTCTTTTAGATTTGGAATGTGGGAAATTGTATTTGCAGAAAAAATTAAATCAATTTTACCTTTTTTTTGTTTTAATAGTTTGTTTGCAAGTTTTAAATTCCAAAATTCATCATATGTTTTAAATAATTTTTTTGTTAACCTTGCAAGATTTTTACATGGCTCTACAGCTATTACAGATTTTTTATAAAAATTTTTTAAAAAAACACCGTCATTGCTTCCTATTTCCATAATTTTTTTTGGCCTGAATCTTTTAATAAGTTTTTTTGCAACCTTTTTAAAAGCCAACCTCATGGTTTTTGACTCGGAAGCTCTGTGAGCATATTTATCAGTATATTGTTTTTTTGGATTAACAGGCTTAACTATTGAAACTAAATAATTTTTCGTATTAAAGCATATTTTTAAATTGTAGAAAAATTCATTTTGCAAAGTATTTTTACCAATATCTTTTAAAAAAGAATTTGCGAGTGGTTGACGACCTAAATTTAGAAATACTTTATTCATTGTGCTTTTGATAATATGCTTATATATATATAAAATAATTTAATCTAAATAAAATTGAAAAAAAATATAAATAAAATTGTTGTAAGCGGCGGAAATGGAAGATTTGCAACAGTGTTTAAAAAGACTGTTGGTTCAAAAAATTACTACTTTCCTAGCAAATCTCAAATGAATATTCTAAATCTTAAGTCCTTAGAAAAATACCTTAAATCGAAAAAGCCAAAATATTTTATACATGTGGCTGGATTATCAAGACCTATGAATATACATGATAAAATAATTTCTAAGAGTATTGACATGAATATAATTGGCACATGTAATGTTGTTAAAATTTGTGAAAGACTTAAGATAAAGCTCATCTATTTCTCAACTGGTTACGTTTATCCAGGAATTAAAGGGAATTATACGGAGGAAGACTCTGTTAACCCTATTAATAAATATGCAGTTTCTAAACTTGGCGGTGAGTGTGCTGTTAAAATGTATGATAATTCATTAATCTTAAGAATTATGATGTGTGAAAAGCCATTTATCCACAAATCAGCTTTTTACGATGTTAAAACTAATTTTATTTTCCAAGAGGATGTTGCGAAGATGATACCAAAACTATTAAATAAAAAAGGAATTATAAACATTGGAGGGAAAACACAGTCTGTTTATAATTTTGCTAAAAAGTATAATAAGAAGATTAAAAAAACATCTGGAAAAAAAATCTTTCCACCAAATCCATCGATGAGTTTGACAAAACTAAAAAAAATTTTAAATTAACGAAAAAATATTGTGGTAGCGGGAAGTGGGATCGAACCACTGACCTCGGGCTTATGAGTCCCGCGCTCTAACCAACTGAGCTACCCCGCCACAAAGTTTTTATTGATTTATAATACTTTTTATTTTTTGCGCAATCAAGAATTTGTCTTCTTTTTCTTTTTATTATGTTGAATGTGAGTTAAAAGTATATGTATTTTTAGTGAGCAAGATTTATACTCACATTTAGATATGAAATATAAATTCATAAATAGACTTTTCCCAAAAAGATTTGATAAATATTGGAAAAAAATAGAATATTCAAAAAATATAGATGATACTCTAAGGTATATAACCAATGGTTTTATCAATTCTAAATCATATGGACTTGTTTCTAATTATTGGCATGTTTTAAACATTGCTAACTATAAATCACTTTCCATGTTTGGCATGAAAAAATATGGCTCTACGATAGCAAGAAACTATTACACTTTTACTAGGATGTATCATGACGAGTGGTTCGATGAAACTATTAATAATTTAAAGGATAGTCCTTTTAAGATTGATAGTATAGAGGTATTTAAAAAACAAGATGGATTTACCCTTGAGGAAAGTATAAATTATAATTATCTATGTTATTTACTTTTTTATACTCTAAAAAAAAATGATATTTTTCAAAATATAAATAAACTTAAAGACAAAGCATATTTGGAGTTTAATGATCCTTATATTCAAATAGAAAATATTAATGTAACTACAGATAAAATTGCCTCTTTACTGGATTATGGAAAAATAAGCAAAGCATTTGATATTAAAAAATTTGATAAAATACTTGAAATTGGCGCTGGTTCAGGAAGAACATGTGAGGCAATACTTTCATTAGAAAAAAATTTAAAATATATTATTTGTGATATAGCGCCAGCAATATATTTGTCCTATAAAAGATTAAAGTTAGCATTCCCTGATAAAAAAATTTCTTTATTAATTGATGTTAATGATAAAATTAAATTAGAGGAAAAAATTGAAAATAGTGATATTGCTTTTATTTTTCCACATCAATTAGAAATATTAAGTAAGAAAAGCTTAGACTTGGTTTTGGCAATAGATTGTATGCATGAAATGGATAAATCTACAATACAATATTATTTCAAATTATTTAATCATATTTCAACAAACTTTTATTTTAGTATTTGGAGTAGAACTGACGTACCTTATAGTAAAAACATTTTTAAGAAAAAAAATGTACTCGATTATAATGCTGGAGACTATAAAATACCTAATAATTGGAAGAACATATTTAGTGAAAAAGTAGCTTTCCCTTCTAATATGCTGGCTCTAGGATTCAAAATTAAAGATCAATATTAAATTTAGATGGTTTCCAGTTTTTTGGTGCTAATTCTAAGTCGCTAAATTCAAAAGCAGGCGCAACTGTACAACCTATCAAACTATAAGGTCCTGATGATTTCAGTGCAAACCATGTATTTTTTTTAATATTAAAATTGAAATTATTTTTTGATCCTATTTCACTAGTTTTAAATTCATTTCCATCTTCAGAAGTATAAATTAATAATGGGCTGCCTGAGTAAAAATGCAAAGTCTCATTTTTTGTTATTCGATGCCAATGAGAGTGTTCATGTTTCTCTAATAAAAAATAGATATGACTTACATCTTTGTTTTTAAATATTTCAACATAATGTCCACCTTCTGGGTGCGCTGACATTTTATGTTGCTTAATTAGTGATTTAACAAAACTCATTCAAATTATATTTTTATGACGCAATATATTTTATTAAGTAATATAATATACCTGTAATTATTGTAGCATATATAAATCCTATGGAAAAAAGTCTAATCATGTCATTTTGTTTCTTATAATTAGTCTTTAAATAAATATAAACTTGAGTGTATATGCCAACAATAGCTATACTTAACAATATATCTGTGGGACTCATTAATTGTTTATATACCGCCAACAGTAATACCTTCAACTAACATTGTTGGTGAATTAGTGGAGTAATTTAATGCAAGATCATCTGCTAAAATTAAATTTTTAAATATTTCATTGAAATTTCCAGCAATTGTGATTTCACTTACAGGATACTTAAACTCTCCATTTTCTATTATTTGTCCAGATGCACCGACTGAATAATCACCAGTTATTAAATTTGTTCCATGACCAATAGTCTCATTAATGTAAAGAATCTTTTTTCTAGAATTTATCAGTTCATTAAATGTTTTGGAGCCTTTTTTAAAAAAAAGATTTGAAGTTCCCCCGCACCTACCATTAGATCTTTTGTTAATTTTTTTACCATTATATGTATCAACTAAAAGATTTTTTAACACTCCGTTTTCAATAAGACTTAATTCATCTACCCTAACACCTTCGCTATCAAAATATTTTGATCCATTCGCTCTTTTGATATCACTTTTATCTACGATGTTGATATCTTTTTTAAATATTTGATTATTTTCTTTCCCTTTCAAAAAAGTAGTACCTTTTGCAATGACATTTGAAGAAATAGCACTTGCAAAAACTGATAAAATATTTTTGGATATTCTTTTATCAAATACAACTGTCATTCTTTCACTTTTAATTTTTTTAGGATTTAATTTTCTAATTGCAAATTTTGACGCATTTTCTCCTATTTTTTTTGCACTTAATAAGTCGCTTAAAAATCTTTTGCTTGAATATTCATAATCTCTTTCCATGCTGCCGTTTTCTTTAGAAACAACCTCGCAGTAAGCTGTAAATTGTGAAGTTTCATAACCATCACTAAAACCATTAGAATTAGCCAAGACAAAATTACTTTTTTTTTCGCTAAAACCTGATCCATTGGTGTTTACTATTTTAGGAACAGAAAAAGCTACTTCTTCAGCTTCTTCTAAGTAATTAATTTTTTCTTTATTATCCAAGTGCGTTTTATCAAATAAATCTAATTCTTTTAAACCCCTAAAATGTAAATCTTTATCTGGTAAAGAATTTAATTCATCTTCTGGTGTAATTTTTGTAGCTATAAAACATTTTTCTACTAATTCATCTAAAATATCCTCTTTAAGGTTTGAACTAGTTAGAGATGATTTTTTTTTACCAAAATATGTTGTTAGTTCAGCTTCTAAATTTTCAGATCTTGTAGATCCATCAATTTTTTTGTTTCTATAACTAATATCCTCTGAAACCGAATTTGATACAACAACACTTGCATCTGTTGCTCCAAGTTTTTTCGCTTTAGTGAGAATTCTTTCTGAAATATTTAATAAATAATTTTTATCTTTAATCATTTATTAAATTTGTGTACCACCGACAGTCATTTTATTAATAAGCAAAGAGGGTTGACCAACACCAACGGGAACACCTTGACCAGCTTTACCACACGTTCCTATACCTGGATCGAGCATCATGTCATTCCCAACCATAGCAATTTCTTTTAAAGAGGAAGGTCCGTCTCCAATAAGAGTAGCTCCTTTAAGCGGAGCACCAATTTTTCCATTTATTATTTCATAGGCTTCGGTACAATTAAAAACAAATTTACCTGATGTAATATCTACTTGTCCCCCTCCAAAACTTACAGCAAATATTCCTTTATCAACTGATTTAATCATATCTTCTTGAGTATCGTTTCCTGAAAGCATGATCGTATTTCTCATTCTTGGCATAACAATATGCTTATAACTTTCTCTTCTACCATTGCCGGTAGATTTAGTTTTCATTAGTCTGGCATTTAATCTGTCTTGCATAAAATTTTTAAGAATACCATTTTCAATTAAAACTGTTTTTTCAGTTGGCGTACCTTCATCATCAATATTTAAACTTCCCCTTCTATTATCAAGTGTCCCATCGTCAATAATGGTTACACCATCACTGGCAACTTTTTTTCC
>CABZSS010000002.1 GCA_902528375.1 uncultured Pelagibacteraceae bacterium
ATAAAAATTTAGGTTTTAAGAATATTACGAGAAATAACTTTGAAATAATAGGTTCCGCCCACAATGTCACGGAGCTTAAAATAAAAGAAAAACAAGGTTGTTCAAGTATATTTTTAAGCCCTATTTTTGAAAATCAAAAAAAGAAAAAATTTCTTGGTGTTGTTAAAACAAACTTTCTTAAAAATTTAACAAAAAATCAAATTGTTTTACTTGGAGGGATTAATTTTAAGACACTTAATAAGGCTAGGATGTGTTCTCCTAGTGGTATAGCGGCTATATCTTGGATAAAAAAAAACGGCCCTAGTATAAATACCGGGCCGTTTTAATTTCGAAACTAAATTAAATTAGAATGCAAATCCTAAAGCAATTTCAGTTACACTTTGGTCAGCTGCGTTGTCGTCATGCGCTGGATTAGTTACTTCCATGTTGTATGCTTTAATTGACATACCGCCCATAGAGTAAGCTACCTGTAACGAATCAATTTCCTGAGTTATATCGTCATCAGTAGTTGCCGCTGTTTTAGCGTCATCCTGAGAATCGTAAGTACTGTCAGCAACAGTGTATGAGATTGACATATTTTCGTTTACGTTAAACGCAATCGACATCTGTTCATCTTCATAGATACCACCAGCAGTTCTTCTTGTCTTAACTGCATCTACTGTATCGATAGCTCTTGTTACACCTGCATCAAGATACGTCTCTGAGTAACCAATTGATATTGGTCCCATTGAGTATTTTGCATACCATGCACCATTGAACTCGTCTCTAGTTGAGTCTACATCGGCAATAACTGGTTTTCTAAGTTCTCTTTCAGCACCGTAGAAACCAAGTGTTAAGCCCTCGTAACCGATCGTTAGACCAAGTTCTTGACCTGCACCGTATGTTTGGCTGTAAGTTTGTTGACCACCATCATTTACGGAAGTGTCACCTGCTTGTGGTGCATAACCAGCACGTAATGTCATTGTTGCACCCATCATCTCTAATGTTGGAGATGTGTACATAACATGGTTATTATCCATGAAGTCACCCATTTTGTTCGCAGGTGTTTCAATACCGTCAGATGCTTGCTCGTATACTTGAGGAACTTCCTCATCAAAATAACCAGCTGCTGAACCAGTACTTGCACCAAATTGGAACGAACCAAGAGATGGTGTAGTGATTGTAGTTGTTGATCCTGAGATTGCGTAATCATCGTCTAAAGTCGTAGACATAGAAAACGTTGTACCGTTATCTAATTCACCACCACCTGAGAAAGTTACGTCTCTGTCTGAACCTAAACCTCTACTAGTATTTCCACCGCCTTTACCAAATTTTAAAGTAGTGTTAATACCCCCAGAAACAGACATTTCGCCTGCAACTGCTGAACCTAAAGTCACTAGCGAACCTGCTAATGCTGTAAGTCCTATTTTTTTAAAGTTATTCATAAAACTCCTTTTTTTGTTGTATTCATATGAACAGAGGTTTTTTATCAGAAAGTGATTAAAACACTTGATTTTTAGTAAAAATAGCGTTTTTTTTCTTACTTTGTGATATTTTTGTCACGCTAAAAAGGACCATTTTAAATAATTCTGAGATAATTTTTATTTTCTGGTATCTATAATTTCCATGAAAACGAATTTAGTCAAATTTATCACTTTTATAATTTTTACATTATTTGCTTTAAATTCGTGTGGAATTTACAAAAGATCAGACGTTAAAGATAATCCCGTAAATGTAGAGGAGAGAGTTAAAAAAAATATTCAAGAAGGTAGAGGAATAAGATTTGGTAAAGGTGCCACAAGAGGAGGAGATTTTGATTTTGCATCTTCAAATCCTCTTTGGAGAGGTGCTATAGATGTAATGGATTTTGTACCGTTAACAAATGCAAGTTACTCAGGAGGAATAATAATTACCGAGTGGTTCTCTTCAGAAAATACAAATAGAGAATTGAAAATTACAATTCGGTTTATGACGAATGAAATTAGAGCTGATGCGATTAAAGTTTTAGTATTTGAAAAAGTATGTAATGAGAATAATAAATGTAAAACAAATAAAGTTAAATCAAAACTTGAAGGTGAGCTTAAAATAGCTATTTTGAAAAAAGCAGCTTTATTTGAAAAGGGTGATTTCAAAAAATACAGAGAAACTGAGGGAAAAAATAAGGCAAAAAGATTAATTAAAAAAAACTAATTTTTTCGTAAGTGGATAGATATAATTTCAAATCAATCGAGGAAAAATGGCAAAAGTTTTGGGATAAAAACAAAACTTTTAAATCAAAAAAGGATTTTTCTAGAAAAAAATTTTATTGTTTAGAAATGTTTCCATATCCATCAGGAAAAATTCACATGGGACATGTTAGAAATTATACGATTGGAGATGTCCTAGCTAGATTTAAAAAATTACAAAACTTTAATGTTCTTCATCCAATGGGATGGGATTCATTTGGAATGCCTGCTGAAAACGCAGCAAGAGAAAACAATCTAGATCCAAAAGAATGGACAGAAAAAAATATTTCTACTATGAAAACCCAACTTAAAAGATTAGGTCTTTCAATTGATTGGGATAGAGAAATATCTACGTGTTCGCCTAATTATTACAAACATCAACAACTCTTTTTTTTAGAGCTATACGATAAAGGCTTGGTTTATAGAAAAGAAAACTACGTTAATTGGGATCCAGTTGACCAAACTGTTCTTGCAAATGAACAAGTGATAGACGGTAAAGGGTGGAGATCTGGCGCACAAGTAGAGAGAAAAAAATTAAATCAATGGTTTTTTAATATTTCTAAATTTTCGGAACAATTACTCAATGGTTTAGATAATTTAGAAGAATGGCCTAATAAAGTGAAAACAATGCAGAAGAATTGGATTGGTAAATCTTTTGGTTGCGAAATTAATTTTAAAGTTGAAGGAGATCTGCCAATAAAAAATATAAAATGTTTTACAACTAGACCCGATACATTATTTGGTTTTTCTTTTCTTGCTTTATCTATAGATCACCCTTTGACAAAATATTTTGAAAAAAATTCTGAATTTCAAAATTTTAAAGAAAAGTGTTCAAAAACTGGGACTACTGAGGAGTCTATTGCCCAGGCTGAGAAAATTGGTTTTAAAACAAATCTACAAGCTCTTAATCCTATGGATCCTAAAATAAAAGTTCCTGTATTTTTTGCGAATTTTGTGCTTATGGATTATGGTTTCGGGGCAGTTTTTGGATGCCCCGCACACGATCAAAGGGATTTTGAGTTTGCAAAAAAATATAAATTAGACATTAAAACTGTTGTTAGACCAAAAAATAGAAACAGTGATTTTCAAGTAGAGGATGAAGCTTTTATTGATGATGGTGTTATGATCAATTCATCTTTTTTGGATGGTCTTGAAACGCCCGGAGAAGCAATTGAAAAAAGTATTGAGTATTTAACAAAAAATAATTTAGGAAATAAAAAAATTAATTTTAGACTCAAAGATTGGGGGATATCACGTCAGAGGTATTGGGGATGTCCTATACCTATTGCGTATAATGAAAAAGGAAATATTATAAAGGTTCCAAAAGAAATGTTACCTATAAAACTCCCAGAAAAGATAGACCTCAACACAAAAGGAAATCCTCTAGATCATCAAAAAAAATGGAAAAAAATAATAATCAATGGAGAAAAATGTAATCTAGATACTGACACTCTAGATACTTTTGTTGACTCCTCCTGGTATTTTCTTCGTTTTTGCTCACCAGAGAATAATGAATATGGTTTTGATAAAGAAGATATAAAATATTGGATGCCCGTTGATCAATATATAGGTGGAGTCGAACATGCGATATTACATTTATTGTACTCAAGATTTTTTATGCAGGCTTTGGGTTTTAAAAACCAAAATTTTATTTCACCAGAACCATTTCAAGGTTTGTTTACACAAGGAATGGTATGTCATGAGACTTACAAAGATGAAAACAATAAATGGCTAAGTCCGGATGAAGTTTTTACGGATAATGGAAAAGATTTTTTTAAAACTAAGGATAAAAAAAAAATTTTAGTTGGACCATCTGAATCAATGTCAAAATCAAAGAGAAATACTATCGATCCTGAGAAAATAATGGATCAGTTTGGTGCTGACTCAGTTAGATTTTTTATATTATCTGATAGTCCTCCTGAAAAAGATGTTCAATGGTCAGATCAAGGTATGATTGCATCCTACAAATTTGTTCAAAAATTTTGGCTTTTGCATAAAAAAATCATTAATGAGTTTAAAAATAAAAAAAGAAAGAATGAGAATGTTAATTTGACTATCTATACAAATAAGTTAATCGAAAAATTCACACTTAGTCTAGAAAAGTTCAACATGAATGTTTTAATAGCATACCTTCACGAGACATATAATTTTTTAAATAAAGAAATAAATAACCTGGAAATTAAAGATTTGAAAGAAAACTACTTGAAGATATTAATTTTGATGTTTCCAATTCTTCCACATCTGATATCCGAATGTTTAATGGATATCAAAAGAGATAGTGAAATTTCTTGGCCTTTGCCTCAAAAAGAATTTTTAGAGGAGAAATACGTAAATATAGTAATTCAAATAAACGGTAAAAAAAAATCTTTAATTAAAATTGAAAAAGATCTTGATGAGAATAAACTTTTAGAGAATGTTAGAAAAGATAAAAAAGTTTCAAATTTACTCGCAAAGAAGAGTGTTTTTAAACATATAATTGTTAAAAATAAGCTGATAAATCTAATTGTAAAATGAAATTTATTATACCGATTATAATTTTATCCATAATATTAACTAATTGTGGTTTTAAACCAATTTACAGTTCAAAGAACAGTAATTTCGAAATTATAGAAATTGTAAATGAAAATGAGAACAAAAATTCATTCGCTGTTGAAAAAATGATCATGTCACTCTCTAATCAGGAATCGATTAAAAAGTTTAAACTAGAAATGAATTACAAACAAACTTTCTCGACAATTTTAAAAGATAGCAAAGGAGATCCATCCAAAAAGAAATTATCTATCTCTGTTAATTTAGTCATCAAGAATGAAGGGGGGAATATTTTAAATAGTAAAAATTTTAGTGAAGAATTTAGTTATGATGTACAAAGTGATAAATTCAATATGGGTCAATACGAAGATAACATTACTAATAATTTAAATAATAAGATATCGAATGATATTATCTTTTTGCTAGGTACTTTAAATGATAATTAAGAGTTTTGAAATAAATAGAAAAAAATTTGATAAAGAAAATTTTTTTTTAATCTATGGTGAAAATGAAGGCCTGAAAAATGAAATAATTAAAAATCTTGAGAAAATTTTTGACGGGAGTGTTGAAAGTTATGATGAGACACAAATTATTAATAACAATGAAATGTTTTATGAAAAAATATTTAATCAATCTTTTTTCGAGAAGGAAAAGATAATAATCATAAATAGATGTTCTGACAAAATTTTTGAAATTATTGAAAATATAATTGAAAAAGAAAACTCTGATATAAAGATCGTATTAAATGCAGGTGTACTTGATAAAAAATCTAAATTAAGAAACTTATTTGAAAAAAGTAGTGTGCTAATAATAGTACCAACTTATAAGGACAACTCAATTACTTTAGCTAATATTGCAAAAAGTTTTTTTAGCAATTATAAAATTAGTATTTCGCAAGAAACTATTAATCTTTTAGTAAATCGATGCAATGGAGATAGAGGTCATCTAAAATCTGAATTAGATAAAATTTTAATCTACATTCATGCTAAAAAGAGTATTAATCTAGAGGAAATATATAAATTAACTAATTTGGCTGAAAACTTTAATATAAATGAATTAGTAGATACAGCTTTATCAAAAAACTCACAAAAAACATCAGACATCATAAATGAAAGTAATTATAAGTCAGATGATGGAATATTAATTTTGAGAACATTTCTACAGAAAGCAAAAAGATTGCTTAATCTTTATGAGAAACTAAATGAAAATACAAGTAAAGATAGTTTAGTAGACAATTACAAACCACCGATTTTTTGGAAAGATAAACCGATAGTTAAAAAACAACTTGAAAATTGGTCAAAATCAAAAATAGAAAATTTAATAATTAATATAAATAAAACAGAGGTATTCTTAAAAAAAAACAGCTCAGTTAGTTTGATGTTAGTTTTTAATTTTATTTATGAAACTTCTGAAAGAAATTAATAATATTTTTTGATAATTTCTATGAGATGATTTAATTGATCCAAATCTCTATAATCAAAAGATATAGATCCTTTGTTGTTTTTCTTGCTTGTTATTTGAGTTTTGAGACCTATTTTTTCCACAAGATCAGTCTCAATTTTTTTAATATTCGGGTCCTTTGATATTTTGATTGAGTTAGTTGGAGATTTGTAAAATCTTACAAGATTTTCCGTTTGTCTTACGGAAAGATTTTTTTTTATTATTTTTTTTGCAATTTGATCGGAATTACCAAGACCAACTAAAATTTTGGCATGCCCTGGAGTAATCTTATTAGCTTTTAATAAATCAGTTATATAACTTGATAGTGTTAGAAGTCTTAAACTATTAGTAATGTGACTTCTACTTTTTCCTATAAATTTAGCAACTTGTTCTTGATCATAACTAAACTCATCGATCAACCTTTTATACCCTTCTGCCTCTTCTATTGAATTTAAATCATGTCTTTGGACATTTTCAACAATACCAAATTCAAGCGCCTTTTTATCATCAGCGTCAACAACAACTACCGGTACCTCATGCAAACCTGCTCTTTGAGCTGCCAACCACCTTCTCTCTCCTGCTATTATCTCATATTTATTTCCACTTGATGGCCTTGCAATAATTGGCTGAATGATACCTCTAGACTTAATTGAATTAGTTAACTCCTCCAAGCTTTCTTCATCAAATGTTTTTCTTGGTTGATATCTATTTCTAATTAAATCACTAACTGAAATTTTATTGTTTTTTGAGACTGCTTTTGTATCTCCTATTAAAGATGATAATCCTCTTCCTAATCCTTTTTTATTTTTAAAAATACTGGTCATGCTGCCGTTACAAAACTCGATTCTTGAGCCAGAAACTCCTCTGTGAATTTGATATAAGATTTACTTCCTGGACATTGTTTATCGTATATTAAAACTGGAACCCCATGTGAAGGTGCTTCTGATAAACGAACATTTCTAGGAACTACAGTTTGATAAACTTTTTCTTTAAAATAGTCTCTTGCATCTGTTTCAACTTGTGCAGATAGTCTGTTTCTTTTGTCATACATCGTTAATAAAATTCCTCTTACAGATAAATTTGGATTGAGACCAACCTTAATACGATCAATAGTTTTAATAAGTTGAGTTATCCCCTCAAGAGCAAAAAATTCTGTCTGCAAAGGCACAACTAATGAGTCTGATGCCACTAAAGCCATTACGGTTAATAAACTCAGTGAAGGTGGGCAATCAATCAGGACGTAGTCGTATGAGTGACTAGAATTGTTTAAATATGCGGTTAATTTAGTCTTTAAAAGATATGCTCTATTTTCGTCATCTGCGGTTTCAACCTCCAAACCAGATAAATCAACATTTGATGTTACGATATCTAAATTTTGGAAGTTAGTCTTCTGAATTGAACTATGAATCTCCTCTTTTCCGTTCAAAACTCCATAAATTGATTTGCTAGTATCTGCTACATTAGACAAACCTAATCCTGTTGTTGCATTTCCTTGTGGGTCCAAATCTATAACTAGTATTTTTTTTCCATTTAAACTAAGTCCTGCCGCTAAATTAATTACGGTCGTCGTTTTCCCAACTCCGCCCTTTTGATTAATGACTGAAATAATTTTTTCTTTCATTTTTTTTTACTCACTTTATTTATTTTTATTATGATTGAGTCTTTTTCTGTTACGCTTTTTTTCTCTATAAATTCTAAATTCCAATTTTGTAGACATTGTTCAATTGAACTCTTTCCACTTTTTCCTAGAAACAAAATGATGTCTTTATAATCATTAAAGTTTTTCGTTACTAAATCTAAAATAACCGGCAAAGGTTTAAATGCTCTTGCCACAATCAAATCAGAGTTTAATTTTTTTTGATCAAAGATATTTTGATTTATTACTTCTGCGTTAAGTTCGAATTTATTAATTACTTTTTTTAAAAAATTGCTTTTTTTAAAACTTTTTTCGTAAAGAAAAAATTTCATCTTCGATTTTTGTTTTTTTTTGATTATTGCTATAACTAAACCAGGTAAACCTGAGCCGGATCCTAAATCAGTGCAAGATAGATGATTTTCATCAATTAAATCAATGATTTGTGCACAGTCAATTATATGTCTATCTCTGGCTAATTCTTCAGTATGTTGGCTAATTAAATTAATTTTTTTGTTCTCATCCAAAATCATTTCTTTAAATTCATCTAGTTCAAGAAATGTTTCACGTGAAACATTCAAAGTGTTTAGTTTTGAGTAATTAATTTTATGCGAATCTATCAAGCTATCTTCTTAATAGACTTTCTTTTAAGATGTGACAACAGAATAAATACTGCCGCTGGGGTTATACCGTCAATTCTGAGTGCTTGACCCATTGTTTTTGGCCTAATTTGCTTAAATTTTGACTTTACTTCGTTTGAAAACCCAGAAAAACTATCATAATTAATGTTATCTGGGATTTTGAGATTTTCATCTCTTTTAAAAGCTAATATATCAGCACTTTGTTTCTTCAAATAACCCTTGTAATGGGCATTGGTCTCTAATTGTTCGTCTATATCCTTAGATATAAAGCTTAATTCAGGCCAAATCTCCCTAATTTTATCCATAGTCACACCTTTTTGAGCAAGTATGTTGCTAGCTGTCCTTAAAATTCCATCTTTTGCAATTTTTACACCGAATTTAGATACCTTTGAGGGTGAAATTTTTAATTTATCCATTTTGTTTGAAATATTCCTCAAATTTTTACTTTTTGAATTAAAAAATTCAGTTCTTTCTTTTGATACTAAGCCAATATTTATTCCTATTTCAGATAATCTTAAATCAGCATTGTCAGATCTAAGAGTTAATCTGTATTCAGCTCTTGAAGTGAACATCCTATAAGGCTCAGCAACCCCTTTAGTTACTAAGTCATCTATCATGACACCGATATAAGCTTGAGATCTATCTAAAATTAATGGTTCTTTATTTTGGATCGATAAAGCTGCATTCGCCCCAGCAATCAATCCTTGTGCTGCTGCTTCTTCATAACCAGTAGTTCCGTTTATTTGTCCTGCTAAATAGAAATTTTTAATCTTTTTAGTCTCTAAGGTTGAGAAAAGCTCTCTAGGGTCAATATAATCGTATTCTATAGCATATCCAGGCCTTATAATTTTAACATCCTCTAAACCATTGATATTATGACATATTTTGTACTGTATCTCTTCTGGAAGAGATGTAGAAATACCATTTGGATACACTGTATTATCGTTAAGGCCTTCAGGTTCTAAAAAGATCTGATGTCTAGTCTTATCTTTAAATTTATAAATTTTATCTTCAATAGATGGACAGTATCTAGGACCAACACCCTTAATACTTCCGGAATACATTGCACTCTTTTTTAAGTTTTCAGAAATAATCTCGTGAACTTTTTTATTTGTGTAAGTCATACTACATGAAATTTGATCGTTATAAACTTTTTTAGTTAAGAAAGAGAAAAATGAGATATCTTTATCTGCATCTTGTTGTTCAAGGTTATCATAATTGATTGTAGTACCGTCTAACCTTGGAGGAGTTCCAGTCTTTAGTCTACCTAATTTAAAATCATATTTTCTTAATTGATCCGATAAACCTAAGGTCGGTTTTTCATCATACCTACCAGCTGGCGTTTTTTTATCACCTATATGTATTAAACCATTTAAAAAAGTGCCAGTTGTGAGAATTACCTTGGAACATTTGATTTCTGTGCAGTCTACTGCCCTGAGACCTTTTATCTCATTATTTTCAATTATAAATTCATTTATTGACATTGAAAATATGCTTAAATTACAATAGTTTAATAGTTTTGACTGCATTTCTTTTTTATAAATAGACCTATCACTTTGTGTTCGCAAACCTTGTACAGCTGGTCCTCTGCTCCTATTTAAAAGTCTAAATTGAATACCAGATTTATCAGCTATGTCTCCCATAACACCATCTAAAGCATCTATTTCTCTTACTAAATGCCCTTTACCTAGCCCACCGATTGCAGGGTTACAAGACAACTCGCCTATAGTGTTCGTGTCGTTCGTAAACAATGCAGTTGTAACACCCATTCGAGCAGAGGCAGCAGCTGCTTCACACCCAGCGTGACCACCACCAATTACAACAACATCAAATGAAAAATTATTTTTCATACGTAGAATTTATAATTGATGAGGAATTTTACAAGTTTTAACAAAAAAACATTAAAAAACTGGCTAATACCAATGATTTAGTTAAAAAAGATACTAAAAATCCAGCAAAATTGTGGTTATTTGCCAATACAGAAATCGTTGAAAATACTACCTAATATAGCCTCTACATCGACTTTTCCGACAATTTTACCTAAACTGACTTGTGCCAGCCTAAGATCTTCTGCCCCTTTGTCGAAATCTAAAGACTCAGTTTTGTCTTTAAAGTTTTGTAAGTTTTTTAAGCACTCTTTTAAATTATTTTTATGTCTCTCTCTAGTTACAAAAACATCATCACTAAATTTCATATCAGTAATTAAATTTTTTTTAATACGATCTAATAATTCATCAATGTTTTTTTCTTTAAGAAAAGACACAGAAATTGGATCATATTTATTAAGTCTATCTTTCACATCAAATTTATTAAGGTCAGATTTGTTAATTACTAAGATAGTGTTCTTATTAAATAGATCATTCAAAAAACCATAGAAATCAACATTTTTTGGCTCTATAACAACTATTCTAAGATCAGCTTCCTCCGCTTTTTCAAAGGCAAGCTTAATGCCTTCTTTTTCAATTACATCTTTTGAGTCTCTTATACCTGCAGTGTCTGAAATTATAACTGGATAACCGTAAAAATTTAAATTTGTTTGCAATACATCTCTAGTAGTACCTGCAACATCAGATACTATTGCAACATTTCTTTTACTTAAATAATTCATCAATGTTGATTTACCGGAGTTGGGGGGTCCAACTATAGCGATTTTATAACCTGTTCTTATTCTTTCCCCAACTTCATAACTCAATAATATTTTTTTAATTTCATTCTCAATAATAGATACATCTTTTTTAACATCATCAAGAACATTGGAGGGTAAATCTTCATCCGGGAAATCTATCTTTGCCTCAATTTTTGATAAAACTTTGATTAAATTCTCTCTGAGCTCATTAAATTTTAAAAATGATTTACCTTTTATAATATTTTGGGCTTGTTCCATTTGAATTTCAGTTTCTGCTGCTATTAAATCTCCTATGGCTTCAGCTTGAAGAAGATTTATTTTCCCATTTAAAAAAGCAAGCTTTGTAAATTCTCCTGGTTCCGCTAATCTACATTTTTTTGTGCTTAAAAGTGTTTCTTGAAGTTCTTTGACTACTGCTTTGCTTCCATGAACATGTAATTCTGCCATATCCTCACCTGTATAACTTTTTGGGCCAGGGAACCACAAAACTATGCCTTGATCTATTGGTCTATTGTTGTTGATATTGTTTAATTCTAGAAGAGTTGCCTCTCTAGGCGTTGGCATTGCCTTGTTTGTTAATGCTTTAATAAGGAAACTTGTATCAGGGCCAGAAATTCTAATTATAGCAACTCCGGAAGCCCCTATTCCTGTGGATAGGGCACAAATTGTCATAAATATATTATATATTGAATTTAATATAAGGATATCATTAAAATATATTATGATCATTTGGTTAGCGTCATATCCGAAAAGTGGAAACACTTGGTTACGTATGTTTTTAAAAAGTTATTTTCTTAAATCAGATGAAAAACTGAGCCTTGAAAGCTCAATTCTAGACAACTTTAAAGCTCAAGGATTTCCTG
The DNA here is from genome assembly GCA_902528375.1 of uncultured Pelagibacteraceae bacterium. Lineage (GTDB taxonomy): Bacteria > Pseudomonadota > Alphaproteobacteria > Pelagibacterales > Pelagibacteraceae > Pelagibacter. The sequence continues at coordinate 11,937 of CABZSS010000002.1, forward strand.
ATCAAGTAATATTAGATCATCTTAAAGTAGATTATTATAAGTTTGAAGAGATAGTAAAAAATTGGGAAGCTTTGCAAAACTATATAAATTTAAATAACAAAACAAACTTTGTTAAAACACATAATGCAATGTGTACTGTGGGCTCTTATAAATTTACATCATTTAAAAATACTATTGGAGCAATTTACCTAGTTAGAGATCCAAGAGATGTTTTAGTATCTTATTCTCATCACTTAGGCTCTGACTACGAGAAAACTTTTGTTCATTTATCCTCATCTTATAGTTATGAATATCCATCCTCAGGTGGCAAAAGTTACGAAAAAACTCTCATGGGCACATGGTCAGAACATTATAATTCCTGGAAAAATTATAATTCTTGCAAGGTTCTAATTCTTAAATATGAAGATATGATCTTAAATGAACTCGATACTTTTACAAAAGTAATAAATTATATAAAGGAAATTGATGGAACTGAGTTTAATATGGATAAACTAAAAAAAGCTCTAAAACTAACTCGGTTCAATGAGTTACAAAAAATGGAAAAAACTGAAGGATTTAAAGAAAAAGGTAAGGGTGCTCTTTTTTTTAGAAATGGAAAAATTGGTACATGGAAAGATGAAGTTCCAGTAAATATTATAAAAAAAATTGAAAAACTTTTTCAAAAAGAAATGATAGAACTAGGCTATTTATAATTTTTATTAATTTCTATTATCATTTGATCAAGGGACCGACAAAAATCATTAGTAAACTGTTTAGTATCAAATAAAGGTGTTTGATAAATTCGATTAAAAAGATCTTTTCTAATGGTATTTAATACACTTATACTTGACGCATAATAGGATGCTTTTTCTATATAATCTTCGTCAGTAATTGCAATAAAATTACTTAAATTTGCATTTTTTAAAATGCTTTCACCACATCTTGAATTAAAATTATATCCTTTTTTTGTTAGCACAGGAACGTTTTTCCACAAAGCTTCAAATGTTGTGGTAACTCCATTAAATGGAAATGTGTCTAAACATAGGTCTATCTTGTTGTAAGTATTTAAATGGGACAAAAAATCATTTCTTTTAGTTTTTTTTAATATTTCAAGTGAGTTTGATAGCCCCTCTTTTTCAAATCTTTTTTTAATTACATCTTCACAAATATATAAAGATGATTTGAGGATTATTTTTGAGTTTTTAACTTTTTTTAATATCTTTATCCAAACATCAAGGACTTCATCATTTATTTTCATAAAATTGTTTAAAGACCCAAAGGTAAAATAATTATTCCTATTAAACGGTAATTCGTTAAAAAGACGTTCATTTTCAAAACCACAATGCGAATTCCAAATTTTAGGAAGTTTGCAAATTTTTGGCCCATATTCTGTTTCTTCTTCTTTTACAGTATTTATGTCAGCTAAAATAAAATCTATTTCGTTAAGACCCGATGAATTATTAAACCCTAGCCATGATATCTGTAGAGGGCAAATTCTTGTATTGAAAATAGATATTCTGTTTGAGGACCATAAGCCGGCGAGATCAAACAAAATATCAATGTTTGAGTTTTGTATTATATTTACAGTGTCTTGATCTGATTTATTTCCAAGATCAATCCAATCGTCAAAAAGATCTTTAAAAATCTGCGTTGTTTCATCTTGTTCCTCAACGCGCAAAAGGGATAATCCGTATGATTTAAATTTTGTTTGTTTTAAATCTTTTATCAAATTTTTTACGAAATAAGATATTGAATGAGATTTACAAAAATCAGGAGACAAAAATCCTATATTAATATTTTTCTTTTTTGTATCAATTTTGGATAATTTTTTGGCATCGAAAGAACTGAAAACTTTTGAAAATTTTTTTTGGAAATCACCAAAATCTTTTTGTCGCCAACTACTCAAGTACATTTGAGAAGTAATATAAACTGTTCCAAAAAGCTTATTTAATTTTTTGAATTTTAAAAGTTCTTCTAATTTTGAAATTCTCTCTTTATGTTTTAAAAGATATTTATATAAGTCAATACCATGCGCTAAATACCTTTCATTATTTGAGAACTTTTTACTAGCGTCGGAGTACATTTTTTCAGATACAATTAAATTGTTTACTTTATCAGACTCTTTCCGACCCATTTCAGCACAAAGCTTAATGTGATTACATAAGGCATCTAATGAAATTTCGCCAAAATTATCTTTATTAAATGCTGCTTCAAAGTCTTTCAAAGCATAGTCAACATCTCTATCAGTTTTACCTTTCTGGGATGCTCTACAAATACCTAGTAAATTTAAAATGGCGGGGGACCTGTCTTTTTCTGTGGTAGATGACTCTAATTTAAGAATGATTTCACTATATCTTTTTTCATAAAAAAGTTTTTTATATTTTGACAAATTTGCGTCATTCATAAACAAATATTATCAAATAAAGGGTTTATTTAAATAAATTAATAAGTCCTATTTCTTAAGAGGGTTTATTCATAGAATTAAAAAACTCGTTGTTGCTTTTGGTATTTTTAAGCTTAGAATTTATAAACTCTATTGCATCCATTGACCCCATCGGAGCTATGATACGTCTAAGAACATTCATTTTTTGAAGATCATTTTTATCGAAAAGAAGTTCCTCTCTTCTTGTCCCCGATTTTGTAATATCAATTGCTGGAAATATTCTTTTTTCAGATATTTTTCTATCTAATATAGTTTCGCTATTACCTGTTCCTTTAAATTCCTCAAATATAACCTCATCCATTCTGCTTCCAGTATCTATTAACGCAGTAGCGATAATTGTTAATGACCCACCCTCTTCAATGTTTCTGGCTGCTCCAAAAAATCTTTTTGGTCTTTGAAGTGCATTAGCGTCTACACCGCCCGTTAAAACTTTTCCTGAGGATGGAACAACAGCATTATATGCTCTTCCAAGTCTTGTTATTGAGTCTAAAAGAATTACGACATCTTTTTTATGTTCCGTCATTCTCTTAGCTTTTTCTATTACCATTTCTGCTACTGCAACGTGCCTTTGCGCAGGTTCATCGAAAGTTGAGCTTATTACTTCACCTTTTACAGTACGCTGCATATCAGTTACTTCCTCAGGTCTTTCATCAATAAGCAAAACCATCAGATAACATTCCGGATGATTTGCAGTAATCGAATTAGCTATGCTTTGTAAAATCATAGTTTTTCCTGCCTTTGGTGGGGATATAATCAAAGATCTCTGACCCTTTCCAATTGGACTTACAAGATCAATTAACCTTGGTGTTAAATTTGGTTTTTTTTCAACTGTATTTGATTCAACTTCCATAACTATTTGTTTGTTGGGATATAGAGGTGTTAAATTGTCGAAAGCAATTTTGTGTCTTGATTTTTCAGGATCTTCAAGATTTATCTTGCTCACTTGAAGCAAAGCAAAATATCTTTCTCCCTCTTTTGGCGCTCTAACAGGCCCTTCGACGGTGTCACCTGTTCTTAAACCAAATTTTCTAATTTGACTTGGGCTGACGTAAATATCATCGGCTCCAGGTAAATAGTTTGACTCAAGAGCTCTTAAAAAACCAAATCCATCTTGAAGAAGTTGAAGTACGCCCATTCCGGTAATCTCTTCACCTTTCTCGGCAAGTTTTTTTAGTATTGCAAATAAGATTTCTTGTTTCCTAAGTGTGCTAGCATTTTCTATACCTAGCTTTTCAGCTTGTTCAATTAGTTGTGCAGGGCTCTTTTTTTTAAGTTCTTGAATTTTCATTTGGGGAGATAAGTAATTTGATTAAATTAATATAATATATATTTATGATATTTCAACCTCCTAATGGCTTTAAAATTGCAAAAAATATGATCAAAATTAACAGTATAGTTGGTATTTCATTAATAATTCTAAAATATTTTGAGCTTGATGTATTTCTGTCATCTTTAAAAGCTCTTAAACACGATCCAAGATAAAAGTGATAAGCCGTTAGAGTAACTACCAAAAAAAATTTAACTTGCATCCAAAGCGCACTTAGTAATTCAAGGCCAACAGAGTGTATTAGGGCCAAACCAAATATCCAAGAAAGCAACATTGCTGGATACATAATGTAGAAATACAATTTTCTCTCCATTACTTTAAAAACTTTACAAACCTCAATATTTGATGAGTTTTCTGTGTGATAAACAAATATTCTTGGCAAGTAAAGTAATCCGGCCATCCAAGAAATTACAGCAATTAAATGTAGGGATTTAAATATTAGATAATAATTCATTTTCTTATGCTCTTGTTAATTAAGTGCACCAATAATTTTATATGATCCTCGTTATCATTTAAGCAAGGAATTGTGTCAAATCTTTCCCCACCAGACTCTAAAAAGCTTTCTTTTCCCTGAATAGAAATTTCCTCAAGGGTTTCAACGCAATCAGAGGAGAAACCAGGAGAAATTACTAAGATATTTTTTTTTCCCTCTTTGGGTAAACTTTCCAAAGTTTTATCTGTATAGGGCTGAAGCCATTCTTGTGGACCAAATCTTGATTGAAAAGTTGTCAAAACGGGTATGTCTTTATTAAACTTTTCTTTAATCAATCTAGTGGTTTTGTGACAATAGCAATGATATGGATCACCTTTGTCAAAATATTTTTTTGGTATGCCGTGATAAGATGCTAATATTAAATCAGGTTTCCAATTAATGCTGCTCAGTTTGTTATTTATAGAATTCACAATTGCTTGAATATAAAGTGGTTCAGATTCGTAGTGAGGAATAATTTGAAGACTGGGCTGCCATCTCATTTTCATTAGCGTCCTGTACACTTCATCACAAACCGTAGCTGTTGTTGCTGCTGCATACTGTGGATACAGAGGAAGTATTATAATGTTTTCACATCCACTTTCTTGTAAATTAAGCATTTTACTCTTTATGCTTGGATTTCCATATCTCATTGCATAATCAACAATCAAGTTTTCATTAGATATAATAGATTTCACTTTTTCAGCTTGCTTAATAGTATAATAACGTAAAGGTGATATATTTTCTTCTTTCATCCATATTTCTTTATACGCTTTAGCTGTTTTAGAGGGTCTAAAAGTAAGAATAAATAAGTTTAAAATAATTTTCCATAAAAAAGGATTTACTTCTATAACCCGTCTGTCTGATAAAAATTCATTTAAATATTTTCTTATATCCCACCATCCTGTAGAATCTGGTGTCCCAAGATTGATTAATAAAACACCAGTCTTTCCAAAGTTTACTTGAGGATGATCACTTTCCATTAAAACTCCTAACTTCTTCTACTAAATATCTAACCATATCCGGGTTTGTTTCCGGTAAAACTCCGTGTCCTAAATTGAATATATATCTTTTTTTATCGAAAGTTTTTAAATATTTTGTCACTTCATTTCTTAAAATTTCTTTATTTTGAAGTAAAATTTTTGGATCAAAACCTCCTTGGACAGGAATATCAATAGTATCTCTAATGATTGAAGGATCAACATTATAATCGATACTAATTATGTCTGGGTTAACATTATCTACAAATTTTTTGTAATTATTGATGTTTCGTGGAAAACAAATTGAGATTGTTTTTTTTTGTCTTATAAAATCAACTAAACTTTTGTTGGGCTTATAGACGAAATACTCTAGGTCTTCTTCTGGAAGAAGTCCGGCCCAACTATCAAAGATCTGAATTATAGATGCGCCACTTTTAATTTGAGCTTCAATGTGTATTTTTAAGAATTCGTCTAACTTCATTAAAATATTATTAATATATTTATCTTTTGGAAAGACATTAAAATTTCCTTCTTTCGGGGACTTTCTGTTAAGCATGTATAGTAAAAGGGTCCACGGAGCACCAATAAAACCTATAGTATCTTTATTGTTTATGGATAATTTTTTTTTTGTTTCTTTAACTGTTTCATAAACTGGATTTAGTTTTTTAAGAAAACCTTCCTTTTTAACAGTATTTAATATATTTAAATCAAGCTTATTTAAATCAGGTCCAAAATTTTTTTTAAAATTTACTTGTTGACCGAGTGCGTATGGAACTAGCAGAATGTCAGAAAAAATTATAGCAGCATCAAAATCAAACCTAGTAATTGGTTGTATTGTTATTTCAGATGATAATTTAGTATTTAAACATAGTTTAATAAAATCTTGATTCTTTTCTCTTATGGATCTGAATTCTGGCAAATATCTACCAGCTTGTCTCATTAACCATATAGGAGTTCCAGAGAATTTATTATTTATGTAATCTTGTATAAGAGTATTCATATAATTAAATATTATCTATATTGTTTGTAGTATGTACTGTTAATAATGGTAGTTAATGTTTTTTAACAAGTTTATAACAGTTTTTTCACATAAGATTTATAAAATTTACCTTTGAATTCTTTGAGTTTTAATCAATTATCATTTTTTTATCTAAAAAGTATAATATTTATCAACATGGTTAAAAATGTATATAAATGTGCACTTATACATTAAAATCTTTGAATAGAATTTTTATTTATTTTATGAAGCAACTTATACACACAGATATACTTTTTATACATGATTAATACATATGATATATATTTAATATCCGACTCAACAGGAGAAACATTGGAAAGAATATTTCTTGCAATTAAAGCTCAATTCAAAAACTTTAAGTATAAAACACACTTTTATTCTTTTACACGAACAGAAAATCAAATTTCTAAAATTCTTGAAGTCTCACAAAGACAACACAATGTTATAGTATTATACACAATTGTTGACAATAAATTAGCTAGACATTTATCCAATGAGTGTAGTTCCAAAAATATTCCATGCTTTGGCATTTTAGGGGATTTGATTATTAGTTTTTCAAAACTTTTGGATCAAAAAGCTCTCAATGTTCCTAGTAGACAACACATAATGGATGATGAGTATTATAAAAAAATCGAAGCCATACAATTTACAATGAATCACGATGATGGTAATTCAGTAGAAGACATTGATAAATCTGATATCATCATTCTGGGTGTAAGCAGAACAAGTAAAACGCCAACTTCGATTTATTTAGCAAATAAAGGAATGAAGATATCAAATATACCATTGGTAAATGAAAACTCTGTTCCTGATATATTAAAAAAAAATCCTCAAAAAAAATGTATAGTTGGTTTGACCGCAGAACCTAATAGGTTGGTAGATTTACGTAAAAATAGGATGCAATCAATTAAAGATAATGAAAGCACAGAGTATACAAATTTAGATAATGTGCAAAAAGAAACGGAAGACGCACGAAAACTCTTCCAGAAATATAAATGGCCAAGTATTGATGTAACAAGGAAATCTGTAGAAGAAACAGCTGCGTCAATTCTTAAGATACATGATATTTTTAATCAAAAATGAAGTCAATAATTTTGGCATCAAAGAGTGAAATAAGAAAAAAAATATTGGATGAAAACAATATAAATTGTACAATTGAACCGTCCAATTTAGATGAAGATGAAGTGAAAAAATCTTTAATAAACCAAGGAGCAACACCAGAACTTATATCTAAAAATTTAGCCGAATTAAAAGCGAATAAAGTTAGTCAAAAAAGAATGGGAGAAATGGTTTTAGGTGCAGATAGTGTAATTGATTTAAACGGAAAACTTATCTCAAAACCAACAAATAGAACAGAAGCTATGAATATTTTGAGCTCACTAAACGGTAAATCACATTTTCTTATAAGTTCAGTTTGTATATCTTTAGACGGAAAAATGATTTGGAATTATACTGAAAAAGCTGAAATGAAAATGAAGAACTTTTCTAAAGAAGAGTTTAAAATATATTTAAGTAAAATTTCAGATAAAAACTTATATTCTTACAATGTTTATCAAATAGAAGGGGAAGGGAAAAAATTATTCAGTGAAATTAAGGGAGACGTTAATACAATAATGGGTCTACCGATTAAGATTATAAGAAAATATTTGGAAAATATTAAATGAAAAAATTTTGTGTTATAGGAAATCCAATCGATCACTCTTTATCTCCAAAACTTCATAACTTTTGGCTCAAAAAAAACAAGATTGAAGCAATTTATGAGAAAAAACTTCTTGAAAAAAAAGAAATTCCAAAACTAATTGAGAGTATCAGAGAATCAGAAATAAATGGCGTCAACGTTACAGTTCCATTTAAAAATTCAGTAATACCGTTTTTGGACAGCCTCAGTTCTGAGGCAAAAAAAACGAACTCTGTAAATACTATTTGTATAGAAGATGATAAAATAATAGGCCACAATACAGATATTGCTGGATTTGAATTAGCCATAAGGTACATCAATTATGATGTTAAAAGAAAAAAGGCGCTTATAATAGGAGCTGGCGGAGTTAGTCCTTCCATTATCCTCGCTTTACAAAACATGGGATGCGAAAACATCTCTTTAACTAATAGAACATTTGAAAAAGCAAAAAAAATAAAAGAAATTTTTAATGACATAACCATTCAAAAATGGGGTGATATTCCCGAGTTTGATATAGCTATTAATGCGACGAGCGTTGGCTTAAATAAAGAAAATTTTGATTTGGATTTAAATAAGTTCGGAAATAATAAATTTTTTTACGATGTAATTTACAATCCAAGTGAAACAAATTTTCTAAAAGAGGCAAAGGTTAATGGTAATAAAACAGAAAATGGTAAAATGATGTTTATATATCAGGCCCACCAATCTTTTGTTTTGTGGAATAAGGTATTACCAAAAATTGATGAGAAAACAATAGAAATCTTAAAATGAGAAGAATTGCGCTAGTTGGGGATATCGGTTCAGGAAAAACATTCATTTCAAATTTATTTAGATACCCAGTTTTCAATGCTGATTTGGTTGTCTCAAATCTTTACAAAAAAGATAAATTTTTATTTAAAAAAATTAAGAAAAGATTTCCTGATAAGGTGAGAAACTTCCCTTTGAAAAAAGAGGAACTGCTTAAAATAATTTTCCAAAATAAGAAAAATTTATATGCTTTAGGCAAAATAATTCATCCAATAGTAAGAAAAAAAATGGAAAATTTCTTTAAAACAAATAAAGAAAAAAAATTTGTTGTTTTGGATGTCCCTTTATATTTAGAAAACAGATTGAATAAAAAAAAAGATGTTATCATTTTTGTTGAAGCCAATAAAAAAAAGATTAAACAAAAACTCAATAAAAGAAAAAATATCAATTCAAAGTTGATAAATATACTAAGAAGAAATCAACTACCGATAAACTTAAAGAGAAAAAAATCAACCTACATTATAAAAAATAATTTTATTAGAAACACTGCTAAGAAAAATGTAAAGTTAATTTTAAAAAAAATAAGCAAATGAAAGAAATAGTGCTTGATACGGAGACTACTGGTCTCTCAGTTGAAAATGGACACCGAATAATCGAGATAGGCTGTATAGAACTTGAGGATCAAATTTTGACCTCCAATCGTTTTCATTGTTATTTAAATCCTCAGAGGAAAGTTTCGGAAGAAGCTTTTAAAGTACATGGATACTCAGACGAATTTCTGTCTGATAAAAAAAAATTTCATGAAATAGCTGATGACTTTTTAAAATTTATTGATGGTACAAAATTAGTAATACATAATGCCCAGTTTGATTTATCTCATTTGAATAATGAATTAAAATTATTAGGGAAAAAACCAATATTAAAAGATCAAGTAATCGACACTTTGGATTTAGCAAGAGAGAAATTTCCTGGCTCTCAAATTAGTCTTGACGCATTATGTAAAAGATTTCGAATTGATAACTCTAAAAGAAAATTACATACTGCTTTAATTGACTGTGAGCTATTATCCAAAGTCTATGTAAACTTAATTGATCAAAAAGAGCCAAAATTAAACTTTTCAGAGAAAAATGATAATATGGAAATTAATAAAAGCTCAAAAATAAGTTTTTGCAAAGATATTATTCAACCTTCTTCAAACGAATTAAATGAACATCAAAATTTTCTCAAAAGATCTCTTAAAAAAAATTACTTTTGATCTTTTTCAAATAGTTCTTTAAAATTTATCTTCTTTTCTAACTTTATTTCTGGATAACCAATTGATTTTACTATCTCAAAAAATTTTTTTTCAATTTCAGGATACATTTCAGTAGGCACATCACTTAGAAAAATTCTTTTTAACTCATCTTTGTTTACAGCCGCTTCCTCGACCTTAATAACGGCAGTATGAATCATTTCAAAATATGCTTTTTTGTCCTTATCATTTTTATTATCAAAAGTTAATTTTATATTCACCTCTGCCATATTATTTTTTAATGGCAAAGAATTTATATCTATTCCTAGAGAATATTTTGGAATATTGTCTTTTAAATATATGTAATTTTCAGTCCCAGCTATTTTTGAAGAGACATCTTTTATATATGAGGTAAGTATTTTATAATTTTTTGTCATTTTCATTATCCTTATCTACAAATTCCTCTTCAATCAAATCATCTTTAATATACACTTCATCTTTATCTTTCGCTTTTTTTGTGATCAATTTAAAAATCAATTTTCTTGTTAAAGGAAATATTATTAAGAAACCTAAAATGTCAGTAGCAAATCCTGGCAAAATTAATAAAATGGCTGCTACTGCTAATGCTGCTCCAGACATTAACTCAAATAATGGCATTTGATTTTTATAGAGTTGAGAGACCCCAGACTTAAGAGTGTTTAAACCTTCGTACCTAACATAAAAGACACCAATTATAGCTGTAAAAAATATGAGAGAAATAGTTGTAAAAGCTCCGATTTGGCTTCCAATTTTTATAAATAAATAGATTTCTAAGATTGGGATCAAAATTATCAATAAAAGCGCTGTGTTCATTTGTCTTTAATTTAAATTGCTTGTTGAAATTAAGCAATAGAGTAAATATTATTTAAATATGAATTATAGCTTTGAATATTTAGATATTATTTTGTTGGCCATGATAGCTGGCTTTATTTTTTTAAGACTAAGAGGAATTTTAGGCAAAAGATCAGGTTATGAAGACGATATTTCCAATAGCTTCCCACATGAGATGCCAGAGATGAAGTCTGCAGAAAAACCAAATTACAGAAATTTTGATGAAAATGCAAAAAAAGATTTTATCGAAGGGGCAAAGGTAGCTTACGAGACAATCATTACAAATTTTTCAAAAGGATCAATAAAAGATATTAAAAACTTATTAGATGGAAGAGTTTTAAATCAATTTCAGGAAGCAATTTCTAATAGAGAAAAAAACGGGATAAAGTCGGAGACAACTTTTATTGGAATAAACTCAGCAGAAATTAAAAACCACGAGCAAAAAGAAAATGTTCTTGAAGTAACAGTAGATTTTATAAGCGAAATTATATCATGCAACAGGGATAAAAATTCTAAGATTCTGACAGGTGACCCAGAAAAGGTTAAAAAAGTATATGATACTTGGAGATTTTCCAGAAACTTAAGTTCCAATGATCCAAATTGGATTTTGGTTGAGACTAATACTTAATATTTGAGCAAAAAAATATCAGACAAAGATTTTCAAGATTGGAAGAATTTCGTTAAAAGCAAAGATAAGATTATCCCAAAAGATAGTGACAGCCCATTAACGAGTAAAAATATATCAACGTTTGCTATAGATCTGCATGGTTTAAGTCTTGATCAAGCTAACAAAATTGTTGAAAAAACTATTAGTGATTGTTTTGAAAAACATATTTCAAAAATAAATATAATTACCGGCAAAGGTACAAGATCTAAATCTTTCGAAGATCCTTATAAATCATCTGAATTAAGTATATTGAAACATTCTATACCTGAATTTATTAATTCTAATGATGAACTTATGAAAAAAATTAAAAATATAGAAAATGCCAAAAAGAACTCAGGATCTTTTAACGTTTATTTAAAATCAAAGAATAAATTTAGATAAATCATTATCTTTTACTAATTGTCCAAGATTTTCATTTACATATTTTGAATCAATTACAATTTTTTCACCTGATCTGTCTGTTGCTGTAAAACTAATTTCATCCAAAACTCTTTCAATAATAGTGTGAAGTCTTCTTGCACCAATATTTTCAACAGATGAGTTTACTTCGCTTGCTAGATTAGCAATTGTATCAATTCCATCCTCTGAGAATTCCAAATCAACATTTTCAGTTTTTAATAATGCCTTATACTGTTTAATTAAACTGTTATCTGGTTCTTTTAAAATTCTTTTAAAGTCAGAACTGTTTAATGCATCAAGCTCAACTCTTATTGGCAATCTTCCTTGTAATTCTGGAAGTAAATCAGAAGGCTTTGCTAGCTGGAAAGCTCCTGATGCTATAAATAATATATGATCTGTTTTTACTGGTCCATACTTTGTACTTACAGTAGTGCCTTCTATTAATGGTAACAAATCTCTCTGAACGCCTTCTCTTGATACATCTCCACCAACTCTATCAGTTCTTGCAGAAATTTTATCAATTTCATCTAAGAAAACAATTCCGTTATTTTCAGTCACATTTTTTGCAGATTTAATAATTTTATCTTCTTCAATAAGTTTATCAGCCTCTTCATTTAATAAGATTTCATGAGACTCTTTTACAGTCATTTTTTTCTTTTTTGATTTTTTGCCCATTGATTTACCAAGCATGTCACCAATATTTATCATTCCAATATTTGCTCCAGGCATTCCAGGTATTTCAAAACTTGGCATATTTCCACTTTCATTAATCGGAACTTCGATTTCGTTTTCGTCTAAATCTCCATCCCTAAGTCTCTTCCTAAAACTTTCTCTTGTGGCTACACTTGCTTTGTTTCCTACTAAAGCATCTAAAACTCTCTCTTCAGCGAGTTTTTGTGCTTTAGTGTGAACCTCTTTTCTTTTCTTAACTTTTTCCATCGCAATTGCAATTTCTAGCAAGTCTCTAATAATTTGTTCCACATCTCTTCCGACATAACCAACTTCAGTAAATCTTGTAGCTTCGACTTTTACAAAAGGTGCTTCAGCTAATTTGGATAATCTTCTTGATATTTCAGTTTTACCAACACCCGTTGGTCCAATCATTAATATATTTTTAGGCAAAACCTCGTCTCTCATTTCACCTTTTAAAGCCTGTCTTCTCCATCTATTTCTTAGAGCAATAGCAACAGCTCTCTTGGCTTTGTTTTGCCCCACAACATATCTGTCCAATTCAGATACAATCTCCCTTGGCGAAAGAGAATCTATGTGATTCTTTTTTTCCTCAGAATTTTTTTTTGGGAATGATTTAATATTTGATTTTTCCATTATATTTTTTCAATTCTAATATTATTATTTGTAAATACACAAATATCAGCTGCAACTTCAATTGCTTTTTTTGCAACTTCTTCAGCATTTAATTCTGTATCCATTAAAACTTTTGCAGCTGCAAGTGCGTAGTTTCCACCTGATCCAATTCCAATAACATCACCTTCTGGCTCTAAAACGTCTCCGGTACCTGAAATTATAAAACTTTTTTCTTTATCACCAATTGCCATTAATGCTTCAAGTCGTCTCAAATATTTGTCAGTTCTCCAATCTTTAGCGAGCTCGACTGCTGCACGCGTTAAATTTCCTGCGTGTTTTTCAAGTTTAGCTTCTAGTCTCTCAAAAAGAGTTAATGCATCAGCTGTTGAACCCGCGAAACCTGCAATCACATTTCGTTTCTCAATTTTACGGACTTTGTTAGCATTGCTTTTAATTACCGTATTTCCCATACTGACCTGACCATCACTTGCCACAACTACGTCATTTTTTTTCCTTACTAATACAATCGTTGTCATGAGATATAAATGGATATTAATTTCTAATCTTCAAGTGGGAAATTAGTTTTGTTGATATGACTAAATAATATAGATATACGTAGGTATAAATGAAGCGAAAAGCATCTATAACAAGAAAAACAAAAGAGACAAAAATTGACGTTGAATTAAATATAGACGGCAAAGGTCAATTTAAAATAGATACCGGCATAGGTTTCCTTGATCATATGCTTGAACAACTTTCTAAACATTCATCGATTGATTTAAAGGTAAAAGCAAAAGGTGATACACACATAGATCTTCACCATACAACAGAGGATACCGGTATTGCTATTGGTGAATGTCTTAAAAAAGCATCAAAAAAATTCATTGGGATAAAAAGATATGCTCACGCAATGATACCGATGGATGAAACTTTAACTAGAGTTGCCTTAGATGTTTCAAACAGGCCGTATTTAATTTGGAAAGTAGATTTAAAAGTAGAAAAACTTGGGGAAATGGATACGGAACTATTCAAAGAATGGTTTCAAGCTTTTTCACAATCCGCAGGAATTACATTGCATATTGAGAATTTATATGGGGACAACAGTCACCACAAAGTAGAGTCGTGTTTTAAGGGTTTAGCAAGATCGCTTAGAGCAGCACTTGAAATAGATCCAAAAAATAAAAAAGTAGTACCATCTACTAAGGGCTCTTTATAAAAATTAATGAACGTAACAATTGTTGATTACAAATCAGGGAACATAAGCTCTGTCATTAACTCATTTAAAGAAGTAGCTCAAAATAAAGTAAAAATTGAAGTTACTTCTGAAGTAAGCAAAATTCAATCCACTGACAAAGTTGTTTTACCAGGCCAAGGATCGTTTAAAAGCTGTGTGGATGCATTACAATCTATTAATGGACTTGTGGATTGTTTGAATGATTTTGCAATAAATAAAAAAAAACCTCTTCTTGGAATTTGTGTTGGATTTCAAATGTTTGCAGACGTTGGGTATGAGGAGGCAGAAACAAAAGGGTTATGTTGGATCCCAGGAAAAGTGACAAAAATAGATAATCAAAATGGCAAATATAAGCTTCCTCACATAGGATGGAACCAAATAAATTTAGTAAAAGAGAGTAAAATTTTTAGAGATATAAAAGATAAATCACACATGTATTTCGTTCACAGTTATGAGTTTGTCCCAACTGACAAAAATTCTATCTCAGCAACAACTGACTATTCATCAAAACATGTTTGTGCAGTTGAAAAAGAAAATATTTTTGGCACTCAATTTCATCCAGAAAAAAGCGATAAAACTGGATTAAAAATAATCAATAACTTTATAAATTTATAAATGAAGATATTTCCAGCAATTGATATTAAAGATAAAAAGTGTGTAAGATTAATTAAAGGTGACTTCAGTCAAAAGACAGAATATCAAATATCACCAGTCGAACAGGCAACACAATTTATTGATAAAGGTTTTAAAAATTTGCACATTGTTGATCTTGATGGAGCTTTAACAGGAGAAACAGTAAATCTTGATATTATTAAAGAGATCGTAAGTAAATTTGATTTTAAAGTAGAGGTAGGTGGAGGTGTGAGAGATTTTGATAATATCCAAGAATATGCTGATATAGGTGTAGATAAAGTAATCTTAGGAAGTGCAGCTATTAAAGATAAAAATTTTTTGAAAAAAGCTTGTAAGAAATTTCCCAAAAAAATTGCATTGGGTTTGGATGCAAAAGATGGAAAACTTTCGTTATCAGGTTGGAAAGAAAGTTCAGGCATATCTACTTTAGATTTTTTGAATGAGGTAAATGACTATGGTATTAGTAGATTAATTTTTACTGACATTAATAAAGATGGAACAAAAGAAAGTCCTAATTTTGAGGAATCATTAAAAGTTGCTGAGATTTCAAATTGTCCTGTAATAATTTCTGGCGGTGTTTCATCGATAGAAGATATCAAAAAAGTCAAAACATTAAAAAATGTTGAAGGTGTTATAGTTGGTAAAGCAATATACGATGGTGATATTAAACTAGAGGAGCTGGCTAAAGAAGATGCTTAAAAATAGAATTATACCTTGTTTAGATGTCAAAAATGGTCGCGTAGTTAAAGGTATAAACTTTGTTGATTTGAAAGATGCAGGCGATCCAGTCGAGCAAGCAAAAATCTATAGTGATGGCGGAGCCGATGAGATTTGTTTTTTAGATATTACCGCCTCAAATGAGAATAGAGATACTATTTACGAGGTTGTTGAGAAGACCTCAAAGAAATGTTTTGTGCCTTTAACAGTAGGTGGTGGCGTAAGAAGCGTTGATGATATAAATAAATTATTAAACTGTGGTGCTGATAAGGTTTCAATTAATACCACGGCAGTAGAAAATTCTAAAGTTGTGGTTGATAGTTCAAAAAAATTTGGTTCGCAATGTATTGTCGTTGCAATAGACGCCAAAAAAAATGGAGATAAATGGGAAGTTTTCACTCATGGTGGAAGAAATAATAGCGGAATTGATGCATTGGAATATGCAAAAATAATGGAAGAAAGTGGGGCAGGCGAACTACTAGTTACTTCAATGGATAGAGATGGAACGCAGGTTGGTTACGATATTGAATTAATATCAAAGATATCTTCAAAGGTAAATATTCCGCTAATTGCCTCTGGTGGTGTTGGAAATCTTGATCACTTAGTAGAGGGTATTAAATCGGGTAAAGCTAGTGCAGTTCTCGCGGCATCAATATTTCATTACGGAAAATACTCAGTGAAAGAAGCCAAGCAATATTTGGAGTCTAAAGGAATTCCTGTTAGAACTTGACATGCTAAAAATTCTGGAAGATATAATTTTAATGGTAAGAGAAAGGAAGACTAAACCTCAAAGTGAATCTTATACAAATAGATTGTTAGCAAACAAAGAATTGTCAGTAGAAAAGGTTAAAGAGGAAGTTAAAGAATTAATTGAGGCTGTGGAAAATAATACAAATAAAGTTCATGAGACAGCCGATGTATTGTATCATCTGATTGTGTATCTCGAGGCAAATAACGTCAAAATTGAAGATGTTATGAAAGAACTAGATAAAAGAAAAAAATGAGCTACGACGACAATAACATTTTTGCAAAAATTCTCAGAGGCGAGATACCATGCAAAAAAATCTATGAGGATGATTTTGTTTTATCTTTTCACGACATTAACCCACAAAAAAAGGTCCATGCTTTAGTAATTCCAAAAGGGAAATATGTAAACTTAGAGGATTTTACATCGAAGGCCAGTTCAGAAGAAATAGTTGGACTTATGAAAGGTATTTCAACTGTTGCAAAAAAGATTGGTATATCGAGTACAGATAACGAAGGATTTAGAACTTTATCAAACGTTGGATATAATGGAGGTCAAGAAGTGCCTCACCTACACTTTCATTTGTTTGGTGGCGAAAAAGTAGGGAAAATGGTCCAATGATTATTAGCGTAAAGAGAAATTTTTTAGAATTAAAAAATATTAATGACCTTATTAAAAAAGATAAGCCAGAAGAAAACTACTCAATTGAAAAGACAAAACCAGATTTTCAACTGAATAAGTTTTTCTATAAGCAAATTGGGAAAAAATATAGATGGACTGACAGACTAGTTTGGACTGATCTCCAATGGTCCAATTATGTTTCTAATAAAAATTTAGAAACTTATGTAATAAAAAATGGAGACGATTTAGTAGGTTATTTTGAACTGATATTTCATTCAGAAAAAAAAGAGACAGAACTTGCATATTTAGGTTTGTTCGAAGATTATTTTGGCAAGGGAGTTGGGGGTTATGCTTTATCGACTGCAATTATAAAATCATTCGAAAAAAAAATCAAAAGAATGTGGGTTCACACTTGTACACTAGATCATCCTAATGCGATAAAAAATTATTTAGCAAGAGGGATGAAAATTTTTAAAGAGGAAAAACTAAATATAAGAGCTAGCTAGTTATAAAGATTGAGATCAAAAATATTTTCAGGTAATTTTTGATTAATATTTTTAACGACAATATTGGACCTTACTTTGTTGCCATATAAATCAATAGTTTCCCACCCTTTAATTAAGTGGTTATTCTTATCAAAAAAAATATTCAATTGATTATTTTCATCATTAATTGAAAGAAGAAAATTTTTTTCTTTTTTGATAACATTTCCTTCAATCTTTGAGATTAAAAATTCTTTGTTAAGAATATATTTAAAGTATGTGTTTTCAGTTTTGTAAGTATTTGCAAAGCTTGAATTTTTATTTCTAATTAAAAGTGTCTTTCCGTTTGATACAATTATCTTCCCAGATTCATCATATGTACAAATCATTTTGTTATCAAATGAAATTATACAATTACCAGTCTCTTTTTTATCATTTATGAATTGTTCAAAATCAAATGCAAAATTTTTGATATCAGAAATTTTTTTTATGATTTTAGGATCTGAGTGAGCAAACTTTTGACCAAATATAAAAAAAAAAACTAAGATGAGAAAAATTGTTCTCATTATAATAATTCTCTTTTACCAACATGATTAGCTTTACTGACAACGCCTCTACTTTCCATAATATCTATTATTCTTGCGGCCCTGTTGTAACCTATTTGAAGTTTTCTTTGTAAAAAGGAGGTTGATGCTTTTCCCTCAGATTTAACTATTTCCAGTGCTTTATTGTAAAGTTCGTCATCTTGATCTGTGCCGTTAGAGTCATCATCAGATGGACTTTCAGAGGATAAATTTAAAATTTCATCAACATATTCCGGATCTCCTTGTGATTTAAGAAAAGAATTTATTTTTTCAATTTCATTATCCGAAACAAATGGCGCATGAATTCTTGTAATTCGATTAGCAGAGGACATAAAAAGCATATCTCCTTTCCCTAATAGTTGTTCAGCACCTTGCTCTCCAAGAATTGTTCTACTATCAATTTTTGAAGATACCTGAAAAGAAATACGAGTTGGGAAATTTGCTTTGATAGTACCTGTTATAACATCAACGCTAGGTCTTTGTGTTGCCATTATTATATGAATACCCGCAGCCCTGGCCATTTGAGAAAGTTTTTGAATACAATTTTCAATATCTTTACTGGCTACAAGCATAAGATCTGACATTTCATCCACAATAACTACAATGTAGGGCATAGAAATTTTGTGTTTAGCGTTGTAACTATCAATATTTCTAACGCCAACTTTTGTCATTAACTTATATCTATTTTCCATTTCTTTTACTACCCAACCTAAAACTGAAGCAGCTTTTTTAGCTTCAGTTATCACAGGACATAATAGATGGGGAATTCCTTCATATGTCGAAAGCTCTAACATCTTAGGATCAATTAAGATGAACTTACAAATTTCCGGTTTGTGTCTATATAACAATGAAAGAATAATTGTATTTATACATACAGATTTTCCAGAGCCGGTGGTACCAGCAATTAGAAGATGTGGCATTGAAGTTAAATCTCCTATTAATGGTTGACCAGAAATACTCTTACCAAGGGCTATTGGTAATTTTAAATCCTTATTATTAAATTTTGGACTAGATATTATTTCCCTCAACATAACATTGTCTCGAGATGAATTTGGGAGCTCAATACCGATAGTACTAGATCCTGGAATTGTAGAAATTCTTGCAGACTCAGAGCTTGTATTTCTTGCTATATCTTCAGAGAGGCTTATAATTTTTGAGACTTTAACTCCCGCAGCAGGTTCAAACTCATTAAGGGTAACAACTGGACCCGTACTTATTTTTGCTATTTTTCCTTGCACACCAAAATCTAACAATACTTTTTCCAAAAAATCAGCATCAATTTTTTTTTCTTCTTTTGCATTTTTAACTTTCTTTTCTGGAACCTTAAGGAAATCAAGTGAAGGAAGTTTGAAAGCACCTACCTTTTTAGTCTCAGAAATGGACTCACTGAGGTTAAAAGTTTCTTGAACAGTTTCTTTTTCTTTAGATTGTGGATCCTGACTTATGATTTGATCTTTAACTTGGTTACCTTTTTTCTTTCTTATGAATATTTTAATCCAATATGAACTTGGATTTAAACTCAGCACAAATAAAAGAATAAAAGTTATTAAAGAGAAATAATAAGTAATTTTATTATTCAAAAACTCAAGTTTTAAAAAAACTGACTCATTTAAAAAATTACCAACAAATCCACCATTTCCATTAATATAAAGAAAGTAGGGTGATGTTAAAAAAACACTAAAAAAGAAAGTCCCGATTAAACTATAGCAAACTACTAAAAAAATATTATTTACAATAATACTCGGTGTTTTTTTAAAAAAAATATTAATTGCTGAAAAAATAATTGTTATAGGGATGAAATAACTTATTAATCCAACCGTTTGAAAAAAAAAATCTGATATTATACTTCCATTAATTCCGAGCAAATTTTTAACTTTTTGTCCCTCAGAAAATATAAAATTTGGGTCATCCGGCGTGTAAGATACCACTGCCAAAGACAGTAAAATTGCTAACAAAAACAGCCCAATCGCAAAAATTTCAACTAAGCGATTAAATATAAATGCTTTTAGATCGATATTCTTAATTTTTAAATTCATAAAGAATCAAATTTATCACTTTGTATCATTTAATATTTATTGTTAAAATTAAAAATATTTATGAAAATTTGCTTATTTGGAAAAAACTTAACGAACTTAATTTTATCTCAAGTATTAATAAAAAAAGGGATATCAGTTCATATGTACCATCAAAAAAAAAATAAGTTAGCAAAAATTAACTATAATAGGACTATTGGATTATCCTTCGAAAATATTAAGTTTTTAAAAAAGCACAATATAGATATTGAAAAAATTGGTCAAAAAATAAGTAAAATTTTTCTCTATAAAAACGATTCCAAAGAAACTTTTTTAAAGTTTGATAATAAAAAATCACTTTTCTTTATAGTGAAAAATCACCTTTTATTTGACAGGGTCTATAAAAAACTCAAGAAAAGGAAAGAATTTAAAGAAAGTAATATCAAAAAGGATTCTGATTACTTAAAGTTGTTAAAAAGAAAAGATTTTCAGTTTTTTGTTAATTCAGAAACGAATAACATAATAAATAAGAAATTCTTTTTTCAAAACATAAAAAAAGATTACAAAAGCACATCCTATATTTCTGTGATTGACCATCAAAAATTAAAAAATAATACGTCAGTTCAGGTTTTTACAAAAAGAGGTCCCTTAGCTTTCTTGCCAATTTCTAACTCGAAAACTTCCTTAGTTTATTCAGTAACCGATAAGTTAGATATAAATGAAAATGAATTTAAAGAGCTTGTTAAAAAATATAATAAATTCTACAAAATCAAAAAATTTTATAACATAGATAAATTTAAGTTAAATTTCTTTTTATCAAAAAAATATACTTGCAAAAATATCTTATCCTTTGGAGACACTCTTCATAAAGTCCATCCTTTAGCAGGGCAGGGATTTAACATGACAGTAAGAGATATAAAATCTTTAACTGATCAAATTCAAAAAAATAAAGATCTAGGTTTAGAGCTATCAACTGCTATCATAGCTTTTGAAAAAGACAGGAAACATAATAATTTCTTTTTTGCGTATGGCATTGACTTTCTTCACAATTTTTTTGAAAAAGAAAACAGATTTAAAATACTAGATAACAAAAAAATTTCAGAGACTTTAGATAACAGTTTTTTCTTAAAGAAAATTTCAGAGAAATTTGCAAATAAGGGATTTAATTTTTAATTACTGGATAGTTTTATTACTAAAGTTATCTTTAAGATATGTATTGATTATTTGTTCTAATTTTTCTTTTCTATAATTAAGATTCTTTGTTTCTAGAAGCATTTGTTTTTCTTCAAGCGTAAAAGGAGAAGCCATCGCTAAAGTATTAATTGTTTGACTTAAGTCTTGTTTTTCAAATTCTTTCCAATTTATTAGGTAACCTTGTTTCTCAAACAATGATCTTAAATTATCAAATATAAGTCTTAAATCTGTAAATTTAATTGGCTCTTTTTTTTCATTAAGATCTTGTTCAAAATCTTTATGATCGATTTCACACATTCTATACGATTTGTCACTTTTGATTTCATTTATAATTTTAAATCTTATTAAACCATTTAAAATGACTATGTATCTTCCATCATCAGTCTCATTAAAACTAGTTATTTTTCCCATACAACCAATTTTAAATAGATCAGGTTTTCTTGTATCCCCGGTTTTTTTTGGTTGAATCATACCAATAATTCTATCGCTCTTCATACTGTCGTCTATCATTTGAATATATCTTGGTTCAAAAATATTTAGAGGAGCACTCGTATTTGGAAAAAATATAAAATTTGATAATGGAAAGACAGGTATTTTTTTTGGTAATTTTGTTTGGTTGTTCATAATCAAATTGTAGCAAAGTGTTTAGATAATATCTATACCAAAGCTTAAAGAATTCTTAATTTAGACCAATCAATTTGTCGCTTGCTATATTTTTAAAAAGCCTTTAACTTCAAAGTAATTAAATAGGCGGGCATAGCTCAGTGGTAGAGCGTCTCGTTGCCAACGAGAAGGTCGTGGGTTCAAGTCCCATTGCCCGCTCCATTAAGAGTATATATGAGTGATTTAGCAGAAAAAAAATGTATTCCTTGCGAAGGTGGAATTCCAAGCTTTAAAATTGATGAAATACATAAATATTTAAAAAAAGTTGACGGTTGGGATGTTAAACCTGATGAAAGTAAAAACTATTATTTAATTAAAGAATTCAAATTTAAAAATTTTCTTGAAAGCCAAGAATTTGTCAACAAAGTTGGAAGAATTGCTGAAAGTGAAGGTCATCATCCTGATATTTGGTTTGGTTGGGGATATGCAAAGATAAAGATATTTACTCATGCCATAAATGGTCTTGCTGAAAGTGATTTCATACTCGCAGCTAAGATTGATAAAATCTCTTAATGTTTAAAATGTCTTGTTTTTGAAAAGACGAGGATAGTTTTTGTCTTATTTGCAAAATTTATAACCTCTTTATCTCTAATAGATCCACTTGGTTGAATTATAGCCTCAACACCAGCCTGAACTAAAGTTTCAATCCCATCTATAAAAGGAAAAAAAGCGTCGGATGCAGCTACAACTTTTTCTTTACTATCAATTTTCCTCAATTTTTTCATTTTACTTACAGCAATCTTGCAGCTATCCAGTCTACTTGGTTGTCCTGATCCTATGCCAATAGTTGCATTATTTTGAGAGATTACAATTGCATTTGATTTTACAAATCTACATACATTAAATGTAAATAAAAGATTGTTTAATGTTTCATTTGAAGGTTTGATTTTTGAAACAATTTTAAAATCACTTCTTTTGAATATCTTAGTATCAGAAGATTGTGAAAGAAAATTATTCATAATTGATGTATTTTGTTCAAAATTAAGTTCTTTCAATGAGCTAGAGTCAATTAATCTTAAATTTTTTTTTCGTTTTAATATCTTTAGAGCGCCACTTTCAAAACCGTTTGCAACAATCACTTCATAAAACTTATTTGAAATTTCTTTAGCAACTGTTTTATCGACTTTATAATTACATGAAATAATACCCCCAAAAGCACTCGTAGGGTCACACTCATATGCTTTTAGATAGCTATTGATCTTTTTTTTATTTAATGCGACTCCACAAGGATTTGCATGTTTGATAATTACTGTGGAATAATCTTTAGTAAATGATTTTGATAAGGATATACCTGTAAAAATATCGTTATAATTATTATAACTTAATTTTTTTCCATTTAGTTGCTTTATATTTATTTCTTTGTTTAAAGAATAGACATTTGCGCTTTGATGAGGATTTTCCCCGTATCTTAAATTTTCAACTAAATTTCCAGTAATTAATTTCTTTTTTGGTGGCTGCGAGTCATTGTTAGCTTTATTTAGATAGTCTGTAATTTTTGTATCGTAATACCCAGTTTCAAGAAAAGCGTCTCTTGATAATATTTTTCTAAAATCAAGACTTGTTGATCCTCTATATTTGTTCATTTCATTTTGAAGTGCAATATATTGATTTGTGTCTGTAATGACTGCCACATCCTCATAATTTTTTGCTGCCGCTCTAACTAAAGTTGGTCCACCAATATCGATATTTTCTATTATTTTTTTATCATTTCCTGTTTTTACCACTTCTTCAAAAGGATAGAAATTTACAATAACTAAATCTATATTCTTGATATCAATTTTCTTAATTTGTTTTCGATGCTTTTTATTGTTCCTTTTGAATAAGATTCCTCCATAAAGTTTTGGATGTAAGGTTTTTACTCTTCCATCTAATATTTCTGGAGAATTAGTAAAATCACTTATTTCAATACTCTTATAGCCAAGTCTACTAATTTTTTTATAAGTGCCTCCAGAACTTAATATCTCAACTTTAAATTTTTTAAGAACTTTTAAAATTTTTGTAAGTTCAGACTTGTTAGAAACTGAAATTAAGGCTCGATTAATTTTTTTTAAATTCATATTTTTTCAATCGACCAATTTATTTCTTCTTCTTCATTCGAGATAAATCCATTAATAAATATATTTAGATTTTCTGAAAAAGAATTTTTTCTTCCAAAATAAAGACCTTTTTCAATATCAAAAATTTCTTTATCACAAGTAAATTTCCAACCAGATTTTTTCAGCTGTATTAATATAGATTTTTGATCTTGTGTTTTGATCGCATTTGTACCGGGCATAAGATGGAATCGAATTTCATATTCCAAATTTTGAAAACCCCTTTTGGATATAATTTTATCAGTCCCGATGAATTTGTTCTCGTTTTTGAGAAAGATAAGATCTCTTTGAATATTTAGGCCATATTTTTTTTGGTAACCATCATGTTTTGCTGAGATATGCCATTTATCTTGATCGTCCTCTATTCTTTTGTCGAATATTTTTAGATTAGTTTTTAGAAAATTTTGACCATTAGGATTTTTTGAAAAAGAACATGAAGAACTTTCATCAATTGAAATAGTTGAATGCGATGCTGTTGATTTTGAAATAATATTTAATTTATGTTTAAAATCTTGATAGTACCCACAATTAGTAATGAGTTTTTCGTTGTCATAATATAGTTCAAAAGATAATGCTCCAGATTGATATTCTGATGAATTTTTCTTTTCTGGGGATGAACCAACATCCATAGCTAAACAATTTTTTTTATGTGAGAGAATTGCGTATCCGCCTAAATTATTTAAAGTATTCTTAAATTTATAATCATGGATTTTAAGAAAATTTTGAAAATCAAGATTATTTATTTCTTGATTACCATTAAACAAAAATTTCTTATCATTTTCCTTAAAGAAAAATGCATAACATTTTCCTAAATAATAGATAATTTCATTTAGATGTTCAGGAATTTCATTCTGTGAGTCTCTTAGAAGCTCCCTTATAAATATCAAATACTTCATGTAAAAAAGTAATTGTCTGGGACTTCTTGATTTTGGAAATCCATCTAATTCGAAAGATGAATTAATAATTTTTTTTAACAAATTTAATCCAAATTCTAGATATTTTGTTTGGCCACTAAAAGATAAACTAGCGAGAATAATTGCAGCACACCCCAACATTTTATCGTTTAGAGTTGTAGAGTTATCAATCTCATTCATTAGATGATTAACTTGTTTTTTTATATTTCTAGATAATAAAATTTTATAATTTTCTGTTGCATCCTCATAAGTAATCTGACTATTGGAAATCCACGAAATAACTCTTTTAGCTAAGGTATCAGTTTCCCAACTTTTGGGAGAATAGCTTTCATAATTTTCAATCCAGTTCGATATTATATTTTGAGTAATTTTTTTTGATGATTTTAAGTTAATGGTAAACAACCAGTAAAAACTATGAATCTTTTTAAAATCTTTATCATTAAGATCAATTTTATTCCAAACATCCTCAAGACTAAAATCTTCTACTCTAAAGCTTCTCTCTTTTGATTTAATAATACAGTTTAACAAACTTAAATTTGGAATATAGTTTAAGCCTCCTTCAAATACTCTAGATATCCTTCTATTGTAAATATTCGAGTTGAGATATATTTTTCTAA
Organism: uncultured Pelagibacteraceae bacterium; assembly: GCA_902528375.1. Lineage (GTDB taxonomy): Bacteria > Pseudomonadota > Alphaproteobacteria > Pelagibacterales > Pelagibacteraceae > Pelagibacter. The sequence goes on from CABZSS010000002.1 coordinate 37,559, forward strand.
TTTGTTTATAAAGATAAGAAAGAGAATTATTCAAAAATTTTTCTTTAGCTATCATCATAAATCAAATTGATTTCAGAAAATCTATATTCTTTTTTATATCTCCATTATTTTCTTTAAAAATTGTAGTCCCTGATACTAAGACATTTGCACCAGCATCAATTACTGATTTGAAATTTGAAAAGTTAATCCCACCGTCAACTTCAATATCAAAATTTAGTTTTTTTTTATCTTTTAAATCCTTCAAACTTTTTATTTTTTCTAAAACATCAGATATGAATTTTTGGCCACCAAAACCTGGATAAACACTCATGATTAGTATAAGATCTACTTTATCTAAATAATCTCCAATGATATCAATTTTAGTATCTGGATTTAAAGATACACCTACCTTTTTTTTAAAACTTTTAATCTCATCAATAGACTCTTGTAAATTGGGGGTTGCCTCAGGATGAATTGTAATGATATCCGCACCTGCATTTGCAAAATCCTTTATGTATTTATGAACTGGATCAATCATTAAATGAACATCAAATGGAAGTGATGTTTTACTTCTCAAAGCTTTTATAACAGGTGGTCCAATAGTTATATTTGGCACAAAGTGACCGTCCATCACATCGACATGAATCATGTCAGCACCTGCTGCTTCAAGTTTTTTGATATCTTTTTCCAAATTGCTGAAATCAGCTGAGAGAATTGATGGAGATATTTGAATTTTTTTCATTGATACTTAGAATACTAGTATCAATTTTTGTTTTTTTTTTGAATCAATTTTTACCAAAAATTTGATATATTTGAATAGCAATTTCACTTTCTAATGGAAATGATAACATTCCCATTACAGAATAGCCCAATAGATAAGGCATTAAGTAAAATCTAAACATGTAAAAGAACCAAGCAACATAAAGCGGAACCAAGGGTTTTATAATGAAAGACGGAGTGATAAATGCAAATATCTTGATAAATGGGTCAGTCATTTTAATAAATATCTTCATAAAGAAGAAATTAGAGTCTTCCCTTTGAAATATGTTCATCGCAACTCTTCCAATTAGTGTCCACATAATTACGCCCATGACGTAATCAATTAAATAGACCATTGGATGAAAGTTTGCGTACATGAGTTTAAAAAGATTGAAGGGGCGAAAATTCGCCCCTTCGAAAGTATTTATTTAGTGTTGTTTACCAAGTATCGTCTTACCGCTAGGCACACGTACTTCGTCAACCATTCTTTGAGTAGCAGCATCAGGTGCTTTAGTCAATAAGCTGACTACGACCATAGATACTAAGCTTACTAAAGATCCGATTATTCCAAATGTCAACTGAGTAACTCCCCAGAAACCAGGATAACCATTTCTTACTGCAACTAAGTAGACAGTTCCAGAAATTAGACCAAGTAGCATTCCAGCAACAGCACCTTGTGCGTTTGCTCTCTTCCACCATACTCCTAGTACAAGTGGGAAGAACAATCCTGACATCGCAAAGTCAAAAGCCCAGATAACTGAACCTAAGATACCTTGAATTTCAAGCGCTGCAATTGTTGCTCCAGCAAAACCAATTAAAACAAGTAATACCCTTGCAACGATAAGTCTTTTCGCTGTCTCTGCTTTCGGGTTAATCATCTTGTAATAAATGTCGTGAGATAAAGCGTTTGATATCGCTAACACTAATCCGTCAGCTGTTGACATGGCAGCAGCCATACCTCCAGCAGCAACTAGACCAGAAATTACATATGGTAATCCTGCTATCTCTGGAGTAGCCAATACAACGGCTTTACCACCCATGAAAAACTCGTTTAATTCAAGTGTTCCATTTCCGTTAAAGTCGCTTACAAACATTAAGTTTGCTTGGTTCCAGTTTTGATACCAGTCAATCGCCTGAACTTCAGTGATTGATTTACCAATAATTCCAGTAGCTAAGTTTGGATCCATAAGTGATAGTTTAGACAAAGTCGCTAACATTGGCGCTGAAGAGTAAAGTAGGAATATAAAGAATAGTGACCAACCTACTGATCTTCTCGCAGCTTTCACACTTGGAGTAGTGAAATATCTCATCATAACGTGTGGTAATGAAGCCGTTCCAGCCATCATACAAATCGCTAATGAAATAAATTTCCAAGGCGTTGTGTTAACTTCTGAGTGCGCTTTAGTTATACCTGCTAAGCCTTTTGGCACCTGTTTCAAATCAGCTGCAGAGTTTTTAATTTCACCAAGACCAAACTGAGCTTCTAACTCAGCGATCCTCGCTACTTCATCTGCTAACATTAGGTGTGGAAATACTCCTGCACCCATTTTGTTACTGATCCAGAAAACTGGTAACAAGTATGCTATAATCAGTACGATGTACTGAGCAACTTGTGTCCAAGTAACCGCTCTCATTCCACCAAGCATTGAACACATCAATATACTTGCAAGACCGACGTACACAGCAATGTTAAAAGGAATATCTAGTGCAACTGATGCAATAGTTCCTGTAGCATTTATCTGTGCTGTCACGTATGTGAATGAAGCAACCGTTAAGACTATTACCGCAGATAGTCTAGCTAAGTTTCCGCCATATCTAGTTCCTATAAAATCTGGAACCGTGTAGCAACCAAACTTTCTCAAGTAAGGTGCTAATAGCGAAGCAACTAGTACATATCCACCCGTCCAACCAACAAGCAATGCCATATAGCCGTAACCTTTAAAGTAAATTCCTCCAGCCATCGCAACGAATGAAGCACCAGACATCCAGTCTGCTGCAGTCGCCATTCCGTTGAATACTGTTGGAACCTGTCTTCCAGCTACGTAATATGCATCTGTTTGCATTGTACGTGATAGGTAACCAATTAACGCATAGATTAAAACTGTAAACGCCACAAAGAAAATACCAATTAACTTTGCTGACATTCCAGCTTGTTCAGCAATCGCCATTAAGATTATGAAAACTAAGAAACCACCTGTGTAGGTTCCATAAATCTTAGGAAGATTGTCTATAAATTTACCTTTAAACATTAGTCATCCTCTCTTTCAGTAAAGCCGAACTCTTCGTCAATTTTTTCTTGTCTATTCGCAAACCAAAAAATTAGTATTACGAAAATTCCAAGAGAACCTTGACATGTCATGTAATAAGACAACGGATATCCTAGCGGTCTTATTGATGACGCTTCCATCTCGGCGCCGAAGAAAAAGATGCCAATAGAGAAAACAAACCAGATCGCTAATGTAATAAATAGCAACATTCTAGTTTTTTCCCAGTGTTGTTGTTGTTTTGACATTTTTTTTCCCTCCCTATAGGTTAAAAGACGAAACATTACCCAAAATGACATAGATTGGAACCCCTAAAAATGTTACAAATGACTGTGTTTTTTCACAATTAAACAACTTGCAGTAGAAAATAATGTTAAAATACAAATTCAATTTAAAGGACATAAACCTTTCTGATTTCAAAGTCTATTTACTTGCGATGTTTAAAGCAGTGCTTCCAAAGAGTAAGTTGAGGAATTTGGATGACCTAAAAAAATTTATTCAACAGAAATCAGCTTGGGTGACCCAAGTTACACTCTATAATTACTTAAAAACCAGAATGGGAACTAGATATGTTTTGCATTTCGACAATGAAGTTTTTTTATCCTCAATTAATAAAGCAAAATGGAATATTTATTATGTAGCTCTCCAAGACCTAACTTTTTATAGTTTCTCATATTTAAATTACTTCTTCAAATATAAAGATACAGCAAAATCGAAAATGATTTATGAAGAGATTCTGCAAGATGAACTCAAGAACGGAATGCCAGAGGATATTATTGCAAAAGGGAAAGCAACTTTTGATAAAAGATTAGAAGAAATTGATTGGAGAAAATATTTTAGTTCTTTGCCATTTAATAAGAGCGCTTTGGCTTTGTATGAATGGGCACCAATTGCTGAAGAACTAAAAACTTTGGATAGAAAAATTGTTTTAAACTCTATGATATTGAAGTGGGATAATATTAAAGAAGAATTCGAAAAGAGAATTAATTTTTAAATATTTTTTCTTTCATCAACAAGACTTTTTACAACACTAGGATCTGCTAACGTTGTAGTATCACCAAGTTGATCATGTTCATTTGCTGCTATCTTACGTAATATTCTTCTCATTATTTTTCCAGATCTCGTTTTTGGAAGTCCTGGTGAAAAATGAATTATATCAGGTGTAGCTATAGGTCCAATTTGTTTTCTTACCCAAAGTTTTAACTCTCTTTCTAAGTCTCCGTCTGGATTTTCACCAACGTTGAGTGTCACGTAACAGTATAAGCCGTTTCCTTTTATGTCATGAGGATAACCCACAACAGCAGCCTCTGCTACTTTAGGGTGAGCAACAAAAGCACTTTCTATTTCAGCAGTACCTAAGTTATGACCTGATACAATTATAACATCGTCAACTCTTCCAGTAATCCAATAATAACCATCTTTATCTCTTCGACACCCATCACCAGTAAAATATTTTCCATCAAATTGAGAAAAATATGTTTCAATAAACCTATTGTGATCTCCGTAAACGGTTCTCATTTGTCCAGGCCATGATTGAGCAATACATAATCTTCCTTGGGCCTCACCTTTTAAAACATTTCCATCTTTGTCAACTATTACAGGTTTTATTCCATAGAAAGGTTTAGTCGCTGAACCTGGTTTAAGATCTATTGCCCCAGTTTGTGGACTTATTAATATTCCACCAGTTTCCGTTTGCCACCAAGTATCTACAATTGGACACTTACTATCTCCTACAGTTTTATAATACCATTCCCACGCTTCAGGATTAATTGGTTCTCCAACAGTACCTAAAAGTTTTAAACTTTTTCTTGAGGTTTTTTTAACAGGTCCTTCCCCCTCTCTCATTAAAGCCCTGATTGCAGTAGGAGCTGTATAAAAAATATTAACTTTATATTTATCGACAATTTGCCACCATCTTGAGCTATCAGGGTAAGTTGGAATTCCTTCAAACATAATTGTCGTTGCTCCGTTGGCTAAAGGTCCATAAATGATATAACTATGTCCTGTGATCCAGCCAATGTCCGCAGTGCACCAATAAATATCTTTTTGTTTATAATTGAATATGTATTGATGTGTCATAGAGGCATAAACCATATAACCTCCTGTAGTATGAAGCACTCCTTTAGGCTTACCTGTTGAACCAGATGTGTACAGAATGAAAAGAGGATCTTCTGCGCTCATTTCTTCAGGCTCACACACAGAAGAAACATTTTTTGTTATGTCATGATACCAAACATCTCTGTCTTCATTCCAATTAATATTATTTCCCGTTCTTTTTACAACAACACATTTTTTTACATTTGTGCAACTCAACAAAGCTTCATCTGTTATTTCTTTCAACGGAATTGTTTTTCCACCTCTGACCCCTTCATCAGCAGTCACGACATAATCTGAATTACAGTCATTAATTCTGCCTGCAATACTGTCGGGCGAAAATCCGCCAAAAATAATTGAGTGTATTGCACCAATTCTTGCACAAGCTAGCATTGTGTATGCAAGCTCTGGTATCATAGTTAAATAAATCGTTACTCTATCACCTTTTTTTACACCAATACTTTTTAGTCCGTTTGCAATTTTAGATACCTCTAAGTGGAGTTGTTTGTAGCTTATTTTCTTCTGAACTTTCGGATCATCTCCCACCCAAATTATTGCTGTTTTATCTTTATCGTTTTTTAGGTGTCTATCAATACAGTTTGCCGAAGCATTCAGAGTTCCATCATAAAACCATTTAATATGTACATCAGATTTACTGTACTTTACGTCTTTAATTTTAGAATATGGCTTAATCCAACTTATTCTCTTTCCCTCTTTTCTCCAAAAAGAATCATTTTCTTTCAAAGATTGATTGTATTTTTTTTCATACAACGTCTTTGTAACCAAAGCTTTTTTAATCCATTCTGATTTAGTTTTATAAATTTTTTCATGATCTTCTATTGTTTTACTGATCGACGATTTCTTTTTCCTTTTTTTGGATTTAAAGGACTTTCTTTTTTTGGATTTTCGTACAACCTTTTTTCTCTTTTTTGCAGGTTTCCTTTTTTTAATCTTTTTACTTTTTTTCTTTTTTTTAGTTTTTTTTGGCATACTAAATATTACCCATTTTATTTAATATTTTCCAGCTTTTAGAGTCAATTGGCATTACTGATAATCTACTTTGTTTAATAAGGGGGATTGTACTTAAAGAGCTATTTTTTTTAATATCCTCCAATTTTATGGTATTTTTTAATTTTTGCTTAAATCTTACCATGACAGCAACGAACATTTTTTTTTTATCTGTTGGATCTAAAAAGGCTTCTTTTATCACTTCTACTATACCAACGATTTCTTTTCCAATATTTGAATGATAAAAGAAACAAAGATCACCATTTCTCATTTTTTTTAAATTATTTCTTGCTTGATAATTTCTTACTCCATCCCATATCGTCCCTTTGACACCTGCTTTTTCTTGTTGAGTGAGAGACCATACATCTGGTTCAGATTTTATTAACCAATATTGCATTTAAATTTTTACTCCAGCACCTTTAAGAAACTTTGCTTTGTTATCTAATTGCCACCTTGGATTCACTTCAAAATTATGTTTGTCAAATTTTTTCTTCTTGTATCTCTCCAGACCTGCTAACGCTATCATCGCTGCGTTATCAGTACATAATTTTAAATCAGGAAAATAAACTTTAAATTTTTCTTCTTGGCATAATCTTTTTAAAGTAATTCTGATTTGTTTGTTAGCAGCAACACCACCCGCAACTACAAAAGTTTTATTTTTCGGATAAAGCTCCAAATGTTGTTCAATAGCTTTTTTCGTTTTTTTATACAAAATATCAAGAACTGTTTTTTGAAAACTTGCTGCAAGATCGTTTTTATCTTTGTCCGTCTTTATGGACTCTTTTACTCTTAAGATTGCTGTTTTCAGACCAGCAAAAGATAAATTACATCCACCTCTATTTAAAATAGGCTTTGGTAGCATGAACCTATTTTTATCACCGATCCTTGCCAATTCTTCTATCTTAGGTCCACCTGGGTAACCAAGATTTAAAAGTTTTGCTGTTTTATCGAATGCTTCACCGAGCGCATCATCTATCGTTGTACCAAGCCTTTTGTAGTCACCTAATTTTTTAACTGTTAAGTATTGAGTGTGTCCACCTGAAATTAAAAAAAGTAGATATGGATATTTGATATTAAAATTTAATTTTGGGCTTAAGGCATGTCCCTCTAAATGATTGACAGCTATAAAAGGTTTTTTTAACGATAAAGACAAAGCTTTTGCAAAATTTAAACCAACTGATAAACAAACTATCAAACCAGGCCCAGCAGTTGCCGCAACAGCATCAATATCTTTCAATTTTACTTTACTAATTTTTAAAGCTTTCCTTGTCATAATGTCAATCTTATCAAGGTGTGCTCTTGCAGCTAAATCTGGAACTACACCACCAAATTTTTTATGAATTTCAAATTGACTTGAAACAACATTCGATAAAATTTTTGGTCTATTTTTTCCATTATCTCTCAATATGGAAACAGCAGTCTCATCACAACTAGTTTCTATGCCAATAATGATTGTTTTTTTTTTCATAAAAGCTTTTTATTAATGTAATTTACTCTAAAAATAAAAAAATTAAATAAATGGAAAAACTTATAATTGGTTCTCGAAGAAGTAAATTGGCATTAAAATACGCTGAAATTGCAAAAAAAGCTTTTCTTAAAGAACTTGATATTGATATAGAAATTAAAAAAATTATCACAGATGGTGATTTAGTTTTAGATAGAAGGACTAGTGAAATTGGAGGCAAAGGAGAGTTCATAAAAAATATTGAAAAAGAACTTATTAATAAAAATATTGATGTAGCTGTTCATTCTTTAAAAGACGTTCCATCCGTTAAAACTAAAGGTCTTAGGATGGAGTGTTTTCTTAAAAGAAATGACCCCCAGGAAGTTTTAATTAATAAAGAAAACTTAACATTTGATAAAATTAAAAAAAATTCAATAATTGGCACTTCTTCATTAAGAAGAGAATTTCAGTTAAAATATTTTAGATCAGACTTGAACTTTAAATTAATTAGGGGGAACATTGACACCAGAATTAAAAAATTAGATGAGGATCAATATGACTCGATTATATTAGCAAGGGCCGGTCTATCGTCTTTATCTATGGAAAACAGAATATCAGAGGTTTTTGAATGTAAGAAAATAGTTCCTCCAGCTGGTCAAGGAACAATTGTTATACAGTCTAGAGAAGACGATGATAAATTAAATAGCATTCTTTCAAAAATTAACCATTTTGAAACTTCAATCGAGGCAAAAGTTGAAAGAAAAATTTTAAGTACTTTAGAGGGTGACTGCAACACTGCAGCTGGTATATATGCTAATGTAATAGGTAAGAATTTAAATATTATAGCTGAATTATTTTCTAATGATGGAAATAAAAAATTTACTTTTGAAGATGAATGTAAAATAGAAGAAGCTCTAAAAATTGCTGAAAAAGCTGGTGATGATTTAAAAAAACAGTTCGAGATGGATAAATAAATGCATGTTTTGTTAACTAGACCTTTAGAAGACTCAATAGATTTAATTAAGAGATTTAAAGACAAAGGTTTTACTGTATCTCATCTTCCTTTAATTAAAATAAATAAAATAGACTATCCAAAACTTAATAGTTCTGAATATAAGACCATCGTTTTTACAAGTTCAAATGCAATCAGAAATTTAGATACAAAAGATTTTGATAAAAAAAGTTTATGTTTTTGTGTTGGCGATGCAACAGAAAAAACTGCAAAACAAAAAGGTTTCCATAATACATTTTCGGCCGGTGGAAATGTAAAAAATTTGCAAGAATTAATCTTGCAAAATTTAGAAAAAAAAACTGAGAAAATTTTGTATATTAGCGGAGAATTAGTTTCATATGATTTGGATAAAGACCTCATCAAAGAAGGATTAAATGTTCAAAGATTAACTAATTATAGCGTTTCTCACATTGAGGATTTAAGTTCTAATTTTTTAAGTGAACTTAAAAAAAAAATTCCAGATATTGTTTATATATATTCTCAAAATAGCGCTGTAAGTTTTTTAAATTTGATTAAAAAATACCAGTTGGATGATTATTGGATGAAAACCAATTTAATGTGTATAGGTGAAAAAACTTCATCGGTGTTAAATGAGCTAAAATGGAAGAAAATCTTCCTATTTAATCCTGGTGAAGAAGAATTTTTATTATATAAAATTTAGATATGGAAGTTTTTATAAATTTTAAAGATCTATTTCTTTCTGTTTGGGACCAAGGAATTTTAGGAATTGATATTGGTCAAATCTTAATTGGTCTAGGAATATTTCTGATTTTTTTAATTTTTAGAGGCCTTATAAGCAAACTAATTCTTAAAAAATTAGAAATTATATCTAAGAAAACAACGAATAAACTGGATGATACGTTTGTAAAATCTTTGGTTGGTCCCGCAAGATTCTTGCCAGTGGTATTAGGTTTCTTTTTTGCAAGTTATTATATGACCTTTAGTGATGAAACCAGTTCATTCGTTGATAATGTTAATAGAACATTAATTACTATATTGTTGTTCTGGATTATTCATCAGATAATAGAACCAATATCATATATCTTAAGCGGATTAGATAGAATTTTAACTCGTGAATTAATTGGCTGGATAATTAAATCATTAAAGATACTTATTTTTATACTTGGTGCTGCAGCCGTATTAGAATTATGGGGAATTAAAATTGGTCCAATCATTGCAGGACTAGGTTTATTTGGTGTTGCAGTTGCGCTAGGTGCACAAGACTTATTTAAAAATTTAATATCAGGGATATTAGTACTTGTTGAAAAAAGATTTAAAATGGGTGACTGGATTTTAGTTGAAGGCACTATAGAGGGCATTGTTGAAAAAATTGGATTTAGATCTACTACAATTAGAAAGTTCGATAAATCATTAGCTATAATTCCAAATTTTCAATTTGCTGAAAATGCTGTAATAAACATAAGCCAAACTACAAACTGGCTTATAAGCTGGACAATTACACTTCAGTACGACACTACTATAGAGCAACTTAAAAATGTGCGAGATCAAATTGAAAATTTTATTAAAGAAAGTAAAGATTTTGATACAAAAGTTGGTTTAGCGGTAAGAGTAGATAAATTTTCTGACAGTTCAATAGACATGTATGTTAGATGTTTTACTCAAACAGGTAGCTGGAATGAGTGGCTTAAGGTTAAAGAAAGATTGGCTATTGGTATTAAAGAAATTGTAGAACAAAACAAAGCATCGTTTGCATTTCCTAGTCAATCAATTTACGTAGAGAAAAAATGATAATAATTTACATAGTTGCTATGACCATTCTAAAATATTATTCATACATAGTGATTGCAAATGTTGTTTTAAGTTGGTTAGTAGCTTTTAATGTAATTAATACCGGAAATAGATTTGTTTACTCTGTTTTGGACTTCACATACCGAATGACTGAACCTTTTTTAAATAGGATAAGGGCTTTTTTACCAAATCTTGGTGCATTTGATATTTCTCCTATAATATTACTTATGTTGATATGGATTATGCAAATGTGTATGGAGTATTATATTAGACCAATAATATAAAAAATCATGAATTTAATTGATGGAAAAAAAATTGCTGCTGAATTAAAAAACAAACTAAAGGTGGAAGTTGATGGTATTAAGAAAAAATTCAAAAAAGTTCCAGGGTTGACAGTAATTTTAATTGGTGATTTAGCACCAAGTCAAATTTATGTAAAGAACAAAGAAAAATCCGCTAAGGAAGTTGGATTAAATTCTGAAGTAATAAGATATGCAAACGATGTAGATGAAAATACTATTTTAAAAAAAATTAATGATTTAAACGAAGATAAATCGGTATCTGGAATTTTAGTTCAACTTCCTTTACCAAAACATATTAATAAAAAAAAAGTAATAGAGTCTATTAGTCCCAGCAAAGATGTTGATGGTTTTCACCCAATGAATGTGGGAAATTTGTCCTCTGGTTATGAAAGTTCAGTGCCTTGCACACCTCTTGGATGTTATCTTCTTCTAAAAAAAATTGAACCTAATTTAAGTGGTAAAAAAGCAGTAATCATAGGTAGATCCAATTTGAATGGAAAACCAATGGCTCAATTACTTTTAAAAGAAAATTGTACTGTTACAATAACTCATTCTAAAACAAAAAATTTAAAGTCAGAATGTCTATTAGCAGACATCATAATTGCAGCTGTGGGTATCCCACAATTGGTAAAAGGTGATTGGGTAAAGAAAGATTCAATAATAATTGATGTAGGTATTAATAAAATTGATAAAGGAATTGTAGGAGATGTAGATTTTGATCAAGTTTCTAAAAGGGCAAAAGCATTAACACCTGTTCCAGGAGGAGTTGGCCCAATGACTATTGCTTGTTTGATAAAAAATACAATTGACTGTTTTAAAAGAATTAATTCAAATTAAATAAATCTAATATAACTTTATTAAATTCTAAACCTGCTTTTTTTGTATCAAATAACTTTTCCTCAGCGGCTTTTCTGTATTTACTTTTCAATTCACCAATATCATCTCTATTTGCATAGTTAACGGCTAGATCAACATAATTTGGAATGTTCTCGGCTATTGGTGGATCCTTGATCTCCATTTGCTTATATGCGCCTAACACTAATCTCGATTTAATATGCTCAGTCGGGAGTGTTACAGATGGTGTTCCAAAAAGCATGGACTCAAAAAAAGAATTCCCTGCGCCATAATAGATGGGATCGAGCAGTACAGAGGCCTTCCCAAGATGAAGAAGATAATCATGATAATTTAGAGGATCTAGAAAAATAATTCTATTCGAGTCGTATTTTTCACTGCCGCTTAATCGATTTATTAATTTCTTATACCAAACTTTATTTTTATCTTTAATAAAGTAAACGATAGCTTTTCTGTCTTTGTGAAGTATATCAAAGATTATTTGATCAAAATCGGGATGAAGCTTAAATAAAGTTTGTGGACAAGAATAAATATTTTTTCTCTTAAGAACATTCTCAGAGAGTTTTTTTTTACAGACTGGTTTTGAATAGATCATTGGCAAATGCTCAATTAAAAGTAGTTTTTCAGAATAGTGTTTTTGAGTGTTGTCATTTACACAGTTTTTTGAAATTAAGTAATAGTCTATAGATTTACTACCCGTTGTTTCTGGATGACCGAAAGTAGTAATTTGATATTTTGCCAATCTAATTAAGGCAAGGTAATAAAATTCTATGGACATTCCAATATCAGGATAAAAAATTATATCGAGCTCAAAATATTTAATTACGTTTATTTTCTCAGAGAGTTTAACTGGAAGTATTTCATTTTTTAACACACCTTCTTTCTCTTTTTCCTTAAATTCATTAAATATGTTACCTGGGTGAGTTTTCTGAGAATGGAAAATAAATGTTTCAAATTTAGTTCTATCGAGACTAAAGATAAGATTTTTATAAAGTTTTCCAATCGTATGGTCAGTAAAAAATTCAGATATTATTCCAATTCTAATTTTTCCTTCAATTACTTCGTTGGCACGTGTTTCTTGATTTAAAACTTTGTACAATTTTTTAAATGCCTGCACATTTCTTTTGTTTAAATCAAGGTTATCCCAATCACTGTATGATAGGTCAACATGAGGAGGAACTATTATTTGATCTTTGTCATAATCTAATTTTTTTTGAAAATTTACATTTAGTATTTTCTCAATTTCCTTCTCTATTTTTTGTCTATATTTTTTAATTTCCTCTTTGTTAAATGGAATTTTTGGAAAAAATAAATTTTTTTGTATTTCCCATTTTTCATTTATTAAATTTTTTTTTAAACCTTCATCTACAACTGAAATTGCGTCTTCTAACTTGTCCTGATCTTTTAAAGTTGAAGCTAAAATTTGATATACAAAAGGTTCATCCGGTTTAATATTAATAATTTTTCTTAAACAGTTTTCTGTTTTTTCAAATTCTTTCAAGTGAGCATAGCAGTGAGCTAAGTTTCTTAATATAGACAAATTATCTGGATGATTTTTTACAAGTTTTTCAAAAAGTCCTGCAGATTTTTCATAGTCTTTTTTTTGTAAATGACTGTAAGCTATTTTAAAAAGTTCATCTGCAGAATATTTCTTCACAATATTTAAAAGAATATATTATTTTTGCAAAAATGGTATTTTAATAATCTAGATTAAGTTAATTTTGATCTTCCACCGTCCACACCTATTATTTGTCCTGTTATCCAAGAACTTTCATCGGTTAATAAAAACTTCGCCATTGCTGCAGCATCTTTACCTTCACCAATCCTTTTCATAGGATGTGCTTTAGCTATACCTTCAGCAATTAATTTATTTTTCAGCATTGGTTCAGCAATTTTTGACTTTGTTAAGCTAGGCGCTATGCAATTAACTCTTATGTTTGGAGCGAATTCAGCTGCTAAAGAAACTGTAAGACCTTCTAAAGCACCTTTAACTGAAGCAATAATACTATGATTTGTAAAACCTCTTCTGACCGCAACCGTCGAAAATATTACAACAGAGCCCTTATTTTTTTTTAGACTTTCTTGGAAATTTTTAATCGTTTCCACAATAGGATAAAAGTTTAAATCAAAACATTTTTGAAAATCTTCTTTTTTTACCATTCTCAACGGTTTTAAATCAATTGAACCTACACAATATGCAATACCTTTAATTTCGTCATTCGCAAATTGACTTTTTAAGTCTTCAATTTTTTTGGGATCAAGCACGTCAACAACAGTAAATTTACAACCTGTCTCCGAAGAAATACTTTTTAAACTTTCTTCGCTTCTTCCAATAAGCTGAACATCATTGTTATTTTCAGCCATCATTTTTGATAAATTTGAGCCTATAGAACCTGTCGCACCAAATATTAAATATTTTCCTGACATATCATATAATAGTATTTATAAACAAATTATGAAATTGTTTATTACACTTGGAAATCAACTATTTCCATTAAAATACTTAAGCCGCTTCAAAAATGACCATCTTTTTTTTATGGCGGAAGACCATGGCTTATGTACTTATGAAAAGCACCATAAGCTAAAAATATTACTATTTTTATCTTCAATGCGATCATACGCAGAAGATTTAAAAAAAAATAATTTTAAAATAATTTACTCGAAGATTGATAACCCTGCCTTTAAAAACGACTATGTTACAAAAATACATAAGGTTATTAAAAAGAATAAAATTAAAGAAATTTCCTTTTTTGAAATTGAAGATAAACCGTTTGAGAAGAAAATTTTGGATTTTATCAAAAAAAATAAGATTAAACTAAACATAATAAGAACTCCAATGTTTTTAAATTCAAGAGATGATTTTAAAAAATATTTATCTAAATCAAAAAAACCATTCATGGCAGTGTTTTATAAGGAAACAAGAAGAAAGATGAATATTTTAATGAATGGTGAAGATCCAGTTGGGGGCAAATGGAGCTTTGATGAAGATAATAGAAAAAAACTTCCCAAGGGAACAAAAATACCAGCTTTCCCAAAAATAAATGAAACCACTCATACAAAAAACTTAAAAGCGATAATAGAAAAAAATTTTTCGAAACATCCTGGTTCAACAAAAAATTTTTGGTTTGCGACAGAATTTAAAGATGTAATTAAACTATTAGATTTTTTTATCGAAGAAAAATCAAATTTATTTGGGGATTACGAGGATGCTGTCGATCAAACCAATAATATATTATTCCATAGCGCACTTAGTCCTTATTTAAATCTAGGAATAGTTACACCTGAAATAATATTAGATAGGATTTTAACTAGTCACAAAAAGAAAAAAATAAAGATAAATTCTCTAGAGGGTTATATTCGCCAGGTAATTGGTTGGCGTGAGTTTATGAGAGGAATCTACCAAAATTTCGACTCGAAATTAGAGACAGGAAATTTCTTCAAACATAAACGAAAAATGAAGGCCTCATGGTATGAAGGAAACACTGATTTACCACCTTTAGATTATGCAATCAAAAATGCTAACTATCATGGTTGGTCTCATCACATAGAAAGACTAATGATATTATCTAACATAATGAACCTTTGTGAGATTAAACCAATTTATGTTTATAAATGGTTTATGGAAATGTTTGTTGACTCGTCGGATTGGGTAATGTCACCAAATGTTTATGGCATGGGATTGTTTAGTGATGGAGGAATATTTGCAACTAAACCATATATTTGTGGTTCAAGTTATTTTTTAAAAATGATGGATTTTAAAAAAGGAGATTGGTGCAATATTATGGATGGTCTTTATTGGAGATTTATCAACAAAAACAGAAAATTTTTTTTAAAAAATCCAAGACTATCAATGATGGTAAGAATTTACGATAAAATGAACTTAGATAGAAAGAAACTGATATTAAAAGAAGCTGATAATTTTATTAAAAAAAATACTTTTTAAAATCATAATAGTGTACAAAAGTTAAAGATGTCTAATTCTTT
Organism: uncultured Pelagibacteraceae bacterium; assembly: GCA_902528375.1. Taxonomy (GTDB): domain Bacteria; phylum Pseudomonadota; class Alphaproteobacteria; order Pelagibacterales; family Pelagibacteraceae; genus Pelagibacter. The sequence continues at coordinate 53,006 of CABZSS010000002.1, forward strand.
GCAGATTTTAATGCCCGCTTACAATGAGGGTAAAAATATTAAAAATCACATAACGAAAATTAATAATATTTTAAAAAAGAAAATTAAATATTCATTCTTAATTTGTGAGGATGGTAGTTCTGATAATACGTTAGAAATTCTAAAAAAATTGAAAAAAAAATTTAAAATTCAAATATTGTCTAAAAAAATAAAACAAGGGTACTCTACAGCGGTGATGTCCGGTATCAAAAAAGCTAATGCTGATTATTTATTAATAATGGACTCAGATGGTCAATGTGACCCAAGACAAATCTTTAAGTTTTGGAATGTACGAAAAAAAGCTGATTTAGTTGTTGGATATAGAATAAAGAGAAGAGACTTTTTATATAGAAAATTTTTTTCAGATTTCGCAAAGTTTGTCTACGGATTTTTTTTTAAAGTTAAACTTAAAGATCCAAGTTTTGCCTTTTCTCTAATTCGAAAGGATGTTTACAAATCTCTTCAAAGCTTCACTCCATCTATGCCAGAGGGATTTTTTTGGGAATATAACGCCCGGGCAATCTACAAGGGTTACAAAATATTAGAAATAGGAATTAAACACAAAAAAAGAAAATATGGTGAGACCCAAATTTTCCGTGTTTGGAGACTACCAAAAATTGCACTAATAAATTTTATAGGATTGCTGAGAATAAAGTTTGATCTATTAATGAATTAATATGATTGAGAATATAAAAAAAGATTGGACAAATTACTTCCAAATTTATGTCTTAATACTTATTTTTTTTGGAATTTTTTTTCTTTATTCAAAACACGATGTTGGAAATGACTCTAGTCTTTCAGATTGGCTTATAAACTATGAAGGAGGTTTTGTTCGCCGGGGATTAATAGGAGAAATAATAACAAATTTTTCAACCATACTGTCTATAAACTTAAGAGACTCAATATTAATTTTTCAAATAATTTTTTTCTTAAGTTATTATTTTTTGATTATGTTCTTTTGTAAAAAATTAATTCTAAATAGATTATTAACTTTAGCGATTTTTTCTCCAATTTTAATTTTATACCCAGTCGCAGAGATAGAAGTATTGGGACGAAAAGAATTAATAATTTTTACTATTTTTTTATCTTATCTATTCTTTGATATTAAAAATTTAAAGATTCAATATATCTATAAATTAATTTTATTTCCAATAAGTATTTTAACATGGGAGCCAGTATTTTTATTTTTTCCCTTTATTCTTTTAATTGATCTATTTGTTTTTAAAATTCAGAAATTCGATAAAAAACTTTTATATATTGCACTCAGTTATTTTGTATCAATATTTTTCGTTATACTAATTTATCTAAATCCATTCTCCCAGGAGAATTATTCTGTAATGAGTGATTTTCTCAAAAATCAATTTGGTGAAAAATGTTATATGTCCTGTCACTTTGTTGGAAATCAATCTGCAAATTCTTTCTCTGAACTTTTTCAAAATTTTTTAAATAAATTTAAATTCACTTATGCTTTAAGATATTTAATTATAATTGTGGTTGGATTTTTTCCTCTGTGTCTACTCTTTGTTTATTCCTCAATTAATGGTAAAAATCAGATATTGATTATTTCAAAATCTAAAAATCTTTTTTTTCCTTTTTTATTAGCTTTTTTACCAAGTACGGTCTTATATTTAGTTATGTATGATTGGGCAAGAGTAGTTCATATTAGCTACACTTTTTCCCTATTAACATTTTTGTATTTACTAAAAGAAAATTTTATTCAACTTTCAAATCAAAAAATTCAAACAAATTATTTTTCGAAAATACCAAAAAAATTTTTTATAATAGTATTTTTTTTATTTGCATTTGGCTGGAACCCAAAAGTTGTTATGGTTGATGATGTGGCGTCAAAGCCTATTTATGCAACTCCCTATAAATTCTATAAATATTTTATTAAAGGTAAATTTTAATGAAGATAAAAGTTTTTTTTAACAATTCATGTAATATCTGCAAAATGGAAATCGACCATTACAAAAAACATTCAAATGATAATTTAGAATGGGTTGATATTACAAATAATCAGGAAGCAATAAATCTTACTTCAAAGTCGTCAGCAGAATTATTAAGAAGATTACATGTAATCGATAACGGCGAAGTTATAGGGGGAGCAAAAGCTTTTGTAATTATTTGGTCTAAAATTCCAAAATATAAATTTTTAGCTAAATTATTTAGTTTCAAACCTTTTTTTATAATTTTTCATTATCTTTATGAATTTGTTGCTTACTTTCTTTTTTTGAAAAACAAACATCAACTAAATGAAGAAACAAAATCTACCAACTAAATTATGCCCAGTTTGTGAAAGACCTTTCAAATGGAGAAAAAAATGGAGACTGAATTGGGAAAAAGTAAAATACTGCTCCAAAAAATGCTCATCAAAAAGGTAAATTACCTAAAAAAAATTTTAATAACTTCCTTTCTAATATTACCAATAAATAATTCTAGTGCAGAATTTTTTCGAGATCTATCGAATATTATAGAGTTTAACGAGACAAGACTTAGTTATGGGGTATCAGTGACAGATATTAATATGGATGGAAATTTTGAGTTTATAGTTACAGGTTTTGGTTATCCAAATCTAGCATTAACTTATATTGATGGTAAATTGAAGAATATAGCTCAAGATGAAATTTTTATAGATCAATTTAGAAAAACTATTGGGGTCGCAGCGTGTGATATTGATAAAGATGGCTATGAGGAGATTTATTTTTTAAATACTGATACTTACAGCGGAACAAAAAAATATTCTGATAGATTAATTGATAAAAAAGATGATTATTATTTTGATCTATTCGAAATTGAAAAAAATAAAGAAAGTCTAAATTTAACTGCAGGTAGATCTGTAGTTTGTGTCGACAGAAAAGGTACTGGTGAATATGGTATTTACGTAGCGAATTATGGTGGACCTACAAGATTTTATGAATTTGAAAATTTTAAGATAATAGACAAAGCTGGCTACCTAAATTTAAGAAATGTAACAGGTGGAAGAGCAGTAGTCTCAGGACATATATTAACTGACAGAGCTGATATATTTGCTGCAAATGAAAGAGGTGCGAATTTTCTTTTAAAAAATAATAATGGAAATTTTGAGGATGTCGCATTTGATTACAGAGTTGATGATGTAATTCAGAATGGAAGGGGAACTGCATTGTCAGATATTTATTATCGAGGAAGATTAGATATTTTGAGTGGAAATTGGTTAGGTTATCATAGAGCCTATGTTTTAGAAAATAACAAATTTAAAGATATAGGAAACAAAGATTTTGATAAACCCTCAAAAATTAGAACAATTATTTCTGCAGACTTTGATAATGATGGATTTGACGAAGTTTTTATGAACAACATTGCAGAACCAAATAAGTTATTTAAAATAACTGAAAAAGGTAAGTTTGAGGAGATAAAATTAAAAACAGCACTTGAAACTGAAGGATTTGGAACTGGAGCAGCAGTTGCTGATATTGATAATGATGGAATTCTTGAATTACTGGTTTCTCGAGGAGAAAGTAAAGCTCAATCTTTGACTTTGTATAAAGCAAATGTTGAAAAACAAAGTAAATTTTTAAGAATTAAACCAATCAACAAATTTGGGGCTCCTGCAAGAGGCGCTACCGTAACCTTGATATCTAACAAAAGAAAACATTCAAAAACAATAGACGCTGGCTCAGGTTATTTATGCCAAATGGAACCTGTGGCACATTATGGAATTCGAAAAAATGAAAAAAATTTTAAAGTAGAGGTCAAATGGACTAATGGGAAAATAGATTTTATTGATAAAATTAAACTTAATCAAACAATTACCATAAATCAAAAATGAAAAAAATTTTAATTAAATGCCTATTATTAGTAGTTTTATTTCAAATTGAAGTGGTTGCTGAAGAAAAGAATTATCATAAAGAGCTAATAACTGATTGGTCTAGAATATTTCCAGATAAAAATAGAAATGCTGCTGGACCTAAATTTTTTAAGTATATTATAGACAAAGAAAATACTTATAAAGATTTCATCGAGTATAATAAGTTATTTTGTGCTGTTTCTGGATCATTAATTGATCCTGATAGTGACTCGGAGTTTTTATTTGTTAAAGAGAGTAAATCAAATAGTAAAATCTGTGGCAATTATTACAGATGTTGTGTTCCATGCTCTTGTGATGTCATGAAGTATTCGGAAGTTCAAAAGATGAAATATAAATTTACAGATGGTCTAAAAGAATTTTACGTTATAACAATTAAAAATCCATGTAACAAAACTGATTTTCCAAATAGAGTAAACAAGAATTATTTTTGTAATGGGAAAAAAATCAATAGTAATCAAGTATATAATCTAGATAACAGAATAGTTATAGGTTTATTGCACAACGGAAGACTTTGTAAAAAAGATGATATAAATTTGGTCAAAAGTCATCAAATTACTGGTCAATATTGTGAATTGAGAAATAATACACCCCTTGAGAAATTAGATGCTGGTATGGGTGATATTTTTATTAAGCTTGCAAGATAAATTTTGATATTATTTTAGGAATATAATTTTTAAAATTAAAAAAACCTTTATTACAATATTGCCAGGAATACTCATCGAGCTTTCTGTACAAAAAGTTAAGTTTAATGTTATTTGAATTTAAATAATCTAAATTTTCACCAACTGAGGGATATAAACCTATTATATTTTCACCTATTCTTTTGACTTCACTTACATCTATAATTTCACAATCAATCGATTGATCTTTTAATCTTTGCTCCTGATCTTTAGTTAAATGTGACTTAAATTTAATAACTTTTTCACTAAGTTTTATGGATCTATTTTCATTTTTATTTGAAACCAAATAGACTTTTTTAAATTTATTATCTTTAAAATCAGTATTTTCAAGAGAGAGATTGTTTTCAAAAACTAATAAGTTATTTTGACTAATATCTTGAGGATTAGCAAAATTTTGTTTTATGATTGAGTATGTCTTTTCAGAAACTTTTGGTGGCGCGTTTTCATTCAATTTAATATTGTTGAATCTATTATTTGTAAATTTTTTGATATTCCATTCACTTGCTAAATAATGTTTTCCTTGAGTTTGTACTCCGGCAACCCATCTCCATCCAAGTGTATTTGATGCAGCATCACCATCATAGAGATGTTGCATAAAAAATTCTGCACCTAGTTGCCAAGGTAAATTTAATGTGAATATCCAGATACTTGCAAACCACATTCTCGTGTGATTATGAAGATAATTGTTTTCTTTTAGTTCTTTAACCCATTCATTAAAGCATTCGATATTAGTATTTCCCTCTATCGCATTTAAGTATACTTTATTTTCCACGAATTTTTTTCTTATGCCGTTCAAGCTTACTAAATAGTCAGTCCATACGTTTGGTCTTAACTCAAGCCAACCCTTCCAATAAGTTCTCCAAAGAACCTCCTGTATAAACTTTTCATTTTTTGAAAAGGAAAACTTCGCAAGTGACTTTTTGATAATTTCAATTTCATTAAGAACTCCATGAGTTACAAAAGGCGATAAGCAGGAGACGTTATCTCTTTTATCAGGACCAAAATCAAAGTTTCTCAATCTTGAATACTCAGACAAATTACTTTCGATAAATTTATCTAAATTTTTTAAAGCAGTTTTTCTTGAAGGTTCAAAATTCATAACAAGGCCAAGAGATATATAATTGTTTTAATTCAATCTCCAGGCCTTGTTGACGCATATTATATTGCTATATCTTGATGATAATTTTCATATCCACTTGCTTCTCTTAAATAATTGCAATGTGAACAACTATTTCCTGCCGCAGGAATTTTATCTTGTGACAGGAGCGCTGTTACTTCTCTTAAAAATTCAAAGAAAGCTTCATCATTCCTCGGTATTTCTTGCCAACTAACACTATTTTTAAAATAGTAATCTTTATTCTCTTTAAGAAGTTTAGTTGGTTCTACAACAAAAAGACCAAGTCTGCTTACAGGTGCAAGAGCTGGTTTTCCCTCTGCAGCGTTCTCTAAACATAAAGCATAAGAATGTAATTGTCTCGAATACCTTTCAACATTAGAGTCTTTCACACTTGATGTTTTAAAGTCAACAACTCCAAAACTTTTATCATCAAACCCAAGAACAGTATCGCTCTTACCTTTTAGATAAATGCTATTTCCTGTTCTACGGTCCTTGAAAGTTTTAGATTGCAACCAACGGTCTCCAAAAATTACTTTTCCAGCAGGTAATGATGGATCAATATCTCTTGGAGATTTTCCCTCAAAGTGATCTTTCATTATGCCGTCTATTTTAATAAAGATGGTTGGCATGATACCCCTAGGTCTTGATAGACCTTCTTTAACTTTAAGATAGAAACATCGAGGACATTCCGAATAAAGAAATGTTAAGTCACTCGGGCTTAGTTTAAACAATTTGCTCATAAATATATATTGATTTTAAACTCCCAGCAGCATTACTGCTGCTGGGCATGAGTTTAAATAACCAACCCTCCTTCAGTTTTAAGCACTGGTGGAAGCACTTTGTTATATTTAGGAAAAGTTCCATACTTATCTTTGAAAGAACAAATATGTTTCCTCTCTATCTTAAACCTCTCCGCTTTATCATCGATTATCGAATATTGAATACAATCAAAATCCAATTTATCTTTGATATGCTGAGAAGCTCTTAGCCGTAGATTGTTTGTTGAACCAATTTCAACAACGTGGCCCTCTTTAAGATATCTATAGACCCCCCCTTTTTTAGGAAGCTCTTTGTAACTTTGAACCTTATTTTCAAAATTTGCTTCAATAGTTACTTGATAGATATTGTCCTGTATTTGCTTTACAAACAACCTTCTCTCAGATCTGCTAGATGAGTTACGCATTGCATCAAATCTAGGAACTCTATCAATGAGTTCCTTGCATGAAACGAAGAAACGAGGTGTTCCACCATTGTTTCTTTGCGCATGAGTAAGAGGTAATGTTGTACCTCCATTCTCAATTTCCTCATTAGTAAGAAGAATGAACAAATTGTTTGCTGTGCTATAGTCATCTCCTTTGATATCTAAAGCAAGCTTACAACGCTTATATCCACTCTTGATTATTTTTCTGCTGAAAGCCGTATTAAAACTAAGACCTTGCTTCAGCACCACTATTTGAGGCTCATCCATTAAAAGATGAGATTGCCTTTTAAAAAAAGTAAGATTATTTATATCTACTGACATAAACCCTCCTTTTTCATAACCTCAGAAACATCAATTGCTATAAAGCTAATCTGAACATCGCCATCAAGCTTATCAGTCAACTTTCTTACAATAGGTGGAGTTGCAGCAATGCACTCAATTTTAGCGACAAATGTTGCCTCTATCATTTCAGCTATTTGCTTAACCCATTCCTGAGGTCTTTGATATTCATCCTTTGTCAAAGTAATAGATCTTTTAACAACGTTAAGAATACCTGTTGTTTCTTCACCTGTTTTTATTTTTACTGGAACAGGTAATAACTCCAGATTACTTGGTTTTTCCATTTTCTTCATGGTTTTCTCCAAAGTGCCAAAAACTTTTTTTCAAAGACTAAGTTTTTGAACATTAATTTAATGTCTTGCTTTGAAAATAATGAATGGATTTTTAAAATTCTTTCAAAAAACTGGTTTATATTTTTATAAAATATCGCAGTTTTTTAAAAAATTTTCTATTTTTTCATAACAGTTGTTATAAAGGTCTGTCTCGTTAGATATACTTTGAGGAATAGTGAGAGTTTCTTGCTCTTTCTCGCCAAAGTTTAAAAAATTAAAACTTCTAAATTGTATAAATATTTTGATAATGCTGTTTTTCTTAGTTGGATATTCACGGAAATCAAAGTCAAAAGGAACTAAAAAATTTCTAGATCCAGCGAAAACATCAATTTTTTCTTTGTTTAGTAATTCAAAAGCTTTTCTTGAAACTTGAAAAGAGCGAACATAATGGGATCTATCAACAAATTTTACTCCATCAACCGAATATTGTCTGCCCAAACAATCAGCAATTATAGCGGCATTATTTGTAGAACTTTCATTAATATTTTTACTAATATTAATATTCAGAGACCTGTGGAAATTAGGTAAAAAGTAAACATTTTTATTATTTTTGAATCGTTCTTTGATAATTTCTTTTGATATTTCAAAACTTCTTTCCAATCTTTTTTCTGCATTATGCCATAGTTGATCCCACAAATGATCAAATGTCTCAAACTTAATTAAATCTATTTCTCGATCTAAATTATCTTGTACTTTTAGATCTTTATATTCAGGTAGTTTGATAAATCCTTGATCATATAGCTCGGATAATAGTTCGTTAAATTTATGACTAGTAATGTCGTCATTCTCTTTTTTTACCTTGTATAAATATGGGCGGTTATGTTTTGAGATACCCTTTTCATCTGATGTAAGGTCTTCTTTGTTTTCGATTAATTTATTTAGTTGTTTAACTATTTTAAGAGGTGCATATTTTAAGCTATCCATCTTAATTATTTAGTAATTAGCTATTATATTTCAATGACTATTTTACTCTAAACTTTTTTGAAGCTTTAAAACCTGCCATGTAGTGCTTTGCAAGAGATTTAGGCCTTTTATGACCTCTTCTTTTATATTCTGCTGTTACAGATGCTAACGTAGGTTGTTTCTTTTTCTTCATAACTTATTCTTATGAAATTTTATAAATCTTTCAACGTTTGATTTGTTAAAAGTTTTATTCTCTTCAAAAGAAACTTTTTTCATTGAGTAAGCACTGCTTTTTGTCACTCTCGATTGAATTGTAACATTACCTTTGTAAAGTTTAAGCTTAATACTTCCATTTACCTTGGTTCTTTTTAGATCCACTATTTTTTGTAATTTAAATCTTTCTTTTGAGAACCAATAACCGTTATAAATTAATTCCGCATATCTTGGCATAATAGAATCTTTTTTATGCATAGTATCTTTATCTAATGTTACAGACTCCATTGCTCTATGAGCAATTAAAAGCAATGTTCCACCTGGTGTTTCATAAACTCCTCGTGATTTAATTCCGATAAATCTGTTTTCAACTAAATCAACTCTTCCAACTCCATTTTTTCCACCGATTTGATTTAATTTTTCTAAAAGTTTTTCTGGATTTAATTTTTTTCCGTTAATACTAACCGGATCACTGTTTTTGAAACCAATGGAAACATATGTGGGTTTATTAGGTGCCTTTTCCGGTGAAGTTGTTCTTTGAAAAATAAATTCCGGGGCTGAATTTTTTGGATTTTCTAAAACTTTACCTTCAGTTGATGTGTGAAATAAATTATCGTCTACTGAAAAAGGCGGTGCACCTTTTTTATCTTTTGGAATTGAGATGTTATGTTTTTTTGCATAATTAATTAAATCTGTTCTTGATTTTAATTTCCAGATTCTCCAAGGAGCTATCACCTTTATTTTTGGGCCAAAGTAATGATATCCAAGTTCAAATCTCACCTGATCATTTCCTTTACCTGTTGAACCATGCGAAACAGCGAAAGCTTTAAATTTTTTTGCGACCTTAATTTGATCTTTTGCGATTAATGGTCTCGCAATTGATGTCCCAAGAAGGTAAACCCCTTCGTAAATTGCATGACCTCTAATCATTGGGAAGACATATTCTTTTACAAACGTATTTTTTAAATTGTTAATAATTATTTTTTTAACACCAAGTTTTTTTGCGTTTTTAACAATTTTCTTTCTGTCCATTTCTTGACCAATGTCTGCAGTGTAGGCAATTACTTCGCTATCGTAATTTTCCTGTAACCATTTTAAAATAATAGATGTATCAAGTCCGCCTGAGTAGGCTAAAACAATTTTTTTGTTTTTTTTCATTTAAGATATTAAGCGCAACTTTTTTTTGCAGTATTATAAGCCTTTGTGAAACCCATTAAAGAATAGTGATCAATTGTTTGAGATCCAGATTGATTATATCCCGTAATCATAATTCTTGATCCCTTTTTCATAACATTAACCATCTTTCTTTCTAAACCTGTGTCGCCTATCCAAGCAAAATTTTCTTTTTTAACATCAAACTTAATTTTATTTTTTCCAGATTTAGCTGTAATTGAATTTTGAGTGTTATATTGGTAACCAGATGTAATACTTACTTCATCTTTAATTTTATCAGCTGGTCTGAAACTAATAAATAATCTTGCCTCTCTTGGATTTTTTTTCGGTGATTGTAAAACTGGTTTTGATTGAGCAAAGCAAAGTTTTTTTGATCCATCAGTAACTACTATCGTTTCCCAGTCTTTGAATTTGCCAACTTTTTTAATTTCCTGAGCTGAGGCTTCAGAGACAATTAAAAGACAAAATAATAATACTGTGATTTTATTTATTAAGGACATGGATTTGGATATATTTTTTGAACTTCGTTAATTTCATTAATAATTTCATTGTTCAATTTTACATTTACACTTTCTACATTTGTTTTCAACTGTTGCATAGTCGTAGCACCAATTATTACACTTGTTACAAAAGGCTGTATTTCACAAAATTTTATGGACATTTGAGCAAAATCCAAATTAAATTTTTGAGAAATTTTGTAATATTCCTCAATAGCTTTAATGCTATTTTCATTATTGTAGCGAGTGAAATCTTTAAAAAGATCTATTCTTGAACCTTTTGGCATATTATTATTTCGATATTTTCCTGTGAGGTAACCAAAAGCTAATGGGGAATAAGCCAACAAACCACTTTGTTCTCTGACCGAGATTTCGGCAAGACCAACTTCATAAGTCCTATTGAGTAAGTTGTAAGGATTTTGAACAGCCATCATCTTGGGTAAATTTTTTAACTTTGAAAGCTCAAGACATTTTGCTAAACCCCATGCAGTTTCGTTTGAGAGGCCCACATATCTAATTTTACCTGCATCCACGAATTTTTTTAAATTTTCTAAAATCTCCTCAAAAGCAATCCAATTTTTTTCATTTGAATCGTGTTCGTATCCTTGCTTACCAAAAAAATTAGTATTCCTTTCAGGCCAATGTAATTGATATAAATCGATATAATCAGTTTGCATTCTTTTTAAACTTTTCTCTAATGCCTCTGACATACTTTTTTTATCATAACTGCATCCACCACCTCTAATATATTCCTTACTTGAGGGACCCGAAACCTTGGTAGCTAAAACGACTTTGTCTCTCTTTTTTGTTTTTTTGAACCATTCACCTATGATGTTTTCGGTCTCACCATAAGTTTCTTCTCTCATTGGTATCGCATAGATTTCTGCCGTGTCCCAAAAATTTACACCATTATCAATTGCATAATCCATTTGCTCAAAACCATCTGCCTTTGAATTTTGCTCTCCCCAAGTCATGGTCCCGAGACAAATTGTACTCACATCTATGTCTGTACTGCCTAGTTTCTTATAATTCATAAAAATATTATATTTTGGTACCTTTAGACCATTGAAAATTTTTGTAAAATTTATATATTCTATATATGGATTTTAACAGACAAAACATCTTCCAAGCAACCTCTGCAAAAACTGCAGTTTGGGATGCTGGTTTAAGAGCTTACATGTTGAAAGTGTATAACTACATGGCAACTGGAGTGCTTTTAACTGGAATAATTTCATTAATTTCATTTAAAATGTCTGTTGTTACAGATTCTGCAGGAACGATCGCTTCATTTACAAGTTTCGGTAATGCAATTTTCTTTTCAGGTTTAAAATGGGTAATTATGCTAGCACCTCTAGCAATAGTTTTTTATATGAGTTTTGGTATTAACAAAATGTCAGCAGCCAAAGCACAAACGGTTTTCTGGGTATTTGCTTCTTTAATGGGATTATCATTATCGTGGATACTTTTAGTTTACACAGGAGTAAGTGTTGCAAGAGTATTTTTTATTACATCAGCAACTTTTGGAGCAATGAGTATTTATGGTTATACGACTAAAAGAGACTTAACTAAGTTTGGTTCATTTTTAATGATGGGCTTGATAGGAATTATAATTGCTTCACTAGTAAATATTTTTCTAAAATCTGCCATGATGTATTTTGTAATTTCAATTTTAGGTGTTTTAATTTTTGTTGGTCTAACAGCATATGACACACAAAAAATTAAAAATATGTATTCAGCTTCAGATACTGTCGAAATATCTGGCAAAAAAGCAATAATGGGTGCATTAACACTTTATTTAGACTTTATAAATCTGTTCATCATGCTTCTAAGACTTTTTGGTCAAAGAAGATAGTTAAAGTTTTTTCCAATTTATTTTGTTAATCAAATTTTCAAGATCGTGTGAATTTTTTAATATACGTCCCCTGCTATCAGTAATACAATACTTTAAGTTTTTGCTATTTGGCTTGAAATTTTTGCAAATATTATAAATTGCGTTTTCAGCAGCATTTTTAAAAACACTAAAGCTTACTTGTTTGTTTGAAATATTAAGACCATAATCTTTCCACGAACCGTTTGAAACCATTTTTGCGTATAAATCTAAAATTATCTTAAGTTCTCCTTTTTCGAAAAAAAATTTTTCTTCGTATTTTTTTATCGAGTTGTTAATTACTAATTTTAAATTTCTATTCATTTTGTGAGTACTTTTTGATTAATGGAATTTGAAAAGCTGTAAAAATAAAAGTAATCGGTAGCATGCCCCACACTTTAAAATTTACCCAAAATTCCTCAGTTTGTGTTCTCCATATAACTTCATTCAGAATGGCTAATGCGAAAAAAAACCATATCCATCTAAAATTTAAAATATTCCATCCTTCATCATTTAAAGGTAATGATTTTCCCAAAATTAATTTTAAAAGAGGCTCTTCGGTGAAATATTTTCCAAAAAAAAGTGATAAACCAAATAAAATATTAATTATTGTAGGCTTCATATAAATAAAAATTGGGTTGTTGAAGTAGATAGTTAATCCTCCAAAAAGAGTTATAAGAATACCTCCCGCAAGGGGCACCATAGGAATTTTTTTTTCAAAAAACCACACAATCAAGACAGAAATTATTGTCGCAACTATAAGAGGGGGTATAGCTACCTGAAGATCTTTCCCAGAATTATAGTAAAAGAAAAAGAAAATTACTAATGGACCAAAGTCAGTTAAAAATTTTATTAGCGACTTATTCACAACTTAATATTACCAGATTTATAAATTTTTAATAATTTTTTTATTGATTTTTTATCCTAAATACCCATATTATTTATTGTGAGTGTTCAAAAAGCAAAATTTTCAATTGGCGATGTTGTAAAGCACAAGCACTTTGATTTCAGAGGTGTTATTTACGATGTAGACTTTGAGTTTAATAATTCTGAAGAATGGTATGAGTCTATACCTAAAAATGTAAGACCTAGAAAAGACCAACCATTTTATCACCTGTTGGCTGAAAATGAGGATGTAACTTATGAAGCATACGTTTCTGAACAAAATCTTCTTAAAGACGACTCAAAAGAACCAATTAAACATCCATTGATTAATGAGATATTTTCCGGAAAAAAAGGCTCATCATACTTCAAACAGTCAAATTAATTAGAAGGGTCATCATTTTAACACAATTCTCTCAAATCTTAGACATATCTTTGGTCTATATTTTATATACTGATCAAGGATGTTAAATATTTCCTAACATTATCTCCCTCAACGTTCTTGATCAGTTAATTTCTTTATAATAAAATCTTTTTAATTACAAAAATGTTAAACAAAATTTTTGAAACACTAAAAATAATTTCACTCTCAAAATTAACGAGAATAATTGTATTTTCTCTTTTCGTTATATTCCTTACACTTGGTCTATTTGAGTCTTTATTGTTATCACCAGAAGATTATATCCAAAGTGATGCAGTGAGAATTATGTATGTACATGTTCCAGCAGCATGGATTTCTCTAGGAATATTTTCATTCATAGCTTTCCTATCTTTAGGTATTTTTATTTTTAAAAATAAAAATTTTGTAATCATTGCAAAAAGCTTTGCTCCATCAGGCTTAGTTTTTAACCTTATTGCTTTAGTGACAGGTTCTATTTGGGGTAAACCAACATGGGGAACATGGTGGGCTTGGGATCCTAGAATTACTTCAATGTTGGTCCTATTTTTGTTTTATATTCTTTATATTGCCTCGTGGAGATTATTTGAAAATGATAAAGCTGCAAAAATTTCGAGTTTAGTGGCCATTGCTGGTTTTGTTAATGTGCCTATAATTAAATTTTCTGTAGATTGGTGGGCGAGTCTACACCAACCTTCTTCAGTTAAAATTCTTTCCGAAACTACAATTCATTCCTCGATGTTGACACCATTATTGCTCATGACTGCGGCATTTGCACTATTCTCAGTATTAATTTTTTTAATGAAATATAATATAGAATTGATAAAGATTAAGACTAAAGGATTAGATAGATTGTGATTAACTTATTATTAATGAATGGATACGGATTATTTGTGTGGTCAGCGTTTGTGTTTACACTAATAAATTTCTTCGGATTGTATGTTATAATTTACCGACAATTAATAAAAGAAAATAAAAAATTTGAATTAAAATTTAGTCATTTAGAAAAAATAAAATATACAGAGGCCTATAAACAAAGAACTAACCAGGTATTGGTTTCAAGCAACGCTGCACAAAAAATTTAATCTAAAATAATGTACAGCAAAAAAGTTAAGTTAAGATTTTTATTCATCGTTGTATTTTTATCATTAATAGTACTCACTATATTCATAGTCTTCAAAGTTTTAAAAGATAATGTTGTATACTTTAAATCTCCAAGTGAAATTAATCTTCAAATGGAGATTTCAAAAAAGAAAATTAGAGTCGGTGGTATGGTAAAAAAAAATTCAGTAAAAATGAACAACAATAAAATTGATTTCATAATTACTGATTTTAAAAATGAACTATATGTAACTTTTTCTGGGACAGTTCCAAACTTATTTGAAGAAGAAAAGGGAGTTGTAGCAGAAGGATTTCTCAATGATAAAAAATTTTTGGTAGCAGATAAAATTTTGGCAAAGCATGATGAAAATTATATGCCACCAGAAGTTAAAAAATCTTTAGGAGAATAAATTGATTATTTCACAATTAGGATATTATTCATTAATTTTCGGATTGTTGACATCAATATTTATTTTTTTTAATTCCTCAATTCAATTAAAAAAAAACAACTTGGTTATTTCTAATAAAACATTTGGTTTAATTGGTTTCCAGTTTCTTTTTGTTTTTATATCCTTTATTTCTTTAATTTATTCTTTTATAATTTCAGATTTTAGCAACGAGACTGTTTATAATAACTCTCACACAACAAAACCTTTGTTTTATAAAATTACAGGAACCTGGGGAAATCATGAAGGCAGTTTACTTTTATGGTTATTGGTTCTAACTGGAGTGTTATTAGGATTTATTTTTAAATCTAGTAACGAACCAAAGAATTACAGACTGTTAACTACGTTATTTCAACAAATTATTGTAATTGGTTTTTTCATCTTTGTTTTGAAAACATCAAATCCTTTTAACGGAATTTTTCCAGTTCAAACAGAAGGACTTGGACTTAATCCTATTTTACAAGATCCTGCATTGGGTATTCACCCTCCAATTTTATATTTGGGTTATGTTGGAACATCGATAATTTTTTCAGCTGCATTAGCTTCAATGATTTCAAATTATGTGAACAAAAGTTGGGCTAAAAATATTAAATTTTGGATTTTATTTTCTTGGATTTTTCTGACAGGCGGAATTCTATTAGGTTCAATTTGGGCATATTATGAACTTGGATGGGGCGGTTTTTGGTTTTGGGACCCAGTTGAAAACGTATCTTTAATGCCGTGGCTAAGTTTAACTGCATTGCTTCACTGTATTTTAACTTTAGAAAAAAGAGAGCTTTTCAAAAAATGGACAATTGTTTTATGTATAATTACTTTTGCATTAAGCATGGTTGGAACTTTTTTGGTAAGATCTGGAATTCTAAATTCGGTTCATACTTTCGCGAACGATCCATCTAGAGGAATTTATATATTAACATTTTTATTAGTTTTAGTTTTATTATCATTTGCAATATTTATAATTTATGAAAATAAAAACTTTACTCAAAAAAGTGAAATTTTTACATTAAGTAAAGAAACTGCGGTTCTGATAAATAATTGGTTTATATTGTATTTTTTAAGTGTTGTTTTAATTGGTACGATTTACCCAATATTCCTTGATGTAATATTAGATGAGCAAATTTCGGTGGGGCCACCGTTTTATAATAAGCTAATTTTACCTTTCCTTATTCCATTCGTTCTTTTTATGTCTATTGGACCTAGCATGAAATGGATTAAAACAAACTTTAAGATTGGAGTTAAAAGTTTTCTTGTTATCGTATTTACACTAATTTTATCCTTTATTACCGTTTATTATATTGGAGAAAAAAATATGTTTGTTCTTTTATTATTTGTTGGTTTTTTTTATTTACTTTTTAAAAGTTTAGAACAATTTAGAGAAAAAACAAAAAATTATGCACAAATATTTTCACATACTGGATTTTCGTTACTTCTAATATCTATATTATTAAATAGTTTTTCATCAAAAGAGATAGTGAAGAATATTCAAGTTGGAGAAAGTTTTACACTTAAAAATGAAAAGATAATTTTTAAAAAAATCGCAGTAGAAAAAGAAAAAAATTACGAATCAATTATTGGTTTTTTTGAAGTACTTGATGAGAAAAATAAAATTATTAACCTTCAACCTGAAATTAGAATTTATAATGAACCAGAAACGGCCACTAGTGAAGCATCAATAAAAACTACGTTATTTAAAGACCGATTTATTACAATTAACATAATTAAAGATCAAAATTTTTTTAACGTGAGATACCAACATAAGCCTTTTATGATTTGGATATGGATTTCAACTTTAATAATTATGCTAGGAGGGATGTTTGCAATTTTTAGAAAAAATAAAGAAGTCAATATTTAGTTTAATCATATTAATTCTTTTAATAATATCATTTTTTGTTTTAAAATTTGCACTTCAAAAAGAAAAAATTTACTCCCCCAAAATGAGTGAAAATCAAATTTTTACTGATTTTAAAGTTGTAGAATTAATTGAGGAAAAGCAAATAAATTTTAACAAAGTTCTTTTTGGAAAAAAAATTTATTTGATAAATATTTGGTCTTCGTGGTGTGAACCTTGTAAGGATGAAAGTGACAAACTTTTAGAATTAAAAAACGATACTTCAATTATGATGATTGGAATAAATTATAAAGATAAAAAGAAAAATGCGTTAAACTTTTTAAAATTATATGGAGATCCATTTGACCAAATTTTTATTGATAAACAAGGAACGATATCAATTAATTTTGGTGCTTACGGGGTTCCAGAAACTTTTTTAGTTAATGAGGACAATAAAGTGTTGAAAAAATATATAGGACCATTAAATGACGAGGATGTTTATGAAATCAAAAAAATTACTAACAATTAAAATTTTAATAATTTTTATTTTTATTTCTTTTAATTTAAAAAGTATAGCTATGGCATCAACTTTTTATGAAGAGCAAACTATAAACATTACTAAAAATCTGAGATGCTTAATTTGTCAAGGTCAAACAATTCACGAGTCTAACTCAGATTTTGCCGAAAGTATGAAAAAATATATTAAAGGCGAATTAGAGAACGGGAAAACCGATGAGGAAATATTTTCATCTCTTGTCGAGAAATACGGCCAGTGGATAGTATATGATCCAGGTATATCAAGAAATACCCTTTTATTGTGGGCTTTGCCCTTATTGTTATTTTTAATTGGAGGTGCCATAATAGGAAAAAGAATTTTAAAAAAAATATGAATAAAATAATAATTAAAATTTTAGTGGCTATTATAATACTCATTGGACTTACCAAGAGTGTTTATACCGATGAATTAAAGCCCAAAGATAATCATCAATTTAGTTTTTTTTCAGGAGTCTTTGATTTTAGTGATAAAGGAAAAAATTCTGAGATAATTGGTGTACAACATTTAAATGAGGATTTATTTAGAGATAGTTTTTTAGGTAAAATTAGACCAGTTACAGGATTTATGATGACGGCAGACTCTGCAAGTTATTTTTATACCGGAATTCAGACAGAATATGATTTAGGTAAATTAAATATTACACCAAGCTTTACACCCGGTTTGTATTCTGAGGGTGATGGAAAAGACTTGGGTCATCCTATAGAATTTAAAAGTGAGCTTCAACTTTCACTTGACGTTTCACCAAATTCTGAGCTGGGTTTCTCATATAATCACTTATCAAATGCAAGTTTAGGGGAAAAAAATCCTGGGGCAAATAGTTATATGTTCAATTTTATGAAAAGTTTTTAAATTATACTTATGAGACTTTCAAATTGTCATAACTTTAGAGATTTTAGGAAACTAGCTAAGAAAAAACTTCCATCACCGATATTCCATTATATTGATGGTGCGGCGGATGATGAAATTACTTATGCTAGAAACACAAGTGCGTTTGACGATGTAGATTTAGTTCCAAATGTCCTTAGAGGTGTAGAGAATGTTGATTTATCAACAACTATATTTGGAAAAAAACTTGATCTACCTTTTTACTGTTCACCTACAGCACTTCAAAGACTTTTTCACTACGATGGAGAAAGAGCAGTTGGAAAGGCAGCTCAAAAATTTAATACAATGTTTGGAGTTTCAGCTTTAGCTACAGTAAGTGTAGAGGAAATATCTTCAATGATCGATACTCCTAAGATGTTCCAATTTTATTTTCATAAAGACAGAGGATTAAATACTTCGTGTTTGGAAAGAGCAAAAGCTGCAAAGTTTGATGTTATGGCTCTAACAGTTGATACTATTACTGGAGGAAATCGTGAAAGAGATTTGAGAACTGGTTTTACATCACCTCCCAAATTAACATTATCAAGTTTATTTAGTTTTGCTACTAAACCAATGTGGGGAATTAACTACTTAACAAAAGGTAAGTTTGAATTACCTCACCTTCAAGATTTCGTGAAGGAAGGCACAAGCACAAATTCTTCTATCGGAAATTATTTTTCTACCATGTTGGATCAATCTATGAATTGGAAAGATGCAGAAAAACTTTGCTCTCAATGGGGAGGCCATTTTGCATTAAAAGGTATAATGAGTGTTGAGGATGCCAAAAAAGCTGTTGATATTGGATGCACAGGAATAATGGTTTCAAATCATGGTGGAAGACAACTTGATGGCTCAAGATCTCCTTTTGATCAACTTGCAGAAATAGTGGATGCAGTCGGAGACAAATTAGATGTTATCTGTGAGGGTGGATTTCAAAGAGGAACACATATGTTAAAAGCGTTATCTCTTGGCGCTAAGGCTTGCGCAGGAGGAAGATTATATCTTTACGCTTTAGCTGCAGCTGGTCAAGCAGGTGTTGAAAGGGCTTTAGGACAATATAAAGCAGAATTACAAAGAAATATGAAATTAATGGGCTGTACAAAAATTTCTGATCTTAACAGAAGCAATTTAAGATTTAGATGATAAAGAGTTGAATAGTTTGAAATTAATTTATAGGATAATTTTTTATGAAACTAGCTAGAAGCTTAGATAGGTTAGGAACTGAGTCTGCATTTACCGTCCTTGCAGAAGCAAAAAAATTGGAGGCTCAAGGTAAACCTATGATCCATTTAGGATTAGGTCAACCAGATTTTAAAACTCCAAAACATGTTGTTGAAGCAGCCAAGAAAGCACTTGATGATGGACATCATGGATATGTAATGTCAAATGGTATTCCTGAATGTCGTCAGTCAGTCACAAGGTGGATAAAAAGACGTTACAATGTTGATATTGATTTTAACAGAATTCTCATCATGCCAGGTGGAAAACCTACCATGAGCTATGCAATCCAATGTTTTGGTGAACCTGGAGCAGAAATAATACATCCTACACCTGCATTCCCAATATATGAGTCGATGATTAATTATACTGGTTCAACATCTGTACCTTATGATTTAACAGAAGATAAAGATTTAAAATTCAACCCAGATAAAATACTATCTTTAATTACTGACAAAACTAGATTGCTAGTCTTAATTAATCCAAACAATCCTACAGGAAGCTTTGTTGAAAAAAAAGATATTGATTTCTTAGCCGATGGTTTAAAAAAATATCCTCATGTAACAATATTAAGTGACGAAATTTATAGCAGACAAATTTTTGATAATAAAGAAATGCCATCTTTTTTCCATTATCCAGAATTAAGAGAAAGATTAATTGTTTTAGAGGGATGGAGTAAAGCTTATTCAATGACAGGTTGGAGGCTTGGTTGGAGTTTTTGGCCTCAACACTTAATCGAGCACGTTAATAAATTATTAATCAATAGCGTTTCATGTGTTAATGCTGCAGCTCAGTTTGCAGGTATTGCTGCATTAGATGGACCAGATGATTCAATTAATGTAATGATGGAAAAATTTACTCAAAGGAGAGATTTAATTTATAAAGGGTTAAATGATTTACCAGGTGTTGAATGTAGCTTACCAGGTGGAGCATTTTATGCATTTCCAAAAGTAATTGGAACTGGCATGAACGGTGCTGAATTTGCAAGGAAGGCTATGCATGAAGCAGGTGTAGCAATAGTTCCTGGATCAGCTTTTGGCGAAACTTGCCAAAATTATGTTAGATTCAGTTTTGCTGCTTCAAGAGATAATATTTCTCAAGCATTAGAAAATATCAAAAAAATGCTTAAATAGTTTTGATAGTATTTCCAAAAAATATTAGATAATATCAAATCTTATGAACACCATTCTTCAACAAGAATTAAAAAAAATTTTGAATGGCAGATTTTCTCAATCAGAGTCTACACGCTTAAACTATTCTAGAGGAGAGGATACTTACGATCCGATTTTATCTAAAGCAGTAGCTTTTCCAGAAACAAATGAAGAGGTGTCGAAAATACTAAAGCTTTGCAATGAATATAAAGTACCAGTCGTTCCTTTCGGAACCGGCACATCCCTTGAAGGAAATGTAGTTGGTAATGATAAAGGAATAACAATTTCTTTAGAAAAAATGAATAAGATTTTAAGTGTTAACACCCAAGATTTTGACTGTAGAGTTCAAGCATGTGTAACAAGAGAACAACTAAATGATTATTTAAGAGAAGATGGTATTTTTTTCCCAATTGACCCTGGTGCAAACGCTGCAATAGGAGGCATGGCTTCGACATCTGCGTCTGGAACGATGGCAGTTAAATATGGAACCATGAAAACTGTTGTAACCGGTTTAACAGTAGTTCTTCCAAATGGCGAAATAATGAATACGGGAGGAAGAACAAAAAAAACTTCTGCTGGTTATAATTTAACAAATTTATTTGTAGGATCTGAAGGTACTTTAGGAGTTGTCACAGAAGTTCAGTTAAGATTATCTCCTATTCCAGAAAGTATAATGAGTGCTGTTTGTCATTTTCCATCATTAGAAGATGCAGTAAAAACTGCACAAGAAGTTATTCAATATGGTATCCAAATTGCTCGAATTGAAATGCTTAATAAAGATCAAATGGAAATAAGTATAAACTATTCAAAATTAGAAGATGTTAAGGCGCTACCGACATTATTTTTTGAATTTCATGGTTCAGAGGCATCAAATAAAGAATCCATCAAAACAGTAGAGGAATTATCAAAAAATAATAATGGAAGTTCATTCAAGTGGGCAAAAAGTTTAGAGGAAAGAAATAAACTATGGAAAGCCAGATGGGATGTATATTACTCAGTTAAGGCTTTAATAGACAGTGGAAGGGTTTATTCAACAGATGTGTGTCTTCCAATTTCAAAAATAACAGAATGTGTGAAATTTGCCGAGGAAGAGGTTAAAAAATTTGGATTAAGAGCCCCAATGGTAGGGCATTTAGGAGACGGAAACTTTCATGTTTTACTTCCATATAATCCTAAAAAAAAAGAAACCTATGAAAAGATAAGAAAATTCAGCGACCTTTTAATAGAGAAAACATTAGAGCTCGAAGGAACAATTACCGGAGAACATGGAGTTGGATTACATAAAAAAGAGTATCTCAAAAAAGAACATGCAGACAATCTTCCAACAATGAAATTAATTAAAAGAACCATGGATCCTAACAATATAATGAATCCAGGTAAAATTTTTGATCTAAACTAAATCTTTTATGAAAAAAATACTAGTTACCAGAAAATTACTTGACTCAAATGAGGACAAATTAAAAAAACTTTATGATGTGCAACTTAACTCAAATGATGAATTGTATTCTCAAAAAAAATTAATTGAAATGAGCAATGGATGTGAGGGTATTCTTTCTGCATTAACTGATAAATTAGACAAGGAAACTATAAATTTGTTACCAGACAGTGTAAAAATTCTTTCCAATTTTGCGGTTGGATTTGGAAATATTGATCTTGAGGCTGCAAAAAAAAGAAATATTACCGTTACAAATACACCAGAAGTTTTAACAGATGCTACAGCAGAAATAGGCATTCTTTTAATACTTGGAGCATGCAGAAGAGCCTCAGAGGGAATAGAGGGAGCAAGAGCTGGTGACTGGAAGTGGTCAGCAGACTATTTGATTGGAAAACAGCTAACAGGATCAAGATTAGGTATTTTGGGAATGGGAAGAATTGGTCAAAAAATCGCTAAAATTGCAAAATCGTTAGGAATGATTATCCATTATCACAATAGATCAAAATTAAATTCCGAAAGAGAGCAAGGGGCCATCTATCATGAAAAATTAGAAAGTTTGTTGTCTGTTTCAGATGTCCTTTCAGTTTGTTGTCCTGCTTCACAAGAAACAGTTAACTTAATCAATAAAGATAGTTTAGAGCTTTTACCAAAAGGTGCAGTTGTTACCAATGTTGCAAGGGGAGATATTGTAGATGATGAAGCTTTAATAGATGCATTAAATAGAAGAAAAGTTTATGCGGTTGGATTGGATGTTTATAAAAATGAACCAAATTTAAACCCTGGGTATTTAAAACACAAAAGTGCTTTTATTCTTCCTCACTTAGGAAGCGCCACGAAAGAAACCAGAACTGCAATGGCAAATCTAGCTATTGATAACATTAGCGAATTTTTCCAAACAGGTTCGTGTAAAAATAAAGTAAACTAGCAAAATAATACTACTCATAGTTGTAAATAAATTACCTACGCGCGAATTAACAGTAGGACTCTTTTTCATTATTGTGCTTAAATAGTTTCAAGTTAATTAACTTAACAAGAGGAGAAAATAATGATTAAAGAAAAAAAATCATTGAAGGGAAAAATTCCTTCAAGACGAAAGTTCTTTAAGGCAGCAGCAGCAACTGGTGCAGCAGCAACAGCAGCAGTAGCAATGCCAAACATTGCATTTGGAGCGCCACAAACTCTAAAAATGCAAGCAGCATGGCCAAGTGGAGCTAACATCTTTTTTGAAATGGCAGGAGACTATTGCAAAATGGTTAGCGACATGTCAGGTGGATCACTTAAAATTGATCTTCAACCTGTAGGGGCAGTTGTAAAAACAAGTGAGATCGGACAAGCAGTAAGCTCAGGTGCCGTTGATATGGGACACTGGGTAACTGCGTATTGGTATGGTAAAAATCCAGCCGCATCTTTATTTGGAACTGGACCATCTTACGGAATGTCATCTCAAGAAGTTATGGGATGGATGGAGTATGGTGGAGGAAGAAAACTGTATGAAGAAACAATTGCGAAAGTTGGTTTTGATTATACAGGTGTTTTCCATATGCCAATGCCAGCTCAACCGTTTGGTTGGTTTAAAAAGAACGTAACAAAAGTATCTGACGTTAAAGGTATGAAGTATAGGACAGTTGGTCTTGCTACTAACGTTCTTACTGCAATGGGAATGGTCGTAAGACAGTTACCAGGTGGTGAAATTCAACCAGCTATGAAGACTGGTTTGATTGAAGCAGCTGAGTTTAACAACCCAACATCAGACTCTCAATTTGGTATGCAAGATGTTTCTAAGCATTATCACTTAGGAAGCTTCCACCAATCACAAGAGATGTTTGAAATACCAATTAACAACAAAACGTTTAACAGTCTATCACCAGCGAATAAAGCAATATTGAAAAATGCTGCTTACGCTGCTAATACAGATAACTACTTTAAAGCATTAGTAAGATATTCAGCAGATTTATCTAAATTAATGAACCAACACAAAGTAAACGTTTATCAAACGTCTGATGAAATTTTAGCTCAACAATTAAAAGGTTGGGATAAAGTTATCGGTGATTTTACTAAGAAAGATGCTTTCTTTAAGAAAGTCGTCGATTCTCAAAAAGCATATGCTAAGAGAGTAATGAAGTACTTGTTGATGAATCAACCTAATTACAAATTAGCTTATGAAAATGAGTTCGGACCTATTGGTAAAGTAAAAATATAATATTAGTTTTACGCAATTTAAGGGGGCCTAAAGGCCCCCTTTTTTTTGTTTGATTAATAGGTAGAATTTAACATAAAGTAGTGTAATGAAATCTTTCATAAAATTTGCAGACACTCTAAGTGCCTCAATGGGTAAGGCGTTTTCGTGGTGTATTGTAATTTTAATGGGGGGAACGTGTTATGAAGTAATAATGGCCTATGCTTTTAACAGTCCAACTTTATGGAATTTTGACTTTAGTTTGCAAATGTATGGAGCAATTTTTATGATGGCAGGTGCTTATTGTTTATCAACTGAAGCACATGTTAGAGGGGATGTTATTTACAGATTATTTCCAACAAGAGTTCAAGGTTGGATTGATTTAATTTTATATTTTATATTTTTCTTTCCAGGAATATTAGCTTTAGTGTTTTATGGATATGAGTACGCAGCACTAGCTTGGAAAATTAAAGAAACTAGCTGGAACAGTCCAGCACAAATACAAATTTATATGGCAAAATCTATAATACCTTTGTCAGGATTATTGTTAGCGATCCAAGGTATCAGCGAAGTATTTAGAGCAATCATTTGCATAAGAACAGGTCATTGGCCAGCAAGATTATCAGCAGATGCTGAGGAAACAGAAAAAGTATTAATGAGAACTTCACAAAAGGACGAAAAAGCAGATGTTATTTGAATTAACAAATCCTGAGATAGCAATATTAATGATGAGTCTATTTTTATTTGCAGTCTTATTGGGCTTTCCAATTGCATTTACTTTACTAGCTATGGGAGTTGGATTTGGTTATTACGCATACTTCGATCCTTCAAGGATGGATCATTTACTCGATAATCGGATATTTTCTTTATTGGTCCAGAACACTTACACCATTATGGATAACACTGTTTTGACCGCTGTCCCCTTATTTTTATTTATGGGTTATTTAGTTGAAAGAGCTGGTATAGTTGCAAAACTATTTTTTGCAATAAGACTTGCCTCTCATAGACTACCTGCATCAATGGCTGTAGCTGCTTTAGTTACATGCGCTTTATTTTCAACAGCCACAGGAATCATTGGAGCAGTAGTAACTTTAATGGGCCTTTTAGCTTGGCCTGCAATGATTAGAGCTGGATATGACAAAAAATTTGCTTCTGGAGTAATATGCTCGGGTGGTTGTTTAGGAATTTTAATACCTCCAAGTATAATGCTTATAGTTTATGCAGTAATTGCTCAATTATCACCACTTAGACTTTTTGCTGCAGCTATATTTCCTGGTCTTATGTTGGCTGGACTTTATATTCTATATGTAATTATAAGAGCGTACTTTAACCCTTCACTAGCACCCAAACCTGCGGCAGAGGAAATCCCTCCAAGAGCAGAAATTTTAAAAGAAGTTTTAGTATCTTTTGTACCATTGTTTTCATTAATAATTTTAGTTTTAGGAACAATTCTAGGAGGTTTGGCAACTCCTGCAGAGGCTGCGGCTGTCGGTGCATTCGGTGCACTAGTTTTATCTTATTTTTATAAATCATTAAAATGGAAAAATTTTAAAGAATCAGTTTTTTTAACTGCAAAAACCAGTGCTATGATTATGTGGTTATTTGTAGGATCTTGGACATTTGCCTCAGTATTTTCATATTTAGGTGGTCACGAAGTTTTTGAACAATTTTTTAAGTCAATGGATATTCAACCGTGGCAGTTCTTAGTTATAACTCAAATAATTATATTCTTACTTGGTTGGCCATTGGAGTGGACAGAAATATTAATTATTTTTGTACCAATATTCTTGCCACTTGTAGAGTTTTTCGGTGTAAACCCTTATTTTTTTGCAATGCTAATAGCTTTAAATTTACAGACTTCTTTTCTAACACCACCGATGGCAATGTCTGCATATTATCTAAAAGGTGTTCAAAGTAGAAACGTAGAGCTAATGCAAATTTTTAGGGGCATAATGCCTTTCCTTGCAATAGTAATTTTTGCAATGGTATTGATGTATATGTTTCCTGGGATCGCACTTTGGTTACCTGATACGTTATTTGCAGAATAATTTTTATGTCTAACGTCTTTTCATTAAAAGTATCTGAAATTGCAGATAAAATAAGAAATTCAAACTTAACTTCTGTTGAGTTATGTAATTTGTATATTGATCAAATTAATAAGTTTGAAAAAGATGTTAAAGCTTGGGCCCATTTTGACAAAAAACTTCTTATAGAAAAAGCTGAAGAAGCAGATAATCACAGAAGGGCTGGAAAAGTAGTTGGTCCGCTTCATGGGATACCGGTTGCACTCAAAGACATTATAGGAACCTATGAAATGCCGACTGAATGTGGAACTGTTTTGAGAAAAGGTAAGACAGAGTCACAAAATGCAGAAATAGTAGATTTGTTAAAATCAGCTGGAGCTATAATAATGGGTAAAACTAATACGTCTGAACTTGCTTATCTTGCTCCTCCAAAAACTAAAAATCCACACGATTATTCTAGGACTCCCGGGGGATCTTCAAGTGGATCTGCTGCTGTTATAGCTTCTCATATGGCACCATTATCTATCGGTTCTCAGACAGGAGGTTCAGTTATCAGACCAGCCTCTTATTGTGGTGTTGTGGGTTATAAACCAAGCTATGGATTAATTTCTCGTAATGGGGTTTTAAAAACATCATATAATTTAGACCACATAGGTGTATTTGGCAGAACAGTTGAAGATGTTGCTCTACTTGCAAAAGTTTTAATTAAAAAAGATCCTTACGATAAAGCTACAATTCACTTTTCATCAGAATTTATGTTGGAAGAATGCAAAAAAGGTCCAATGTTTGACCCTAAATTTATTTTTTACAAAACAGAAAGCTGGAAAAAAATTGACAAAAAATCAAGAGATGCTTTTGAATTTTTTATCAAATCATTTAAAAAAAATATCGAAGTCTTTGATACACCTTCATATTTCAAAGATATAGACAAATATCATCGAATTATTCATGAAACTGATTTAGCTAATAATTTTCAAGTTTATTATAAAAAATCTAAAAATAAACTTTCAAAAGAAATGCAAGATGCAATTTCAAGAGGTATGAAATATTCAGCAAAAGAATATCTTGATGCGGTAGATTTTATGGATAGAAGCTACGAGTCTTACAAGGAAGTATTTGAGGATTATCACGGAGTTTTAAGTCCATGTAGTACTGGTGTTGCTGATAAAGGCTTAAAGAGTACAGGTAATGCAGACTTTAATAGAGTCTGGTCTTATATGCATACACCAGCTATCTCTCTACCTTTACTTCAAGGAGAAAATAATTTACCATTAGGTGTACAATTAATTGGTGACAAGTATGATGATCATAGATTTTTAGGAGTTGCTAATTGGTTAGAGAAAGAAAGTAAAAAATTTAATGAATAAAATTACAATAATAGTCGGTTTATCTTTTGCGATCTTTTTTTTGGTTGGACTAGCAACAACATTAACCAGATCAATGATGATTGGGTTTTTAGATGTATTACCAGTTTACATATTAATGGGAATAGCAATTGCAATGATGATTTACGAGTCCTTCTTTGATAAGTCCTAGTAAATAGTGAAAAAAAAGGACTTTTTACCCTACTCATTACTTCTAATTCAACCTATTTTTATGGCAAGTAATCTTGTGGTGGCCAGAGGAGGGGTAGAACATGTCCCGCCGATTTCCTTAGCATTTTGGAGATGGTCAACAGTATTCTTCTTGCTGATTTTATTTAATTACAAAATTTTTAATAAAAAAAAAATATTGTTAAAAGAATATAAAGAATTGTTTTTTTTAGGTCTCATGGGGTGCGGAGTCTGTGGAGCCTTCCCCTTTATAGCTGGTCAAACAACAACAATAATAAATATGGGTATAATTTACACCTCATCTCCAATTTTTATTATTTTACTTTCTTATTTCTTGTTTAAAGAAAAAATGAACTTATTTAAATTGATAGGATTATTTGCTTGCTTATTTGGAGTTTTAATCATTATTATTAAGGGTGAATACTTATCATTGATATCTTTAAAATTTACAAAAGGAGATTTATGGATGTTAGGAGCGTCTATTGGATGGGCATTATACTCTATATTTTTATTTAATTGGAAATCATCTTTAAACGTTTTTGAAAGATTTACAGCCATTTCTTTTTTTGGAGCTTTAAGTTTATTACCTTTTTATATTCTTGAACAAAATTTTGTAGTTAGCACGATATTTGATATGAAATTTTTGTTTTGGATTTTTTTTGCAGCAATATCTCCAGGTATAATTGCTTTTATTTTATACACTTATACCCAAAAGTATCTTGGTGCTACAACCACTGGATTTACTTTATATCTATTTACAGTTTATGGCGCATTTTATGGAATTTTATTTTTTGGCGAAACCCTAGAACTATTTCACCTATATGGAACGTTTCTAGTTTTTCTTGGAGTTTATCTTGTAAGAAAAAAGGCTTAGAATGTTTAATAAAAAAATTATGCTTTTCCTAAGTTCTTTAATTTGTTTAGTTATCGTTTATTTAATTATCTGTTTGGTAATTTTTCTGTCACAAAGAAAATTATTGTACCATCCTAATGAAAACAATTATTTAGATGAAAACAAACTAACTCATAAAATTGAAAAAGTATTTGTTGAGTCAGATAATAAAATAATTGGTTGGTATCATTTTAAAGATAAAAAGAATAAGACAATACTGTTTTTCCATGGGAATGCAGGAAACTTACAAAATAGAATTTACAAGTTAAACGAGATAGCTGAACTAGATTTAAACTACTTAATAATTGCTTATAGAGGTTTCAGTGGAAATGAGGGAAAACCAACAGAAAACGGTTTGTACAATGACTCAATGGCAGCAAAAAGGTGGTTAAATTCAAAAAAAATTGATGATGGCAAAATTATTCTTTTCGGAGAGTCTCTCGGGACAGCTGTTGCAGTGGACCTTGGTTCTAAGTTTCCATTTGCGGGAATAATTTTAGAGTCCCCTTTTACCTCAATGGTAGAACTTTCAAAAATTTATTATCCTTATTTACCAGTGAACTTATTATTAAAAGATAGATATGACTCAATTAATAAAATTAGCAAAATAACTTTCCCTAAACTCGTTATGCACGGAGATAAAGATAACATTGTTCCATTTAGTATGGGAAAAAGAATGTTTGAAAGTTTTTCAGAACCAAAATTTAGTTATTTCAAGTCAGGCGATGATCACATGATGGATTTTGACCAAGAACTTTTAGAGAATATAAAAAATTTTATTAATGAATTAAATTGATTTTTCTAAATTTAAAAAATTTTCTGCAAAAGTTTCAGCATCAAAAGACTGTAAATCGTCCTCTTTTTCTCCAAGACCAATTGCAATTATTGGAAGTTTAAATTTTTTTGCAGCAGCAATTAGTATTCCTCCTTTTGCGGTTCCATCAAGTTTTGTCATAACAAGGCCAGTTAAAGGGATAATGTTATTAAATTCAGTTACTTGATTTATTACATTTTGTCCTGAGGTTGCATCCAAGATTAGAACGACATCATGAGGCGCATTGTTATCAACTTTTTTAACTACACTTGCAATTTTTTTATACTCATCCATCAAATTTTTCTTGTTCTGCAATCTACCAGCTGTATCTATCAAAACTGTATGAATTTTATTTTTTTTTGAATATTCCATTGCCTTAAAAGCGACAGACGCAGGATCACTTCCTGCCTCTGATTTTATTATCTCACTTCCAACTTTTTTTGACCAGTTTTCTAATTGATCTATTGCTGCAGCTCTAAATGTGTCACAAGCAGCTAGTACAGTTTTATTATTACTATTTTGAAATATTTTAGACATTTTTCCAATTGTGGTTGTTTTTCCCACTCCATTCACACCCGAAACTAAAATTGTTCTATTCTCATTGGATTGATGAAAAAAATTTTTATTTTCTAAAGGTTTCATTAATGAGAGAATATATTCTTTAAGAATTTTGTTAATCTCATCAAGTTTATTTTCACTTGGATCAATTCTGCCATTAGCTATTTGTTGTCTAATTTCCGATGAAGCCTCAACACCAACGTCTGATTGAATTAAAAATTCCTCAATTTCTTCTAAAGTTTTATCGTCAATTTCTTTGTTAACTACAATATCTTTTATACCTTTTGAAAAATTTGACGTAGTTTTTTTTAAACCATCCTTAAATTTTTGAAAAATATTAATCATAAATTTACGTCAATATTTTCAATTTTTGAGACCAAACCTTCCATAATAACATTTCCTTGTTCATCTTTATTGATTCTAATTATTCCTAATTTAAATTCTATTTCAGTTGGAAATTTTGAAATACCATTAATTTCACCAGCTACAGCAGTTGCACATGCTGCTGTTCCACATGCTTTTGTAAGACCAGCTCCTCTTTCCCAGTGCAATACTTTAAAATGATTTTTACTTTGCTCTTTTGCAAAAGTAACATTAACTTTTTCAGGAAATAATTCATGATTTTCTAAGATCGGTCCAACTTTTTCAATTTCAATCTTTTCTAAATCGTTTATAAAAAAAATAATGTGAGGATTTCCAACATTAATTGCTGTTCCTAAAAACTCAATATCACCAACCTTAACTTTTATTTTTTTTGTATCAATTTTCTCGCTTAGAGGTATTTGATCCCAATTAGTATTTGGTTTACCAATATTCGTCTGGACTAAATTATTTTTTAATATTTTCGACTCTAATTTTCCTGATGAAGTTTCAACAGTAATAAAGTTTTTTGAACTTTCTTTTGATAATAAGCTAGCTACACATCTAGTTCCATTTCCACATGCCGCTGAGTCCGAGCCATCTGAATTTTTAAAGGTTAAAAATGCATCAAATTTATCACTTTTATTTATAAGAATTAGTTGATCACAACCAATATTGCCTCTGTCACAAATTTTTTTTATTTGAGATTTGTTTAGATCATATTTTTTTTCACGTTGATCAATTATGACGAAGTCATTTCCAAGTCCATCCATTTTATAAGCTTTAAAATCCATATAATAATACTTAACTTATTTATTGACTTTTTGAACCTCTATTATAGTTTCTCACAACTTCCGCAAAAACAGCATTTTGCGGTGTCTTTGGAAACAAAGAGATCGACACCAGTCAGCGAGGGTTCGCCCACTGGTGCGATTGCTGCTGGAAGAAATTATGTTTGAAAATTTGACAAATAAATTCGAGGGAATACTCGATACATTTAAAAAGGCGCCATCTCTAAATGAAAAACAAGTTGATGAGGGTCTTAAGCTTATTAGACAAGCTTTACTAGAAGCAGATGTATCGCTTGAGGTAGTAAAAGATTTTGTAACAAAAGTTAAACCAAAATTATTAGGAAAAGAAATAATAAGATCCACAGCTCCAGGACAAATGGTTGTTAAAATTGTTCACGATGAACTTGTTTCATTTTTAGGTGATAGTAATCAAGAAATTAATTTAAAGTCCAATCCACCAGTGACAATAATGATGGTTGGTTTACAAGGTTCAGGAAAAACAACCACAGCAGCAAAACTCTCAAAATTTTTAGAAAAAAATAATAAGAAAAAAATTATGATGGTAAGTTTAGATATTTATAGACCAGCTGCTCAGGAACAACTAAAAATTTTAGGTGATCAAAATAATATTCAAACCTTACCAATGATAAAAGATCAAATTCCAGCTGACATTTGCAGAAGAGCCTTATCTGCAGCTAATTTAAATGGTTCTGATGTAATTATTTTTGATACAGCTGGAAGAACTCAAATAGATCTACAGATGATGTCTGAGATAAAACAAATCGAAGAAGTAATAAAACCATCAGAGACTATACTTGTTGCGGACTCATTAACTGGACAAGTAGCAGCGAGTGTTGCAAAAGAATTTTCCAATACAGTAAAGGTTACCGGAATAATACTAACTAGAGCAGATGGTGACGGTAGAGGTGGAGCTGCATTGAGCATGAAACATATTGCCAATGTTCCAATTAAATTTTTAGGTATCGGAGAAAAAATAGAAAACTTTGAAAGTTTTCATCCTGATAGAATTGCTAACAGAATTTTAGGAATGGGGGATATCGTATCTCTCGTTGAAAAAGCAGCAGATGAAATTGATGAGAAAAAACTAAAAGAAACCGAGGAGAGTTTAAGGAAAGGTCAGTTTTCTTTAGAAGACTATCTATCACAATTAAGACAAATGAAAAAAATGGGAGGATTAGAAGGTGTGATGTCTTTTTTACCAGGAGTTTCAAAAATAAAATCTCAAATGGATCAGGCTGGTGTTGATGAAAAAATAATTACACAAAATGAAGCAGTAATACTTTCAATGACCAAAAAAGAGAGAGAAAATCCAAAAATTATCGATGGTTCAAGAAAAAAAAGAATTGCTAATGGCTCTGGAACAGACATTGCCACTATCAATAAATTGTTAAAACAATTTAAAATGATGTCTGACATGATGAAAAAGATGTCAAAAGGAAACACAAAAGGCTTAACGGAAAAAGGAATCCCACCTGAGCTATTCAATCAACTTAAATAAGAAGGAGAAATAAATGTTAAAGTTAAGATTATCAATGGGAGGAACAAAAAAGAGACCAGTTTATAAAATCGTGGTTGCAGATAGTAGATTCCCTAGAGATGGAAGATTTATCGAAAAACTAGGTTTTTTCAATCCTCTACTTCCTAAAGAAAAAAAAGAAAGAGTTGGACTACAGTCAGAAAGAATAAAGTATTGGCTGAGTCAAGGAGCAAAGCCAACAACTAGAGTTGCTCGATTACTTGGAGAAAATAATTTAATGGAAATTCCAAAACCAGGAAATAATCCAAATAAAGCTATTCCAAAAAAAGATAGAAAGAAGGATACTTCTGAGGCACCTAAAGAAGAAAAGAAAGCAGACGCACCTAAGGAAGAGAAAAAAGCAGACGCACCTAAGGAAGAAAAGAGAGCAGAAGCACCAAAGGAAGAAAAGAAAGCAGACGCACCTAAGGAAGAAAAGAAAGCAGAAGCACCTAAGGAAGAGAAAAAAAAATAATTATGTTTCAAGCGAAAATTTTTACTTTGTATCCTGAATATTTTCCAGGACCTTTCGAGATAGGTATTTGCAAAAAAGCTTTTGAAAAAAAACTTTGGGATTTAAAACTTATAAATATTAGGGATTACGCAAATGATAAACACAAAACAGTTGATGATACGCCATATGGTGGCGGCGTTGGTATGTTAATGAGACCAGATGTAGTTGCAAAATCTTTGGACGCAAATTTGAAGGAAAAAGAGACAGTTTATTATCTAACACCTAAAGGAAAAATTTTTAATCAAGATATTGCAAAGGATATTGTTAAAAAAAATAAGGTAAATATTTTGTGTGGGCACTTCGAGGGAGTTGATCAACGAGTTCTAGATTCAAGAAACGTAGAGGAGATAAGTATAGGAGATTTCATACTCTCTGGAGGAGAGATGGCTTCTTTTATTGTTTTAGATACAGTTTTAAGATTAGTTCCTGGAGTATTAGGAAATCTAAATTCCACAAAAGATGAAAGTTTTGAAAATGGGCTTTTGGAGTATCCACAATATACCAAACCTCAAATATGGGAGAAATTAAGTGTTCCTGACATACTTTTATCTGGAGATCATAATAAAATTAAAAGCTGGCGTTTATCACAATCTGAGGCTATAACACGGCACCGAAGACCAGATTTGTGGCAAAAATATAAAAAGGATTAAAATTGCAAAATTTAGATATGAAAAATATAGAAGATATAAATAAAGCAAATGTTAAAAAAATTTCAGCTGAAAAAAAACTCCCAGAGTTTTTTCCAGGAGATATTATAAAAGTAGGCGTAAAAATAACTGAAGGAAAAAGAGATAGAATTCAGTATTTTGAAGGTGTTTGTATAGCAAAGAAAAATAGAGACTTAAATTCATCCTTTACAGTTAGGAAAATTTCTTTTGGAGAAGGTGTTGAAAGAACTTTTGCTCTTTATAGTCCAATAGTTGATACAATCAAAGTTATTAGATCTGGTAAAGTAAGACGTGCAAAATTATACTATCTAAGAGAAAGAACCGGCAAATCAGCAAGGATTGCAGAAAAGATCAAAAAGAAAATTGGCATCGATATTGAGGCTAAACCTGAGCAAGTTACAGAGGAAAATGTGTTACCAGCAACAGAACAAAAGAATATTGAGGAAAAAGTAGAAACAAAAGTCGCTGAGACACCCAAAAAACTTGAAGAGAAAAAAGAAGATAGTAAGATTTCTACTGAACTAAAAAAATAATCTTTTTTTAAATGCCAAAGACTTTATACGATAAAATCTGGAGTGATCACTTAGTCCACCAACAGGATGATGGGACATCTTTACTATTTGTTGACAGACATTTGATACATGAGGTGACTAGCCCCCAAGCTTTTGAAGGACTTAGAAACAGCAAAAGAAATGTAAGACATCCAAACTTAACTCTTGCTGTTGTTGATCATAATATACCTACGACTGATAGATCTAAAGGAATTGATGACAACGACTCTAGAATTCAAGTAGAAACACTTGAAAAAAATTGTAAAGATTTTGATATCAAACTTTTTGGAATGAACGATAAAAGACAAGGAATAGTTCATATAGTAGGACCTGAACAAGGCTTTACTCAACCAGGAACAGTTATTGTTTGCGGGGACAGTCACACTGCAACTCATGGCGCTTTTGGGGCTTTAGCGTTTGGAATAGGAACCTCAGAAGTTGAACACGTTTTAGCAACACAAACACTTGTTCAGAAAAAAGCAAAAAATTTTAGAATTAATGTTAATGGAAAACTTCCTTTAGGTGTAACTTCAAAAGATGTAATTCTTCAAATTATTGGCAAAATTGGAACCGCCGGGGGAACGGGATGTGTTTTAGAATATGCTGGTTCAGTTATATCAAATCTTTCTGTCGAACAGAGAATGACTATTTGTAACATGTCTATAGAAGGTGGTGCAAGAGCAGGATTAATCCAACCTGATGAAAAGATTTTTAATTATTTAAAAGATAAACCAATGTCTCCAAAAAAAGAAAATTGGGAAAAAGCTCTTGATTATTGGAGTAAATTAAAAAGTGACAACGACGCAAAATTTGATAAAGAAATTAATTTAAAAGGCGATGAAATAGCACCTATGGTTACATGGGGAACTTCACCAGAGGATGTGGTTTCAATAAGTGGAAAAATTCCTAATCCAGAAAATGAAAAAAATATTGATAAAAAGAATTCTATAAACAGGTCTCTTGATTATATGGGGCTTAAACCTGACGTGAAAGTTCAGGACATTAAAATTGATAAAGTTTTTATAGGAAGCTGTACGAATGGAAGAATCGAAGACTTGAGAGAGGCTGCGGAAATATTGAAGAATAAGAAAAAAGCTTCACATGTACATGGAATGGTTGTTCCTGGTTCTGGTTTAGTTAAAGCGCAAGCAGAACAAGAAGGTCTTGATAAAATATTCATAGAGTCTGGTTTTGAATGGAGAGAACCTGGATGTTCAATGTGTTTAGCAATGAATGCTGATAAATTAAAACCTCAAGAAAGATGTGCATCTACTTCGAATAGAAACTTCGAAGGAAGACAGGGAAGAGGAGGAAGAACCCATTTGGTTAGCCCAGGTATGGCAGCAGCTGCAGCTATCGCAGGAAATTTAGATGATGTAAGAAAATATCAAAATTAATGAAAAAATTTACCTCACTTAAAAGTATTCCGGCTTATTTACCAATTGTAAATGTAGATACGGATATGATTATTCCTAAACAATTTTTAAAAACTATTAAACGTACAGGATTAGGAAAAAACCTATTTCACGAAATGAGATACGATGATGATGGAAAAAATATAGATAATTTTATACTAAACAAATCTCCTTACAACAATTCAAAAATTTTAATAGCCGGAAATAATTTTGGCTGTGGATCATCGAGAGAACATGCTCCATGGGCACTTTTAGACTTTGGAATAACATGCGTAATAAGCTCAAGTTATGCAGACATTTTTTATAATAATTGTTTTAAAAATGGGATTTTGCCGATAATTCTCGATGAAGAAAAAATAAAGGAACTAGCTGAATATTCAAAAAGAAAAGAAGAAATTCAAATTGATTTAAAGGAAGAAAAAATTTTTTTTGGAAATAGTGAATTAAAATTTAAAATAGACCCTTTTAAAAAGAAATGCTTGATTGAAGGTCTAGATGATATCGCTTTATCGTTAGAAAAATCATCACATATAAACGAGTTTGAAAAAAGGGTTAAGTCAGCAAGGCCTTGGATTTTTAATGATCAAAGTTAAAAAAAGGAAAATTCTTCTCTTGCCTGGAGATGGAATAGGCCCCGAAGTTATTGCTGAAGTTAAAAAGATTATTCAGTGGTTTAACAAAAATAAATCTCTAGATTTTGAAATTGATGAAGATCTTGTTGGTGGAGCAGCATATGATAAATACAAGACACCAATTACAGATGAAGTATTTTACAAAGCTTTGGAAAGTGAGGCGGTAATACTTGGCGCTGTGGGTGGACCTAAATGGGACAAGCTAGAATTCTCAAAAAAACCTGAAAGAGCACTTCTTAAACTTAGAAAAGAATTAAAGCTATTTGCTAATTTAAGACCTGCAATTTGCTTTAAGCAATTAGTAGACGCGTCCAGTTTAAAACCAGAAATAGTTTCAGGTTTAGATATAATGATAGTAAGAGAATTGACAGGTGGAATATATTTTGGAGAACCAAGAGGTATCAAACCAATAGATAATGGTGAACGAAAGGGTATTAATACTCATACTTACACTACGAAAGAAATTGAAAGAGTTGCACGAGTTGCTTTTGATCTTGCTAAAAAAAGAGATAATAAAGTTACATCATGCGAAAAATCAAATGTGATGGAAGCTGGCCAGCTTTGGAAAGAAGAAGTTCAAATTCTACATGACAAAGAATATAAAGATGTAGAGTTAACACACATGTTAGCGGATAATTGTGCAATGCAATTATTAAGAAATCCAAAACAATTTGATGTAATCGTAACTGATAATTTATTTGGGGACATTTTATCAGATGAAGCTGCAATGTTGACAGGCTCTTTAGGTTTATTACCATCTGCCTCATTAGGAGCCAAAGATAAAGATGGAAATATAAGATCGATGTATGAGCCTGTACATGGTTCAGCTCCTGATATAACTGGGAAAGGCATTGCAAATCCTATTGCAACTATATTAAGTTTTTCAATGGCATTAAAATATTCATTAAATTTAGGTAAGGAATCTAAAGCTTTAGAAAGTGC
Organism: uncultured Pelagibacteraceae bacterium; assembly: GCA_902528375.1. GTDB lineage: Bacteria > Pseudomonadota > Alphaproteobacteria > Pelagibacterales > Pelagibacteraceae > Pelagibacter. Next base: position 90,498 of record CABZSS010000002.1, read on the forward strand.
TGTTCAAAAGGTATTAGATGATGGATTAAGGACAAAAGATATTATTTCTAAGGGAAAAAAAGAAGTTTCTACTTCAGAGATGGGAGATGCGATTATTGCGTGTTTGCAAAAATAAATAAATTATCTTACCTTAGACAATAAAAAAAATATGACTATTTATACAGCACCAATTGAAGAAATGATGTTTCTCTTTGACAATCTTAAGGATAATCAAAGATATAAAGAAATTGAAAAATACAAAGAAATAAATTCGGAACTTGTTAAAGGGATTTTAGAGGAGGCAGCAAAAATAAACCAAGAGCTGATTTTACCATTAGCTAAAGCAGGGGATGAAAATCCATGCTTATATGAAAATGGAGTTGTCAGAACACCTCCGGGCTATAAAGAAGTTTATAAAAAATTTATAGATGATGGCTGGACTTCTCTTTCCTGTGACCCAAAATATGGAGGTCAGGGTATACCAAAAACTGTAAGTACTTTTTTTGAAGAAATGCTGTCATCATCAAGTTTAGCATTTAAATTATATAGTGAACTTAGTATTGGGGCTTATAATTGTATACTTACCCATGCTGAGCAAAGCATAAAAGATAAATTCCTTCCAAAAATCGTAGAGGGAAAGTGGAGTGGTACAATGTGCTTAACAGAACCACAGTGTGGGACCGATTTAGGTTTATTAAAAACTAGAGCAGTCCCAAGAGGTGATGGAACCTATGAAATAACTGGACAAAAAATTTTCATTACTTCTGGAGACCATGATTTAACGGAAAACATAATTCATTTAGTTTTAGCAAGAACAACGGATGCACCAAAAGGAACAAAGGGAATAAGTTTATTTCTTGTACCAAAATTTGAGGTCAGCGACGATGGAGTTGTAGGTTCTAGAAATGGTGTCAGTACAAACTCAATTGAGAGCAAGATGGGAATTAAAGGTTCTCCAACTTGTGTTCTAAATTTTGAAAATTCAAAAGGTATTATGATTGGACCTGAAAACAAAGGTTTGAACTCCATGTTCACAATGATGAATTTAGAAAGAATTGTAGTGGGTGTTCAAGGTTTAGGAATTGCAGAAACCGCTTATCAAAATTCTGTTGCATATTCTAAAGAAAGAAAACAAGGAAAAGCAAACAATAGTAAGAATGGCGAAACAGATTTAATAATAAAACATGCAGATATCAGGAGAAGCTTAATGAACATGAAATCAATTATCGAGGGTCAAAGATCTTTTGCTTTTTGGTTATCTCAACAAATTGACGTAAGTTTATCTCATGATGATAAAGATGTAAGAAATGATGCGTCAAATATGGTTGCTCTACTTACTCCTGTTATAAAATCATTCTTCACGGACAATGGTGTAGAAATTACTAATGATGCAATTCAGGTATTTGGCGGATACGGCTATACAAAAGATCAAGGGATAGAACAATTATTTAGAGATAATAGGATAACACCAATTTATGAAGGTACAAACTCTGTGCAAGCAATTGATCTTGTTTACCGAAAAATTTCTTCAAAGGATATATTTGAAAACTTTATAAAATCAATGGATAATGAAATCAAAAATTATAAAAATGAAAAAAACCTAGTGAGTTTTTTAGATATCTTTGAAAAATATAAAGAAATCTTAGTATCTTTTACAAAGTGGACGAGAGAAAAAATCAATTCAAATAAGGATGATGCAAGTGCAGCATGTAATGATTATTTAAAAGTATTAGGTTACACAGCCTTAGCTTTTGCTTGGATTAAAACTTTAAAAGTAAGTTTTGAAAAACAAAATACAAATAAAGATTTTTATGAGGATAAAATAAATACAGGAAAGTATTATTTTGAAAAAATTTTACCAAGAGCACAGTCACATTACGTAGTTGGAACAAGTGGTAGCCACACAACTATGAATGCCAAATTTAATTAATGAACAAATACGATCAAAATTTAGATAAAAATAATGCTAATTTTGTACCACTAACACCTTTAAGTTTTTTAGAAAGGGCAAAAGATATATATCCAAATTATGAGGCACTGGTATACGAAAATCGTTCTTATACCTGGTTACAAATTTATAATCGCTGCATTAAGTTTGCTAGTGCGCTTGAGAAGATAGGAATTAAAGAGGGAGATACTGTTTCGGTAATGGCTTTCAATACTCCTGAAATATTTGAAGCTCACTATTCTGTGCCAATGACAGGAGCAGTTCTTAATACTATTAATACGAGATTGGATGCAAAAACAGTTTCCTATATATTAGACCACGCAGAGGCAAAAGTTCTTATAGTCGATAGACAACTTCACTCAGTAATAAACAAAGCATTAGGAAGCGTAAAATCTAAGCCTTTAATAATCGATATCCAAGACGATAAAGCAGATCAATCTTTGCTTAAAAAAATTGGTGATAAAGAATATGAAGATTTTTTAAATACAGGAGATGAAAATTATACCTGGAAAAAACCAAAAGATGAATGGCAAGCAATTTCATTAAGTTATACTTCGGGCACAACAGGTAATCCAAAAGGTGTAGTTTATCATCATCGTGGTTCTTATCTAATGTCTACTGGGAGTGCAGTTGCTTGGAATATGCCTAATAGATTAAATTTTTTAACAGTCGTTCCAATGTTTCATTGTAATGGATGGGGATATCCTTGGACAATTCCAATGTTGAACGGAAAAACTATATGTTTAAGAGCTATAGATATTAAAAAAATTTTTGAATTAATTGAAAAACATGACATCAGTCACTTCGGTGGTGCACCAATAGTTCTTAATATGATCACTGGTGCTTCAGAATCCGAGAGGAAAAAGTTGAAGAAAAAAGTTTTTGTTTTAACTGCTGGTGCCCCGCCCCCAAGTATTATTTTTAAGAAAATGGAAAATTTAGGTTTTGAAGTAATGCACGTGTACGGATTAACCGAAACGTATGGTCATATTTTACAATGTGCATGGAATGACGACTGGAACTCTTATGATGAAGATAAAAAAAATGAAATTAAAGCCAGACAAGGTGTAAGATATCCAAATACAGAGGACACAAAAGTAATTAATCCAGAAACTATGAGTCCTGTGCCCAAAGATGGCAAAACGATTGGCGAAATCATGATTAAAGGAAACATAGTTATGAAAGGTTATTTTAAAGATAAAGAAGCAACTGACAAAGCTATGGCTCACGGCTGGTTTCACTCCGGAGATTTAGCCGTAGTGCACCCGGATGGCTACATAAAGATCAAGGATAGATCAAAAGATATAATTATTTCTGGTGGTGAGAACATATCTTCTATAGAAATAGAGAATACTTTGGCCAAACACCCTAGTGTTTCAATAGCAGCAGTAGTTGCTAAACCAGATGAAAAATGGGGTGAGGTTCCTTGTGCATTTATAGAAAAAGTAAAAGATAAAGAAACAAGCGAGAAAGAACTTATGGATTTTTGCAGAGAAACATTAGCTGGCTTCAAAATTCCAAAAAAAATCGCTTTTTGCGAATTGCCAAAAACTTCAACAGGAAAAATTCAGAAATTTGAGTTAAGGAAAAAGGCCAAGGAATTAACTTGAATCTTGAAATAGATAAGAGGCAGGTATTTGCATCTACAGCAGGTAAAGATTTTGATCCAGAAAAACAAACAGTTTTTCTTTTGCATGGAAGTGGACTCTCACATATTGTGTGGTCCCTTACAGAACAATTTTTATCTAATAAAGGTCTAAATATTTTATCTTTAGACTTACCTGGTCATGGAAATTCAGAAGGTCCTTGCATAGATTCAATTGAAAAAATTGCAGATTGGATCGAAAGTGTAAGACTTTTTTTAAAAATTGAAAAAGTTTCAATAGTAGGACATTCCCAAGGGTGTTTAGAGGCTTTAGAGTATGGTTCCCGTTTTAAAAAAAGTATTTTTAAATTAGTTTTTCTTGCGGGCTCCTACAAAATGCCTGTTAATCAAGATTTAATAGATCTAGCAGATTCTGGGGACAAAAAAGCAGTTCATTTAATGATGAAATGGGGTTACGAAGGTTCAAGAAAATTTATTGGAGGTAATCCTGTCGAAAAAATTATTAATTCTTCTAGAGAGGTAAAGGAAATATTGGCCACTGATTTAAAAGCTTGTAATAATTACAAAAATGGAAAAGAGGCATCTGCCGCCATAGAATGCCCTACTTTATTAATTTTTGGGGCTTTAGACAAAATGGTACCATCTGAAAATGGAAAAAAATTCGCAAATTTAATTAAAAATTCAGAGACACAAATAATAAATGAGTGTGGACATATGATTATGTTTGAAAAAGCTTTTGAAATGAGAGAAAAGGTAGCAGAATTTTTAAAAAAATGAAAAATTTTCCTATTATAAAATCTAGAAGATTAAGAAGCACTCCTTATACTGATAGGATCGAGGCCCACGGAGTAAGCGGATATACAGTATACAACCACATGTTATTACCAGTCACTTTTAAATCTGTAGAAGCAGATTACGAGCATTTAAAAAAGTTTGTTCAAATTTGGGATGTTTCTGCAGAAAGACAAGTTGAAATTTCGGGTAAGGACTCTGCTAAACTTGTTCAATTAATGACATGTAGAGATTTATCAAAATCAAAAGTTGGAAGATGCTATTATGCACCTCTGATTGACGACGGCGGCTGTCTAGTCAATGACCCAATAATAAATAAATTAGCTGATGACAAATGGTGGCTTTCAATAGCAGATGCTGATGTAATATTTTTTGCAAAGGGCTTAGCTGCAGGGCATAAGTTCGATGTAAAGATTCACGAACCTAACGTAAATATACTTGCTATCCAAGGTCCCCTTTCAGATGATTTAATGGCTAAGTTATTTGGTGAGGAAATTAGAAATCTTAAATTTTTTAATTTTAAATACTTTAATTTTAAAGGAAATAATTATTTTATAGCAAGATCGGGATGGTCAAAGCAAGGAGGCTTCGAAGTTTATGTTGAAGACAATAAGGCAGGTCAAGATTTATATGATTACTTGTTTGAATATGGTAAAGAATTTAATGTAAGAGCTGGTTGCCCTAATTTAATTGAGAGAATTGAGTCAGCTTTATTGTCTTACGGCAGTGATTTTGACAATAGAGATAATCCATTTGAAGCAAACTTTGACAAATTCATTAATTTAGACTCTGATGTAAATTTTTTAGGCAAAGAAAAATTAAAAAAAATTCAAAAAGAAGGGGTATCTAGAAAATTGATGGGTGTAAAAATCGATCATAATAAAATTGATATGTATTGTGAGAAAACATTATTAGATGATAATAATAACATTGTTGGATATGTTAGATCAGCTGCATATTCACCAACTTTTAAAAAGGTTATTGGCATTGCAATGATTAACAAACCTTATTGGGATAGCAAACATCAGTTTAAGATAGATATTAATGATAAAATATTTTTAGGAACAGTTTGCGATTTACCCTTCATTTAGTATAAGTTAATCATCATGAATATTGCAATCGTAGGTGCCACAGGAAATGTTGGTAGGAAAATAATTGAAGTTATACATAAAAAGAAAATTTCAATAGATAGTCTATACTTTGTTGCATCATCCAAAAGCGCTGGATCAGTTTTAGAATTTGGTGACAAAGAAATTAAAATTGAAAATTTAGAAAATTTTGATTTTTCTAAAGTAGATCTCTCTTTTTTTTGTGCTGGAAAAACAATTTCCGAAAAATATGTACCTTTAGCAGCTAAACATTCAGTTGTTATTGATAACTCAAGTTTTTTTAGAATGGACCCTGATGTACCTCTGATAGTTCCCCAAGTAAATAAAGATCATTTAAAAAATATTAAAAAAAATATAATTGCAAATCCTAACTGCTCTACTGCACAACTGGTTATTGTTTTAAAATCGCTTAATGACTCTTTTAAGATTAAAAGAGTAGTTATTTCCACTTATCAGTCTACCTCAGGAGCTGGAAAAAAACCTATGGATGAACTAATTGATCAAACAAAGTCTATATTGAATAATAAAAATTTTGAATCTAAAAACTTCACAAAGCAAATTGCGTTTAATGCAATACCTCATATAGATAGTTTTTCTGATGATGGTTACACTAAAGAAGAGTTAAAAATGATTCATGAAACAAACAAAATACTTGGCACCAAAATTGACATTACTGCGACATGTGTCAGAATTCCAGTTCTTGTTTCTCATGCAGAGTCAGTAAATGTTGAATTTGAAAATGATTTTAATATAAAAAAAGTAAAAGAATTATTAAGTACTGCTGAGGGCTGTAAGGTGGTTGATGAGAATTCTGATGGTGGTTACATAACACCAGTTGAAGCAGAAGGTAAAAATGAGACTTTTATTTCAAGAATTAGAAAAGATAATAGTAAAAAGAATGCCTTAAATATGTGGATTGTTTCTGATAATCTATTGAGGGGGGCAGCTTTAAACGCAGTTGAAATTGCGGAGGCTTATATTAAAAGATAATATAATTATGAAAGAAAATAATCCATTATCTCCTCACATTCAGATATATAACTGGCATGTGTCATCCCTTGTTTCTATTTCACATAGAATAACGGGCATTGTAAATTATTTTCTGTTAATTTTTATTTGCATTTGGGCAAGTAGTTTATTTTTTGGTGAAGGTGCCTATGAGATTTTTAAATTATTTTTAAGCTCAGTAATTGGGAAATTTTTTATAATCAGCTTAATATGGTCTTACACTTTTCAGATTTTAAGCGAAGTAAGACATTGGTTTTGGGATATTGGATTAGGTTTCGAATTAAAAACAACAAAAATAACTGGGCTTCTGGTTATCTTTGGTTCCTTCCTATTAACAATTTTAATCTATTCTTCTAGAGGTTTTTTACAATTATGATTAAAGCAACAAAGAAATGGCTTTTTTTAAAAATATCCTCTTTAGTAATGGTTCCTCTAATGTTGTGGTTTTTACTAAATTTCGTTTCACTTTTTGATTCTAATTATGGTGAAGTCTTAGCGTTTTTGTCTTCTCAACCTTCAAAATTATTTTTTTCTTTATTTCTTGTTTCAATGTTTTTTTATTCCGCTTTAAGTATAAGTGAAGTTTTTGAAGACTATATTCACGTAGAGAGCACCAAAAAGCTCCTAAATATTGGTGTTTTTTTGTCATCTTTGATTATTCCATTATTTACAATAATACTTATATCTAATTTATAAATTATGAAATCTTACAAAATTATTGACCATGAATATGACGTAGTTGTCCTTGGTGCAGGTGGCTCAGGTTTGAGAGCCGCTGTAGGTTTAAGTGAAGCAGGATTAAAAACTGCGTGTGTGTCAAAAGTTTTTCCAACTAGAAGTCATACTTCTGCTGCTCAAGGTGGGATCTCTGCAGCCTTAGGTAACATGGGTGAAGATGATTGGAGATGGCATATGTACGATACAGTTAAAGGTGCTGATTGGTTAGGTGATCAAGATTGTATAGAATATTTATGCAAAGAAGCTCCTAGAGCAGTTTTAGAATTAGAAAAATATGGTGTACCCTTCAGCAGAACTGAAGATGGAAAAATATATCAGCGTCCATTTGGAGGAATGACTAAAAATTATGGTAATGAACCTGTTCAAAGAACATGTGCAGCAGCAGATAGAACTGGACATGCAATACTGCACACTTTATATGGTCAGGCCTTAAAACATAAAACAGAATTTTTTATCGAGTATTTTGCTTTGGATCTTTTAATGAAAGATGGTCAGTGCAAAGGACTAATTGCGTGGAACTTAAATGATGGGACTATACACAGATTCAGATCACACATTACAATAATTGCAACAGGTGGTTATGGAAAAGTTTATTACTCTGCAACTTCAGCACATACTTGCACAGGAGACGGAAATGCAATGGTGCTTAGAGCTGGTTTACCTTTACAGGATATGGAGTTCGTACAATTTCACCCAACAGGAATTTATGGTCACGGGACTTTAATTTCTGAAGGCGTAAGGGGTGAAGGTGGTTACTTAGTAAATTCTAAAGGAGAGAGATTTATGGAGAGATATGCTCCAAAAGCTAAAGATCTTGCCTCAAGAGATGTAGTAAGCAGGTCAATTGCGGTTGAAATTAATGAGGGAAGAGGAGTTGGAAATGAAAAGGATCATGTTCATTTACACCTAAACCACTTAGACCCAAAAGTTATAGAAGAAAGACTTCCAGGTATATCAGAGTCTTCAAGATTATTCGCGAACGTAGATGTAACAAAAGAACCTATACCAGTGGTTCCAACCGTTCACTATAACATGGGAGGTATCCCTACAAATTACAAAGCTGAAGTTTTAACTTTAAATGGATCAGAAAAAACTGTTCCGGGATTGATGGCAATTGGAGAAGCAGCCTGTGTGTCAGTTCATGGGGCTAACAGACTTGGATCAAACTCTTTAATTGATCTAGTAGTTTTTGGGAGAGCTGCAGCTAAGAGAGCGGCAGAGTTAGTAAAACCAGGCACACCTCATGAGGAAATTTCTCAATCTGAGACTGATAAATGTTTAGAGAGATTTGATAAACTTAGAAATGCATCTGGAACAAATAATACTGCAGATTTAAGAATGGCAATGCAAAAAACAATGCAATCTAAGTGTGCTGTTTTCAGAACTGAAAAGACACTAAAAGAGGGTGTAAATGAAATTAGAAAACCTTTTGAGGGTATGGATGACCTCTCGGTAAAAGATAAATCTCTAATTTTTAATACTGATCTAGTAGAGACATTAGAATTTGATAATTTGATTAGACAAGCAATAACTACAATGGACTCCGCTTATCACAGAAAAGAAAGTAGAGGAGCTCACGCTAGAGAAGATTTTCCAAAGCGAAATGACGAAAAATTTATGCAGCATACATTATCCTGGTGTGATGGCAAAAAGACTAAAATTGACTATAGACCTGTTCACAGATCAACACTTTCAAATGACGTTCAATACTTTCCACCTCAAGAAAGAGTTTATTGATGGTTCAAATAAACTTACCACAAAATTCTAAAGTTGAAAAAGGTAAGTTTTTTAAAGACAAGACTGGCTCAAAAAACATACGCAAAGTAAATATTTATAGGTGGGATCCATCTACAGGAGAAAATCCAAGGATTGATACTTACGAAGTAGACATGGATAATTGTCCTTCGAAAGTTTTAGATCTATTAAATAAAATTAAAAATGAGATAGATCCATCAATTGCTTACAGAAGGTCTTGTGCGCATGGAGTATGTGGTTCTTGTGCTATGAATATGGATGGTAAAAATGGATTAGCTTGTACGAAGCCACACTCTGAGATTAAAGGAGATATTAATATTTATCCGTTACCACATTTGAAAGTTTTAAAAGACTTGATAGGTGATCTCAGTACTTTATACAAACAATATGAATCGGTTGAACCTTGGTTAAAGACAACCTCAAAAACTGAAAAAGAGAATATTCAATCCAAGGGGGACAGAGCAAAACTAGATGGGCTTTACGAGTGTATAATGTGTGCATGCTGTTCAACTTCTTGTCCAAGTTATTGGTGGAATGGTGATAAATACTTAGGGCCTGCCGTTCTTTTACAGGCTTATAGATGGATAATTGATTCAAGAGACGAAGATAGAAAAGAGAGATTAAAAAAAGTTGCAGATGAACTTAAGTTATACAGGTGCCATACTATTATGAATTGTACTAATGCTTGCCCCAAAGGTTTAAATCCAGCAAAAGCAATAGCCTCAATTAAGAAAATGCTTGCAACTAGCTAATTACTTAATTAAATAATTTCGCCGATGAATTTAATTGAACATTATATAAACGGTAAAACTTATAAAGGATCGTCTTCACGAAAAGGGAAAGTTTTCAATCCTGCTACAGGTTCACAAGAATCAGAGGTACTACTTGGAACAAAATCTGATTTGGAACACGCTGTAGAAAATGCAAAAACAGCTTTCGAAAAATGGTCCCAAGTTACTCCCCTTCAAAGAGCGAGAATTATTTTTAAATATAAAGAATTAATCGAAAAAAATTATGATGAATTGACTAAACTGATTGTTTCAGAACATGGAAAAGTTTATGAGGACGCAAAGGGTTCTCTTACAAGAGGTCTTGAGATAGTTGAGTTCGCATGCGGTATTCCTCAAATGCTAAAAGGAGAGTTTACCGAGAATGTTGGAACAAACATAGATAGCTGGTCTATGAGACAGCCTTTAGGTGTCTGTGCAGGAATTACACCTTTTAATTTCCCTGCTATGGTTCCAATGTGGATGTTCCCAATGGCAATTGCTTGTGGAAATACTTTTATTTTAAAACCTTCGGAAAAAGATCCTTCATGCTCAATTCGTCTTGCTCAACTTTTTTCAGAAGCTGGATTACCTAATGGAGTTCTAAACGTTGTGAATGGTGACAAAGAGGTAGTTGACTCGATATTAACGAATAAAGATATTAAAGCTGTTAGTTTTGTAGGTTCAACACCAATAGCAAAATATATTTATGAAAATGCTGCGAAGAACGAAAAAAGAGTGCAAGCATTGGGGGGAGCAAAAAATCATTGTGTAGTAATGCCAGATTGCGATATGGATCAAGCTGTCAACGGTCTCATGGGAGCCGCTTATGGTTCAGCTGGAGAGAGATGTATGGCACAATCAGTTGCAGTGGCGGTAGGAGGGATTGGTGATAAACTTGTAGAAAAATTATCAAAAAAAGTTGAGGCTTTAAAGGTTGGTCCAGGTCTTGATAAAAATTCTGAAATGGGACCTTTAGTTACTAAAGAACATTTAGAAAAAGTTAGAGGGTATGTTGATCTTGGAGTAAAGGAGGGAGCAAAGTTAATTGTGGATGGTCGAGAAATTAAACTTCAAGGATATGAGAATGGTTTTTTCATTGGCGGTTGTTTGTTTGATAATGTCACAAAAAATATGAGAATTTATAACGAAGAAATTTTCGGTCCAGTGCTCTCTGTCGTAAGAGTTAAAGATTTTAATGATGCGATTCAACTGATTAACGATCATGAATTTGGTAATGGAACTAGCGTTTATACTAGAGATGGAGATGTAGGAAGAACTTTTGCAAACAAAATAAAGGTCGGTATGGTAGGTATAAATATACCTATTCCTGTTCCCGTTGCATTTCATAGTTTCGGAGGATGGAAAAGATCTTTATTCGGAGATTTGCATATGCATGGTCCTGAAGGTGTAAAATTTTATACTAAACTAAAAACTATCACGTCACGTTGGCCATCAGGCATTGGTGCGGACCCTGAGTTTGTAATGCCAACAATGAAATAACATAAAGGAAAATATGAAAAAAATAAGTTTGATTGGAGCAGGACAAATAGGTGGAACTTTAGCTCATTTAATAGGAGTTAAAGAACTAGTTGATGAAGTAGTTCTTTTTGATGTAGTTAGTGGCATTGCTAAAGGAAAAGCTCTTGATATTGCACAATCATCTTCAGTTGATGGTTTTAATGTAAAATTTTCAGGAACGGATAAATATGAAGATATCAAAAACTCCGATGTTATTATTATAACTGCTGGGGTCCCCAGAAAACCTGGTATGAGCAGAGATGACTTAGTAGGTATTAACCTAAAAATAATTAAACAAGTTGCAGAGGGAATTAAAAAAAATTCTCCAGATGCTTTTATAATTTGTATAACAAATCCACTAGATGTGATGGTAATGGCTTTCCAAAAATATTCCCAGCTTGCAGCTAAAAAAGTTGTTGGTATGGCGGGAATATTAGATAGCTCAAGATTTAAACTTTTTTTATCAGAAGAGTTAAAGGTTCCAGTAAAAGAAATAGACGCAATGGTGATGGGCGGACATGGAGATACGATGGTACCTATGCCAAGATTCACTAAAGTATCTGGAAAACCTTTATTAGATCTTGTCAATTCAGGTGATATCTCTAAAGAAAAGTTAGAAAGCATCAATCAAAGAACAAGAGATGGTGGAGGCGAAATTGTAAAATTTTTGGAAAAAGGCTCCGCATATTATGCACCAGCTGCTTCGGGAGTACAAATGGCTGAAGCATTCTTAGGTGATAAGAAACTAGAGTTACCGTGTGCTGCACAATTAGAAGGTCAATACGGTTTTAACGGAATTTATGCAGGTGTTCCAGTTGTTATTGGAAAAAATGGAGTAGAAAAAATAGTCGAAATTCAACTTGATGAGAAAGAAAAGGCTGAATTTATTAATTCTGTGAATGCTGTAAATAAGCTTTGGGAGGCTGCAGTAAAAATTGACCCTAGCTTGAAAAAATAATGAATATTCACGAACACCAGGCTAAACAATTATTAAAAAAATTTGGTGCCATTGTTCCTAATGGAGAAGCTTGTTTTACTGTACAAGAAGTTTTAGAAAAAGCAAAAAAACTCAATCTTAAAAAATATGTTCTAAAAGCACAAATACATGCAGGCGGGAGAGGTAAGGCAGGTGGAGTTAAAATACTAGATAATTTATCTGATCTAGAAAAAGCTGCAAAGGACTTATTAGGAAAAAAATTAGTTACACATCAGACAGGACCAAGTGGCAAAGAAGTTAAAAGACTTTATCTAGAGGAGCCATCCAACATAAAAAAAGAATTCTATTTGTCCTGTCTCATTGATAGGGCAAGTTCTAAAATTGCTTTTATTTCTAGCGATCAGGGTGGAATGGACATCGAAGAAGTTGCAAAAAATGATCCTAATAAAATCAATACTGTAAAAATTAGCTTTAAGGAAGATATTGAAGATGAAGACTGTAAAAAAATTATTCGTAATTTGAATTTAGATGATGATGCTAGTCTAAAATGTATCAATATAATAAAATCAATTTATAAAACATTTGTTTCTACCGATGCAAGCTTAATTGAAATCAATCCACTAATACTTACAAAGGAAAACAATATTGTTTGTCTTGATGCAAAAATAAGTTTTGATGATAACGCAATTTTCAAACATCCAGAATTACTGGAATTAAGAGATTTGAATGAAGAAGATCCTACGGAAATAGAGGCAAGCAAACATGATTTAGCTTACATAAAATTAGATGGATCTATTGGATGTATGGTAAACGGAGCAGGATTAGCAATGGCAACAATGGATATAATCAAACTACATGGTCAAGAACCTGCAAATTTTTTAGATGTAGGAGGTGGTGCATCTAAAGAAAAAGTTGCAGCAGCGTTTAAGATAATTTTATCAGATAAAAACGTAAAAGGAATACTGATAAATATTTTTGGAGGGATTATGAGGTGTGATGTCCTTGCACAAGGAATTGTAGAGGCTGCAAAAGAAACCAAAATAAATATACCTATTGTAGTAAGACTTGCTGGAACAAATTCCAAAGAAGGAAAAAAAATATTAGATGAATCTGGATTAAAAATAATCTCTGCTAACGACCTAGGGGATGCAGCAAAAAAAATTGTAAAACAAGTGGAATAAAATGTCAGTTCTAATAAATAAAAATACTAAACTTATATGCCAAGGGTTCACAGGCGCCCATGGAACATTTCATTCTGAACAGTCAATAAAATATGGGACAAATCTAGTTGGAGGTGTAACTCCTGGCAAAGGTGGACAAAAACACTTAAACAAACCTGTTTTTAATTCTGTAAAAGAAGCAAAAGATAAGACTAATGCAAATGCAACAATGATTTACGTTCCTGCAAAATTTGCTGCTGCGGCAATAATCGAGGCAATTGAGGCTAAGATCGAATTGATAGTTTGTATAACTGAAGGGATTCCTATCTTGGACATGTTAAAAGTAAAAGAAAAATTATCAAAATCAGCTTCAAGGCTAATTGGACCAAATTGCCCAGGAATTATTACTCCAGACGAGTGTAAAATTGGTATCATGCCAGGAAATATTCATCAGAAGGGATCTGTTGGTATAGTCTCAAGATCAGGGACTCTAACTTATGAGGCCGTTGCTCAAACAACTGAAAACGGATTAGGTCAGTCAACATGTATTGGAATAGGAGGTGATCCAATTAATGGAACCAATTTTATAGATTGTTTAGACTTGTTTTTAAACGACCCAGAAACGAAGTCTATTTTGATGATTGGTGAAATTGGGGGAACTGCAGAGGAAGAATCAGCAGAATTTATTAAAAATCATAAAATCAAAAAGCCTATGGTAGGATTTATTGCTGGTATCACAGCACCTCCAGGACGAAGAATGGGACATGCAGGAGCAATAATTTCTGGTGGCAAAGGTGGAGCTTCAGATAAAATTGATACAATGACAGATGCAGGTATTACCATTGCAAAATCTCCTGCAGAAATGGGAATTACATTAAAAAATAAATTGGGTCTTTAATATTTTAATGTTACTACTATAATAATCGTAAATGAGCTCTTCAAAAAATCTAGAATTTAAGCAGCAGTCTTTTCTTAATAAATCTAATAGCCAGTTCATAGAGGAAATGTATGTAAGATTTATGGAGAATGACCCCAAATTACCAGATAGTTGGAAAAAATACTTTAGTGATTTAAATGAAGATCTAAATTCAGTTTCAAAAGAAATTTCAGGACCTTCATGGAGTCCAAAAAAGATATCGATAGATCTAAAAAAAAATAAAAGACTTGAGGAAAATCTAAATGGTTCCGAGAGGGAGAAAATAGACTCTATTAAAGCAATCGCATTGATAAGGGCATATAGAATTAGAGGTCATCTTATAGCAAACCTCGATCCTCTTGGTTTAATGAAAAGAGAATATCTTTATGAATTACATCCTAATGATTATGGATTTAAAACTGAGGATTTCGAAAGAAAGATATATTTAGATTCATACATGGATATAGGTTATGCCTCAATAAGTGAAATTATAACTAAATTAAGAAAAGTATATTGTTCAACAATTGGTGCAGAATATATGCACATCACAAACCCGAAAGAAAAAATTTGGTTTAGGGAAAGAATGGAAAAAGAGGAAAATCAATTAAATTTTACTGAAAAAGGAAAAGACGCAATATTAAATAAGATTATTCAAGCTGAGGGTTTTGAGAAATTTTTAGCAAAAAAATATGTTGGAACAAAAAGATTTGGACTTGATGGTGCAGAGTCTTTAATACCAGCGCTAGAGCAAATTATTAAACGAGGGGGCCAATTAGGAGTTAAAGAAATTAAAATTGGAATGTCACATAGGGGAAGATTAAATGTCTTAGCAAATGTCCTACAAAAATCTTATAAAAGAATTTTTAATGAATTTGCAGGTGAATTTGCTTCCTCAAGTGAGGACTCTACAGGTGATGTTAAATACCATTTAGGTGCTTCATCAGATAGAACTTTCGATGGAAACTCTGTACATGTAAGTCTTACTGACAACCCTTCTCATTTAGAGGCAGTTAATCCTGTTGTTCTTGGTCAAACAAGAGCGAAGCAATATTTTCATAGCGACTCAGAAAGAAAAAAGGTGATACCATTACTTATTCACGGAGATGCTGCATTTGCGGGACAAGGTGTTGTTGCTGAGTGTTTTGCTATGTCAGGTTTAAAGGGTCATAACACAGGTGGAACTATTCATATTATTGTAAATAATCAAATTGGTTTTACCACTAGCCCAAGGTTTGCTAGATCAAGCCCATACCCATCTGATTTAGGAAAAATTGTAGAAGCTCCTATTCTTCATTGTAATGGAGATGATCCAGAGGCAGTTGTTCATTGTGCTAAAATCGCAATTGAGTTTAGACAAAAATTTAACAAAGATGTTGTAATTGACATGATTTGCTACAGAAGGTTTGGTCATAATGAAGGAGATGAGCCTTCTTTTACACAACCTTTAATGTACAAAAAAATAAGATCACATCCATCTACTTTAAATATATACGGGAAAAAACTTATCGAAAATAACAGTATAACTGAAGATCAATTCAAAAAGAAAGTTAATGATTTCAAAAATCTTTTGGATGAACAATTTAAAAATGCGAATGATTACAAACCAAAACTAAATTGGTTTGAAGGTACTTGGTCAAGATATCAACCGAAGAAAGGTAAGGATAAAAGAGGGCAGACAGGGGTTGATACGACGAAATTAAAGAAACTCTCTGCAAAAATAAACCTTTTAAGACCAGAGCTTAATATTCATAAAACTATACAAAAAGTTTTTGAAAATAGAAATAAGTGTGTTCAAGAGGAAAAAAATATTGATTGGTCTAATGCAGAAACACTAGCATTTGCAACATTACTCGAAGAGGGATTTCCTGTGAGATTAGTCGGTCAAGATAGTGGTCGTGGTACGTTTAGCCAAAGACACTCAGTTTTACGAAATCAAATAGATAACTCAAGATACGTGCCGTTAGATCATGTATCTACAAAACAGAAAAAATTTGAAATTGTAGATAGTTTTTTATCTGAATTAGCAGTGCTTGGATTTGAGTATGGATATAGCTTAGTAGAACCAGAAACTTTAACGATTTGGGAGGCGCAATTTGGAGATTTTGCAAACGGAGCTCAAGTTGTAATTGACCAATTCATTGCCTCTGGAGAAAGGAAATGGTTTAGAGCTTCGGGGCTAGTTTTATTGCTTCCGCACGGCTATGAAGGACAAGGACCTGAGCACTCTTCAGCAAGACTTGAAAGATTTTTGCAACTTTGTGCTCAAGAAAACTTGCAAGTGCTTAATTGCACAACTCCAGCAAATTATTTTCATGCTCTTAGAAGACAGATTCACAGAGAATTTAGAAAGCCACTTGTCATAATGACTCCAAAATCTTTGTTGAGAAACAAATACTGTGTTTCAAACATAGAGGATTTTGATAAAAATAATTCATTTCATAGAGTTTTACAGGATCAAGCCTTAGATAAAAAGAATGAATTGATTGAATTAAAAAAACCAAAAAAGATTAGGAAAGTCATTCTATGCTCTGGAAAAATATATTTTGATCTTTTGGCGGCAAGAGAAAAAGAGAAAATTGACGATGTTGTTTTTATAAGAATAGAGCAACTTTATCCATTCCCAGTAAGGTCTTTGACAAAAGCAATTAAACAATATGCTGAATACGCTAAATTTATTTGGTGTCAAGAAGAACCTAAAAATATGGGTGCTTGGTTTTCGGTAAGAGATTATATTCAATGGACTTTAGATAATTTAGAGGTTAAAAAGAAATTAAAGTTTATTGGCAGAAATCCTTCAGCTTCACCAGCTACTGGATATGCGAAAAGACATGCAAAACAACAAAAAGAAATTATAGATAAAATTTTAGAATAATGTCAGACAAAATTGTAGTTCCAGTTTTAGGAGAAAGTATAACAGAAGCAACCGTAGCTAAATGGTTAAAAAATAAAGGTGA
>CABZSS010000003.1:0-27500 GCA_902528375.1 uncultured Pelagibacteraceae bacterium
AATAAATAATACCTTATGCCTGTTGGAAATTTTTCGAACAATTTAAGTCTTAATATTTTAAATTTCTTATCTATATTGTAAAAATTAAAATAATTTTGACCAGTGCCAGTATTGGGTAATATTAAAGTTACTTTATGATTGAGAATAGAAAGAGCTTCGCATAATTTGGAAACTTGAAGACTGCTGGCATTTTTTGATGGTGCTGCTGAGTTAGATATAATAACAATATTCATTCAAAACTGTTATTTAACAATATTTAATTATATATATAATCATTAAGTATTTGTAAGGTAATTATATAATTTGTTAAAATTATGTTATTAAAAAAAATAAAAAATATCGTTATTACCATAGACAACAAGTTCTTAAAATCCTTAATAATTGATACATATTTAAAATTAAAATATTTTTTTAAAATAAAAAGAGCTTACGCTTCTATTGAAAAAATTAATATTAAAAAAAAAAAGAAACATAATTTGAGTAAAGAGTTATTAATATCTCTTACATCTTACTCAAAAAGATTTGGAACATTGCCTTTAGTTTTACATTCCCTCCTAAATCAAACTATTTTACCTGATAAAATAGAAGTCTGGATAGAAGAAAATGACAAATCTTTACTACCAGACAAAATATATAATTTCAAAGATGTAGAGATTAAAATTTGCGAGAACAGACTTTATTCCTACAAAAAAATTATTCCTTCTTTAAAAGAAAATGATAACAGATTTATAGCTACCTTTGATGATGATATAATATACCCAGAAAATTCATTGGAAGCTTTAATTTTAAAATCCAAAAAATATCCTAATGATATAATCGCCAATAGAATTCATAAAATAAAATTGAAAAATTCCTTGCCAGATTCATACAATAAATGGGAAAAGAATTTCTTAGGTGAAAATGATTTAAGTTTTTTTACAAGCGGGGGTGGAACTCTTTTTCCGCCAAAATGTTTTTACAAAGATATATTTGATAAAAAAAGTTTTATGGAACTTTGTCCGTCTGCTGATGATATCTGGTTAAATTGGATGGCGAAATTGAATGATAAAAAAATAAGACACTCGGGAATAGAAACGAAATATACTTTAATAAAAGTGGTAAAATCTGGCCTATGGAAAAAAAATGTAAAACAAAACTTTAATGATGTTCAAATAAAAAGAATTATTGAAAAATATGGTTTCCCGTATAAGTAAATAAATTAACTTCTTCTAAATTTTTCGGAAAGTTTTAAAGTCTTTTGGAGTATCAAACTCATGCCAATTAAATTTTTCAGAAATAGCATTTACCTCTAAATTATTTTTTATCAATTCCATTAAAAAATTAGTGAAATCTATTTTCTTATTTTTTTTAAGTATTTTATAAACAAGTCTTTTTTTTAAATATTTTATTGTTTTTTTTGAAAATTTTGTAATCCCCAAAAATCTTCCATCAATATTTTCAAAACTAAATGTTTTTTCGCCAAGAGAATAAATTTTACCTTTATTGATTTTAAGAACTTCTAGATCATTTAAAAAATTCGATTTTTTTTTCCATTTTTTTTTCCAATCTGTATCGATTGCGGTAGAAATTGAATGTTTACTTTTTATTATTTTACTTAAACATTTTTTTTCGAACAAAATATCTGAATAAATAACTATAGTTTCATCTGATTTTATTTTTTTCAAAACTTGATTAAATGAATAAACCATATTTGTAGAATCAAAATTTTTATTAAAAATATATTTATATTTATCTGAAGTTTTATTTTTAATAAGTTTAGACTTAAAACCAGTTGCAAAATAAATTTGATAATTTTTGAAACCACAATTACGTAGGATTTTGAGGTTCTTTTCAATAAGCATTTCTCCATCATTAAATTTATATAAACATTTGGGATATCCAAGATTTGTTCTTCTACTTTTTCCAGCACAAAGTAAGATAATTTTCATTTTTTTTTTAGTTTTTTTATGATCAAATTTAGTTGATTATAAGTTTTATTTCTTTCAGGATGCCACATTAACCCTAGAATATTTTTTCTTTTGTGCTTAAATATTTCAACATTTTTATCTTTATCTAAAGCAATTACATCAAATTTGTTAGACATCTTTTTTAATGGGATGCCAAAATTATGAAAACTATTTACATACATAAATCTTTTACCAAAAATTTTTTTTTCAAAATAAATTTTATGATTATTCCTCATGTGTCCATAAACTCTATTTTGTTTACCTTTAAAAAATAAATTTATTACTTGCATGCCTCTGCAAATGCCTAAAATTGGAATATTGTTTTTTAACGCATATTTGATAAGTTTAAATTCAACTTTAAGTCTTATCCCAGAGATTTTATCTTTTGAATAAAGGTCATTACCTCCGGGCAAAATCACTAATCTTATCTTATTTTTAGAAAAATTTTCTTTGTAGTTAGCTATATTTGGAATTGAAAAAAAGGATATTTTTTTAAGTTTAAAATAATTTATCCAATAGTGATCTATAAAATCAATATATGTTTTATGATATTTTTTATAATTACTGGAAATAATAACACTCATTAATTTAAAAAAATTTTATTCTCTTTACAGTTCAAAATTACTTTGTCTCCTAAAATAAGTTTATCAAAACTTTCATCACCAACCCCTATAGCTGCGGGAATATTAAGTTCGAGACATCTTATTGACATATGTGAGTTTACTCCACCATATTTTGTTACTAGTCCCTTTATCTTATAATTGAAAATCCAATCAAATCCTGGATCTGCATTTTCAATTAAAACTATTTTTCCATTTATTGCATTGGTATTTTGTTCTTTTCTTAAATTATAAGTTTTAGAAATCACTTTTTTCTCAGTTATGAAGTTTGGTTTTGAAATCAAAATCGAGGCCACAAAGAAATCAGAGTTGGTTGTAATAAGATAAGGCAATTTGCAAACTGAATTAATAATTCTTTGATTTTGAAATACATCATCATTAAGTTTTTTTTGAGGGTTTTTAATATTTCTTAAAATATTTTGAACATCAAAATTACTCAATTTTTCAGCATTTAATGATCTTCTCTGTCCCCATTTTTCGATTATTTGCAGATAATCACTTAATGCTCTCGTAAAAATGAATTTTGAATTTTCTCTAAGTTTCAAAGACAAGACAATATAATTATAAAGTTTAATGGCATTAAATTTCAAGTCGTTTTTTTTCAAAAATTTGTCAATTTTTTTTATCTCAACTGATGATAACAGATTTTTCGATACATCTTTAAATGAAAGAATTGAATTCAAACTACTTATATCTCTCTTTTTAATAGTTGGAATAGATCGCTTAACTGTAATATCGTAAGTACCTGGTCTTAAATGAAAAAACAAATTTTCAAAAGCTACTTTATTTTCACTATTCTTATTCTTATTTTTAGCAAGTGATAAATATTGAGATGTGATAGTATTAAGTGAATTTAAAATTTTATTCATCTTAATTGAATTTATATATTTCTTAGATTTTAATGAAATTAAAATCTTTTTTGCTATAAACGCATTTCTTGCATATTTTGCAAATGGTACGATTCCATTTTTTTTAATTTTTGTAAGGAAACTATTCATTAAAGAATTAAAGTTTTTTTTGTTTTTTAAAAAAGCTTCAACTAATAAAGTTCTTGAAGACTCAAGTTTTTTTAACTTTTTATTATTTTTTTCAAATTCTAACTGAAAGTTCTTTATTTGATTTTCCGTAATTTGTTTGAGACAAAAAAGATATTTTTTTTTTTCAATTTTATTCAGAAAGTTGTAATTGTCTTTTATTTTATCCTTAGTGTTAGCATCAAAACTTCCATCAGCAATTTCAAATTCAATTTTATCGTGTAAGTAAGGTTTTGATATTAAAATTTTTGACCAATAATCAACAATCTTTTTTGAAGTTTTTTCAGAAATATTGCCAGGTATGAATGAGTAAAAGCTTAGCCTGGCATCAATATAAGGTTTTCCAGTAAAATTATACATTAAAGGTCTTAAAACTTCCTTATATCCCATTTCTTTCCTTGCTATGTTCCATGCAGTATCAGTAATAATCTTTTTATATATTGAGTACGATAAATTATTTGGTTGAAAACCAATCATTTCTGCTGGATTCCAATCTGGCATCAATCCAAATATCGGTAAACTTCCGTATCTTTTATTAGTTTGGTTAATTTCAACAAACTTTTTTTGATTTCTTTTTAAAACCTTTTTTAATTTTGTTGACGATATTTTCTTCCAATTTTTTAGTGTAGACAAAGGCCTAATTTGAAAAATATTAACATTGCCTTTTTTATCAATCGCAAACTCGAGATCTATATATTTTTCACAAATTTTTAATTCAATTTCTTTTGTAGACTCTACTACCTTTTTTAATTTTTTTGATCTAATGAAATTTGTCTCATCCCTGAAAATATTTATTACTCTTCCGCCTGTTTTAGATCCAGAGGTAACCGTATTAGTGCTCCCTGAAATATCATCGTAATTGATTACGTAATAATCTGTACCATCTTTTATACACTTGTTAGTCAAGACACCGCTTAGTACGGATTCTATCAAATGGTTTTGAAATATTATCTCGCTTTTAAGAAAAGTTTTTTTATTTTTACTTTTTTTTTTATATTGTTTGATTAAAAATGCTATGCCGTTTAAGACTTTTTTTTTATTATTATTAACATTATATAAGCCATCAAATTCTCCAGCTAGAGATGACGAGGATTTGTCCTCTAAGGAAAATGATGATCTTATTGAAATTTTTTTATTTAAGTTAATATTGATTATTTTGATGATTTTTTTTTTATTTTTTATTAATTCATCAACTGAGTAATAATAAAATTTTGGAATTATGGATTTTTTCAAATTTAATTTTTTTAAATTAATTAAATTTTTGGCTTTTGTTGAAAATTTCATTTAATTTAAATATATAAAATTTATATTTGTCTAAATATTGTCATAATTTATATAAATCAATTGTCAAATAGTATGAAAACAGTAATTGTCTTAGGATCTGGAAATAGCGGTGCGGGGGGAGTTCATGATTATTTATTATCGAGGAATGACTTCCAAAGCCCCTTTTCAGGGAAAGAATTTAGAATTGTAAATGATCCTGATGGACTGGACGAGTTATATAATGTTCTATACAAAAACTTCAGTATAAATGCTGCAGCGAATAAGGTTGATTGTTTTAAAAAATTTATAAAAAGCAACTACTATTCAAATTATAATAAAAAAAATAAATTATTTAATAAAGAAATAATAGACTTATCTAATATATTTATAAACAAAATATCTGAAATTAAATATAATGGTGGTCCACTGTTTTATTTTAATAAAATGTCATTTCTGAAAAAAATATTTTTTTATTTCAATCGCTTTATGCTTAGAAAAGATGCACAAGAAATTTCGATGATAGATATGATGTTGCCTTGTGAAGAAAAAATATTTTTAAAAAATACTGAGGAATTTTTGCACAATATTTATAGGTCAAGTAAAAATTTTGATGAAAAAAAAAATGTAGTAATAGATCAGGGAGGGAATTTTTTAAACCCAATTGCTTCTACCAAATATTATGGTCAAAACAGGAAGATTATATTTGTCACTAGAAATCCAAAAGCAATATTTTCGAGTATGAAAAGAAGAAATTCTCTTAGTTATCCTGGTAATAACGTTAAAGTATTCGTAAAATGGTACAACGATATCAACAAAAAAATAAATAAAGAGGATTTTAAAAAAATTATTCATATAAATTTCGAGTTCTTTTTTGAAAATTTTAATAAAGAAAAAGAGAGATTATCTCATCTATTGGGTATTGAAGTTGATAATACAAATAATTTCGATTTAGAATTTACTTTAAAAAATTTACACAAATATAAAAATTATTTATCAAAAGAGGAAATTAACTTTATTGATAAAAATATAGATGAAAATTTTCAAATCTAAAAATAAAATAATCTACATTGCGGAATTTTCTTTACCAAACATGTCTGCATACGCAGTTCATGTACTTAAAATGTGTGATAATTTTTCTAAATTTAATAGGGTGGAATTAATTTTACCCTACAAAGATAATAAATATAATTTTAGTCAAATTAAAAAAGATTATAATTTAAAAAATAAGTTTGAAATTAAAGGCGTATTTAATTCAAAAAACAGTTTAAATTTATTTGATAGAATAGTTTTTGCATTAAAAATAAAAAGTTATGTTAAAAATTCTTTATTTAGCATGATCATATCAAGAAGTATTATTCCAAGCTTGATACTTGGATGTTCCAATATCAAAAATATATTAGAAATTCATACAGAGCTAACTGGTGCTACGAAATACATTTTTAAACTTAAAAATATAAAAAAAGTAATTAAAAATTTAAAATTTATTGTCCTCAATTTCGAGTTAGTTAAGATTCTTGGGCTAAATAATAATAGCACAATAATTTTAGAAGACGCGGTGGAATCTAATGATTTTAAAATAAATAATTCAAAAAAAATTATAAAAGCATGTGCATACAGTGGTAGTTTTGCTGCTGGAAAGGGTATTGAAATGATTTATTCTTTAGCAAAAAAATCTCCAGAAATTGAGTTTCATGCCTACGGGAACATTAATACTTTAGATAAAAAATTTAAGGATATATCAATTCCTAAAAATCTTCATTTCATGGGTTTCGTTTCATATAATAAAGTTACAAAGATATTGCCTAGATATAAAATTCTACTTATGCCATACCAAAATAAAGTTGGGGTACTTATAAAAGGAATAGATGTTTCAAAATACTTTTCACCACTAAAATTGTTTGAGTATATGGCATCGGGACGACCCATAATTGCCTCAAATTTAAAAGTTTATAGAAATATACTTAAGCATAATTATAATTCTATACTTTTGAAACAGGATAATATAACCGATTGGACAATAGCCATAAAAAAAATAATGTATAAAAAAAACTATTCTTATCTTGGCAAGAATGCGAGAAATAATGCAAAAAATTATTCTTGGAAATCACGAGCTCAAAAAATAATTAAATTCTATGAAAAATAAAAAAGTTCTAATTACTGGATCATCAGGATTTATAGGATTTCATGTTGTGGAAAATCTGTTAAAAAATAATTACCATATTGTAGGAATAGATAATCATAATAATTATTATGATCCAAAGCTAAAAAATGTAAGAAAAAAAATACTAAATAAATATAAAAATTTTAAATTTTTTAAAGTTGATATTAAGGATAAAAATAAATTGCTTAAAATTTTTAAAAATCACAGACCCCACGTTACGATAAACCTGGCTGCTCAAGCAGGTGTTAGATACTCATTTAAAAATCCTCAAAAATATGTTGATTCAAATATTACTGGTTTCACAAACATATTGGAAATTATGAAATTTCTCAATTTAAAAAATCTTATTTACGCTTCATCAAGTTCTGTTTATGGGGATAGTAAAAAATTTCCTTTTAAAGAAAACCAAAATTTAAATCCACTAAACTTTTATGGGCAGACAAAACTTATGAATGAAAAAATCGCAAACATTTACAAAAAGAACTTTAATATTAATACTATTGGTTTAAGATTTTTTACAATATATGGGCCTTATGGAAGACCTGATATGTTTATACCCAAAATCTTCGACAAGATTAAAAAAGGCAAAACTATAGACCTATTTAACAATGGAAATCATTTTAGAGATTTCACATTTGTTGGAGATGTGTCTAATATAATTCTAAAAATGATTAAGAGAATTGATAATAAAAAATTATCGGATATTTATAACATTTGTAATGGAAGGAGTTACAATATAAAAAAGATAATTAAACTGATTGAAAAAGAAACCAATCAGAAGTTAAAGATCAAAAATAAACCTTTTCAAATGGGCGATATGTTTAAAACGTTTGGGGATAGCTCCAGATTAAAAAAAAGTTATAAAATCAAAAAATTTACATCTTTTGAGAAAGGAATTAAGTATACTTTACAAAAAGATTTTTAAAAAAATTATTTTTTGATTTTAATAATTAATATTGAATGACGTTTTTTTTTGGGGTCACTTTTGTAAGCATCAAAATTGAAATAAACCTGCGAAATATTTTTCTCATATTTTTTCAGTATTTGGTCAGTAGAATAAATTAAATTATTTTGATTTGGGTGATAGGAAAAACCTATACTTATAATTCCCTTATTTTTTATTATTCTAAATAATTCATCTAAAATCTTTTCAGGTTTAGAGCTATAAGCGAGTACCCACCCACAAAGAATTATATTGAAAAAATCATCCTCATATTTACTATTGTGTATATCACCCAAAGTTATTAATTTAGAGTAACTTAATAAATCAATTCCATAAATATTCTGCCATTGAAATCCTAAACTTCTTATTTGAAAAAGTTCTCCTTCATTTCTTGGACCAACGGAGAGAACTTTATCTTTTTCAAAATTTAGAAAATCAATAGAATTTAATGGAGAAGATAAAGCTTTCGTTTTTGACCCGTTAAATCTATGGAAAGTTTTCTTAAAATCGAAAAAATCTTCTACAAAACGCATATTGTGAGTGATTACAGTTTTTTTCGATGCATCTTTATTACCCACATATATATGTTCATCAATTTTTTTATTTGGATCGATATAATATGACGTTTTTTTTCGTATATGATGAAGAAAAACAAATCTGATAACTACTATTAACGTTCTAACAATATCAATTTTATAATAATCTGCGATTAAACTATTAATTATTTTTGAAAGTAGTTTCATAGAGATTATTGTTTATATATAATAAAAAAACAATATAAAGATACTTTTATTTAAATAAAACAAAAATAACAACTCTATATAAATATGAAAAATATCAAAGTATTTGTTTCGACTGGGTATTACAAAAACATAAGCCCAATCAAAACTTTAAAATATCTAATTAAAAAGAAGATTAATGACATTGAATTTTCTGGTGGTTTACCAATGTCATTAAATGAAGAAAAAAAGTTTTTCAAAAAACTTGAAAAACATAATATTAGGTTACATAATTATTTCCCCCCTCCAAAAGAAAAGTTTGTTATAAATTTAGCGAGTAGTAATAGAAATATTCTTAAAAGGAGTATTGCCCACGTAAAAAAAAGTATTCTATACTCAAAAAAAATTAATGCTAAATATTTTTCTTTTCATGCGGGTTTTAGAATAGACCCGGATATAAAAAAATTAGGAAAAAAGTTTGAAAAAGTTAAAATGGAAAATAAAAACAAATCTGAAAATATTTTTTTAAGAAGTGTCGAAAATATCAATAGATTTGCCATAAGAAATAAAGTCAAAATTTTAATTGAAAATAACGTAATAAATAAAAAAAATTTATCTTTATTCAATGGGAATCCACTTTTATTAACGCATCCAACAGATATTTTAAAATTTTTTAAAAAAACCCCTCGTAATATAGGTTTTTTGTTGGATGTTGGTCACCTTAAAGTCAGCTCAAAAACAGAAAATTTTGATTTAATTCAATCCTTGAAAAGATTAAACAAAATAGTGTCGGGGTATCATTTAAGTGAAAATAATTTTTTTGAAGATCAGAATGCTGGTTTTTCTAAAAACACTTGGTTTGTGAAACTTTTGAAGAAGGATTTGGATTATTACACTATTGAGGTTTACGACAACAACATTGGTAAAATTAAAAAAATAAAAAGTTTTTTAGAAAAAAGTCTTAATTAATGATTTATATTTAGAAAAATTTTCTGTATATAATTTAAGAATATTTTATTTAATTTTAATGAAAAAAAGAATTTATTCACTTGTTGAAATAAAAAGTAGAGAGCTTAATGGTAAAATATTATTTTCTATTCAAATGGCAAATAACGGATACTCAGTCGTAATTGGTAAGAAAAGAAGTCTATATGAATATGCAAAGTATTTTAAGAAAGGTATTTTTTTCTTTAAAGGCATGGGTCCAAAAAATATCAAACCAATGCAAGAATTAAGGAAATTAGGTCACAAAATTGTTGGTTCTGATGAAGAGGGTTTAGTCATGAATATGGCTGAAATAATTCCTTTGAGAGTAGATAAAACTTGTTTTAAATTAGTTGATTACTTTTTTGCAGTAGGAAATATTCAGAAAAGAAATACTCTTAAAAGCTATCAAAACGAATATAAAAAAATAATTTCAGCTGGAAATCCAAGATTTGATCTTATGAAGAAACCTATGAGAGGATTATATAATGATAGTGTTAAACAAATTAAAAAAGAATATGGTAAGTTTATTTTTTTTCCCTCTAAATTTACAATGATAAATGCTCACAAAAAAGTAAAAGACAATTTTTTAAAAGTTATAAAACAACGTGAAACTAAAACTCCTAATTACAAACTTTGTTACAAGAGTGATTGGGATGATCAAATTTTAATACAAAAAAAATTAGAGAAATTTTTTAAATATTTTCCAAAAAAATATCCAAACATAAAGATTTTGATAAAAAAACATCCGACTGAAAAAAAAGAATATTGGAGAGATTTAGTGAAAAAAGTAAATTGTAAAAATTTAATTTTTGTCGATGATAAATATCCTACAAATGCTTATCTAATCGCAGCTGAATTCAGCATAGGCAGTAATTGCCATACATCTTTAGAGTCGTTTTTTTTTGACAAGCCAACAATTAATTGGAGAGCTAGTAAACAAGATAGTTATTTAACAAGTAAAGTTATTAGAGCAGTGAGTAAAGAGTTGTTAAACCAAAAAGAGTTAGAAAAGGTTTGTAAAGATTGGTTTTTTAGAAAAAAAAAATTTAAGAATAATTTAACGATATCGCAAAAAAAATTACTTAGTAATAATATTGAAAATATAAATAACTTTTCAGCAACTATTCAAAAAAAATACTTTGATAAAATAGTTTTGAACAATTTAAATTCATACGATAAATATTCTAATAAATTTAGTTTCTATATATTAGAAATTATACGAAAATTAAAAAATGTTTATTATACAATCTATAAAACAGACATAAACAGTGCTGAATTTTATAAAGCAAAGTTTGATGGTCTAAATTTAAACGAATATAAACACCTTATCAAAAAGTTTTGCAAACTTATGAATTTAAATTTCAACGATTATTTAGTTAAAGAGATTTATCCTGGATGTTTTAACATAGAAAAAAAATAAGAAGATTATATCTTAACTCATAAGATTATTCGCTTGTGAATTAATAAGATACACAATCTTGACAAAGTTGTTGTTATAAATACAAAAATTAAAGAAAATTTTGTGAAAACATATAATAAAAACAAAAATAAATTTAGAGAAAATCTTTGCATCATACCTGCAAGAAAAGGTTCAAAAGGAATAAAAAATAAAAATATTATTAGTTTTTGTGGAAAGCCTCTTATTCAACACACATTCGATACAGCTAAAAAAATCAAAAATGAATTTGATATTTTAGTTAGTACAGACTCAGAAAAAATTAGAAAATTAGCTCTAAAGAATAAATTTTATTTCCTCGGTTCAAGACCAAAATTTTTGAGTGGAGATAGAGTTGAAACGAAGGATGTTCTCAAATATGAATTAAAACGAATTGAAAAATTAAAAAAAAAGAAATATAAAAATATTCTTTTACTTCAAGCAACTTGTCCTTTTAGAAATCCGAAAATGATTTTTTTATCTTTGAGGAAGATTAATACTAAAATATTTGATAGCGTTATTTCTGTATCAAATGTTGAGGCCAATCATCCTTTAAGAATGAAGGTATTTAAATCAAAATATTTAATTAATTTTATTAAGCAAAAAAAAGAAAATATGAAACCAAGACAATCGTTACCAAAAGTATATTTAAGATCTGGTTCGATTTACTTATTTAAAAGAAATGTTCTTTTAAAAACTAATTCAATTGTTGGAAAAAAATGCTATGGAGTAATTTTAAAAGGTAAAGAAACAATCAACATTGATAGTAAAGAACAATTAGATTATTTAAAGTCAAAATATGAAAATTAAAAAAAAGAATCTTCTTTGTCCCTCACCCAAATCCTTTAGTAGTATAATTAAGAAGATACTTTTAAAAAAATTCAAATGTAATTTCACAAAACTTAATAATTCTGAATTTAATAAAATCTGTCACAAATATGAAATTATATTAATGAGATTTGATAATGTAATTAAGTATAAGCAGAATACAAAAATCAGATTTATTTTGTGTCCTACGACTGCAACTGAACATATCGATGAACAATTCTTTAAAAATAAAAAAATAAAGATATTTACGTTAAGAAATAAAGTAAAATTTTTACAAAGTATAAGAGCAACTATTGAATTTACAATTTTTTTAATATTATTCTGCTTAAGAAAAACAAAACAGACTTTAATTTCAAAATCTAAATTAAGTAAAAATATCACACATGAGGAAATCTACAAAAAAAAATTCGGTATTATTGGCTATGGTAGAATTGGAAAAAAAGTAAACAAAATTCTTACAAGTTTTGATGCTGATATTAAAATTTATGAAATAAAAAAAATTCACAAACCTAAATCTCTTAATTTTGTAAGTTTAAACAATCTTTTAAAAACTTGCGAAATTATTTTGGTACATATTCCTCTAAATCTACATAATGAAAATTTCTTAAATTCAGCCAAATTAAGATTATTAAAAAAGGGTACAATCTTAATTAATACTTCAAGGGGTAATGTCTTAGATGAAGAGTATATATTTTCTTTAGTTAAAAAGAAAAAAGTTTCGTATTATACAGATGTAATTTCTAACAAAATTTTATTGAATAAACAAAAAGCGATTAAACAAATGAAAAATAATGAAAATTTTTATTATTCTGGTCATGTTGCTGGCTTGACAAGGGAATCGGTTGAAAAAACAGATTTATTTATCTATAAAAATTTTTCAAAAAGTATTAAATCTAATTAAATTATGTCGATAAAATATATTGCTGAGCTTTGTCAAAATCACTTAGGTAAGATTGAAAATATTGAAAAAATGGTTGAGGAATGTGCTTTTTATGGTGCAAAAATAATCAAACTACAATATATCCTTTCAAAGAATTTATCACACAGACCAGAGTTTGACTTTGGACTTAAAAATAAAAAAAAAATTATTATTATCAAAAGACCTTTTAAAGATGAATTTAAAAGATTAAAAAAATTAGAATTAAATGATCAAGAGATTAAAAAATTTATAAAAATTTGTGAGAGAAATAAGGTTCAACCCTCAATAACATGTTTTGCAAGACAAGACATACAAAGATTAAGAGATTTAGGTTTTAAAACAATAAAGATTGCGAGTTATGATTGTGGTTCATTTCAGTTAATTAGGGAAGTTTCAAAAAAATTTAATAATTTAATCATTTCAACTGGTGCTACTTATGACAATGAAATTAAAAAGACTTTTGAAATTTTAAAAAAAAGCAAAAAAAATTTTTCTTTTCTACACTGTGTAACAATATACCCAACTCCTTTTAAGCATTTAAATCTTAGTAGAATCGAATATTTAAAAAAATATTCAAACAATGTTGGATATTCTGATCATTCAAGCTCTGAGGGAAAATTGAAAAATCTTGCATCTATGGCGGCGGTTTTTTTTGGTGCAAAAATAATTGAAAGACACATAAGAATTTTAGGTACAAAAGATTCAAAAGACGGTCCTGTTTCAATTCAACCAAAAGATATTAAAGAGGTCATTGAGTTTAGTAAATTAAGCGGGAATGATCAAAAAATATATTTAAAAGAGATGGGATTAAGCCTTAACTTGCTTAAAGGAAAACAGATAAGGCCGCTTAGTTATGAAGAGTTGTTAAATAGAGATTATTACAGAGGTAGGTTTGCATCTTTTTCCAGAGAAAATAAAAGACAAATTTTTAATTGGGATGAGGCATCAATATGATTAAATTTTATGAACCTTGTATGATTAATAAAAATGATAGCATTAACCAAGTTATTAAAAAAATTAATAATATAAAAGGTAATGAAAATTTCTACCCAGTTGGCATTTATATGCAAAAGAATAAGATAATTGGTATATTATCACTTGGGGATATAAGGAGAATAGCTGTAAAGAAAATTAATTTTAAAGATCCTGCAATAAATTATTTAAATAGAAAAACTGTTGTCATAAATTCCGACTTATTTAATGCAAATTTAATTAACAAATTAAATTTTTTAAAAAAAAAAAGAAAATTAAATTTCGATTTTATTATTTATAAAGATAAAAAAAAAATTAAGATAGTAAAAATTTCTAGTTTAGAAAATACCCAAGAATATAAGAAAACATGTATTATTGGTCTTGGTCATATTGGATTGCCTTTACTAGTGTATTTATCAAATAAGGTTAGCAATATCGTTGGACATGACAATTCATTAAAAGTTGTTAAAAATTTAAAAAAAGGAAAAATTAGTTTTTTTGAAAAAAACCTTAAGGTACTTCTAAAACAAAATTTAAGAAGAAAAAAAATATCTTTTTACAATGACTTTAAAAAGATTGAAGCTCAAAACTATATAATATGCGTTGGTTCAGAAATAAATAATAAGAATATTGTAAACAAAAATTTGCTAAATATTTGTAAAAAAATTGGACCTAAATTAAATCACGGAGACCTTGTAATTTTGAGAGGCACTGTTCAAGTTGGATTAGGTCAAAAACTTTTAGTTCCTTTATTAGAAAGGACCTCTGGATTGAAGTGTGGAAAAGATTTTAATTATTCTTTCATGCCTGAAAGAATCGTTGAAGGAGAAGCATTATTTGAACTGAAAACATTACCTCAACTAATATCTGGTAAAACCTATCATTGTAAAGAGAAGGCCTTAAATTTTGCAAAATTTTATTTTGAAAATGTAATTGAATTATCAAGTTTGGAAGAGGCTGAAATTATCAAGTTAGCAACAAATTCCTACAGGGATTTAAATTTTGCTTTTGCGAATGAAATAACGCGTATCGCATCAAAGTTCAATTTAAGTGGAAATAAACTCATTAAAAATTCAAACCTTGGTTATGAAAGAAATAAAATCTCGCTACCAAGCATTGGGGTTGGGGGTTATTGTTTGCCAAAAGATCCATTATTATTTTCTAAATTATTTAAAATTGAAGATGGATATTCACTTGGAAAAAACTCGAGACAAATAAATGATAGAAGTGTCTATGAAAGTTTTAAAAGGATTTTGAGTAAAAATAAAAATTTTAAGAATATTCTTATATTTGGAGCCACTTTTAAAGGTTTGCCTGAAACTATAGATTTAAGAAATTCTCCAGCTATTCAAATTTCTAAACTATTAAAAAAAAGAGCAAAAAAAATTGAATTTTATGACGTTATGCAAAAAGACATTAAATCTGTCAATTCAAACTTGGGAATTTCTTTTGTAAAGAATTTAAGTAAATTAAATAAATACGACTTAATAATTCTGGCAAATAATCATCCCAAATATGTGGAGGTAATTGAGAGCGAAAAAGGTATTAAATTCAATTACAAAAATGAAAATAAGTCTATTTTTGATCCTTGGTGTTTATTGAATCAAGACCTTATTCAAAAATTAAATTGGAAATATATTAGTTTATAATGAAAGTAGGTATAATACCTTGCGACAATGGCCTTGGCCATATTTCAAGATCAATTGAATTAGCGAATTTTTTAATTAAAAGATTTAATGTCACTTTGTTTCTATCAAAAAATAAAAAAAATTTTTCAATAAATAAAAAAGTTTCTGTAACAAAAATCGATTCAAATTTTAAGTTATCAAAAAACTATAGTTATAATACTAATTGGTACAAAAAAATAAAAAATGAAAAATTACAAAAAATAGATCTTTTAATTTCAGATAATTTGCCAGAAGTAATATTCTTTAAAAAAAAAACAATTCTATACGCAAATTTTTTTTGGCATGAGATTTTGAATAAAAAAAAATATTTAATTAAAAAATTAAACAAAGAAATTTTAAAAAGAGACATAAAAATTTTATCAAATTATTTATTTGGAAATATCTTATCTTTAAGAAAAAATATTTATAAGATAGGTTTTATTGGGGAGTTTAAGAATCAAAATATTTTAAAAAAGAAAGGAATATTGATCTCTTTAGGAAATTCAAGGATTGGCTATGATAAAAATTTTAGGATTTCATTTAAAATACTCCAAAATCCCAAATATGATAAATACACATTTTATGTTGATAAAAATCTATTTAAAAAGAAAAAAAAATTCCCTAAAAATATTAAAGTTGCAAATTTTTCAGACAAAATGTTCGAAGATGTCAAGATAGCTATAATTAAACCAGGATTTGGTACAATACAAGATTGTTTGAAAAGGGGTATAGCAATAAACAGTTATTTGCAAACCTATAACAAAGAATTTTTAAATAATGCAAAAACACTAAAAAAAGAAAAAATTGGTGATTATTTTTTCAATATTAGTCATGCAATAAATGATGCGGTAAATAAATTTAATGATAATAAAAGAATATTAAAGATACAAAACATTTGTAAGAAATTAAAATGGAAAGGTGAAAAAAATTTTCAAAAATATATTCTCAGGGAAATTATTAATTTATAATGAATCATTAATATGTGTGGATTTATTTATCAAAAAAAAATAAACAAAAAATTTAACGTTGATAAAGCTTTATTTAAAAAAGCATCAAAATTAATCTATCATCGTGGGCCAGATAGTAAAAAATATTTTTTTAGTGAAGAAGTAAATATTTTTCACTCTCGTCTTGAAATAATTGACCTCTATAAAAGATCCAATCAACCAATGACCAGGCTTGGTTATACTATAGTTTATAATGGGGAAATTTATAACTTTAAAAAAATTAAAAAAGAACTTGAGAGCGAATTTAATTTTCAAACAAATTCAGATACCGAGGTATTATTATTTTCATTTATTAAATGGAAAGAAAAGATGTTTCAAAAAATTAATGGAATGTTCTCGTTTGTAATTTTCAATAGTTCAAAAAATCTGTTTTTTTTTGCAAGAGATCTATTTGGCCAAAAACCTCTATATTTTTCAAAAGATAAAAATCAAATAATTTTTTCAAGCGAGATTAAACCAATAATAAAATTAAAAAGAATTAACAAAATTAATTATGAGGATACGGAAGTGCTTAAATATCTAAATTTTAATTACTATGGTGACAGTAACTTTACTTTCTTTAAAGACATATTTCAAATTAAACCAGGTACTTTTGGTTATTTGAAAAAAAATAAATTAATGTTTAAAAGAATTAAATACACAAATTATGAAAAAAAAATTAATACTGAAAATGTATTAAATATTTTACAAAATGAAATTAAAGATCACTTAGTTTCTGATGTCGAGACAGCAATCTTAATTTCCGAGGGTGTGGACTCAAAGTCTATTGTAGACATAACGGAAAAAAAATTTAAAAAAAATTTAAAACTTTTTAATCTCGAATTTGAAAAATTTGATAATAACGAATTTCGAAAAAAATATTCATATTCTTATAAAAAAAATTTATATTTCACTAAATTTTTTAGAAAAGAAATGTTTAAATTTTTAGATAAAACATCAGCTATGTGTGAAGCTCCACCATTAAGTCTTTTTACATTAGGAATGGTAAAACTTTTTAAAAAAATAAAAAAGAAAAACATAAAAGTTGTTTTAAATGGACAGGGTGTGGATGAAATATTTGGAGGTTATAATTTATATTATCAAAAACAGAATCAAAGCAAAACCTATCATCCAGATGGAACTGTTTTTTTAAATAAAAAAAATATTTATAAAAAAAGAATCAAAAATAATTTAAAATTAAATAAAAATTTAAAATTACAAAGACAAAATATGGCTTTTAAATCTAAGATCCCCAAAAATCTAAATCAATACGATAAGATATCAATGAACTATTCAATAGAATGTAGATCGCCATATTTAACAAAAAAGTTAGCGAGCTTAATAGCGGGATTAAAGTTATCACAGTTAAACTTTAATGGCCATAAAAAATATTTGTTTAGAAAATCTTTATATAATCTTACAAATGATAAATTTTATTTTAATGAAAAGAGATTTAAGCAAGCACCCCAAACAGAATATATGCAGGACAATCAAAATTTTAAACTTATAAAAAAAATAATTTCTAAAAAAAATTATTGTGATAAATATTTTAATAAAAAAGTCCTAAAGAACTATTTTAACGAATTTCAAAACTTAAAGAACAATGGATTTGTTATATGGCAATATATCAGCCTAAATTCTTTTTTAAATTATTTTAATAAATTTAATGTTTAAAAAATTCTTTAATTTTTTCTGAAATGTAGTTAATTTCTTTATCAGTTAGATTAACAGAACTTGGTAAAGAAATTACACTTTCGTTTGCATTTATCGAATTTTTATATGATATTTTTCTGCTGTAATATTTTTTGTAAATTTTCATTAAATGAGCACTATAGAAACCTGCTCTAGCCTCTACCCCCTTATTGGTTAAAAATCTTAATAATCTATTCCTTAATTGTTTATCTTTTTCAAAATTTTTAATTCTAAAATATGTTAGCCAATGTGAATGTTTTATTTTTATATCTTTTTTTGGAAAACTAATATTTTTAAGATTTTTTAACTTGATAGAAAACTTTTTTTGAATCTCAATTTTTTTATTTACAAAAAAATTTGCTTTCTCAAGCTGAGCAAGACCCACTGCTGCCTGCATATTTGTCATTCTAAAATTATACCCTACTTCATCATGCCAATACTTTTTTAAGGGGCTCATGCCGTGGTTTCTCAATTTTGTTGCTAAATGAAAATGTTCCTTTTTTTTAAAAATTAACATCCCCCCTTCTCCTGTAGTAATTGTCTTATTTCCAAAAAAACTAAACGTTCCAATATCTCCAAATTTGCCGACATGTTTTTTTTTATATGTAGTTCCAAAAGCCTCTGCACAATCCTCAATTATTTTTATTCCTTTTTTTTGGCAAAATTTGACAATTTTTTCTAACTCGGGTGTATTTCCATATAGATGAACAATAACTACGGCTTTAGTCTTTTTACTAACAAGTTTTTTTATACTATCGTATGATATACAAAGTGTTTCATTATCTATGTCTGCTAGAACCGGTTTAGCGCCACACTGTAATATTGCATTAATTGGGGCTACAAACGTAAAATCAGGGACAATAACTTCATCTTGTTTTTTTAATTTAAGAACCGAAATAGCAAGTTGTAACGCCGCTGTTCCACTGCTTGTTGCTAAAGTATAATTTGACTTTGTAAACTTTGAAAACTTTTTTTCAAATAAATTTACATATTTTCCTACTGATGAGATCCACCCAGATCGGATTGTATCTGTTAAATATTCGAGTTCTTTCCCTTTAAATACTGGTTCAGATTGAGGTATTTGTTTAAATCTTTTTTCATTTGCGTAATTAATAACGTTTTGAAAATCATCTACTATTGGTATCAATTTATATTTTGCAATTTTTCTTTGTAAATCAATAAAATCATGACTCTCTTTAACTGAGACAAATTTTTTAGTCTTAACGAATTTAATTTTATCTTTAAGTACAAAGCCTTTTAATAGTGATCTTCTTATATCTCCGTCAGTGACAACATTAAAAAGCTTACCTCTCCTGGTCAAAAAGCATGCACCAAGGCCATTTTTTGTAATATTATTTAGTACATCTTTTATCGTTTTATTATGATCCACAATTAATTTTTTAATATTTAAATTTTGATTTTTTTGGACCATTTATTTTAATTAAAATTTTAGGGATTTATTTTTTACTTCCATAAAATTCAAATTTAATTTTTTATCTTATTTTTTATAAATTTTTTAAAAATAGAAAATTGCTTTCTAGCTGATTTAGGTTTACATAGAATTTTTCTAAGACTATTACCGTTTGACCATATATCATCATAAAAATTATTCTCAAAACTAAACAAATCATTATTTGAGTTATTTGTTTCACTTGTTACAGCAAATGATAAAAAAAGCATATCTCGTTTTTTTCCAATTTCTGGTGAAGATGCTCTATGAAGACATTGAGGTGTACTACAAATAAATAAGTCACCTATTGATCCAGTATTCTTAATAACACCTAACTCTTTTTCATTTTTAAACTCATAATTTGATCTATTTTTGTATTTGTTTAAAGCAATGAATCTTTTTGAATTTTTTTTTGAATAAAGATTCATCGGACCTTGAGTTTCATCAACATCTTGTAAATTTATAAACATTTTAAAATAATTCATAATATAATAATCGACGTGATAATTGTTACTATAAATATTAGTGTTGTGTTCAATTTTTTTGTCCAATGGAAAGTTTCTTGAAACCGCTACATTAATTAAATACATCTTTAAATTAAAGTAACTTTCAATTTTATCCTTCAAAATTTGAAATTTAGTTGATCTTAAAATACCTCTAATTATATCTTTAGAGTTATCATTTAATAAAAACTGTATTTTTGCTTTATGATTAATAGATCTGTTTTCATCTAATGTGTTCATTAGTTTACTAGCTTCGTTTTTAAAATTTAAATTTGGTTTTAAATAACCATTTTTGTGAAAAAACTTTATTTCATCGTCTGCCTGGTTTAAATTTATCACATATTTATTATAAAAATAATTGAATACACTGTATGTAAGTGTATTGGGACTTTTAAACAAAAATGTTCCTCCGTATTTATTTACACTTGATAATATTGACATATATATGAGCAGATATATTACAATTTAATTAATAATAGTAAAGTCGATATTTCTATTTAAGCAAGCACACCTAGGTTAAAAATATATCTAATAAAATAATTTGAAATTTACACACTTAATATTAAAAGAGATAATCTATTAATTTTTTTTTAGTAATTTTAAATTGATTGATTGATTTTTTGATACTTTTTTTCTTAATTTTTTGTTAATAACATTTTTATAATCTGAAACTTTTATGCCATTAAATGGACGTCTTGCAATTAGGTCTGATTTTTTTAATTTTTTTCCCTCAGCGAGGCTCGATCTAAAGTAAAGACCTTTTCTAGAAACTTTCATCATTTGTTTTTCTTCTTTTTGAATAAATTTCTCCTTTTTTCCTAGTATGATATTAGTTTGTTTAATTTTGTCCAAAAATATTTTAAAATTTTTAAGGTCTAAAGAAGCTTTATGATCAGGACCAGGCAACTTATTGTCCAGAGTAATATGTTTTTCAATAATTTTTGCTCCTTTAGATATTGCTACCAAAGATGCCATATAGCCATCTGAGTGATCAGAAAAACCTACTGTGCATTTAAATTTTTTTAAATCATCAAGACAGTTCATATTTAGTGAAGAGTAAGAACAAGGATAATTTGAAACGCAATGAAGTAAAGAAATATTATGTAGATTTTTTTTATAAATCTTTAATGTATCTTTAATCTCTTGCATATTAGACATACCTGTTGAAATAATTATTTTTTTATTAATTCTTGAAAGATATTCATGCAAAAATCTATCTGTTAAATCTGCTGAAGCTATTTTTATTGTGTCAATTTTAAGGGAATTCAAAAATTTTGCACTTTCAACATCATAAGGAGTTGAAATGAAATCAATCCTTTTTTTTTTACAGTAGCTTATTAAGTATCTATGATCTGCTTTACTAAGTTCAAGTTTTTTAAGCATTTCATAATGGCTTTCTGAGTCGTTTTTTGACCTAAGCTGATACTTAACTTTGGGAGTACTCTTTAATGCAAGTGTTTCTGCTTCGAAAGTTTGAAATTTAACAGCATTAACTTTTTCTTTAACACAAAAATCAATAATTTTTTTTGATATGTTTAGATTGTTATTATGATTTACCCCTATTTCAGCAATTACATATGTCATAAAATTTAATTTTTTGCTTTTTACGATAATGTGGTAAATAATTATTAAATGCAATCTATTTATTACACAAAAAAAGATAGTTTAGGTGTGGTGATGTTTATGGGAAGGAAAAATTGTTCTTACTCTAAACGAATAAAAAAATTATTGAAAAATAATTCCAAAAAATTTTATTTTTTTGAAAGTAACAAAATTGGTGAAAAGATTAATAAAAGGTATTTAAAATTTAGTTATGACTATATTTTTTGTTTTAGGAGTTTTTATATTTTAAAAAAAAGTATTTTAAAGAAGGTAAGAAAATCGGCAATTAATTTTCATCCTGGACCACCAGAGTTTCGTGGCTCAGGTTGTGTCAATTATGCGCTGTATCAAAATTCAAAATTTTATGGATGCACTGCACACATAATAGATAAAAAGATAGACAGCGGAAAAATAATAGATGTCAGAAAATTTAAGATTAATAAAAAGGATAATGTTTCAAGTGTTTTAAAAAAAACATATGAAATTATGACGAATCAAGCAATTTTTTTGATAAAGAGTATTGAAAAAAAACAAAATTTCATAAAAAAACAAATTTTGAAAAACAAAAAATTTAATTGGTCAAAAAAAATTAAAACAATAAAAAATTTAGATAACTTTTATCAAATAGATATAAATATTAAAAAAAAAGATTTTTTGAATAAAATTCGTGCTACCACCACTGAAAAATTCAAGCCTTATATTAAATTATATGGAAAAAAATTTTTTTTAGAGCAATAATTACCAAAATAAAAAAATTTTAAAGGGTTATGTCATTATTAAATGCTTAAAATATTAACTTTTATTGTCTCAATTTTTATTCTATTAGAATGTTTAATAACTTTATTATTTTTTTGGCTTAAAAAAGATTTTCAGTGGTTAGTCAATAAAGATGATGAAAATCCACGATTTCACAAATTAAGATTTAATAGATTTTTAAAAAATAGTTTTGATGAGTATTTAGGTTGGGATAGAAAGCGTTCTACAACTGGTTTTGAACTATCTCATCGAAAGACATATTTTAAAATAAATAGCTCTGGATCGAGAGGAAAGCGAATGTATAAAAAAGATGGAATAAGTGTTTTTGGCGATTCATTCGCATTTTGTAGATACGTTAATGATAATGAGACATGGCAATATAATTTAT
This sequence comes from uncultured Pelagibacteraceae bacterium, assembly GCA_902528375.1. GTDB lineage: Bacteria > Pseudomonadota > Alphaproteobacteria > Pelagibacterales > Pelagibacteraceae > Pelagibacter. The sequence continues at coordinate 22,872 of CABZSS010000003.1, forward strand.
CAAAAAAACATAAAACTAATATCTTAAATTTTGGTGTAGGAAATTACGGTCTTGATCAAGCATTTCTTAAATATATAAAAAATAGAAAAAAAATAAGAACTTCAAAAGTTGTCTTTTGTGTTGTTCCTGAAACAATAGCAAGAGTTTTTTCTTACTGGAAACATTTTAGAGAATTTAATAATATTTTTGCTATAAAACCTTTAATAAATTTAAAAAAAGACAAACTTAATGTAATTAGTATTCCTAAACTAGAAACTCAAGCAGTATCAGAAAATCTTTTAAGATTTAATGCAAAATTTTTAAAGAAAGTTAAAAAAGAAGATTTTTTTTACACAAATAAATTCAAAAAAAATATGTTTAAATTCCCTTTTGTATTTTCATATTTAAAAAATTTTAAATTAAACTCATATTTGTTTTATTACCTACTTATTCATAGAGTTTTAAAAACTGTAAACAGCAAATATAATAAAAAATATTACTTTTTAGCTTGCTCAAAAGTATTTCAAGTAAACATATTAGAATCTCATAATTTATATCAAAAAGTATTTTATAAAAGAGGTTTCAAAAGACTTCTCAAATTTATTGATGATTTTTTCAAAAATAAAAAAATTGAGTATTCAATATTAATAGTGCCTCAGTATTACGACTTAAAGTTTAAAGAAAGTTGCGCAAAATATATAAATTTTTTTAAAAAATTGAATAATCCAAACATTTTAGATGTTTCAGAAGAAATTCTCTATCACAAAAATTGGAAGAAGTATTATTTCGTTGATAAATATGGTGGTCACCTTAACAAGCAAGGAAATAAGCTGTTAGCAAATTTACTTTACAAAAAAAATTTGTAATATCAAAAATATTAATTTAGAACATTATTATAAATTTCTATGTGCAAAATTATTTGGATAACTGGCATATCTGGAACAGGTAAAACTACATTGGCTAAACACTACATGAAATTTTTAAAAAATTTTTTATGGATAGATGGAGATCGGTTCAGAAAACTTTTTGATGACGATCTAGGATATACTTTAAAAGATAGGAACAAAAATGCTGAGAGATTAATAAATTTTGTCAATTTTTTAAATAAACAAAAAATATCTTTAATCATTTCAGCAAATTTAACCTCCAAAAAGTATAAAAAAAAAATTAAGAGGAAGTTTAAAAATATTTTTCACATACAGATTGACTCTGATTTAAAAATTTTAAAAAGAAGAGATAAAAAACATATTTATAAAAAAAATAAAAATGTAGTTGGAAAAGACATTAAGTTTTTCAAATCTTTCAATACATATGATTTTTTAATTAATAACAATAATTCAAAAAAAGAATTTATAAAAAGGGGAAACATAATATTAAAAAAAATTAAATTAGCATGGGTATAAAATTTATTTCAAAATTATTTGAGGTTTTAGAAACTGGTCAAAAACTTAGGATTACCCTATTTGCAGGTTTTGTTTTAATTATCACATTTTTAGAAACTTTTAGTTTAGGTATGTTTTATCCTTTTTTACAATCAATTACTAACAATGAGGTCAATGCAAGGGTAAGTGAAATTTTGTTAAAAATTAATGATCAGTTTAATTTTTCTCTAAATATACAGCTTACGGCACTTTCATTATTTGCTTTTTTAATTGTCATGAAAAATTTGCTTCTTTTCTATTTTGAATTTTGGCAAGCTAATTTTATTAGAGATTTTAAAATAAATTTAAAAAATAAGATTTTAAAAAAGCACTTTGAGGATGATTATGAAAATATATCTAATATTAAAACATCAACTTATGTTAGAGATTTTAGCTCTACAGTGGATCTTTTTTTAAAAAATTTACAAAATGGAATGCATCTAATAATTGAGTTTTCAGTTTTTTTAGGACTCACAGGACTTTTGTTGCTAGTTCAATCGAGTCAAACCCTGTATCTTGTTGGTGCAGTTGGTTTAATTGCATTTGTGTTTTCTTCTTTTGTTAAAAATAGATTGAGAAAAATGGGTGCTAAAGTTTTATCTTATCAACAAAAAACACTAGGTAAATTATTAGATATTTTAAACTCTACAAAAGAAATATTAATGTTCCGAAAATCAGATATATTTATTAAACAATACAAAAATCTTGAATTTAAAAACCTTACATTAATTCGAAATGGGAAGTTAATTAATAAAGTACCAAAATTTTTTTTTGAAATTTTGGTAGTAATCTCATTTACCTCTTATATTTTCTTTATTAGTCAAAACAATCAAAATATTAATGAATTAATTCCTCAGTTAGGAATTTTTTTTTTGGTAATTATTAGAATACTGCCAGCAATAACAAAGATACTATTTTATATAACAAAGTTAAAGTGGGGTGAAGTCGCTGCTCTAAAAATTGCTGAGGATATTAATATTTACAACAGAATTTTATCAAAAAAAGACACGTATCAAGAGATTGATTTTGAAAAATCATTAGAACTTAAGAATGTTTCTTTTGAATACAAAAATAGGGGGAATGAAATTCTAAAAAATTTAAATCTTACAATTCAAAAAGGAGATTATGTGGGAATAGTCGGGACTTCTGGGAGTGGTAAGTCAACTTTAATTGATATAATTTCGGGACTTTTAGAACCTAGTAAAGGTGAAATTATTTTAGATAAAAAGAAAATTAACGAACTGAAATCTACGAATTGGTTTAATAAAATAGGATATTTGCCCCAAGAAAACAAACTTTTAGATGAATCAATTTTAATAAATATCTCATTAGAGTATGACAATAAAAAAGTGAACCATCAATTATTAGATGAGGTTTGTAAAAAAACTGGTCTTGATAACCTCATTAATAGCTTAGAAGAAAAATATGATACAAATGTTGGAGAAAATGGTTTTGGATTATCAGGAGGTGAAAAACAAAGAGTTGGAATTGCAAGACTTTTGTACGCTAAAAAGGAAATTTTAATTTTTGATGAAAGTACCTCAAGTCTTGACGAAATAAATAAAAAAAAATTCATCGAAACTGTAAATAATATATCATTAAATAACACCATAATAATTATAAGTCATGATGAAGATGTAATTAAAGGGTGTAAAAAAAAATACCTAATAAAAAATAAAGAACTAATTCAACTTTTTTAAATGAAAAAGATTTTCTGAAAGTTTTTTGATTATTATTTTTTTCCTAGGCCTATTTTTTTTTTGCAAACAATCATGCACTTCTTTTTTAAGAAGTTTCGGAAATTTTTGTAATTTATATTCATGCGATAAAATATTCCCACCATCTAATTTAAATAAAAGTTCACTTAAAATTGGTGTTTTTAATGATATTTTTTTAACGAGAATTTTTTTATTTGATAAGGATTTGTTGAAAGTGTTTTTTTCGTCATAAAATTTTTTAAGTTTTTTTAGTTTGTTCTTATATTTTTTATTCAAAAGATTAACAAATTCTTCAAAGAAGACTAGTTTCTTCTCGCTGTTTGCAATAATATCTTTTGGTCTATTTGATTTTTTTAAAATAAATTTTTTTTCATTTATTTTTAAATTCATAAATCTCAAACATTTTTCTAAATTTTTAAAATAATATCCAAAATTTTTAAATATCTTGGCTTTATTTTTATGTTCTACTGGAACAAAATAAATGATTTTTTTTTCTAAAGACGCTGCTTCAAGGAAAGATGTGCATCCACCGTGTAGATAAAGTTCACAGGCTGCAACCCATGGAGTAATAACTCCATCATAAATTACCTTTATATTTTTATTTTTATTACCAAATCTTTTTTTAACAAGATCTATTCTTTGTCTTGGATGAGGTCTAAAAATTATATTTATATCGGGATTTTGAGAAGCAAACTTATTTACAAGGCTAATCAAACTTAAGTAGTTTTCTTCTTCTCCTCTTAGATACTTATAAAGTTCTCTTTTAATTAAATCCTTCTTTTTTTTAATTACAAAAAAAAAGTTTTCTAGCCTAAATTTATTAAAGGCAGATTTTTTCATAATTTGATCAACAGGAAAACTTGATGAAATAAATATGAATTTACCGTATTTATTTTTAAGATTATGAATTTCTTTTTGATAGAATTTTATGTTTTTTTTTTTCAAAATATCAAATTTTGGGTGACCAAATATATGTAAATTTTTACTAAATTTTTTAAACAGAGATTTATTTTTTACTAAGTCTTTATTACCCCACAAAAAATAATCATCTAAATTTTTTAATATATCTTTATGCAGTCTAGATCTTCTTGTATTATTGTCAAAATTAGATATTGGCCCCTCCTCATCTAAAATACCTAAAAAATTTTTGTCATAAAATTTTTTATCAAAGCTAAATCTTAATCTCGGGCCACCTTTAGACAAAAGATATACCCCATGATTATGTTTAAAAAGATTATGAACCTTGCCTTTTTCTCCTATCACAACATCAAAATTTGTTTTGTCTAATAATTTAGAGGCCAAGAAAATTTTTGAGTGGAACTCTCTTACTTTAATTTCTATTGGTAGTAGTATTGTCATTTTATATAGATATCTTTTTTTTGAATAAAGTTTCAGCAATTACAAAATCATAATTATCGTCTATATCTACTGAATATTTTTTGTGGAATAATATTGTTGATACTTTGCCATTGAATATATTTTTAGTCTTTAAAATAAATTTTGGTTTTAAA
>CABZSS010000003.1:30000-106940 GCA_902528375.1 uncultured Pelagibacteraceae bacterium
TGTTAAGGAATTTCCACATCCTTTCACACTTAATCATAATTTTGGGACCTTATCTGGTGGTCTGGGCTCTTTCCCTCTCGACCATGGACCTTAGCACCCACAGTCTGTCTGATGAGGAACTACGTTCAGCATTCGGAGTTTTATTAGGTTTGGTAAGAATCTCTTCCCCCTAGCCCATTTAGTGCTCTACCTCTAAACGCATATTTACTCATCGCACTACCTAAATAGTTTTCGCGGAAAACCAGCTATCTACGAATTTGGTTGGCCTTTCACCCCTTACCACAAGTCATCCAAAGACTTTTCAACGTCAACTGGTTCGGTCCTCCAGCAAGTGTTACCTTGCATTCAACCTGCTCATGGTAAGCTCATTCGTTTTCGGGTCTAATTCATTAAACTATTCGCCCTATTAAGACTTGCTTTCGCTGCGCCTACACCTAGATGGCTTAAGCTTGCTTAATAAATTAAGTCACTGACCCATTATACAAAAGGTACGCCGTCACTCTAAAAAGAGCTTCGACTGATTGTAGGCATGCGGTTTCAGGTTCTATTTCACTCCCCTAATAGGGGTTCTTTTCACCTTTCCCTCACGGTACTTGTTCACTATCGGTCACTAAAGAGTATTTAGGCTTAGAGGGTGGTCCCCCTATATTCGAGCAAGATTTCACGTGTCCCGCTTTACTCAAGAGTTCATTTAAGCATTACTTCTACGGGACTATCACCCTCTTTGGTCAGCATTTCCATACTGTTCAAATTTTCTCAAATAAACTACAGGCCTGATCCGTTTTCGCTCGCCACTACTAACGGAATCTCAATTGATTTCTTTTCCTCTGGTTACTTAGATGTTTCAGTTCTCCAGGTTTTCTCTTCAAATCTATGAATTTAATTTGAAGTTACACATAAAGTGTAGGGTTTCCCCATTCGGACATTTTCGGATCAAAACTTGCATACAGCTCCCCGAAACTTATCGCAGTATACCACGTCCTTCGTCGTCTTTTAGTGCCTAGGCATCCGCCACACGCCCTTAAACGCTTGATTTATGCACAGAAAAAAATTCTGTGTTTGAATCAAATTTTGTTGGAATGTTCATCTATTTGAACATTCATGATTGTTCATCTATTCGAACAATCGGATATAGATATTGATAATATTAAAAGTATTCACAAATAAAATAACTAGGTTTCTCATGGTGGAGGATAGCGGGATCGAACCGCTGACCTCCTGAATGCAAATCAGGCGCTCTCCCAGCTGAGCTAATCCCCCAGATATATTGGTGGGCCGAGATAGACTCGAACTATCGACCCCACCCTTATCAAGGGTGTGCTCTAACCAACTGAGCTACCGGCCCTCATTGTTTTTAAGAGAAACACAAAAATTAAAAAGAGAAGTGCGGACGGTCAACATTAACCTGTTAAATATTTAGAATAAAATTATCAAATTTTATTCATCCTTAGAAAGGAGGTAATCCAGCCGCAGGTTCCCCTACGGCTACCTTGTTACGACTTCACCCCAGTCGCTGACTATACCGTGGTCAAAGGTATTAAACTTTGCCTTAAGGTAGAACCAACTCCCATGGTGTGACGGGCGGTGTGTACAAGACCCGGGAACGTATTCACCGCGGCGCGCTGATCCGCGATTACTAGTAATTCCAGCTTCATGTACTCGAGTTGCAGAGTACAATCCGAACTGAGGCATTTTTTTAGGATTTGCTTAACGTCGCCGTTTTGCTTCCTATTGTAAATGCCATTGTAGCACGTGTGTAGCCCAACACGTAAGGGCCATGAGGACTTGACGTCATCCCCACCTTCCTCCAGCTTATCACTGGCAGTTCTTTCAGAGTGCCCAACTAAATGATGGCAACTAAAAGTGAGGGTTGCGCTCGTTGCGGGACTTAACCCAACATCTCACGACACGAGCTGACGACAGCCATGCAGCACCTGTGTTTCGTCCGGCCGAACCGAAAACTTTAATCTCTTAAAGTCGCGACGAACATGTCAAGTGTTGGTAAGGTTCTGCGCGTATCTTCGAATTAAACCACATGCTCCACTACTTGTGCGGGTCCCCGTCAATTCATTTGAGTTTTAACCTTGCGGTCGTACTCCCCAGGCGGTGTGTTTATTGCTTTCGCTGCGACACAGAAAATAAATTTCCAACGTCTAACACACATCGTTTACGGCATGGACTACGAGGGTATCTAATCCTCTTCGCTACCCATGCTTTCGTTCCTCAGTGTCAGTAATGATCCAGAAAGCTGCCTTCGCAATTGGTATTCTTTCTAATATCTACGAATTTCACCTCTACACTAGAAATTCTGCTTTCCTCTATCATACTCTAGCTAAAAAGTTTTGATGGCAGTTCCAGAGTTAAGCTCTGGGATTTCACCACCAACTTTTTTAACCACCTACGAACTCTTTAAGCCCAGTAATTCCGAACTACGCTAGGTCCCTTCGTATTACCGCGGCTGCTGGCACGAAGTTAGCCGGACCTTCTTATTCGGGTACAGTCATTTTCTTCCCCGACGAAAGAGCTTTACAACCCAAAGGCCTTCTTCACTCACGCGGCATCGCTGCATCAGGGTTTCCCCCATTGTGCAAGATTCCCTACTGCTGCCTCCCGTAGGAGTTTGGGCCGTGTCTCAGTCCCAATGTGGCTGATCATCCTCTCAAATCAGCTATTGATCATAGTCTTGGTAGGCCATTACCCTACCAACAAACTAATCAAGTGCAGGCTCATCCATCGGCGCATAAAGCTTTCTCCGTAAAGACTTATGAGGTATTAGCACAAGTTTCCTCGTGTTATTCCTCACCGAAGGGAAGATACCTACATGTTACTCACCCGTCTGCCACTAAGTATTGCTACTTCGTTCGACTTGCATGTATTAGGCGTGCCGCCAGCGTACGTTCTGAGCCATGATCAAACTCTCAAGTTTAAAAACGGCGCACACTAGCTTCTATATAAATCTAAGAATAAATTTATATAATGTTGAAGTGTGTACGACAAATTTTGGTAACCTTAACCGTCCACACTTCTCTTCTTAAAATTTTACTTTTCAAATAGCTAATTAGGTTTGACCCTAATAATTAACAATTTCCATTGTTTGGAGAGACTGCTTATAGTACAAATCGCTAGTAAATCAAGGGATTATCAAAGAAAAAAGCTTAAAAAAGTCAATAAAAACCTATATTTTTTGAGCTGGTTTTTTTAAAAACAATAAATTATAGAAATTGCATGAGATTAATTCAACTTAAGGTTACATCATTTATAAAAAAGAATACTGAGGTATTTCTTTTAATACTCTTGCTAATAGTTTCAACTTTAATAATTCAAATTTACAACTCTCAAAGCAAAAAAGTTGATAACGAATATATAAAGGTTTTAAGGAATACTTACTTTAAAAAAACAATAAACCACATTTTTTTTAATTTAACTCCCAGATATGAACAGATTGACTATTCAGTAAAAAGCGGACAAACACTTAGGGACATTCTCAGAGAATTTTCTGTTAAGGACGAGGAGATTAAAAAAATATTTGCAGTCTTAAGTAAAAAAGAAACTAACACAATTAGATCAAAGCAAATTCTAAATATAGTTCTGGATAATACTGATAAAAATAACAAGAAAATATTAAGCCTTTTAATACCTGTTTCAAAAACAAGAAAAATACAAATAGTCAAAAATTTAGAAACAGATCAACTTAAAAAAGAAGAAATTGTAACTAACCTTACTAAAAAACTTGTATTAAAAGAAGGTACTATTCAATCGAGTCTCTATAAATCAGCTACAAAACAAAAAATAAGTCCTAATGTCATAATAGAATTTGCTAGACTCTATGGTTTTCAAGTGGATTTCCAAAGAGACATAAGAAAAAATGATTCATACCAAATTATCTATGAAACTTTCATTGATGAAAATAACGAAGTATTTAGTACTGGGGAAATAGTTTATGCTAACTTAGTTCTGAGAGGACAGACAAATCAGTTATATTTTTATCCGGATAAAAAATTTTTTGGACACTATGATGAAAATGGAAAAAGTGTTAAAAAGGCTTTAATGAAAACTCCAATAAATGGAGCTAGGCTATCATCTCCATTTGGAATGAGAAAACATCCTATTCTAGGTTTTAATAAGATGCATCGAGGAACTGATTTCGCTGCACCATTAGGTACACCGATCATGGCATCAGGTGATGGTATTATTCTAAAAGCAGGTTGGTGTGGTGGTGGAGGTAATTGTGTAAAAATAAAACACAATACAACTTATCAAACAATTTATGCACACATGTCTAAATTTTCAAACCTCGCAATTCCTGGATCAAGAGTAAAGCAAGGACAAATTATTGGTTATGTAGGATCAACTGGTATGTCAACTGGTCCGCATTTACACTATGAGATAATTGAGAATGGAAAAAAAATTAATTCACAAACATTGAAGTTGCCGCCAGGAAAATCTCTTAAAGGGCCGGTGAGAAAAGATTTTGAAATTGTAAGAATAAAAACAGATGTACTTAAATCAGATTTGATAGTTAAAATTAATTAATATTTTTTAAGAAATCTCTTTTTCTTTTTGCTCTAAAGAAACTCTTAAGAAATGGTCAGCATACTGAAAATAGTTTTCTGATAATATTTTATCTCCATTGGATAAAGCTTCTCTAGCAAGGTCATTATACTTTGAAATTAATTTTTGAACATTTCCATTGCTTCTATTTATTTTCCTTCTAAAAGAATTATCATTATTTGCAAAATTACCGTTAAGTTTATCTATATCTGAACTTCTTTTAAATGATCTGTCAGAGTGATTTCTACCTCTGTTTCTCTTTAAATTATTTCTAAATTGTCTCATGTATTTTTAATTTATTTTTGTAGATACTATACATCTAATATTATTTCCATAGTCTTTGATAATTTTATTTATAAAAAAATTTTTTTTTTTTAGGAATTTAGTCACTTTGTATTTCTGATCGTACCCAATTTCAAGGATAAGTTTTCCATTAATTTTTAATAAATGTTTTGATTTCGAAATAACTTTTTCAATTACTTCTAAACCATCTAATCCACCATCTAAAGCAATTTTTGGTTCATAAATTATTGAGTCCAAATATTTTATTCTATGTTTATTAATATATGGAGGATTACTTATAATTAAATCATATTTATCGTTATAAAAATTGTCAACATCTCTTTTGTAAAATTTAATTCTATCTGATAATTGATGTAAATTTGCATTAATTTTTGCCAATTTTAAAGCATTTTTGGATAAATCTATGGCATCACATTTACAATACAATCTCTCTTTTAAAATAGATATTGATAAACATCCAGAGCCAACGCCAATATCAAGTATTCTTTTAGACTGATTTTTTTTAATTATTCTTAGTGATTGCTCCACCAAATGTTCCGAGTCTGGACGAGGGATAAGTACATTTTCATTTGTTATAAACTTATCTCTCCAAAAACTTTTATTGTTTGTTATATAAGCAATTGGCTCTTTCTTTTTTCTTCTATAAACAAGATTAAAATACTTTTCTCTTTCTTCTTTTTTTATCTGTTTCTCTAAATTTAGAAGAACATCTTCTCTTGAAATATTAAGGGTTTTCGACATTAAAATTTCACAATCAATTTTATATGAAGGTATATTATTTTCTTTAAGTATCTGTTGACCGCCTTTCAAATTATCTATAATTTTCATGATATTTTTTTTAATTCTTCCTCTTGGGCTTGAAGGCTTAAATTATCAATCATTTCATCAAAAATTTCTCCTTCCATAAACTCTTCTAATTTATGCAATGTTAGATTAATTCTATGATCCGTGACTCTACCTTGAGGAAAATTATATGTTCTTATTCTTTCAGATCTATCACCTGATCCAATTTTACTTTTTCGATCTTTTGCTCTTTCCTCGTCTCTTTTATTTCTTTCAAACTCGTATATTCTCGATCTCAAGATTTTAAGTCCTTTCTCTTTGTTTCTAATTTGAGATTTTTCATCTTGTTGGCTAACAACAATTCCTGTTGGGATGTGGGTAATTCTTACAGCTGAGTCCGTGGTGTTAACACTTTGCCCTCCAGGGCCACTACTTCTGAATACATCAATTCTCAAGTCTTTTTCCTCTATCTTTATATCTACTTCCTCTGCCTCTGGTAACACCGCAACTGTTGCTGCTGAGGTATGTACTCTACCTTGTGTTTCAGTATCTGGAACTCGTTGAACTCTATGAACACCACTTTCATATTTTAAGGAGGAATAAATATTTCTTCCTTTTATTGAAGCAATTACCTCTTTTAATCCTCCAGCGTCACTTTTAGATATACTAATTATTTCCAAAGACCATTTCTTTTTTTGGCTTACTTTTTCATACATCTTAAAAAGATCTGATGCAAATAAACTTGCCTCTAATCCGCCTGTTCCTGCTCGTATTTCTATTATTGCATTTTTGGTATCTGCCTCATCTTTTGGTAGCAAAAATAATTTAAGTTTACTTTCATTTTTGTCTTTTTTGGCCTCAAGCTCATTAAGCTCAATCTTGGCTAGTTCTATCATTTCTTTATCGTTGTTTTCATCACCAATAATTTTTTTAAGATCCTCCCTGGTTTTATCAAATGTTAGATAGTCCTTTGCATGACTAATTACTGCGTTTAATTCTGAATATTCTTTTGATTTAGATGCAAATAATTTTTTTTCGATTGCTCCGGAGGATAGTTCCTTTTCAAGAATCCCATGTTTTTTTAATATCTCCCTTACCTTATCAACTGGTATCATTAAATTTTATTTTTGATGTCTTTTTCTTTTTTTTCCACCAATGCTACAACTTTAGAAATTATCTCATCATTTTTTAATTTTTCTTTTCGAACACCATTTAAATATAACATATTGCTATTCTTGCCTCCTCCTGTAATACCAATATCAGTTGAGGCTGCCTCCCCTGGACCATTAACAACACATCCAATTATCGATAAAGTTAAAGGTGTTTTAATATGAGATAACTTTTCCTCTAGTTTTTTTACTACATCAATTACTTCAAATCCTTGACGAGCACATGAGGGGCATGAAATGATTTTTACACCTCTATTTCTTAAGTTTAGAGATTTTAAAATTTCATTACCTATTTTAATTTCTTTAATAGGATCGTCAGATAAAGAAACTCTAATAGTGTCACCAATTCCCTCCATCAAAAGTGAGCCTAGGCCTATTGAGGTTTTTACACTCCCTGGCACAAAACTGCCCGATTCTGTTACTCCTAGGTGCAAAGGATAATCTGTCTTGGATGAAAGAAGTCTGTACGACGCTACTGATAAAAATACATCTGATGATTTTACACTAACTTTAAAGTTATAAAAATCTTCATCCTCTATAAGCTGGATATTCCTCATTGCACTTTCCACTAAAGCATCTGGACAGGGTCCTTTATATTTTTCTAATATGTCTTTTTCTAAAGAACCAGCATTGACACCAATCCTTAATGCACAATTGTAATCCTTAGCTGCTGCTATCACTTGTTTAATTTTTTCTTTTTGACCGATATTGCCAGGATTTATCCTCAAGCATTTTGCCCCACTTTTAGCCGCCTCTATAGCTCTTTTGAAATGAAAATGAATATCTGCAATAATTGGAACTTTACTGTTTTTTACTATCTCTTTTAAAGCATTAGTTGACTCCTCATCAGGACATGAAACTCTAACAAGTTCAGCGCCTTCTTCAGCACAATCGTTAATTTGTTTAATTGTTTCTTTTATATTGGTCGTTAAAGTATTTGTCATTGACTGAACTGAGATAGGGTTATCCCCACCAATTTTTATATCGCCAACGTTTATCTCTTTTGTTTTTTTTCTTTTTATATCTCTAAATTCTTTATAACTCATCTTCTTAAATTAAATTCTTTATGTAATAATTCAACTGATTTTTTTAAATTTTTGCTTTGAATTAAAACAGATATTCTTATTTCGGAAGTAGAAATAACAAGAATATTTATTTTTTTATTTGCTAATGCCTGGAACATTCGATAAGTGACCCCTGGTGTTGTGATCATTCCAACGCCCACAATAGAAACTTTTGCAACATTCTTATCTACAATTAGCTTTTTAAATTTAATTTTTATATTTTTAGATATAAGTCTTTTAGTTTTTAAAAGATCATCAGATTTAATGGTAAAAGTTAAATCTGTTTCTTTGCCATCTGAAGAAATATTTTGAACAACCATATCAACATTTATAGAATTTTTATATAGCGGCTCAAATATTGCTGCAGCTACACCTGGTTTGTCCTTTACACCAAGGAGACTTACTTTCGCATCATTTTTAGTAAAAGATACGCCCCTGATTATATTTGTGTCTTTAATCTTTCTTCTACCAATTATTTGCGTGCCTGTTTTATTTGTAAATGATGATTTAACATCAATTTTTACTTTATTTAATTTTGCGTCCTGGATTGATGCTGGCTGCATTACTTTAGCACCAAGCGAGGACATTTCGAGCATCTCTTCATAAGATAATGCTTTTATTTTTTTTGCTTGTTTGGTTAAATTAGGATCAGTTGTATACACCCCATCAACATCAGTATAAATTATACATCTTTTAGCTTTAAAAAATTTAGCGAGCATTATTGCACTTGCATCGCTGCCACCTCTTTCTAAAGTTGTAAGTCTGTTTTCTTTATTTAAACCCTGAAAACCAGTTATTATTGGAGTTCCACCATTTTTTAAATACTTTTTTATCTGGTCTGTCCCAATCTTTATAATCCTCCCAGAGCTATAATTACCTCTTGTTATAATAGGGATCTGCCATGACATCCAAGATCTTGAATAAAAACCAAGGGAACATAATCTTCCAGCTATTAAAGCACTAGCCATTTGTTCACCAGTTGACAACAGCACATCTCTCTCAGAGTTTGGAAAATTCTTAGAAATTTTCTCAGCTTTTTTAATAAGTTCATTTGTAACACCGCTCATGGCAGAAGTTACAACAATAACTTTGTATTTTTCTTTAATATATGAGATGATTATTTTAGATATTTTTACAATTCTATCTAATGTGCCAACTGATGTTCCACCAAATTTTAAAACAATTATTTTCATTGATATTTTATATTTAAATTTTTATATTTAGATAAAATACATCTAAATTGTAAAGTCAACAACCAATGAAAAAAGACACTATTAATAAAAAGGAAATTGATAAATTTTCAAAGTTAGCTGATGAGTGGTGGGATCCTGAGGGCAAGTTTAAACCACTACATAATTTTAATCCAGTCAGACTAAGATATATTAAAGATACAATTACTAAAAAATTTGGAATTAAATCAGAAAAATTACCTTTAAAAGATATTAAGATATTAGACATTGGATGTGGTGGAGGTCTTTTAAGTGAACCTCTTTCAAGATTAGGTGCAACAGTTACAGGCATAGATGCTTCGGACAGAAACATCAAAATTGCTAAAATGCATTTGGAAAAAAGTAAATTAGATATTGATTATTACTGTTCATCCCCAGATAAATTTGTTGCCAAAGAAAAATTTGATGTGGTATTAAATATGGAGATAGTTGAACACGTTGATAATGTTGATTTTTTTTTATTTAAAAGCTCAGAACTTTTGAAGAAAAATGGTTTAATGTTTATTGCAACTTTAAATAAAACATTAAAGTCTTATTTGTTTGCAATAATAGGTGCTGAATATATCTTAAAATGGTTGCCAATAGGCACCCACGACTGGAACAAATTTTTAAAACCTGGGGATTTAATCAATATTTGTAAAAACAATTCATTAAATTTGAACAACTTAATTGGTGTAAAGTTTGATATTCTAAAAAATGAGTGGATTGTATCTAAAGATAGCTCTGTAAATTATCTTGCGCAATTTTCTAAAACTTAGTTTTCTTTATCATCTATCCAAGGAAACTCTTCGGTCTTGATACCTTCCTGATTAAGATCTTCTATTTCCTTTTGTGAAGCTTTTCCATAAATTGCTTTTTTTTTCTTTTTCGTGTCATAATGTATTGTTCTTGCCTCATGGGCAAAGTTGTCTCCAACGTATTTAAAATTATCTTTAATAAACTTTTTAAATTCTCTAAGTTTTGATTTTATCTCTTTAATTTTATTTATATTTTTACTCTTAAGTTCTAGGCTGTTTAATACATTTGGTGCCATCAATGTTTTTTCTATCTTTCTCGAATCACAAATATGACAATTCAAATATTTTTTCTTTTTTAATTTCTCATACTCTTTAGAATCAGAAAACCAACTATCAAAAATATTTTTACAATCTTTGCAAATTAGTTTGTATTTAATCATACAGTGCAAGTAATAATATATTATTTTTTTTCAACTTTTAACTTCTATAATCTGAATTAATAGATATGTACTTTTGAGTGAAGTCCATCGTATAACAAGTAAAATTTTTATTACCGTTATTAATCTCAATTGTGATTTCTAAATTGGGTTGCTTCATATAATCTGCAACATCTTTTTCAACATAATTTTTATTAAGCTGTCCTTTATCCAAAATTTTATATTCTCCAATAAATAAATTTACTCGATCTATTTCAAACTCTACTTCAGATTTTCCAGCTGCCATTAATATTCTTCCCCAATTTGGATCTTCTCCTGCAATAGCTGTTTTTACTAATGGTGAGTTAGCAATCGAAAATGATATTTTTTTTGCATCACTCTCACTAGAACACTTTAGGGAATTAATTTTTATAAACTTTGATGCACCTTCACCATCACTCACAACCCTTTTTGCTAAGTTTAACAAGACATTATTTAGAGCTAAATCGAAATCTTTAAGTTTAATATCGTTTATGTTATTTACAGATTTATTTTTTGCCTTTCCTGTTGAAAAAATTGTTACCATATCATTTGTGCTGGTATCACCATCGCAACTAATTGCATTAAAAGTGTTTTGAATATTTTTTTTTAAAATTTTTTTTAATATATTTGATGAAAGCTCTGCATCAGTAAAAATATATGCTAAAGTTGTTCCCATGTTTGGAAAAATCATTCCAGATCCCTTTGCAAGACCATAAATTTTAATTTTTGTATTTCCAATATTACATTCTTCCATAGCAAGTTTTGGTTTTAAATCAGTTGTTAAAATACCCATGGCTGCTTTTATCCATAAATACTTATTTTGAGTGTACTTAATCTTATCTACCAAATTTTTAACAGACGACTTAATTTTATCCTTTGGAAAAACCTCACCTATCGTGCCGGTACACCCAAACAAAACTTCATTTGTTTTAACTTTTTTTGGATGATCTTCATCCTCTTTTTGTTTCTTTGTTAAATTTATTGATATTTCTTCAGAGATTTCTTCAAGAGCTTCATACCCTTTTTTTCCTGTAAGTGCGTTAGCATTTCGTGTATTTACTAAAAGAGCACGAATCTTTTTTGTTTTTATTTTCTTATTCCATTTAATGTTTTCAGAAATTACTTGGGATTGTGTATAAACTGATGCGTGTTCGGCGCCATGTCTGAAATAAAAAAGGACCAAATCATCTCTATCGTTATTATATAAATTGGCTGAAGTCGTAGATACTGAGACACCATCAATATGGTCTAAATCCTGGAAGTCGGCCATTTTCGACTTTTCTTTTTTAGATAACAAAAAATTGCTTAAATTTAGAGGCATTCTATTTAAAAAAATTAATTTATAACTATATAATCAATTAATAATTAATTATATATCAAAAAAAAATGTTAAATCCATTAAGCTTTATTGGCAAAATATTTAAGAGCAACAACGATATCGAGCTTGCTAAGTTCAAAAAAATTCTAGAAAAAATAAATTCACTTGAAAATGATGTGGCTAATATAAAAGATAGCGATTTTCCAAATAAAACTAATGAACTTAAGAATAAGATTAAAAGTGGAAAAAACCTCAATGAGGTTTTGCCTGAAGCTTTTGCGTATGTAAGAGAAGCTTCTCGTAGATCAAGAAATGAAAGACACTTTGATGTTCAGATGTTAGGCGGTATTGCATTACATCAAGGCAAAATAGCAGAAATGAGAACTGGAGAAGGAAAAACAATTACAATTGCTTTGGCGGCTTATTTAAATGCTCTTTCTGGATTGGGTGTTCACGTTGTTACAGTAAACGATTATTTAGCAAAGAGAGATTGTGAAAACATGTCAAAAATTTATAACTTTCTTGGTTTAAGCGCAGGTTACATAAACAATGATCAATCTGATGATGAGAGAAAGGAAAATTATTCGAAGGATATTACTTACGCAACAAATAGTGAACTTGGTTTTGATTATTTAAAAGATAATATGAAATATTCTTCAGATAAATTAGTACAGAGGGAGCATAGGTTTGCTATTGTAGATGAAATCGACTCCTGTCTAATAGATGAGGCCAGAACTCCGCTGGTTATTTCTGGACAGTCAGATGAAACGTCTAATCAGTATAAAGCTATCAATAAACTTGTAAAAAGATTAGAACCAAATCATTATGAATTGGATGAAAAAGATAAAAATGTCACTTTAACTAATGAAGGAATAGATTCTATCGAAAAATTATTAAATAATATTGGAATACTTAAAAATGATAATTTTTATGATCCGGCTAATTTGAATCTAGTACATCACGTTAATCAAGCCTTGAAAGCAAATCATCTTTTCCTAAAAGATAAAGACTATGTTGAAGTAAATGGGAAGATCAAAATTGTTGATGAGCTTACAGGAAGAATTCTTGAGGGTAGAAGGTATGGTGATGGACTACACCAGGCTTTAGAAGCTAAAGAAAATTTAAAAGTCCAAATGGAAAATCAGACACTTGCATCAATTACTTATCAAAATTACTTCAAACTATATAAAAAACTTGCAGGATGTACTGGTACAGCTGTTACAGAAAGTCAGGAATTTTATGAAATTTATAATCTCAACGTTATTGTTATTCCAACAAATAAAGAGATGATTAGAAAAGATTGGAACGATCAAATTTTTAGAACAGAAAAAGAAAAACAAGATGCAATTGTTTCCAAAGTACAAATGTTAAATTCAAAAGGCCAACCATTGCTCATTTTTACATCCAGTGTTGATAAATCTGAGATATATTCAGATTTGTTTAAAAAAAATAAAATTACCCATACAGTTTTGAACGCTAAAAATCATGAAAAGGAGGCAGAGATTATTGCTAATGCAGGTAAACTAAATTCGGTGATAATTACAACAAGTATTTCGGGTAGAGGTGTAGATATTAAATTAGGCGGAAAAGATACAGATAATTTAGGAGATAACAAAGAAAAAATTAAATCTCTTGGAGGGCTTTTTGTTATTGGTACAGAGAGGATGGAGTCAAGAAGAGTTGATAACCAAGCTAGAGGAAGAGCTGGAAGACAGGGTGACGAAGGTAATTCTATTTTTTATGTAAGCCTGGAAGATGATTTAATGAGAATATTTGGATCAGAGTCTATCAATAAAATATTAGAAAAACTTGGTTTAAAAGATGGAGAAAGTATTGACCATCCTTGGATCAACAAAGCTTTAGAAAGAGCGCAACAAAAAGTTGAGGCTAGAAATTTTGATATAAGAAAAACTTTATTAAAGTTTGACGATGTGCTTAATGACCAGAGACATGTAATATTTAGTCAAAGAAAAGAAGTCCTAGAAAAACAAAATATATTTGGAACTATTGATAATTTTTTAAAAGACGAAATTGAAGATTTAATTAAACAGAAAGAAAAATCTCCATCAATTTTTAAAAATAAAGCTCAGGTAAGTAGAATTAACACTCTTTTTGGTCAAAATGAGGAAAATTTAAATGAGAAATTTAGAAGTTTAAGTGACAATGAAATATTAATCTCCATAAATGCAAATTTCAAAAAAAAGAGAGAGGAAAGAAGCTCTTATTTAGGAGAGGAAGGTTCAAAGGAAATAGAAAAGAAAATCTTTTTGCAATTAATTGATTTAAATTGGAAAAATCATATTCAGTATTTAGAGCAGTTGCGTCAAGTTATAGGTTTAAGGTCTTATGGTCAAAGGGATCCCTTAGTTGAGTATAAAAAGGAAGCTTTTCATTCTTTTGAAACACTGCTTAATAAAATAAGACAGGATATAGTAATGATTTTACTTAATTTAAAAATCGTTGAAAAAAGAAGATAAAATTCCGTTTAATTTTAGTATTATCTTAAAAGAAAAAGAAAAGCTGCTAAAATAAATACCGATCCTATAAAAAAATATTTATATTTAAATAAAACTTTTTTAAATTTATTTATATTTTTTAAATTGACTGACAATTGATTAGAAATAGTAAGTCCCTCTGTTAAACCTCTGTCCCTGCCGATTTCTAAAAATTTTTCTTTTTTAAGAGATATAATTTCAGATTTAGAGAGATTGCTTAACTCATTTAAATTTTTATCAATAGACATTTTTACATTTTCTAAAATTAGGTTTTTATCTCTGTGAGCTCCTCCCGTTGGTTCAGGAATTATTTCATCAATAATTTTTAAATTCAAAAGATCTTTAGAAGTAAGTTTCATTGCTTTTGCGGCTTCTAGAGTTTTTGTTGGATCTCTCCATAAAATAGATGCACATCCCTCTGGGGATATTACTGAATAAATTGCGTTTTCTAACATTATAATTTTATTTGAGGATGCTAACGCTATTGCGCCACCAGATCCTCCCTCACCAATAATAATTGAAATTGTAGGCACACCAACCGACATTGAGCATTCTATTGATCTTGCTATTGCTTCAGCTTGACCCCTCTCTTCTGCTCCAACTCCAGGATAAGCGCCAGGAGTATCTATAAATAAAATAATTGGTAAGTTAAATTTATCAGCTAACTTCATTAGTCTAATTGATTTTCGATATCCCTCTGGTTTCATCATTCCAAAATTTCTTTCAATTCTAGTATCAAGATCCTCACCTTTTTCTTGTCCAATTACCATTACAGATTTTTTTTGAAAAGTCGCTAATCCAGAAATCAAAGATTTGTCCTCCCCAAATAATCTATCACCATGAATTGGAAAGAAATCCTCAAAAAGATTATCAATAAAAAATTTTGATTTTGGGCGGTCCTCATGACGAGCAACCATTGTTGTTTGCCATGGATCAAGGTTTGAATAAATTTCATTTAATCTAGAACTTAAATCATTCTGAAGTTTTGCCAATTTTCCAGTTTCAACTTGTGTGATGCCATCTTTAGAAAACGGATCTTGAAGTTTTTCAATCTCGTTTTCCAAGGATTTTATATCTTTTTCAAAATTCAAATAATTTTTCATAATTAAATATCCACTAATATTTAAAAATGGCAATAAAATGATTACTTTTATTAGTGTGAAATTATTATATATGTTAATTTATTAATTTCTAAGATAATTTTTAACTATGAAAACTAAAAATTTAAAAGAATACACTAGTGTTGGAAGTCTTTATGTATCAAAAGATCTATTAAAGTTTGTAAACAACGAGGTTCTTAAGGGCACAAAAATAAAGCCAAAAAATTTTTGGAGTGGGTTTGAAAAATCTTTACATATTTTAAAACCAAAAAATGAAAAGTTGATTGATATAAGAGAAAGTATTCAAAAAAAAATTGATGATTGGTATATACAAAACAAAGATAATGAGTTCAATTTAACAGCATATAAAAAGTTTTTATATTCTATTAACTATCTAAAAAAAGAGGGAAAAAACTTCAAAATCCAAACAGAAAATGTTGATGAAGAAATATCAAAAACGCCAGGTCCCCAATTAGTTGTTCCAATTTCAAATGCAAGATACGCTTTAAATGCAGCAAATGCGAGATGGGGAAGTTTATATGATGCCTTGTATGGAACAGATGCAATCGGCTCTGAAAAACTTGACAACAGATACAATCCTGTCCGTGGAGGAAAAGTCATAAATTATTGTAGAGATTTCTTAGATGAAATTTTTCCATTAAAAAATGCTTCATGGAAAAAACTTAGTGAATTAAAAATTCTAAAACATAAATTGATTTTGAAAATTGGTAAAAAAACTATTTCTTTGAAAGATAAAAAGCAGTTTAAAGGATATCGACAAGATAAAAAAGGTCTTAAAGGTGTTTTGCTTATTAATAATGGACTTCATGTAGAATTAATTATTAATCCTTACGCTTTCCATGCAAACAACGATCCCATTGGGCTTAGTGATTTAGTAATAGAGTCAGCTGTCTCAACAATCATAGATCATGAAGATAGTGTTGCTGCAGTAGATGCAAGTGACAAAGTACTGGGCTATAGAAACTGGTTGGGTCTAATGAAAGGAAATTTACAGGTCAAATTTGAAAAGTTAGGAAAAAAATATAAAAGAGTTTTAAACTCGGATAGAAATTACATTTCTCAAAACGGAAGAAAATTTAAATTACATGGAAGAGCTCTTTTATTAAATAGGAATGTTGGGCACTTAATGAGAAACCCTTCAATTTTATTATCAGATAAATCAGAAGTTCCTGAAGGTATTATGGACGCCTTTATAATTTCTGCAGCGTGTTTGCACGATTTTATTAAAAAAGGGAACTCAAGAAAAAGTTCAATTTATATTGTTAAACCAAAGATGCATGGACCGGATGAAGTCGCATTTGCTGATGAAATTTTTACTCATGTTGAAAATGTTTTAAGAATGAAAAAGAATACAATCAAAATTGGAATAATGGATGAAGAAAGACGAACAAGTGCTAATTTAAAAGAGTGTATTAGAAATGTAAAAAGAAGAGTTGTCTTTATTAATACTGGGTTTTTAGATAGAACTGGTGATGAGATACATACATCTATGGAATCGGGTCCAGTGATTAAGAAAGGCGATATAAAAAATTCTGATTGGATTAAAGCATATGAGAACAATAATGTTGTTGTTGGATTGGAATGTGGTTTCTCTGGTAAAGCACAAATTGGAAAAGGAATGTGGGCTGCCCCAGATAGAATGGCAGATATGTTAAATGAAAAAATAGGACATCCTTCTTCTGGAGCGAATTGTGCCTGGACTCCTTCACCAACCGCAGCAACTTTACATGCAACTCATTATCACAAAGTGAACGTTTTCAAAGTTCATAAAAAACTATCTAATAAAAGAAAATTTGACTTAGACAATCTTTTAAAATTACCAATTATTCGAGGTCCAAACTGGTCAATGGATGAAATTAAAACCGAACTTGAAAATAATTGCCAAGGGATATTGGGATATGTTGTAAGATGGATAGATAGTGGTGTAGGTTGTTCAAAAGTTCCAGACATAAACAATATCGGTCTCATGGAGGATCGTGCAACTTTAAGAATTTCTTCTCAGCATATAGCTAACTGGTTACACCATAACATATGTACCCCTAATCAGGTATTAGAAACATTAAAAAAGATGGCAAAAATTGTAGATGATCAAAACAAAAATGATCCTGAATACAAAAACATGTCTGATAATCTTAATAATTCTATTGCCTTTAAAACTGCTTGTGACTTGGTTTTTAAAGGTAAGGACCAATCATCAGGTTATACTGAACCTTTGTTGCACTTGAACAGATCTATAAAAAAAAATTTAAGAACCTCTAGATAGTTGTCCTATTTTTGAAGGCGGAATTTAGGGTCCCATCATCCAAACTTTCTATTTCACCACCCACAGGTAAACCTTGTGCCAACTTAGTTATTTTAATATTTAAATTTTTTAAACTGTCTTGAATGTAATATGCGGTCGTTTGACCTTCCACAGTTGCACTTGTAGCTAAAATAACCTCTTTAATTTTGTCTTTTTTTACCCTTTCCACTAAAGAGCTGACTAATAAATCCTCTTTATTTTGTCCCGCTGAAGAAATTGTCCCTCCTAAAATGTGGAAATAACCCTTATAAATATTT
Source organism: uncultured Pelagibacteraceae bacterium (assembly GCA_902528375.1). Taxonomy (GTDB): domain Bacteria; phylum Pseudomonadota; class Alphaproteobacteria; order Pelagibacterales; family Pelagibacteraceae; genus Pelagibacter. The sequence continues at coordinate 47,788 of CABZSS010000003.1, forward strand.
GAACTTTCAATACTCCATTGATCAGAAATATTTTCAACAACACAAATTTTATCAAATTTATTATCAATAAAGTTACAATCACTGAAACTACACTCTATAGAGTTGCTTTTCAAAGTCCCACAAATTTTACAACGAGATACATTTTTATAAACCTCTGCCAATGTTTTCGCCATTGGCTTTATTAGCTCCTCGCGATTATTAATTAATTTCAAAACTATTCTTTTTGCAGATTTTGGCCCAAGTCCTGGAAGTTTAGAAATTATTTTTATTAATTCCTCTATTTCAGTGAGATTATTCATGCTCAGAAAGGCCACTTAAAGCCTGGAATGCCAAAATTACCAGTAGCTTTTGTTATTTCTTCGCTAGTTCTAGTTTTTAAATTTTTTTTTGCTTCATTATGAGCAGCCACAATTAAATCTTCTAACATAGTCTTATCTTCAGAAAAAATTTTTTCAGAAATATCTATTTTTTCTATTTCACTATTACCGTTCAATATAACTTTGACTAAACCACCACCAGATGAACCTTCCGCTTTAATTTGTTTAATTCTTTCTTGACTATCCTTTATCTTTTCTTCTATCTCTTTTGCCTTATCTAAAATTTTATTGAAATCAGTCATCCTTATTATCTTTAACATCTATCAATTCAGCGTCGGGAAATGATTTTTTAATATTATTGAATATATCGGTTTGCTCAAAATCTTTTAAATTATTTTTCTTCCCTCCTTCTGAAGTTTTTTTAATTGTATCTTGTCCTTTATTTTGTGAAAGAGAAATAATCCATCTGGCATTAGTCCACTCATAAAGCTTGGATGATAATATTTTTACAAAATCTTTTTTTAGGTTTTCATTAAAAGATATTTCAATGTAACCGTTTTTAAAGTTTATTAAATTTACATTGGTTTCCAACTCATATTTTAATTCTACTTCCTTTTTTGAATTGCATATATCAACTAAATCGTTGAAAGATTTAATTTCTAAATTATTTAGAGATTTATTTTCTTCTAAAATCTTTTTTTGTTTCTCTTGAGAAGAAGATTTTAGTTGGTTTACAGCTATTTTCTTTTTCTCAAAATTATTATCGATTTTATTGTTTTGATTTGGTGCTGGGTTATCAGTTTTTGTTTGATTACCTTTTAAATAAAGCAAGCGTATCAAAAACATCTCTACAGATAAGTTTGGATCGTTTACAATATTAACTTCATCCATTGTCTCTATAGTAAATTGCCAGAAAAGAAGTAATGTATGAGCATCTAATTTCTCAGACATTTCTTTAATTTTTGTAAAATTATTTTCAGTTAAATCGGATGAAAAACTTACCCTTTCTAAATTTTTAAAATTTTTTAAATAATAGATGATTTCCAAAAAACCATTTAAAAAAATTTTTGGTTCTATTCCTTTTTGATAAATCTGCCTGTATAAATCTATAGTTTTGTCTTCATCTCCATCAAATATTTTCTCTATTAGGTTTATGGTAAACTCTTTATCAAAATATCCAAATATTTCCCTTGCGCTTTCTAATTTTATAGTCCCTTTTTGGCTATCATCATTGGTTAGTGATATTCTATCTAATAATGACAATGCGTCTCTAACTGAACCTTCTGAAATTTTTGAGATTAGGTTTATAACATCTTGATTGATATCTATTTTCTCCATTTCAGCAACCTTTGCTAAAAATTCACTTAATTCCTCAGACTTGATTCTTGATAAATCAAATCTTTGACATCTTGATAAGACTGTTACTGGAATTTTATTTACCTCAGTTGTCGCAAAAATAAACTTTAAATAAGCAGGTGGTTCCTCTAGAGTTTTTAGTAAGGCATTAAAAGCTTGCTTACTTAACATGTGGACTTCATCAATTATAAAAATTTTAAATTTTGAAGATGTTGGTCCATATCTTGAAAATTCTATTAAGTCTCTAACATCATCAACACCAGTTTTGCTCGCCGCATCCATTTCTAGAACATCAATGTGTCTAGACTCAGATATTTCATCACAATTTTTACACTTATTTTTTAAACAATTATTTTTTTCAGAATTTCCACAATTTAAAGACTTCGCTAAAATTCTTGCAATTGTCGTTTTGCCAACACCCCTTATTCCTGTAAATAAAAAAGCATTGGGAATTTTATTTTGAGAAATGGACTTTTCAATTGTTTCCACAATGATGTTCTGACCTATTAAATCTTTAAAGACTTGAGGTCTGTATTTCAAAGCTAAAACTTTTGAATTATTGCTCATTTTTTTTAGGAGACCAATCAACCTGGAAAGTACTCATTACCCTTGCTCTTTTTCAAGCCTGGGGGATTCGTGGTACCACCACCTGATTGGCCCCCAGTTATTATAACAGTTATATTTTCTAGTCTACAACAAAACTTTGTAAATTTTTAGATTTTTCTATATTCGCTTGCTTCGTAAACTCCTAGAATATCTAGACTAACAGTATGGAAACCTAGCTCTTCTAAAGATTTTTGGATTTTTGGATCTTCAATATGTCCATAAATATCGCATATAAATAAATATTGTTCAAAACTGTTTTGATCAGAGAAACTTTCTAATTTACTTAAATTAACATTATTGGTAGCGAAGCCGCCCAAACATTTATAAAGAGCAGCAGGTTTATTTTTTACTTTAAAAATACAACTTGTAATATAATTTTTTTTCTTAAATTCTGGATGGGAAGCTTTTCTACCCATAATTAAAAACCTTGTCACATTGCCTTTATCGTCCTCAATATTTTTTTTTACTATTTTCAGATTGTAAATTTCAGCAGCTAGCTCAGATGCTATTGCAGCTTCATTTTTAATTTTGTTATCACTAATATATTTCGCACTTCCTGCAGTATCTGCTGCAATAATAGGCTCAAGCTTATTTTCTGTGATAGTTTTTTGACATTGTGAAATAGCTTGGGTATGCGATCTTACTGAAGATATATTTTTCATACTTGAGCTAGGCAGTATCATTAAATTATGGGTGATCGGTTGAAAATGTTCTGCGTAAATCTGGAGTTTGTATTTATTTATCAGATATTGTATGTCTGCAACTCTTCCAGCTATTGAATTTTCTACAGGAATAATAGTTCTATAACTCTCATTTTTTAAGCAAAGATTAAAGCATTCTTCAAAAGTATTTTGAGAAATAGGTTCATAATCAGGGTACATTTTTTTTGCCGCTAAGTGGGAATATGCTCCTGGTGAACCTTGGTATACAATTTTCATAAATTTAATCTTTTTTATATTCCATTATTTTTTTAATTTCCATAAAATCATCTATTGTATCAACGCCTATTGGAGAATTTTGTGTATACATAACATCAATCGGTATACCATTTTCCAAAGCACGTAGCTGTTCCAATCTAAATTTTTTTTCATTTTCTGTCTGTTTTAAATTGATAAATTTCTTTAAAGTTGAGATTTCGTATTGATAAATTCCAATATGGTGATAAGTAATTTTTTCGTCAAAATCTTCTGCATTTCTAAAAAAAGCTAAAGCTGGCGAATAATTATTTTTTCGAAAAATTTCATTTACGGAGACTTTTACAATATTCTTGTTACTAAATATTTTTTTATCCTTAATATCTGTGCAAAGCGTACCAATTTTTGAATTTAGTTTTCTAACGTTTTTATCAAGATTAATTATATCGTCTGTCGATATTTGAGGTTCGTCTCCCTGTAAATTAATAACATATTTGATATTTTCTATGCCTTTAATTTTTTCTACTGCCTCAAAAATCCTGTCAGTACCTGTTTGATGATTTTTACTGGTCATTATCGAATTACCACCATTTTTTTCAATTTCAGTCTGAATTTCAGCATCCTCTGTTGCAACATAAACTTTGCCCAAATTCGTCGCCTTAGCTTTGTTGTATACGTGCTGAATAATGCTTATTCCATTTATTTTTAGTAAAGGTTTTCCAGGAAGCCTTGATGCGCTCATTCTAGAAGGTATCAAGATAATTGTGTTATTCATTTTAAAGTTTAATGCGTCTTACAGACGCAAATAATTTTTTAATTAGTTTATTTTAATATTAACATGTTATATGAGTTCTTTAGAAAAATAATGGATTCTTTTGAAATAAATAAAATAGTTGCAGCTGTATTGTTGGTTGCGCTCTTGGTTATTGGTATTGGAAAAATCTCAAACTTATTGTTCAATGTAGAAAAGCCAGAGGTTTCTGGTTATAAAGTTGAGGTATCTGAAGAAGTTTCAAAAAAATCTGTGGCTCAAAAAGAGGAAAGTGTCGAAGTTGATATATCAGCTTTAATGGCCCAAGCTGATCTAGCGCATGGCGAAAAAATCTTTAAAAAATGTTCAGCATGTCACTCGATACAAGCAGGTGGGGGAAACAAAATTGGACCAGCTTTATACAATGTTGTGGGAAGAAAAGTTGCTGCAGTCGAAGATTACAAATATTCAAAAGCACTTGTTGCTTATACAAAAAATTGGACTTTTGAAGAATTGAATGGTTATTTAATCAAACCTCAAACTTGGATAAAAGGTACGAAAATGGCATTCGCTGGTTTAAGAAAAGAGAAAGATAGAGCATCAGTTATTTTATACTTAAACAAAAATTCGGATAGCCCTTTACCGTTACCTTAATTTTCCAAAACAGTATAATAAAATACTTTTTTGAACATGAACTCTATTAAGTGCTTGTTGCCAGACATATGAATTTTTACTTAAAAAAACGTCTTCCGAAACTTCATTTCCTCTAGGCAGACAATGTAAAAATATATAATCCTTTTTTGCCAATCTAACTAACTTTTTATCTATTTTAAAATTTTTAAACGCATAGATCTTTTTTTTCTTATTCACTTTATCGTTGAGTGAAATTACCTTATCTGAAAATATTACATCAGCACCAGAAACTGCTTTTCTTGGATCATTATAAATATAAATTTTCTTATTATTTTTTTTAACCCAGTTTTTGACTTCTTTTCCAGGTTCAAATTTTTTTGGGCAGCCAATGCTTAGCTTAAATGAAAATTTTACAGAAGCGGCTATTAAGCTATTTAAAACATTATTTGAATCACCAATCCAACAAATGTTCAATTTTGAAATAGGTTTTTTTTTAATCTCTTCAACTGTGAAAATATCAGACAATACTTGTGTAGGATGGGATAAAGGGCTTAAACCATTTATTATAGGTATTGATAAATATTTTTTGAAGTCCTCCATTTTTTTTTCGCTATCAGTTCTCAGCATAAAACCATCTCCATAAGTAGAGAGAACTTTAGCCGTATCAGTAACACTTTCTCCTCCTTGGCCTAAATGCAGCTCATTAGATCTTAATGTTAAAGTTCCTCCTCCCAACTGTTTAATTGCCAAATAAAAACTTATTCTTGTTCTTGAACTTGGTTTTTCAAACATTTGTATCAATATTTTTCCTTTAAGCGGAGATCCTTTGTCAACTTCAAGAGTGCTAAGTTTTTTTCTTAATCTTTTTCTGTTTTGAGCATCAACGATAATCTTTCTAAGATCTTTTGAAGATATATCTTTTAAATTTATAAAATGTTTCATTGAATTAATATTCTGAGCAAACTTTATTAATAACTTTTAATGCAATATCGATTTCACTCTTCTTTACATTTAAAGGTGGTAAAATACGAATAACATTTTCAGCTGCTTTTATAGTCAATAGTTTGTTTTCCATTAGTTTTTTTATGAATAAAGTCTGATCTTTATGTAATTGAATACCTATTAACAAACCTTTTCCTCTAATTTGATTAATTACATTTGGATATTTATCTTTTATATCATTTAAATTTTCTAAAAAATATTTTGATAAATTTTTGACATTATTCAAAAATTTTTTATTTGAAATTATATCCATTACTTCATTTCCAACAGACATAGCCAAGGGATTGCCTCCAAATGTAGATCCGTGGGTTCCAGGCACCATTGCTTTACTGACCTTCTTATTCATCAACACTGCTCCAATAGGAAACCCACCCCCAATTCCTTTTGCAATAGGCACAATATCTGGTTTTACTTTTGAGCTTTCAAAAGCAAAAAAATCTCCTGATCTTCCAATGCCACATTGAACTTCATCAAGTATAAGTAATATTTTTTTCTTGTTACATAACTTTCTCAAATCTCTTAAACACCAATCAGGTATTACTTTTATTCCACCTTCACCCATAATTGTCTCAACCATAATAGCAGCAGTATTTTTTGATATTCTTTTTTTTAAAGAGTTATGGTCCCCAAAAGTAAAATGATCGAAACCACTTACTCTTGGGCCAAAACCTTCCGTCATTTTTTTTGATCCACTAGCAAAAATTGCAGCTATAGTCCGACCGTGAAATGAATTTTTTACACAAAGTATTCTATTTTTTTTGGTTTTCCTATTGAGTAAAAGTATCTTCTTGCCACTTTTATAGCAACCTCTGTTGCTTCAGTTCCAGAATTTTGAAATATCACTGAGTCTGCAAAGGTTTTTTTGGCCAATTTTTTTGCTAACATCTCTCCCTCTGGAATTGTGAAAGCATTTGAAACGTGCCAAACTTTTTTCGCTTGTTTATATAGTGCCTTTACTAATCTTGGATTTGCATGACCTAAACTATTGACCGCAATTCCGGAGCAAAAATCTAAATATTTCTTTCCATTTTTGGTAATTAGATAGCTTCCAATACCCTTTTTAAAAGAAATTTGTTTTCTATTATAATTATTTGCTAAAAATGTCATTTAGTTTCTAATTTTGTATCCTTTTTTATAAAGGAGAAATGATATGAACCATATAATCAAACTAAACAAAAATAAATATATAAGACCAAATTTTATTGAACCATCACTACTTCCGATAAAAGAAAATCTCAAACCGTCAATTATATGAAAAAATGGATTTAAAAAACTTATTTTTTGTAAAATTTCAGGAAGTCTATCAATTGAGTAAAAAGTACCCGACAAAAAGGACATTGGAACAATAATGAAGTTGGTTACAGTTGCCATATTCTCCCATTTATCAGACCACATACCTGCTATAAACCCCATTGCTCCCATAGAAAAAGATGACAAAAATAAGAAAACTGCAAAATAAAGAAAGTTTTCAAGACGGATTTCTATAAAAATACTGAATACTAAGATCGATAAAAAACTTATTAAAATAGACCTCGTAATTGAGGCGAAAATTACAGCGAGAGTTACTTCGAGTGCTGAAAGAGGGCTTCCTACCAAATCCACAATATTTCCCATCATTTTTCCTGATAGTATTGAGGATGATGAATGTGCAAAAGATTGTTGGATTATTTGCATGCTAATTAATCCAGGTGCTAAAAATTCGATAAAAGGAACTCCAAGAACTACTCCCCTATTTTCACCTATTGCAAGGGAAATGACCATTAAAAACAAAACTGCAGTAACTACAGGTCCTAAAATTGTTTGACCAGATACAATTAAAAAACGAAGTGTCTCTTTTTTGTATAAAGAGTAAAAGCCTATCCAGTTAATAAAACTAAATCGTCGTACTCCAATTTTGTATTTTTTATTAAGTTCAACCATAAGTATTTATAATTTTCTTTTTAAAAAATTGTTAAGAAATTAAAGAAAGTGCTTGTTTTAATTAGCATAATATGGATTACTATATATAGTATTTTAAGTTTAATATTAACTAAATATTGTAATGAGTTGGACACCTGAAAAAGTAGAAAAACTTAAGGAATTATGGGGAAAAGGAAACACAGCAAGTGAAATTGCTCAGATACTTGGGGGTGTAACCAGGAATGCTGTTATTGGAAAAGCTCATAGATTAAATTTATCAGGTAAAATTCAAACAAAAAAAAGTTCATCTTTAGCAACTAGCAATAATGTCAGTGAAAATAAAATTTCTCGCAAAAATTTAAGAAGAGGAAAGTTCAAATCTTTAATTATTGACAAAGATTTTGAACCTGAAAATCCTAAGCAACTTGAAGAGCTTGATGAAAATTCATGCAAATGGCCAATTGGACATCCCAATGAGGATAATTTTTACTTTTGTGGTAGAACTTCATTAAAAGATTTTTCATATTGTAAACTTCACTTATTATATGCTTTCCAGCCAAAAAATAGAAAAGAAGACGTTTTGGATAAAGACAAAGATAATGAAGTGCCAAGATTTATTAAAAGAAAGATAAAGTCAGCTTAAATTATTCGCCTAATATTTTCTTTTTAGCTGCAATAAACTCCTCATCACTCAGAATTTTTTTTTCGTGTAATTCTTTTAATTCATTAAGTTTTTTTATTAGGTCTTCTTGATTATCTAAACTGGTCTGATCAGAATTCTCTAAATCTTTATTAGCTTTTTTTGCTTCCATGCCAGTATTTATAGCTCTAAAAGCAAGATATAAAACAAAGCAAAAAATTAGACCGATTATAGTATAAACAATAGATATTATCATAAAGTTAATCTAACCTTTTTTAGAATATTCTCCTTCATTTTTCCACATATAAGAATATTCATTTACTACCTCTTCAAATCTCGATGAGCAATTAAATTTAAAGTCATTATTGTTTTTGTATTTGCCGGATAGAACATTATCATATTTCAATAATCTAAGCTGATCATTTGTGATGAGTGGTTTAGGCAATAGCTCGAAGATATGTGCAGTCATTCTTGCAAGTGAAATTGGCATTGGTAGCAATAACCTTTTTTTTTCAATTAAAGAAAGGAGTTTTTCTAAAATTTCCTTAAAAGACATTTCCTCTGGTCCAGCGAATTCAATTATGTTTTCCTTAATATCATCATTTATGATTTTAGTAATAGAATTTGTCAAATCTGAACAAAAAATAGGTCTAAACTTTGTTTTACCATTATAGTAAATTGGAAAAATAGGCAATAATCCCAGCAAAGTCATTAATTGGGTAGTAAAATTATCATCGACCGAATATACTATTGAGGGTCTTACAATTACAGCCCTATTAAAATTATTTAGAATTTCTTCTTCACCTTTTAATTTACTCTGAGCATAAATTGAGTCTTTTGCATTTTCAATACCGAGAGCAGATAAGTGTACAAATTTCTCTAGTTTATAGGTCGATGCATACCTTGAAATCATTTTTGGAAATTCGACATGTATATTATTAAAATTATTTTTACCTTTTTCAAATAATATACCAACCAAGTTCACACATAAATCAGCATTGTTAAACAATTGTTCAATCAGTTCATGATCAAAAATACTTCCCTCGACTATTTCAAGATATCCTGGGTTGGCTTGAGTTTTAAGAATATAGCCTTTTTGATGAATATTTCTTGTTAATGCTGTTACTTTAATATTATTTTTGGTTAAACTCCTAATCAAATTTCTACCGATTTGACCAGAAGCGCCAAAAATTAGACAATTTTTTGGTTTCATATATAAATAATCACAAGTTTATGGATATAAAAGTTCACAAAATAGATTTACCAGAAGATATTAAAGTTGGCAATAGCATCGCAGTAGATTGTGAATTTATGGGGTTAAATTTTCAAAGGGATAAATTATGTTTAGTTCAAATTTCATCAGGAAATTCTGATGCTCATATAATTCAACTTGATAGAGGTGATTATAAAGCTCCTGTTTTAAAAAAAATATTATCTGATAAGTCTATAAAGAAAATTTTTCATTTTGCACGGGCTGATCTAACTTTTATCAAGAAGTATCTTTCTATTGATGTGAATAATATTGAAGATACTAAACTTCAATCAAAATTAGCAAGATCATACACTGATAAGCATGGTTTAAAAGATTTGATAAAAGAATTTGTTGGTATTGATATAAGCAAACAATATCAGAGTTCTGATTTTGGAGGTGAACTATCTCAAGCTCAAATTAAATATTGTGCTAATGATGTTTTGTACTTACATAAAATTAATGATGCGCTTACAAAAATTCTTAAAAGAGAAAAAAGATACCATTTATATGAAGATTGTTTAAAGTTTATTAATACTAGAGTAAATTTAGATTTAGCATCATTTTCGGATGATATTTGGTCACATTAATGAAAAAAGATATTTATAAAAAGATCGCGAAGGATGTTATAAATGCTGAGATAATCTCATTAAATAAATTAAAGAATTCATTAGATTTAAATTTTAAAAAAGCTGTAGAAAAAATACTAAATTGCAAAAAAGGAAAGGTTATTTTGTCTGGAGTTGGTAAGTCAGGTATCATTGCAAAGAAAATTGCATCTACTTTAGCATCAGTTGGCACTCCGTCCTTTTTTGTAGATGCTAGCGCTTGCTCTCATGGAGACCTTGGACAAATAAGTTCAAATGATGTTTTGATATTGATAAGTAATAGTGGTGAGTCAATTGAATTGAAAAATATAATACAGTTTGCAAACAGGAATAAAAATATCACTTTAATTGGTATAGTTTCAAAAAAAAATTCATTACTGTATAAAGCATCAGATATTAAAATTTTAACACCTGAGGTAAAGGAAGCTGGCCCAGGAGGTATAGTGCCTACTTCCTCGACAATTGTTCAGCTAGCTATTGGTGATGCAATCGCGATAGCTACTATGAAACAAAAAAGATTTGGTCAAAAAGATTTCAAAAAATTTCATCCGTCAGGTAGCTTAGGATTGAAACTGCAATCAGTAGAGGACTTAATGTTAACTGGTAAAAAAATACCATTTATAAGTGAAAACTCAAATATGAAAAACGCCTTAAAATTTATCACCCAAAAAAAACTTGGAGTCCTTGTTGCGAGGAATAATAAGAAAAAAACTACTGGGATTATTACTGATGGACAAATCAGACGTAAAAGTGAAAAAAAAGAGAGTCTACAGCAGTTAAAAGTTAAAGATATTATGACAAAAAATCCAATTTCAATAAATGCTGATAACTTAGCAGCTAAAGCTTTATCTTTAATGAACTCAAAGAGAATTACTTTTTTATGCGTTCATAAAAAAAATCAAAAAAATAAAACAATCGGAGTAGTTCATATTCACAATATTTTAGAGAATAATATTCGATAAATGACAAGAAAGATTATTTTTCAATTAATTTTGTTACTTATATTAGCTGTAATAACTCTTTTGTTATTTTTTAAATATTTTAAAAAAACAAATGTTGAAGTTGATTTAAGGGGTAATATTGAACAACCTTTCAATACTAGTGAAAGTCTAATAGAAGATTTAAAATACTTCTCAACTGATAAGGAGGGAAATGAATATAAAATAGAAGCCCAAAAAGGAAACATAGACAAAGATAATCCAGATATAATTTATTTAGAAAATGTAATTGCAATTATTTCATTAAAAAACTCCGACCGTATATCGATTAAATCAAATTTTGCTAAGTATAATTCGAAAAATTTTGATACTTTATTCAATGATTCAGTTACAGTTGATTATGGAGATCATTTTTTAAGTAGTAATTTCTTAGATTTATCTTTTGAAAATAATTTAGTTTCTATATATGATAACGTTCAATATCAAAGTGGATTTTCTTCATTAAGTGCTGATAGAGCCGAGATAGATATTTTGAATAAAAAAACAAAAATTTTTATGGAAAAACCTGGAAAAAAAGTTTTAATAAATAATATATCAAAAAATGGCAATAATTAAAAAATTCAGAATTAAAAGCTTTAAACAAAAAAAACCAGTTTTGAAATTAGAAAATATTTCATTATCCTTTGGGAATAGACAGATTTTGGAAAATATAAACTTTGAAATTAATAGAGGGGAAATCTTTGGTATGCTTGGGCCGAATGGAGTAGGAAAATCAACAATTTTTAATTTGATAACAGGGCTAATTTCACCTGAAAAAGGTTCAATTTTTATTGGGGAAGAAAAAGTAAATGATTTTCCAATATTTCTTAGAACTACCAAGTTTAAAATTGGTTATGTTCCTCAATATGGGGGTTATTTTTACGATTTAACTTTATTTGAAAATCTTAAAGCAGTAGGTGAAATTCTTATTACAAATGCAAGGGATAGAATTGAAAAAATAAATTATTTAACCTCTAAATTTGACCTTGAATCAATTCGAGACATTAAAGCGAAATTTTTATCAGGTGGGCAAAAAAAAAAATTAGTAATTGCTATGGCCCTCTTGGGTAACCCAGAGCTTCTTTTGCTTGATGAATGTTTTGCAGCTTTAGATGTAATGACAATTAAAATGTTGCAGCAAATTATAGTAAATCTTCAATCTGAAAATAGAATAACAATTTGCATCTGCGATCATCAAGCGAGAGATCTTTTGACTTGTGTAGATGTTGCGGTAGTTTTGTCAGGTGGAAAAGTAATTGCAAAAGGTACTCCTTCGGAACTTGTAAAAAATCCAAATGCTCAATCAGCTTATTTTGGTGACTCGTTTAAATTTAACTAAGCATAAATGACAAAAAAATTATTTATAAATAACAAGTATAATTCATTTAAAAAAACCATTTCTGTTGATGGTGATAAAAGTATTTCTATCAGAGCATTATTACTTGGGTCCCAAGCTTACGGTAAAACTTTTATAGAAAATATTCTTTTATCTGAAGATATTATTAATTCTATAAATTGTTTAAAAAAATTAGGAATAAGAATTTTTCTAACTAAAAAAAATTGTTTTGTTTATGGGAAAGGTTTAAATGGGTTTAAATATAAAAAGAACATTACTTTAGATGCTGGAAACTCTGGAACATTTGCCAGGCTTATTTTGGGGCTATTAGTAAAATCACCATACTATATTAAACTAATCGGTGATAAAAGTTTATCTAGAAGAGATTTTGAAAGAGTAATATCACCATTACAAAAAGTAGGTGCACACTTTAAAGTTAATAACAAAAAAACCTTACCACTTAAAATTATTGGATCAAATTTTACAAATCCTGTATTGTATTTTGAAAATAAAGGATCTGCACAGTGTAAGAGTGCTGTGATGTTCGCTGCTCTTAATTCACCTGGTGAAACTGTTATCAAGGCAAAAAAATCTAGAGATCATACAGAGAATTTTTTTAAACATTTGGGTATTCCCATCATTATCAAAAAAAATAAGACAAATGACGAGATTAAAGTTAAAGGTCAAAAACTATTTAAATCCTTTAAATATAAAGTTCCATCTGACCCAAGTTCATGTGCTTTTTTTATTGTGCTTACTATTTTGTCAAAAAACTGTGAATTAAAAATTAAAAACGTCAATGTTAACCCCTCTCGAATTGGATACATCAGAATATTGAACAAAATGGGGGCAAAAATAAAAATGATCAATATAAAAAAGAGGTATGGGGAAAATCATGCAGATATATTTGTTAAAAGTCAGCCAATCTTAAGAAGAATCAGTTGTCCACCCAGTCTAAATAGTAATTTAATCGACGAATTTTTAATAATATTCTTAGTTGCAGCTAAAGCAAATGGAGTTTCAAGTTTTTCAAATTTAGAAGAATTAAACAAAAAAGAAAGCCCAAGGTTAAAACTAGGATCAAAATTGTTAAATCAATTGGGAATAAGAACTAAATTGACAAAAAACTCTATTAAAATTTTTGGAAATCCGGCCATTAATGTAAGAAAAACTATAAGCATTAAAAATTATTATAAAGACCACAGAATATTTATGACTTCTGTAATCGCAGCACTTACATTTGGTGGGAAATGGAAAGTAGATGATATTGACTCTTATAAAAGTTCGTTTCCATCTTTTTTGAAAATTCTAAAAAAGTTAGGTTATGAATTTAAATTTGTTTGACAATTTTTTAATGATATACGTAAAAAACCTTTAATATTAGAGACAGATTAATTAATTGCAGCTTGATTAATTCTTGTTTTTTATCTAAAACAACAGAATTTTTATAATTATGGAAATATTTAAAACTGTAAAAACTGAGGCATCTAAAGAATTCGAAAAATTGCTGGATACTCAATTTTCAAAAACTCAGAGTCTTGTTGAAGGAAAAATAATTGAAGGTGTAATAACTAAGATAACTGAAAAATTTGTTTTTTTAGATTGTGGTCTAAAATCAGAACCAATTTTAGACATTAACGAGCTCAAAACGATTGGCCTTGAAAATAAAATTATAATTGGAGGGAAAATTGCAGTTTTATTAGAGAGACTTGAGGACAGGAATGGTGAAATTGTTGTTTCTGCTAGCAAAGCTCAAAAAATAAAAGGGTGGGATATTTTAGTTAACGCATTTGAAAAAAATGAGCCCATTATTGGAAAAATCACTAGCAAATGTAAAGGTGGGGTAATCGTTGAACATCTGGATACAGGTTCTCTTATGTTTTGTCCTGGTTCACAAATTTCTGATACACCCTTAAAAGATATCTCTCATTTAATGAATGAACCTCAAAAATTTGCTTTAATAAAAATGGATAAAGTAAGAGGTAATGCATGTGTTTCTCGTCGCCAAATAATTTCATCAAGTAAAAAAGAGGATAAGGCTAAAATTATTGAAAAGTATAAAGTCGGAGACATTATTAAAAACGCAATAGTAAAAGGGTATAGTTCTTTTGGATGTTTTTTTAATGTAAATAATGAAATTGATTGCCTTGTACATTTGCAAGAGATTAGTTATTCAAGGGTTAATCATCCTGAAGAAATTTTCACTATTGGGGACAGGCATGATTTACTGGTAATTTCCGTAGATAAGGAAAAATTGCAAGTAGGTTGTTCAATTAAACAGTTATCACCTGATCCATTTGAAAAAATAACCAACTATGAATTAAATAAGAAGTATGAAGTAAAAGTTATAAAGTTGATGGATTTTGGAGCATTTTGTGAGTTAGAGCCTGGCTTAACAACCTTATTACACTCAAGTGAAATTAGTTGGACAAGAAAAAATGTTTCCCCTAAAAAAGCTTTTAACGTAGGTGATAAAATCATGTGTGTTATAACTGAAGTTGATAAAGAGAAAAGAAGAATTGCGATATCTCACAAACTTACAATTGATAATCCTTTAAAAGTGTTGAATGAGAGAAATCCAGTGGGTAGTATAATTGAAGGCTCAATTAGTAGCTCAAATGACTATGCGCTTTACATTAAACTTACAGGATATGATATAGATGCTTTTTTACATTGCAATGATCTGAGTTATACAAATGATCCGGAGATGGAATTAAAGAATTATAAAGTTGGAGACAAAGTAAAGGTAAAAATCTTAGAAATTAAAGAAGATCAACAAAAGGTAAGGGTGGGTCTAAAACAAACTCAAAAAGATCCTTTTGATTACTTCAAAGATAAAAAAATTAATGACGCTATTACTGTAAAAATAATATCATCTGACAATAAAGGTTTAGTCGTTCAGCCAGAAGGTTGTGAAATGAATGTTTTAATTAAAAAATCTCAAATAGCTGTAAATGCAAGTGATGCTCGTCCTTCAAGATTTGTTGGAGGTGAGCGGATTGACTCAGCAATAGCTGATCTGAATTTTGAAAAAAGAAAAGTATCTTTAAGTATAAAGCTTCTTGAAGAAATTCAAAAAAAAGAAGCTTTGGACAAATACGGCGCCGAAGGCTCTGGAAAAAATCTACCCTTTTCAACTTTATCTGATAAACTTAAGAAAAAAGATAAAGAAAAAAAATAGGTAAAAAATAAATTGCCGATAACTAAGTCAGAATTATTAAAACAGCTATCCAAAAGTTATCCCAATCTGTTAAAAAAGGATTTAGAGAAATTTTTTGATATATTCATAAATGAAATTAAATTAGCTCTTAAAAATGATGAAAGAGTTGAACTCCGTGGATGGGGTATTTTTTCTACCAAAAATCAAAAAGGGAAAACTTCAAGGAATCCAAAAACTGGAGGCAAAGTAATAGTCGACGAAAAAAAAAGTATAAATTTCAAAATGTCAAAAGATCTATTTAAAGAGATAAATAATGAATAAAAAAAAAATATTTATTGCTGTTGATACAGATAAGGTCTCTTTAGCAAAAAAAATTATTAAAGATACTCAAACCAAAAAGGTCAAGGTTGGCTACAAATTCGGTCTTGAATTTTTTTACTCAAAAAATGGAAGAAAATTTCTTTCAAATTTAAAAAATCAAACAATTTTTTTAGATCTAAAACTTAATGATATCCCAAATACTGTCAGATCAGCACTTAAGTCATTAAAAAATTTAAGAGTCGCATATTTGACTGTTCACTTAAGCTCTGGATTAAGTGCTTTAAAGTCATTAAAAAAAGTTAGTAAAAATATAAAGATTGCTGGTGTAACTACTTTAACCTCGTTAAATAATAAAGATTTAAAAGAGATTGGATATGATAAAAAAGTAAATGAACTAGTTAATCATCAAGCTAAACTTGCCACAAAAGCAAAATTAGATGCAATAGTCTGTAGTGGACATGAAATAAGATCAGTAAAGAGAGCGTTTAAAAAGGAGATAATTACGCCTGGAATTAAAATACATAATGTAAAAAACGATCAAAAAAGAATTATGGGACCTGCTGATGCTTTTGATGCAGGTAGTGATTGGTTAGTAATTGGTAGATCAATTACAAATGGAAACATAAAAAAAAATATTAAGAACTTATTGAAAATTTTAGAGGACTGATGCAGTCTAAGATTTGTGGTGTCAAGGATAGCGAAACATTAAACTTTTTAATAAACTATGAATATCCTCCTGAGTTGATTGGATTTATTTGTAATTATCCAAAATCTAAAAGATTTGTTGATATACATTCTCTTCAGGAACTTCTCAAGGTTGATAATCAAAAGTCTCAATTTGTATCTGTTCTGGTAAAACCCGATGAATTTGTATTAAATGAAATGCAAAAACTAAATTTTGAATATTTTCAAATATATGATTGTACACCTGATGAAATAAAATCAATAAAAAAGAAGTATAATAAAAAGATTATTTCTGCAATTACTGTTGAGACTAAAGAAGATATTCTCAAATATAAGAAATATGAAAATTGCTCTGATATAATACTATTTGACAGCAAAGGGTACGAAAAATCATTAGAATTTGATCATACGTTGATGGAAAATGTGCCAGTAACTGTTAACAGCATGATTGCTGGAAATATAAAATACAACGATAATCTTGATAAGTTTATGAAAATTTGTAATTATATTGATATATCTGGCGGTGTAGAGACATCTGGATTAAAAGATATTTCTAAAGTAAAAATTTTCTTAGACAACATAAAAAAATTAAATGATTAAATTGAAGAAAAAAACTCCTCTTATTGACCAACATGATAAGTTTGGATTTTATGGGAATAAATTTGGTGGAAACTATTGTGCGGAAACAATGCGAAAACCAATTGAGGATTTATCAGAGCTTTTTGAAAAGTTAAGAAAAAATAGAAAATTTCTAAAAAAAAGAGATCATTATTTTAAACATTATCTTGGGGGTGAAACACCCTTTTTTAAATTAAAAAATTTGACTAGACATTTGGGTGGAGCTCAAATTTGGTGTAAAGACGTGTCAGCTATAAATGGCGATGCGCATAAGGCATATCATAGCGTTGTTAATGCATTAATTTGTAAAGAAAGTGGAAAACGCTACATAGCAGGTGATACAGGTGCCGGAATGTTCGGAAAGAATCTTGCAATGGCAGCAAAAAAAATGAACCTCAAGTGTAAAATTTTTATGGGAACAAAAGATATTTCTAGACAAGCGCCCAATGTAAAATTCATGCGTGATGCAGGGGCTGAAGTTGTGCCTGTTGACTCAGGATCAAAAACTTTGGTTGATGCTGTTTCTGAGTGTATGCGCCACTATGTTTCAAACTGCGATAATACACATCTCGCGGTAGGCTCAGCAATTGGCTGCAATATTTTTTTAAAAATTTGTGCATGGTCAACGTCTCAAATCTCGAGAGAGTTAAAAAAACAATTAATTAAGGAGTTTGGTGAAATCCCAAAACTGAAATTAATTAATGTCATAGGAGGGGGAAGTAGCGCATTAGGATTTTGGAATGAATTTATAGATTACGACAAAAAACATGTTGAGCTAATTGGTGTTGAAGCAAAATATGCTGCACCTTTATCAACAAATGCAAAAGTTGCTATTTTACATGGGGCAGCACAATATTGTTTGACTGATGAAGAAGGTCAAATAGCAGAAACCCATTCATTAAGTGCAGGTTTAGATTATCCAGGCTCGAGTCCTTTACATGGGTTGCTTAAAGATTCTGGAAGAGCACGATACACTAATGCCTCAGATAAAGAAGCATTGGCTGCTTTCAAATTAATTACTAAATTGGAAGATATAAGACCAAGTTTGGAACCAGCGCATGCATGGAGTGAATGCATCCGTTTAGCACCAAAATTGAAAAAAAGTGACGTGCTTGTAGTCAATAATTGTGGAAAAGGTTACAAAGATAAAAAAATTTATATTGAGCAATTAGGATATTATCCCAAATGAAAAATTCTATAAACAGTGCTTTTAGGATTGCAAAAAAAGAAAATAGACCTGCATTAATATCCTATACAGTTTGTGGTGATAATACTAAGGATAAATCTCTACAAATACTTAATTCAATATCAAAGGATTTGGATATTGCAGAGTGGGGAATACCCCACAATTGCCCAACAGCCGATGGCAAGGATATTCAAAATAGTTCTTTTAGAGCCTTACAAAATGGTATTCGATTAAATGATATTTTTAAACTTGTAAGAAGATTTAAGAAAACAAAACCATCTAAACCAATCATATTAATGGGTTACTACCAGATGATATTTAATTATGGAGAAAAAAAATTTATACGAAAATGCAAAGTATCTGGCGTTGATGGGTTAATTGTTGTTGATTTATCATTTCCTGATAATAAAAATTTTGCCAAACTATGTAAGAAAAATTCTATTTGTTTTGTTCAGTTAATTGCACCCACTACAACTGTGAAAAGAATGAAAGAGATAATAAAAAGTTCACACGAAATGATTTATATGATTTCAACTATATCAACTACAGGTTCTGCATTAAAATATAGTATAAAAAGAATTATTAAAAATTATAATGTTATAAAAAAAATCAAACCATCAAAAAATGTTGTTATAGGTTTTGGTATTACCGAAAAAACTATTTCAAATCTGAGATCGGCAGATGGTCTAGTCGTTGGTAGTGCAATTTGTCGAGAAATAACAAGAAGTTTAAAACATAGACAAAATCCTGTCACAAATGTAAGTAAATTAGTAAGGAAACTAAAAAACAAAATTATATGAATTGGTTAAAAAAAACTCTTAGATTTGGTGAAAAGATAAAGCAGTTATTAAAAAAAAGGCCATCAAAAACTGATATAGAAAATAGTGATTGGGCATCTTGCTGTAAGGGTCCAATTTTAAAAAAAGATTTGGAAGAAAATTTATGGGTATGTCCGGGTCCATGTGGAAAACATTTTAGAATTAGTTCTAACCAAAGATTTGATCTTTTTTTTGGAAAAAATAATTATGAAATATTAAAAACTCCCATACCTGCGGATGATCCTTTAGAATTCGAAGATTCTTCTCCATATATTAAGAAGTTGAATGCTGCCAGAAAAAAAACTAATCAAGATTGTGCAGTTATGATCGCTAAAGGTAAGGTTGAGAATATAGATGTAATAGTTGGAGCAATCAATTTTGCTTTCATGGGTGGTTCGATAGCAACAAGTGAAGGTGAAGCAATTATTTTTGGTATTCAAAAAGCCGTAGAAGAAAAAAAACCTTTCATAATTTTTACTTGTGGTGGTGGTCAAAGAATGCATGAAAGTCCCTTGGCCCTTGCACAAATGACAAGAACAACCATGGCAATTAATGAACTTAAAGAAAATAAGTTGCCCTATATAGTTTGTCTTACAGATCCAACTGCTGGAGGGATCACTGCTTCTTTTGCGATGCTTGGGGATATTCAAATATCTGAGCCTGGAGCCTTAATTGCATTTGCAGGAAGAAGAGTTATAGAGGGAACAGTAAAACAAGAATTGCCTGAAAACTTTCAAAAAGCTGAGCATGTTCTTGATTGTGGGTTTGTAGATAACATAATCCCGCGTAAAGATTTATCTAAAAGAATTGGTAAAGTATTATCTATATTGCTAAAGAAAAATTCTGAAGTAAATTCAGAGAATAATGAGCAAACTCCAGAATTTAATATCGGAACTAGAGAAGCATCATAAAAAGAAATTAGACCTATCCCTTGGTCGAACTTTCAATCTTCTAAATAAACTTGGAAACCCTCAAGATAAACTTAACAATATAGTTACGGTAGTAGGAACAAATGCTAAGGCAAGTATGTCATACAGTCTAAAGGCAATCCTTAATCAAGCCGGATTGAAGTGTAATATGTATACCTCTCCACATCTTCAATCCTACACTGAACGCTTTGTATTTAATGACAATGAAATAGATGAAGAAAATCTTTTTAAATTATTAGAAGATACAGAAAAAGTCTTAGGCGATGATAATGCAACTGTATTCGAAATACTTACATGTACCTTTTTAAAGTATGCAGAAAGTTTTAAAGACAATATTAATATTATTGAAGCTGGATTATTTCATAAATTTGATAGCACTAATGTTTTTAAAAAAAATTTAATGACATTGATCGGTGTGATACATAATGATCACTTTCAATGGTTAGAAAATAAGAGTGTTGATGGAGTTATTTATGAAAAGACTAGTAACCTTTTAAACTCTAACATTTTTGTTAACAAACAAGTAACTAATGAGATAAGTAAAAAAGTAGAGGAATCTTTAAAACAGAATACATCAAATAAATATTTTTTTGGTAAAAACTTCAATATTTCAAGATCAGATAATAGTTTCATTCAATACCAGGATGACATGGGTGAATTGATACTACCGGAGCCCAATATTTTAGGAGACCATCAACTTTATAATATAAGTACTTCAATTGTAGCATCTAGAAAAATATTTAACGTTAAGGATCATGCTATCAAATCGGGTATTCAAAATATCTCTCTTAAAGGAAGATTGCAGGAAATTAAGTCTGGAAAACTCAAAAAGATTGCAGGGAATAATAGATTAGTAGTTGATGGAGGCCACAATATTTCGAGCAGTTATATTATTGCAAACTGGATTAAAAACCAAAATCAAAAGGTTAATCTCGTTGTAGCTATGATGAAAGATAAGGAACATCAAAAATTTATGAAATCTTTTGAAGGCATTGTGAATTCAGTTACTATAATTGATATTCCTAAACATGACGGAGCAATTTCAAAAAAAGAATTTAAACAAAAAATAAGCAATCTAAATCTTAAATTAAATATTTCTGATAGTATTGAGGATGCAATTTATTCAAACTCAAAAGATATGGATACTATTACCTTAGTGACTGGATCGCTTTATCTAATTGGGGAAGTTTTAAATTTAAATTAAGTATTCTCTTTAATCCAAGAAACAATATTAGATTTGGTAGTTGCTCCAACTTTTGTTGCCTTTAATTCACCTCCAGAAAATAAAAGCATTGTTGGTATACCTCTGACTCCATATTTTGTCGGAGTATTAGGTTCATTATCAATATTGTGTTTTGCAATTAAAACCTCTGACATCTCATTAGAAATTTCTTCTAAGATTGGTCCAATTTGTTTACAAGGTCCACACCACTCTGCCCAGAAGTCAACTATAACTGGTTTGCCAGCTTTAATTACTTCAGCCTCAAAGTTTTCGTCTGTTACATTTACTGTAGCCATAATGTTTATATATAAAGATTAGATTTATATTCAAGCTCAAAATGATTAAAATTTATTTTATCCACATTAAACATTTTGATATTTCTTCTCAATAGACATCACAAAATTATTAAGCTGGTCCAAAAATTTAAGATTTTTTTCGTCATTTTCATTAGTAAATTTTTCTCTTAAATTGTCGCACTCAAAATAAAATTCTTTGCAAGTCCACCACTTCTCTTTCTTGTCACTAAGAATTCTCTTAGCTATGCCTTGCTTCACCTGTTTTAAAATAGATTCGGGAAGAACGTGAGGAGCTTCTTGAAAGATTATCTTCTTACCAAATCCGACTAGTCTTTCATCCTCAAACTTATCCAACAATCTTAGTTTATCTGACCAAGATGCCTCGTGCCATTTTGAGAATAAATTTGTATCTTTATTTGGAGTGAACTTTTTATATATGCTCTCTTCTGGAAGTATATCTTCTTGAGATTTTGATTGTTCTTTTTCTTCAGCAATTTCTCTTAAAGCAGTCAATATATTCTCGGAAAACTTTTCATCACTATTTACTAATGCAGCCCTTTTCATAAGTATACTTTTATCTATTGCATTGTAAGGTTCAACGTCCATACCAAATTTTTTATCCAAAATTATTGGTGCTTTATTTGATCTTATTGTTCTTACAAATTTGGGTGATTTTTTCATCTCAGCCTTTAAATCATTGATTGACATTTTAAGAAGAGGTTCTACGTCAACTCTTAAGTCGACTGCTTGACCCCATTGGTATATTGGGTGAGTACAAAATTTAGGGTGAAGAGGAACACAAAGATAAAGTCGTGATTTTCCATAGAAATATTCGTTTAAAGTAATTATCTTTTCTTTTTTTATAATTGTTTCAGTGTCTAGCTTATTTGAAGTTTTTAGAAAGTCGTTCCAAGTATCTGGTTGTTTTTTCTTTATCAACCCTAAAACTTTAAGTGTAAGCTCAGCATCAAAAATAGCACTGTGTGCTCCGCCAGAATCAAAACCATTCATTCTTGCTAAAGATTCTAATTTCATCACCGCATTACCTTTTGCGTTAATTTCAGTGTTCAATATCTTATTATCTACAGCAAAAGCACCTCTTGCTATATTTAATCCATCATGTCTTTTATTTGGTGAGGCGTTAGTGATATACGGGTATCTTATCCCTTTAAAAAACTCTTTCCTTATCATTTCATCATCAAAGCCAATATTTGACCATCCCATAAAGATTGCGGGACTCCACTTTTTAAAAATTGCCTCAACTTGATTTAACATCTGATAGTGACTTAGGTTTGTTTTAGTTAACAAATCAACGTTTGTTTTATTGACGAGCAAGGCCATACACTGAGGTATCTCACCTTCTGGTAGTCTACATCTTAAGTTAAATCTATCTTTTTCTTTAAAGTTTTCATCTACTAATATTCCTCCAATTTCAATTATGCTACCAAAATCAGTAGAAGAGCTTGATGACTCAATATCCCAAATAACAATATTCAATTTTCTTCCTTTATTTTAATGCTTTTTGTGAAGAGGGTATGATCTCGCATCTAAACAAGTAGCAAGTATTTTAGAAATATATCAATTTAAAAATTTGTCAATTTTATTTATTAATAAGATTGTGAAATTTTTCAACTCTCTCAAGAAATTTATTTTGGTAATCTAAAAGTTCGTCCCCTTCAATTTTAAAATCTTGAAACAGTCTATCAACTGTGCACATGAGAATAACTCCCTGAGTAATATTGGAATTATAAACTGTGTTATGTGCTAATGAATAAGCTCCTATTTGTAAAAAATAATCTTCAATATATTCTTTCTTTTTAGGTTTATTACTTTGTTTAAAATCTAAAATTGTTTCTCTTCCCTCATAAATACCTATACAATCAGCTGTACCAGCATATTTGTTGGGATAATACAATGTTGCTTCAGCGCCCCAAACTTCTGATAATTTATTTTTCAAACCATTATCTATAATTTCTTCTGCCATTTTTTTGGAGTTGTTGTTATCTTCTATTAAGTCCTGATTTAGTTTTCCATGTAAAAAGTCCTCAATAAACTTGTGAAGATTGCTTCCTCTAGTTGATGATTCTTTTTTTATTCTCTCTGCTTCTACTTTTCCTACTCTTTCTTTCCAAGCAGCTAATGCAGCTTTATCCTCCTCACTTTTTGTAGCTGATAGTATGGTTGTTACTGAAGGTAAATTCGATCCATCTAAAGAGTAATGTCTTTTACCTTGGATTAGAGCACGTGTAGAACTTGGATAATTAAATTTTTTATTCCATTCCATTTGAGCTGTTATATTTTTTTTTTAATTTGAAATGAATTAGTTTTTAGCTTGTTTTGGTTGTTTGCTTAACTTTTCTACATTCTCTGTATTGATAGCTTTTTCAATCTGCTCTGGATCTTTTATATTTTCAAGTGTTCGCGTAATAGATCTAGCATCTTTTCCAAAACTATCGACGACTGTCATAGCCTCCTCTAATTTTTTTCTTAATTTATAAATATTATCGAAATGAGTAGAAAATCTAGTGCTGATTGTTTTTAAATGATCATAGATTTCTGTTGCGTGCTTTTGAACTTTTAAAGTTTGAAATCCCATATGAAGAGATTGCAAATAAGCTGAGAGAGTATTTGGTCCTAAAATTACAACTTTATACTTTTTCATTATTTCTTGCGTCAACAGCTCTTTATTAACAGGGTCTTGGTAAGAGCTTAATTCTGAAAATAGACTTTCTGTTGGAGCATAAACAATTGCGAAGTCTGTAGTTTTAGGAGGGTTTATATATTTATCATTAACTGATTTTGCTTTGTCCCTAAAAGCTTTTGCTAAATTTTTTCTTGCATCAGCAGCAGCTTTTTTATCCTCATCTTTAAATGCATCCTCTATGGCTTTAAATTTATCTACAGGAAAATGACTATCGACTGGTACAAGCACATCTTCTTTAAGTTTGATGGCAAACTCAACATTTTCACTTGTATCTTCTTTCATTTTAACATTAGATAAATATTGTGAAGCTGGTAACAAATCTTCTAATAAAGATCCTAAACTAAATTCAGCTAATGTTCCAAATTTTTTCACCCCTGCAAGTATCTTATTTATGCCTCTCTGGCTTTCATTTAAATCTTTTACCTGCATATTAAATGCTTCAACTTTTTGATTTACTGATGTTAGTGTCTGAGTCATATCTCTAGTGACATCTTTAGATAAACTGTTAAAAGATGCACTCATTGTATTAAATGAACTATTAATACTATCCCTTAAATTATTAATTTCTTGAGAATTATCTTTTGGTTCCGATTTATTTCTCCTCTGAGTAATTAATAGGTAAATTATTATTACCATTAAAACTAAAATTAAATATAATATCGAATCTTGCATGCTATCAATTATGAATATTCCTATTTTATCAAAGTATACAAGTAAAAAGATTAAAAAAACAAATGAAATTGTAATATAATTAATTAAAATAATGGAATTTCAATTAACTTTTAAAATAATAATTATAGTAAGCGTATTAATAGCTGTTTATGCAACTTTAAGAAATTTAGATGTAATTAAAATTATTCTTATCTATCTTAAGGACTTGTTACTAAGAAAATAACTTAAAATATTATTTAAACCTTTTTTTGAAAAACTTTTCTTTGATGAAAAAACACACGCCTGAGATTTCAAAATTTCACCGTCTTTAAGTATACGTAAATTGTTACTTTTAATCGTTTTCCCAGTAGAGGTGATATCAGAAATCAAATTTGCTGAACCAGTAAAAGGATAAACTTCCGTAGCGCCCAAACTTTCGACAATTTGAAATTGAGTTACACCTTTTGAAAATAAGAAGTCTCTAGTCAGATTGGGATATTTAGTTGCAACTCTAAGTCTTTTCTTTTTTTTATCTCTAAATTCAAATGCAATTTCTTCTAAGTCTGCAACTGTTTGAACATCAATCCACGGATCAGGAATAGCAACAACCAGATTTGCTTTTCCGAAATCGTATTTTTTAACAAGGTTTATTTTTTTTTGCGTATTAAATTCACTTTCTTTAAATAAGTCAAAACCAGAAAAACCTATATCTAGAGAACCATCCCCTAGTCTTTCTACAATCTCTCTAGCATGTAAATATAATATTTTTAAATTTTTTTTATTTTTAATTGATCCAATGAGATCCCTTTCCCCTCTTTCTGAAATAAGTTTCAGTTTTTTTCTTTTAAAAATCTTTAAAACGTCTTTCCTTAATCTGCCTTTGCTTGGTATACCTATGTTAATTGTATTTTTCATAATTTACTTTAAGTTTATTGCTGCCCCAACAGCTGGCACTTTTTTTTTCGATCCCAAATCAGAAATTAATTGATCATATCTTCCGCCATTAAATATATTTTTAATTTTATTTTTTGATTTAATATCAATTTTAAACACCATGCCTGTGTAGTATTCGAGTTGTCTTCCAAAGGCAGTTGAAAAAATTACATTAAGCTTTGAAACTTTTTTATTTGATAATGGAAAATATTTTTGATCGACTGCTAGATTAATTTTATTTTTTTTAAAAAATTTATTTAATTCCTGTGCTGCTTTGTTGATTGGACATTTGATCTTTAAAAACCCTCTAATAATTTTAGAAACATTTCTACCCTTGCTTGGGCGTCTTGGATCTTTAATCTTTTTATCAAACCTCTTCAAAATTTCATCAATGGATCTACCAGCAATTATTGATGACTTATTATCTTTGGTCATTTTTAAATAACGTTTTTTATCAACCTCTACAATTGTTGGATCAACATCTGAGTTTGTCTCTAATCTTTTCAGCAATTCGTTGAAATAGCTTTCTCTCCAAAAATGTCTTGAAAGTCTCAACTTCCATCTCTTAGGAATATCCAATTTTGAGATTAAAAGATTAAATATTTCCACATTTCCTATTGTCAATGTGCCTGTAGAATACTTTAAGTTTTTTATTGATTTAAGAGAAGTATCAATTATTTCTTTATCATCTTTTTTCTCATCTTTTGAACCAATAATTTCAAATCCAATTTGGTCTCTAATAATTTTGTCTTTTTTATTATTTGATTTTCTATATGCCTGACCGCTATAAAATATTTTTTCTTTAGTTTTAAGATTGTTTTCAAGGTACCTAAGGCAAGAAACTATTGTTAAATCAGGTCTTAAACATAACTCGCTTCCATTTTGATCGATAAATGAAAAAATAAACTTTCTAAAATTTTCGCCTGATCTTTGAACTATGTGATTAGCTTCAATTACGGATGGTAATTCAATGTATTTAAATCCTTCAGATTTTACAGATCTAAGAATTTTTTCAGATAAATTTTTTAATTTCATTGATTAAATTTTCTCTTGAAAATGTAACTTGATTATTTTCTCCTTTAACCCCAAGAAGATTTTTCAAGGTGATGTTGTTATCTTTAAATTCATTTTCTCCACAAATTACAGCGGCCGGACACCCTCTTTTATTGGCATAAGTTAATTGTTTCCCAAGATTTTTTTTACTGTCTAAAAAGATTTCTGAATTAATATTATTTTTTCTCAAAGTTTCTAAAATTTCGTAATAATCTTTTAAATATTTTTCATCCATCACACAAATAATAACCGGCTTTTGTTCGTTGATTTCTGGGTTTAATTGCATCATCGCAAATAACAATCTATCAACACCAATACTTACACCTGTACCAGGTATATCTACTCCTTTAAATCTAGATATTAACTTATTGTATTGTCCTCCAGAGCAAATGCTCCCAATATCTACTTCTTTGCCTTTGTTATTTTTTGCTCTAAAATTTAGATTAGTTTCAACACAGAAACCATCATAATATGCAAGACCTCTTACAATTGTAAAGTTAGTTTTTACTTGATTAGAATAATTTCCAAACTTTAAAATTTCTAGAAGATCTTCTAATTCATTTATTCCCTCTTGTGTTAAAGGATTTTTAAAATTTTGTTTAAGTTTATTCAAATCATTAATCTTTAAAAAATCTAAAATCTTAGATACTTGGTCATCATTTAGATTAGCACCTTTTGTAATTGCACCACTTTTATCTTTTCTCTCATTTTTTAATAATTCCTCAACATCTCTTAATCCAAAACCAGGTTTATCAAGCTTGTCTATTGCTCTCAAAACCTTGGCCTGTTTAATATCTGGAATTTTTAGATCTTTAATAAGACCTTGAATTATTTTTCTGTTGCTGATGTTAATGATAAATTGATCTGTTTTTAAACCACATTCTAGTAATGTGCTTGCAATTAAATTGCATAATTCTGCATTCGCTTGAGCTGGATTAACATTTCCTACAATATCACAATCTGCTTGCGTAAATTCCCTGTATCGCGCATTTCCAGCTTTCTCATTTCTAAAAACGTTTTGGATTGCATATCTTTTAAATATTGGTGGAAGGTCTTGATTGTTTTGAGCAACAAATCTCGCTAATGGACTTGATAAATCATAACGAAGAGTAATATCTTTTACTCCATCTTTAAAGGAGAATACATCAGACATAGGATTACTCTCGTCCTCTGCAAGAAAGGATCCTATATTTTCTGCAATTTCAAACGATGGAGTTTCCAAAGGGTCGAACCCGTATTTTATAAAATTATTCTCTATAACTTTTAAAAGTTTCTTTTTAAGAATTAATTTTTTATTCCACCTATCTTCAAATCCCTGGGGTAACCCAGGAGTTAATTTATTTTCTATACTCATTGTTTTGGTACCCTGGCTTGGGATCGAACCAAAAACTGAAGTTCCACAAACTTCCGTGATAACCATTTCACCACCAGGGCCTATGTTTATTTTATATTAATTGTTGTTAAATTTAAATTTATTAAATAATTAAATAGCTAGCTTGCAGCCAGCATGTGTATGATGTCTGTGAGATGAATTAAACGTTTTATTTAATATAATCATAAGGACTAAATAGCATCTAATTCCAAAAATACAAGAATGAATTGTATAGGAATAATAAAACCAATGGGCTTCATACTCCTATACAATAATGATGAATTAGAATTAAGAGGTTTTTTGCAGTTTTACTGCGGAAGGACCTTTATCTCCGTCTTCAACTTCAAATGTAATTTCGTCACCTTCGTTTAAAAATCTTAAACCAGCATCTCTAACTGCAGATGCGTGAACGAATACATCTTTTTCTTTATCTTCACGTTCAATGAAACCATAACCTTTTTTTCCATTAAACCATTTTACTTTACCTTTTAGACTCATTTTACTCTTTCTTTATTAGTTATTCTTTGCTTATACAAAGAAGCTGATTAATTATTAGATTTCTAAATTAGATGCAAGTGATTTAATTGTCTATTATTGAGCTTTTTGGTGGTGGCCTTGGTAAGAATCGCACTTACGACACATACCTTTTCAGGGTACTGCTCTACTACTGAGCTACAAGGCCATTAAAATCTAAATGTTATACGACCCTTTGTAAGATCATATGGAGTTACTTCTACAGTAACATTGTCTCCCTGCAAAACTCTAATTCTGTTTTTCCTTAATTTTCCAGCTGTATGCGCTGTAACAATGTGGTTATTTTCTAATTTGACCCTGAACATTGCATTGGGCAAAAGATCTATTACTTTTCCTTTAAATTCTAAAGAGTCTTGTTTCGACAATTATTTATCTCCTAGTCTTTTTTTAATTGATTTAGCATGTCCGTCCAAACCTTCATTAGTTGCAAGTGTTATAACTGATGGACCAAGAGTTTCAATACCCTTTTTTGATAAATTTATGTACGAAATTTTTTTAATAAACTCTGAAACACTTAATCCACTTGAGTATTTACTGGTCATATTGGTTGGTAGTACATGATTGGTACCTGGTACTCCATAATCTGTCATTGCCATCACAGCGTATTTTCCTAAACAAATAGAACCCGCATTCTTAATCTTTGGTACTAAAGATTTGTAGTTTTTTATATTTAGCTCTAAGTGCTCTGGTCCAATCTTGTTTATTATTTCTATGATTTTATTTTCTGAATTTTCGTAGATTAGTATGCCATTCATCATTAGACTTTTTTTTGCAATTGAACTTCTTGAAATATCTTTAAGTTGTTTTAATATTTCATTTTTAGTTTTTTTAAGAATATTCTTATCTTTTGAAATTAAAATACACTGCGCAAGAGAATCATGTTCAGCTTGAGCAATTAGATCACTTGCTAGCCATTCTGGATTAGATTTATTGTCGCAAACAACTAAAACCTCAGAGGGACCAGCTGTCATTGACTCAATTCCTATATCCCCAAAGACCTCTTTTTTTGCAGAGGCAACATATGAATTTCCTGGTCCTACAATTTTATTTACAGGTTTAATTGATTTAGTTCCATATGCGGCAGCTGCAATTGCTGAAGGGCCACCAATAGAATAAATTTCCTTAATTTTACATTTTCTTGCAGCATACAAAACTGCAGCGTCTTGCTTTCCCTTATAACCAGGATTTATCATTACAATTCTTTCAACTCCTGCCACAATTGCAGGTATCGTGGTCATTAAAACACTCGATGGATAGGAAACTTTTGAACCTGGAACATAGATCGCAACTGACTCGAGTGGAACATATTTATATTTCACTTTATTTTGATACTTATCAATATATGAAACATCTTTGAACTTTTGAAGTGAATGGAATTTATAAATTCTATCATAGGCCGCATCTATCGCTTTTTTTACTTTTTGGTCTAAGGATTTAATTGAGTCTTTTATTTTTTTTAAGTTCGGAGTAATTGTTTTATTTTTATTAAATTTTTTCTCATATTTTACCAGGGCTTTATCTCCATTTTTTCTTACATCTTTAATTATATTTTTTACTGAAATATAATCTGATCGAAGCTTATTTTTTCTTTTAGAAAGAAGATTATCCAACAATTTATCAAAATTCTTATTTTTAGCAGAAATTACTTTCATTTTATTTCTTTTTTAAATCCTCCAATGTTACCTCTATAATTTCAGAATATAATGTTATAAAACGATTATCTGAAAATAACAAATTAATTTCATATTGTTTATCTATTTTCATTACATCTATTCCCATCAACTTTAATTTCAATTTACTATCTTTTTGATCTATATTTTTTGCTACTACATTTTCTATGAATTCAAATTTACAAACACTCATAATGTTGCTTTTTTTGTTATCTTTCAAAGATTTTCGAATTAGAGACATTAAAAATATTTTATTTTTTTTTAGATATTTAATCTCTGAAACACTGGTCTTTGAGTCCTCACAGTATGTAGAAATTATATTTAAACCATTGAGATCTCTTGCCAATATCTTGGATAAAAAATTTTTTACCATTATATTTTCATTTTTACTTTAATACCAAGTTTTCTTAATTTAAGTTGAAGATTTGAGTACCCTCTTAATCCATGATAAATTCTTGATATTGTTGATGATCCTTTTGCTGCGATTGCACCCAATATTATTGAGAAAGTGGTTCTAAGATCAGATGAAATACAATCAGCAGAATTCAGTTTTTTTTCTCCATTAACTACTGCAAAATTTTTTTTAATTTTAATATCTGCTCCCATTCTATTAAGTTCGGGCACAGCCATAAATCTATTTGTAAAAATCGTCTCTTTAATTTTACTTTGCCCGAAAATTCTTGTCAAAACAGGTATTAAAATAGGCAAACAATCTGTTGCAAATCCAGGCCATGGTCCAGTTTTGACATTTAAAGGTTTTAATTTTTTTATTGTATCTAATTTTATAGAATTTTTACTTATATCAATTTTAAAACCTATTTTTTTTAATATCTTTAATTCTGAAGGTAAATATTTAGGATTTATATTCGTCACCTTTACACTACCCTTGGTAATTGCTCCCACGCAAAGATAGCTAAATGCTTCTATCCTATCACCAATAATTTTATGATTACCACTTAATAGCTCTTTAACACCTTTAATTCTTAAAGATCTTTTGCCAATAAACTGTATATTTGCACCTGAGTTGTTTAGGAATTTTATAAGATCTGTTACCTCAGGTTCTAAAGATATATTTTTTAAAACATGAGAACCTCTTACAAAAACTGAAGACATAATTAAATTTGAAGTGCCTGTAACTGTAATTTTTGGAAACTTATAGCTCTTACCGACCAAACCGTTCTTTGAAGATATTTTCACATATCCCTTTTCCAAAACGTGTTCAGCCCCTAAACTTTTGAAACCTTCGAGATGCCAAGATGTATCACGAATTCCTAATGCACAACCTCCTCCTTGGGCAACTCTTATTTTTTTCTTTGGATATCTTCCAAGTAAGGAACCCATGGTTAGAACTCCCGCTCGCATTGTAGATACCAAATTATAGGGAACAGTTAATTTATGATCCTTTTTATTTGTAATAATCATAATCTTTTTTTCCTCTAAAATTTTTACTTTAGAACCTAAGGAAATTAAAAGATCTTTCATTGTAAAAACGTCTTGAACTAAAGGAACGTTTCTTAAAGTTACCTCTTTTTTAAAAAGAATAGATGCCGCCATAAGGGGAAGGCATGAGTTTTTTGCACCACTTATATTTACTATTCCATTTACGGCTTTGCTTGTGCCAGTAATTATAAATCTTTTCATACTATTTTGATTTTGCTAAAGTTATACCAACTTGACCTTGATATTTTCCTTTTCTATCAGAATATGATACCTCTGGCTCATCTCCGCTGAAAAACAAAATTTGCGCTGCTCCGCTATTTGCATACAATTTTATAGAGTTGCTTGTATGATTTGAAAATTCTAAAACTAAGTTGCCATGCCAACCTGCTTCTAAAACGGTTGGAGGAGTTCCAAGTCCACATCTTGCGTAAGTACTCTTAGCAGTTACTAATCCGGTTACGTTTCTTGGCATTTTAAAATACTCCAGACTACTCGCCAGTGCGAAAGAATTTGGAGGAATTAAAACAGACTCTTCACCTTTAATAGTTATAAAATTATCCTCACTAAAATTCTTTGGATCAGCGGTAGCTCCTTTTATATTTGTAAAAATTTTGAATTCAGAACCACATCTTAAGTCATAGCCAAATGCGTTAAGTCCATGACTAATGCCTTTAGAAACGCTTTCGCTTACAAATGGACTAATCATCTCCTGTTTTTCTGCAAGTTCTTTAATTTGTTTATCGTTTAGAATCATTGGTTTGATTTTTTCGTTTGTGAATTTTTCTCTTTCTTAAATTTTTTCTAAGGGCTTTCTCGAGATCAAGCTTAGTAGGCTTTCTTTTAGAATTCATTAGAAAGATTATTTTTTCTCTGGATTAGTAAGATGCTCCAAAGTTACAATTTGATCAATTGGTATTGTCTTATCTTCAGATTTATTTGTTCCCTGCTTAGATTGTTTCTTGGCTCTTCGCTCAGCTAATTTCTTTTCTCTTTTAGCTTGCTTCTCCATCATTTTAGCGCTTCTTGTAGATTTATAATCGTAGTGAATTCCCATAATATTACCAAAAATTATTATAGACTTAATAAAATAAAAAATTAAGTCAAAAATTTGAATTTTATTGATTTTTACAGTATTTTTATTAACTCGCCCTTGTAGTTTTAGTGTTAAAACAGGCCCTTGGTAAGGGTCAGTCATGAGTTAGATTCTCATCGAGGGCACCATTACTTTTTAAAGAAAAATTTTCTTAAAATAAATGTCAGAAAGAACAAAAATATTATAGCTGATATTGGTAAATAAATTTCTTGAGTTTTTAGAAGATCTAATATTTTAGGTAATTCGTCATTTTCATATATTTTCTTTTCTAAAGCTGATCCTAATGAACAAACAATAAGTGCTTGAATAATAACTCCAAGTAAGGTTCCAAAAAAATAGTTTTTTAATTTTACATCGAATAATACAGGAATTAAATTTTGTATCTGAGTTGGAATTCCACCAAGAAATCTAAGTAGGCCGACCGCAACAAGCTGATTGTTTCTTATTTTGTCATTTAAATATTGATACTTATTTTGTATTTTTTCAATGATATAGTTTTTAAAAAAATAATTAGCAACGATAAAAGTTACACTAGATCCTAAAGCAAAAGTTAATGAAAAAATTAAAGTTCCAAAGTAAGGTCCGAAAATATATCCACAAATCAACCCTAAAGGAGACCCAAATCCTTGAAGTAAAGAAATCCAAACAATTCCAAATATAATAAATACAAAAGATGAGAATATTATATTATTTTGTTTGAAATTAATTAGATACTCACTATTTGATTTGAGAAAACTATATGAAGTTAACTCCTCAACACTTATATAAGTTAACAAGAAGTATAAAAACAATCCCAGGAATATAATATAGGCTAAACCTAACCATATCTTAACGTTTTTCATAGTTTGCATATTATAGATTTTACATTATAAGTACTTAAATTTTTAATACTACATAATAAAATCTTATGAAAAGAACTTATCAACCAAGTAAACTTGTCAGGAAAAGACGCCACGGATTTAGATCAAAAATGAAAACCAAAGGTGGAAAAAAACTTCTAGCCAGAAGAAGAAAAAAAGGTCGAAAAAAACTTACTGTTTAATGAATATTAAAATTAAGAGTCTTTCAAAGAATGAGGACTTTAAAAAACTTCTTAATGGAAGAAAAATTTCCAATTCTTATCTCACAATTTTTTTTAAAAAGATTCCTAATAAAAAAAATACATGTCTCAATATTAGTTTTGTGGCAAAAAAGAAAATGGGTAAAGCTGTTGACAGAAATAAGATAAAAAGAAGGCTCAAAAATATGACATATGCAATAACTAAAATAGCTAAATTAAATCTTAACTTTTCTTATTTAGTTCTTGCAAAAAAAAGTGTTTTAGAGGAAAAATACGATGAAATTAAAGAGGCATTACAAAAAAGTTTTGAAAAAATAAGTTAATGAAGATTTTAACCAAGATAATTATCAAGATAATAAAGTTTTATCAGTACCTAATCTCACCTTTACTGGGTAACAACTGTAGGTATTTACCAACTTGTTCAGAGTATTTTATAGAGTGTTTAAAGGAGTATGGTTTGATTAAAGGTTTTTTCAAAGGTACCAAAAGAGTTTTAAGTTGTCATCCTATAAAATTCCTTGGTGGTGGTGAAGGATTTGAACCAGTTAAAAAAAATAAAAATTAAAAATGGACTCAAATAAAAATATAATCGCAGCTATATCACTTAGTGCAGCAATAATTGTTTTATGGGCTTTATTTTTTTCACCTTCACCAGAAGATCGAGAAAAAATTAAGCAAAAAAGAATAGACTCAGTTAAAAGTTTAGATGCTCCAGAGATAGAAAATTCTGAGACTAATAACCTTCTTTCAAGAAAAGAGGCTTTAAATAAAGATAAAAGAATTGTATTTGAAAACGATAACGTTAAAGGTTCAATTTCTTTAAAAGGTGCAATTATAGACGATTTACTTTTTAAAAATTACAATGAAAAACTCGAAGGTACAAAAAAAGTAGTATTATTAAATCCAAGAAACGCTTCTAATACATATTACTTAGAAACAGGCTGGGTTACTAATAACAAAAACATTGATTTACCAAATAATAAATCAAAATGGAAAGTAGAGGGAAACACAAAACTTTCTCCAGGGAATGATATTAAATTAATATGGAAAAATGCTCAAGGGCTCGCTTTTGAAAAGATTATTAGCATTGATAATAAATTTTTATTTACTGTTAACCAAAAAATAAAAAATAATACTAACAAAATATATAATTTTTATCCTTATAGCCAAATTATTCGAAAAAATATTCCTAAAGACATAGTTAATTTTTTTATTTTACATGAAGGACCACTTGGGGTGTTTGATGACCAGTTAGTGGAAAAGGATTATGATGATGTAATAGACAAAAAATATTCTGTAAATGCTGAAAAAGGTTTTCTAGGTATTACTGATAAATATTGGCTTACAAGCTTAATACCAGAAAAGAACAAAAACTTTAGAGCAGACTTTGAGTATAGTGAAAAATTTAAGATTAGTTACATAGAAACTGAGGCTTTGGAGGCACAACCTAATAAGCAAATTAGTAATAAAGTTGACATTGTTATTGCTGCAAAAGAAGTAGATGTAATTGATGAGTATAATGAAAAATTAGGATTATCAAAATTTGACCTTGTCATTGACTGGGGTTGGTTTTATTGGATTGTAAAACCTTTATTCTTTTTAAATGATTACTTCTTTAAACTGGCAGGAAATTATGGAGTAGCAATTATATTAATAACTGTTTGTTTAAGATTAGTGTTCTTTCCACTCAATAATTATGCATTTAGATCGATGAGTCGTATGAAAATTTTACAACCCGAGATGGCTCGTCTTAAAGAAGTTCATAAAGATGATAAGATGAAACTTCAGCAGGCAATAATGCAACTTTATAAAAAAGAAGGAGTTAATCCTGTAAGTGGTTGTGTGCCAATTTTAATTTCTATACCTTTTTTTTTCGCAATATATAAAATGTTGTTTGTAACAATTGAAATGAGACACCAGCCTTTTTTTGGGTGGATAAAAGATCTTTCTGAGAAGGACCCAACCTCAATTTTCAATTTATTTGGACTAATACCATGGGCACCCCCAGAATTTTTAATCATAGGTGGGTTACCAGTTCTAATGGGCTTAACAATGTGGGCACAACAGAAACTTAATCCAGCTCCACAAGATGATATACAAAAGAAAATTTTTATGTTTTTTCCCCTTTTTTTAACTGTAATACTTGCACCTTTCCCTTCGGGATTAGTTCTGTATTGGACGGCCAACAATATTCTTACGATGGCTCAACAGTACGTCATTATGAAGAGAACTACTGTAAAAACCTCCCAATAATGGATTTAAAAAAGATTTTACCTACAGACGGACCGCCAGTCGAAGAAGTTTTGAAATATGTTGAGAAATACAAAAATGAAATAATAGTTATTAAGTATGGGGGTAATGTATTCATTGATAGAAAAATTTTTGATAATTTTATTAAAGATTTAAGTGTACTTAGCAAGCTTGGTTTGCAAGTAGTTGTTGTACACGGAGGAGGACCAAGAATAAAAAGAGAATTATCTAAACAAAATATTGAGTCTAAATTTATAAGAGGTCTTAGAGTTACTGATGAAAAAATTATAAATGTCGTTGAGACAGTGCTTATTGACTTTAATGAAGATATTGTAAATTCTCTAAAAAAAAATGGGTCCGAGGCAGCCTCATTGCATACAAAAAAAGACAATGTTATAGAAATTGTTCCTGAACAAAAGGAACTTGGTTTTGTAGGAATTCCTAATAAAATTAATACAGAGACTATTTTTGAAAAACTAAAAAATAACATAATTCCTATTATTTCTCCCTTGGGATTAGGAGAAAATAAACAGACATATAATATTAATGGAGATCATGCGGCTGGTGCAGTTGCAAAATCTCTTAAATCAAGAAGACTACTTTTAATGACAAATGTAGAGGGCGTTTTAAACAGAGAGAAAAAACCTATTTCGGAAATCAATTCTTCAAAAATAATCGAAATGATAGAGGATAAAACAATTACTGAAGGTATGATACCAAAAATTAATACTTGTCTTGATGCTGTAAAAAATGATGTAACTGCAGTTGGTATAATTGATGGTCGTAAACCTCGTTCAGTTTTGTTTGAATTATTTTCCGATAAAGGATCAGGAACATTAATAAGAAAATGAAAAGTTTAAAAGAAATGAAATATCTTCTTTTGGACCTTGACGGGGTTTGCTATGGTTCTCATAATGGTTATCCTTTAGAAAAAGTCTTTGGTCTTGTATCAAAAAGAATGACTCTTTTTATTCAGGAAAAACTTGGTCTAGATGAAAAAAAGGCAAAAGAACTTCAAACAAATTATTTTTACAAATACAATACAAGTCTAAATGGTCTTATGTTACACCATAATGTTATTGGAGATGAGTTTCTTAAATATGTACACGATATAGATATTTCATTCATGAAAGAGGACAAAATAATGAGAAATGAGCTAGAGAACTTAAATATGGAAAAATTTATTTTTACAAATGGTAGCGCAGAACACGCTCAAAATATTTTAACACGATTAGGTGTTTATGACCTTTTTGGAAAAGAAAAAGTTTTCGATATAAAAGATGCTGGATATGTTCCTAAACCAGAAGCTCAGACCTTTGATTTAATGGTTAAAAAATTTGGTATTAACCCCAAAGAAACAATTTATATTGAAGATATAGCTAAAAATTTAAGTATTGGCTTTGAGAGAGGCTGTACAACTGTTTGGTTAATCAATGATGAGCATTTTGGAAAAATTGACTCTGATAAAGATTATATTTCTCATAAAATTGAAAATCTATCTTTATTTCTTAAAGAAATAAGGTTATTAAAAAGTAAATAAATTATGTCTTTAGAAAAAATAATTAATGATGCTTGGGAAAAAAAAGATCAAGTAAATCAAAACTCAGATCAATCTTTAAAGGATGCAATAAATCAAGTAATCAAAGATTTGGATAGTGGTAAGTCTCGTGTAGCAGAAAAAATTAATGGAGAGTGGAAAACACACCAACATCTAAAAAAGGCAATCATGCTAAGTTTTAGAATTTACCCGATGGATAATTTAAGTGGACCATATAGTAGCTGGTACGATAAAGCTCACTTATTAAAAGGCAAAACAGCTAATTGGACAAAGGAACAACATGAGGCTGCTGGATTTCGAATGACACCAAATAGTCCAGTAAGACCAGGATCTTTCATTGGTAAAAATGCTGTGCTTATGCCTTGTTATGTAAACATAGGTGCATACATCGGGGCAAATACAATGATGGATACATTTAGTAGAGCTGGAAGTTGTTGTCAAATTGGAGAGAATTGTCATATATCTGCTGGGTCAGGAATTGGTGGAGTTTTAGAACCCGCGCAAGCACTTCCAACTATAATTGAGGACAATGTCTTTGTTGGAGCAATGTCAGAAGTTGTAGAAGGTGTTATAGTGGGAGAAGGTAGTGTTCTTTCAATGGGATGTTATATTGGTCAAAGTACAAAAATTGTTAACAGATCAAATGGCGAGATCTCAAAGGGTCATGTTCCACCTTATTCAGTTGTGGTGCCTGGTACTCATAAAGATCTTTATGCTGTTCATATAATAAAAACTGTAGACGCAAAGACGAGGTCAAAGACATCAATTAACGACCTTTTAAGAGACTAATTATGCAAAAAATAAATGAATTAAAATTAGCTAAAGAGCTAATTAAATTCCCATCAATAACACCTAAAGACGCTGGTGTTATGAGATTCTTAGAAAAAAAACTTAAGAAAATGGGTTTCAAAACTAAAATTCTAAATTTTAGAGAAAAAAATTTTCAACCAGTAAAAAATTTATATGCCAGGTTAGGAAGTAAAGGACCTAATTTTTGTTTTGCCGGCCATTTAGATGTTGTGCCCCCTGGAAACATAAAAGACTGGACTGTAAATCCTTTCAGACCCTCTATCAAGAAAGGTCATTTAATTGGCAGAGGTGCAAATGATATGAAAGGCTCAGTGGCTGCTTTTGTTTCAGCAGTAAGTGTTTTTTTAAATAATAATAAAAGTTTGAATGGTTCAATTAGTCTTTTAATAACAGGTGATGAAGAGGGAGATGCAGTAAACGGAACAAAGAAAGTTGTAGATTATTTAAAAAAGAGAAAGGAAAAAATAAATTTTTGTTTGGTTGGTGAACCAACAAATCCCAATACTTTGGGAGAAATGATAAAAATTGGTCGAAGAGGAAGTATAACTGGAGCGCTCAAAATTATAGGCGAAATGACTCATGTAGCTTATCCCCATAGAGGGAATAACCCATCAACCACATTAGTTGAAATTCTTAATGAAATAAAAAAATTAAAATTTGATAAAGGTAATAAACACTTTCAACCAACAAATTTAGAAGTAACTAAAATAAATATAAATAATGATGCTGATAATGTTATTCCAAAAGCTGCTGAAGCAACTTTTAATATAAGATTTAATAATAAGCATACTTCAGGCTCAATAAAACGAAAGCTTAATAAAATTTTTGATAAAATTTGCAAAAAGAACAAATCAAAATTTAAAATAGATTACAGAGTTTCAGGAGAAGCTTTTTTAACTCAACCCAACAAAATCACTGGGATGATTCAAAATGTAATTAAGAAAATTACAAAAGTTAGACCAAAACTTTCGACAACTGGTGGGACTTCTGATGCTAGATTTATTAAAAATATTTCTCCATGTTTAGAATTTGGTCTTGTAGGTCGAACCATGCATAAACGGGATGAGGCAGTATCTCTAAATGATCTAAAAAAATTAACAAAGATTTATGCTAATATTTTAGATAAATATTTTTCGTGAAAACAGCAATAATATCCTCAAAAACGTCTATGAATCATTTAACAGGTGATGGTCATCCTGAACAACCTAAAAGGGTTACAGCGATAACTGAAAGACTTAAAAAAAATAAAAGTTTAATTTGGGATAAGCCAGCTTCTTTTGATCAAAATATATTAAAAAAAGTGCATGATGAAAATTATGTTGATATTGTTAAAAAAAGTTTTCCTAATCAAGGATTAAAATTTTTAGATGGGGACACTATAATTTCGCCTGGAAGTAAAGATGCAACAATAGATGCGGTGGGATCAGTAATTAAAGCAATAGACGGCGTTGAGAAGAAAAAATTTAGAAATGCTTTTTGTGCAGTGAGACCTCCTGGTCACCATGCAGAAAAAAATAAAGCGATGGGTTTTTGTATATATAATAATTGCGCGGTTGCTGCTCATTATCTAATGGAAAAGTATAAATATAAAAAAATTGCAATTTTCGATCCTGATGTCCATCATGGAAATGGAACCCAAGATATTTTTTTCGATAATAAAAATGTTTTGTACTTATCTACACACCAATATCCATTTTATCCAGGCACTGGAAGCGAAAAAGAAAAAGGTAAGCATAATAATATTTTCAATGTGCCTCTTCCTGCTGGTACTACATCAGAGAAATATATGAATGCTTTGGATAGAATTTTAGATAAACTAGTTGAATTTAAACCTGAATTTTTGATCCTAAGCATGGGCTTTGATGCAAATATTGCTGATCCTCTAACGCAGTTTGAATTAAAATCTGAAGATTTTTATGAGATTACAAAAAGAACTCTTAAAGCAACAAACGAATTCACTAATGGAAAAGTTATATCAGTGTTAGAAGGAGGGTACGACCTTAATGCCCTTGCAGATAGTGCATTTAATCATGTAAGTGCTCTCGTAGAAAATAATTAATGAAACTGTATAAGATCAAAAAGTCTAGAATAGACAATAAGCGAGGTTTATATTCAACAAAAGATATTAAAGAGGGAACAAAAATAATTAATTATATTGGAAAAATCATTACTAATAGAGAAGTCGAGGAGTCGGCAAAATTTGACAATAATAAACCAATCTATTTATTCACCCTTAATAATAGATATACACTAGACGGGGACTTTCATTGGAATACAGCAGGTTTGATTAATCATTCATGTAATAATAATTGTGACTATGAGGGAAAAGGTTTTAAGGTCTGGGTATCAGCAATAAGAGATATAAAAAAAGGAGAAGAGCTTACTTGCGACTATGGTTTTGGATTTGATAAGGACTATAAACAGTTCCCTTGTAAATGTGGTTCAAAAAATTGTTGTGGATATATTGTAAGATCAGGTTCAAGGTTCAGGATAAATAAAAAATTCGCTATTAGTAAAAAAAGAACTAATAAATCACTCTAGTTAAATATAGTCCTTCTGCCGGAGCGGGAGGTGCACAATTAATTCTTTTTTTTGATTTGATTATCTTGTCAAACTTTTGAATGCTCCACTTGTTCTCACCAACATACTTCAAGCAACCAACCATCGATCTTACTTGATTTTGAAGGAATGACTGAGCTTTTATCTCAATCTCAATAATGTCTTTTTTAGTTAAAAATTTTATTGATTTAATTGTTCTTACTGGAGTTTTTGCAGAACAATTTGAAGATCTAAATGTTGAAAAATCTTTTGTACCAATTAATTTTTTTGCTCCTTTTTTCATCATTTCTATATTAAGTTTTTTTATTATGTGCCAACACCTTTTATTTTTTAATACAGAACCAGATTTACGATTTAAAATAACATATCTATATATTCTCGCTTTTGCAGAGTATCGAGAGTGAAAGGTGAGTTCTTTTTTTTTTAAGTCTAAAATACTGATGCCGTATCTAGATAAAAAATGATTAATTGATTTTAAAAATTTATTATTATCTTTTATTTTTACACTTGTATCAAAATGAGCAGATTGTTCTAAAGCATGTACCCCTGAGTCAGTTCTACCTGATCCTACTATATTTACTTTTTCTTTTAAAATTTTATAGATAACTTTTTGAATTTTACCTTGAATTGTTTTTCCTTTTTTTTGTATTTGCCATCCACTATAACTAGTTCCTACATACTCAATAAGAATTTGATACCTATTCATTAAGAGTACAGCCTTTATTTATTTTCGAACCATTCAAAAATTCATTTATCTCTTGAATTTTTTTCCCTTCTTTTTGAATTTCGATGACCTTTATGCTTTCATTATTTGAGCATGCTATCTCAAGTTTATCATTTAAAACTTCACCAGGATGTCCAGATCCATTTCCAATTTCAGCTTTTAAAATTTTATATCGATCTCCATTAAATATGAAGTATGCACCTGGATTAGGGTGTAAACCATTTATTTTTCCAATAATTTTTTTGGAACTATCATTCCAAGTTATCTTCCCTTCTCTTTTATCTATTTTTTCAGCATATGTTGCCTCAGAATGGTCTTGTTCTTTGAGCTTCACTTTTCCTTTAATAATATTATTGATGTTTTCAATTATTTTTTCAGCCGCCAATTGAGATAATTTTTTTTCAAGCTCAGTTGCATTTAAATTTAATTCAATTTTAATTTTGTAAGTTTCAAGAACAGGGCCAGTATCTAAATGTTCATTTATTTTCATAAAGCTAATTCCTGTCTCAGTGTCTTGACACATTATTGCTCTTTGTATTGGAGCAGCGCCTCTGAATTTAGGCAAAATAGATGCATGTATATTAAAAAAACCTTTTTCGGACAGTTCCAAAAATTCCTTTGGTATAATTTGACCATAAGAAATTACCATAACTATTTTGGGCTTTATTTTTTTTATAAAATTATATTCATCAATATTATTCTTAAGACTACTTGGCGTTCTAATTGGTAAGCCAAGTAATTCAGACTTAACTTGAATTGGGGTTTTTTGAACTTTCATTCCCCTACAAGATTTTTTTGGTGGTTGCGTATAAACAGCAGAAATATTAAGTTTACTCTCACTTATCTTTTCAAGTATAGGTAAAGCAAATTTTGAAGTACCCATAAAAATAATATTATCTGACATTTACACAATTACTCTACTAGACGTATTTTTGTTTTTAGATAATCTTTTTATTAGAATATCTTTTTTCAACTTAGATAAAAAATCAATGATCAGCTTTCCATCTAAATGATTAATTTCGTGCTGGATACATGTAGATAGTAAACCATCACATTCCATGTTTGTTTTATTTCCTGAAATGTCAACGTATTCAACAATACAGGTTTTTGGTCTTTCAATCTCAATAAATGTTTCGGGTATCGACAAACATCCCTCCTCATATATAGACCTATCTTTACCAAAAGATTTGATGGCCGGATTTATTAAACAAAGGGGTTTTTTTTCTTCATCTTTTTTTGAAACATCAATAACAATCATTCTCCTCAAAACACCCACTTGAACAGCAGCAAGACCTATCCCATTATTATTGTACATTGTTTCAAATAAATCATCCGCTAACTGTTTTTCTTTATTAGTTATTTTTTCAATTTTTTCAGATTTTTTTCTGAGGATTTCATCTGGAACCAGTATGATTTTTCTTTTCGTCATAACAAAGTTTATACTCTAACTGGCAAGATTTCAGAAAGGATTTCATTTCTTATTAGATCTATGTTCATTTGATTTAGTGCATTTACTAAGAAATATAAAGTTTCTGAGCCAAGATTTTTAAGTTCGTCTTCGCCAATTATTTCTATAATTCTTAACATTGCTAAACCAATTTGCCCATCATTAATTAAAACCTGTATATCTATAGGCATTGTATTTTCATTAATTGTATAAAGATCACTATATTCCTCATTAATTTTAATACCATCAAACTTTAAGGACTCTATAACGATTACATCTTTTGTTATTAAATAATTTTTTTTGCTTTTTTTAATTTTTTTCAAAAAATTATTCAGATCTTTTTCAATTTTTTTCTTGGAAGGTTTTTCTTTTATAAAATAATTTATAATTTTTGATTGATGTAAAATTTTATTGTTGTATTTAATTTTTTTATTTGGATTTTCTACTTTAGAGTTCAAAACATAAAAGTCTGTTAAATCTGAACTTAATTCGGTTTCTTCAAAACTTTCTAAGATAAACCTTAATTCATCTTTAAAGGCGTCTTCTAAACCATCATTGGTAAAAGATGATTTCAAATCTTTAGAAAGTTTCGTTACCTTGTTAGGATCATCATTTAATAAAATACCTTGATACATTAGAGCTCTGGCCTTAGTGTTTGATAAATTCTCTTTTTCCCTTTCTATGTTAAGAAGTTGATCCACAGAAAATTGAAATTTTTTATAGA
The DNA here is from genome assembly GCA_902528375.1 of uncultured Pelagibacteraceae bacterium. Taxonomy (GTDB): domain Bacteria; phylum Pseudomonadota; class Alphaproteobacteria; order Pelagibacterales; family Pelagibacteraceae; genus Pelagibacter. The sequence goes on from CABZSS010000003.1 coordinate 91,892, forward strand.
TATTGAGTAAATCTTTCTCATTATAATTTCTTTCGTGTGTAGCTTTTTCTAATAATGAGATTTTTTCTTCGTCAGCAATATCTATATCACTAGTACTGTCTAGCAAATTGTTGGATCTTAAATAAGTCCAAAATAACTTTGGTGTTTCTTTTGTGGGTTTATATTTAAAATCTTTAATTGTATTAAATGAAAGATGTAAATTTAAAAGATTTATATCTGACGTAGTATTATCATCTTTTGAAAAACCCATTAATGAATTAAATTTTTTCTCGAAAAAAGGATCTGAATAACCAGACTCTTTTTCTAAATCAAAACGCATCATAGCAAGATCATTTTGCTTACTATGTATCAGGCAATATATTGAAAAGTTTTTCAGATAATTATCATTAAAGTTTTGATTTAACTTTTTAAATAAGTTACATGCCTCTTTTATTTCTGCCTTGGATAAATATTCATTTAAAACATATTTAATCAAGTTTTCATTTGATATTATATCTAGATTTTTAGTTACATAATCAATTATCAAATTAAGGTCTTCATTTTTAATTAACCATTCTGCTTTTAAATCAAAAAATTTTTTTTTATCCAAATTATTCTTTGGTGGAAAAGTATTGGTAAGAAGAATCTTTTTATATATGTCACTAGCATCATTAGAAAGATTCATAGAGTTTATTTTTTTTTTAAGTTCATATATTTTTTTTCCATCTGATTTTGACCACATATCTAATTCAAAACCATATTTTCCAGGGTCATATATCCCAACAACCAAATCATTTTTGTCAGTAAAATTTTCTTCCGAAACTTTAATACTGTCTGTAATACCGACATTAATTTTAATTTTTTTATTTTCATTCTCACTTGATGAATTTTCAATTACTACATTTTCTTCACTACCTTTTTCTTTTTTTTCAAGACTCCAAATATCCGTAGGCTCATTACCAAAAGCAAATTTAATGGAAAATATTAAAATTAAAAAAGTTATGAAAAAATTATTTAACAATTTTTAGATTTTCTTGTGGGATTTTTTTTTCAATAAGCTGATTTGGTGAAGGGAAATTTATTTTACTAACAATTACTAAAATTCCAAAAATGATTGCCAAAATCACAACTACTTTTATTATGACTTTTAGAGGATTTATAGAGCTGCCAATGCTTGTTTTTTTATAAAATTGCATATACTTTTTACTAAATTCAAATTAAGACATATTTATGTTTTTTCAACTTAGAAAATTATGAAAATAAAAAAAAAAATTGTTTTAATAGGCATGATGGGATCGGGAAAATCAACAATTGGAGCATTATTGTCAAAAAAAATGAATATGAAATTCGTCGACGTAGATAGTAAAATTGAAACAATTGAAAAACAAACAATAAGCCAAATTTTTAAACTTAAAGGTGAAAAATATTTTAGAGAGCTAGAGGTTGAAACAATCTCATCGTTGCTTTGTTCAAAAGAAAAAGAATTAATTTTATCCTTGGGGGGCGGTTCATTTCTTGACGAAAAAATTAGAAGAAATGTAAAAAATAATTCATTATCTTTTTGGTTAAATTGGAAACCTTTAACAATAATTAAAAGGATTCGAAAATCTTCAAAAAGACCGGTTATTCATGGATTAAATGATCAAGAAATTGAAAAAATGATGTTAAATAGAAATAAATATTATGCCAAATCAGATTTTAAAATAGATTGTGACAATCATAAAAAAAACCAAATTGTAGACAAAATAGTCTTAATACTGAAAAAAAATGAATTTAAAAGTTAAAACTAATATAAATAATTACTCCGTACTTATTGGGAAAAATCTTTGTTCAAAGATAAATAAAATAATTTTAAAGGAAAGAATACACTCTCAAAAATTTTTAATTGTTTACGACAGTAAAGTACCAGCCAAAATGATAAAATCTATTTTAAGTAAATTTGATAAAAAAAAAATAGAAAAGAAAAAAATAGTTTTTAATGAAAAAAGTAAAAATTTAAAAACTGTTAACTCTATTTTAAAAATTCTTGAAAAACAGAATTTTAGTAGAAATGATTGTCTAATTTCTGTCGGAGGTGGTATTTGTGGAGATGTATGTGGATTTGCTTCAAGTATTTTTAAAAGAGGTTTGAATTTTGTAAATTTACCCACAACTTTGCTTAGTCAAGTTGACTCCGCGATTGGTGGTAAAACAGGAGTCAACTCTTTATCAGGAAAAAATATGATAGGGTCTTTTTATCAACCTTCATTAGTTATTTCAGATATAAATTTTTTAAAAAGTTTACCGAAAAAAGAAATGCTATGTGGATACGCTGAAATCCTTAAACATTCTCTTATAAAGAATAAAATATTTTTCAAATTTTTAAAAAAAAATTTTTCCAAGATTTTAAGCCATAATGATAAATTTTTAGAGAGAGCAATTTATAAAAGTTGTTTAATTAAAAAAGAGGTGGTTGAGAAAGATGAGAAGGAAAAAAACATTAGAAAAGTTCTTAATCTAGGTCATACTTTTGCCCATGCTTATGAGGCAACAATTGGATATAACAAAGGACTAAATCACGGTGAGGCTGTTTTATTAGGAATGATGTCAGCTGTTGAATTTGGCCGTCAAAAAAATATTTTAAAAAAGAGCGATTATAAACAAATTATCGATCATTTAAAAAAGTTAAATTATTGTAATTTAAATAAATATTTTAAATCTAAGGATATATCGAAAATAATTTTTTATATGAAACAAGACAAAAAAAATAAAGATAGTAAGATAAACTTAATCCTCTTAAAAGGTATTGCAAAACCTATATTAAATAAATCATTTAGAGAAAATAATATCAAATCATTTTTAAAAAATTTAATTTATTGATAATTGAATAGAGTGAATATAGTTTTTTAATTCATTCTCTAAAATTTTATAAATTTTTTTAGTCGTGTCAATTTTTTTTTTTGATTTAAGCTCATCAGAGATAATTGTAATTTTGATATGAAATTTGTTTGGAGAATTATTTATATGGCTCTTATGTAAAAATGATTTGTCTTCTACATCTATTTTTTGTAAAGTAATTTCTCTTGAAATTCTTTCTTTAACTAATTCAATTAATTTATTTATTTCCATAAAATGTATTATAATAATACTATAATGAAAATTATTTGCGACTGGAATAACTGTAACAAAGATGGAGTGTACAAGGCTCCAATCGAAAAAGATAATAGTAAAGATTTTAGGTACCTTTGTTTAGAACATATAAAAGAATTTAACAAAAATTGGAATTACTTTGCAAATATGACAGATAGTCAAGTTAATGAATTTATTAAATCTGACATGACTTGGCACAAACCAACTCAAAACTTTAGCGGACAAGACAATTTTTTTAGGATTTTATGGAATAATACTCTCAAGGAAAATTTAGATGGAATTAATAATGACAATAAGAAAGCTTCTAAATTGCGACAATTCAACTTTTCGGAAGATGATATAAAAGCTTTCAATATTTTGAGTTTAAATATTGGCACAGAATGGACCATTATAAGAGATAAGTTTAAAAAACTTGTCAAACGTTTTCACCCTGATAAAAACTCAGGGAATAAAAAATACGAGGAAAAATTAAAGATTATAACATTGGCTTATACACAACTTAAAAGGTCTTATAAAAAATGAATGAAAACATAAATACGATACCAGACATAAAAATTTCTGTAAAGCAGACTTTTGGAATCGACTCAAATCTTGAAGTAGATGCATTTTCAAAAAAAAATGAGTATGTACCAGAAATAGATAAAAACTATAAATTTGATAAAGACACTACACTTGCAATATTATCAGGTTTCTCTTTCAATAAGAGAGTATTAGTTCAAGGATATCATGGAACCGGAAAATCTACTCACATTGAACAAGTTGCAGCAAGATTAAATTGGCCTTGCATAAGGGTGAATTTAGATAGTCATATAAGTAGAATTGATTTGATTGGAAAAGACGCGATTACGATTAAAGATGGAAAACAAATAACGGAATTCCAAGAAGGTATTTTACCTTGGTCTATACAAAACCCCATCGCACTAGTGTTTGATGAATACGATGCTGGCAGACCTGACGTTATGTTTGTAATTCAAAGAGTTTTGGAAGCAGAGGGAAATTTTACACTTCTTGATAAAAATAAAGTTTTAAAACAACATAAATACTTTAGGTTATTTGCAACTTCAAATACAGTTGGTCTGGGTGATACAACTGGACTATATCACGGCACACAGCAAATAAATCAAGGTCAAATGGATAGATGGAATATAGTTACATCCCTTAATTATTTAAGTTTGGAAAGAGAGATGGAAATAATACTTGCTAAGAATAAATCTTATAATAATTCAAAAGGTAAAGATGATATTGCCAATATGATCAAAGTTGCCTCACTCACTAGAAAGGGATTTGTATCTGGTGATATTTCAACAGTAATGAGTCCGCGAACAGTCATGCATTGGGCTGAAAATAATCTAATATTTAAAGACATTGGATATTCATTTAGAGTAACTTTTCTAAATAAATGTGATGAAGTAGAGAAAAATATTATTGCTGAATATTATCAAAGATGTTTTGGTGATGATTTGCCAGAGGCAGTAATAAATAAGCAACCAAATGAATAAAAAAGAGGAATTCTTTAAAGAGAGATTTAAACAAGCATTAGATTCAACATATAAAGTTATTTCAGAAGAATTATATAATTTAAGTAAAAAAGAAAATACAAAAGACATAGAGGATTATAAAATTTCAAATTTATACTCTAGAGAAGATTACGTAAAATTTCGTGCATTAACAGACTCCAATGCATTGAAAAAAAAGTTTTCAGACAAAAATATTTTAAAAAAAAATTTTCCAAAAAATCAATCCTACAAGGCATTCTATGAAGTTTCAGAAAAAATAAGGTGTGAGTTATTAGGTTCTGATATGCTAAACGGTATAAAAAAAAATATAAACGAAAATTACAATAATAAAATTTTAAAAAAAAAAGAAAGTAATATTAAAAAAAGGGAAGATGTAAATGTTTTAGAAGCATTCGAATTATATCTCTTAAAAAATTTTCTAGATATCAAATTGAACAATGTATCTAATAAGATTTTAAGTTTTTGGGAGGATAAATTTGATAAAAGTATTAAAAAACACACACAATTTTTAAAGATGAATATTGCTGATCAAAATAAATACAACGAGAAGTTTTCAGAAATATTTCAAAATATGGAGATATTTGAAAACGAAAATGAAATTAAAAATGAGAGTAATGATGAAAGCAATAATAATGAAAATGATAAAAATAATAATGATGATAATGATAATGACGATAAAGAAGGTAAAGCAGAGGAAACTAGTGAGAACAAAAGTTTAGAGGGGAGTGACGATCTAAATGAATTTAGAATGGAAGAAGAATTTTTTGAAGATGGAGATCAGAAAGAAAATGTAGAAAATATTATTCAAAAACTTAATGTTTCAAAAAGCAACAAAGAGTATAAAATTTTTACAAGTAATTTTGATGAAATTGAAAAAGCTGAAAATTTAGAAAAAGATGATGAAATTAAAAAACTTAGAAATAATCTAGATCAACAACTTACTAGTTTTCAGGATGTTATAACTAAACTTGCTAACAAATTACAAAGGCAATTGTTAGCAAAGCAGAATAGATCATGGGAGTACGATCTGGAAGAGGGTTTATTAGATAGTTCGAAATTAAGCAGAATAATTATAGATCCACAAAATTCTCTATCATTTAAAAAAGAAAAAGATTACGAGTTTAAAGATACCATGGTAACACTTTTAATCGATAATTCAGGATCAATGCGAGGAAGGCCAATAACTATAGCAGCATTATGTGCAGATATACTCTCAAGAACACTTGAGAGGTGTAACGTTAAAGTAGAGATACTCGGATTTACAACTAAAAACTGGAAAGGTGGAGAGGCAAGAGAAAAATGGAGTAAGAATGGTAAACCGAAAAATCCAGGAAGACTTAATGATTTAAGACATATAATTTATAAAGCGGCAGATGTGCACTGGAGACAATCAAAAAAAAATCTTGGACTAATGCTCAAAGAAGGATTACTTAAAGAAAATATTGATGGAGAAGCAATACTATGGGCATTTAATAGACTTGTTAAACGGAAAGAAGAGAGAAAGATAATGATGGTTATCTCTGATGGAGCTCCTGTTGACGACTCCACACTGTCTGTAAATTCAGGGGACTACTTGGAGAAACATTTAAAAAGAACTGTAAAATTTATAGAAGCTAACTCTGACATAGAACTACTTGCAATTGGTATTGGACATGACGTTTCAAGATACTATGAAAAAGCAATCAAAATTTCTGATGTGCAAGAATTAGGTGATGTTATGGTTTCTCAACTTAGCAATTTATTTGAAAAAAAAAAGAATCCAAAAAAATTAAACTAAAGGTTTTTTAAATCTTTATTTTTCCAAGTTAATAAAACTTCTGCCCCTGATCTGGTTTTTGAATTTCTACAAATTACTTTTGCACCATTTCTTTCAAGTAAAGTTTTTCCGATAAAAATTCCTAGACCTAGTCCTGACTTTGACTTGTCATCGTAAAACGAAGACTTTATATAAGGTTCGCCAATTTTGTTTAAAACATCTTTCGAATAACCATCTCCATCATCTTCTATAGATATCTCAGTCAATTGATTATCACTTTTAATCGATATATATATTTTTTTTTTCGAAAATTTATTTGCGTTACCAATAAAATTTCTTATTCCATAAATAATTTCTATTAATTTTGTAATTTTAAAGGAATTCGTGTCCTGACTATTGTTTATGAAAAATTCCTTATTTGAGATGTCTTTAAATGATTTGATAATTTCACTTATATATTCAAACATTGAGCACTCTTGATCAATAAAATCATCCTCAACACCCGGGTTCAGTGACAATCTTTTAAGGATCTGACTGCATCTTTCTACCTGGTTTACAAGTAATTCAATGTCTTTTTGGAGTTCTTTTTTATCTTTAAATTGATCGTGAAGATCTTGAGAAATTATTTTAATAGTCGAAAGAGGCGTATTCAAAGAATGAGCTGCAGCTGCAGCTTGACCTCCTAGTGATACAAGTTCATGTTCTTTTGCAATAAATTCTTCAATTTTATTTAGAGCCTCCTTCCTCAAATTAGACTCCCTACCAAAAAGTGTTGCAAAATAATTTAGAAAAATAAGTGCGATAATTAAAGATATGGATGTACCATAATAGTAAAAGTCATTAATAATTAATTTATTGCCTGAAGGGTAAATTAAATGTTCATGATATAAAGTAAGTAAAATAATTGAAAATATTGTTATTAATATTAATGATAAACTTGTTTTAAATGAGAGATTAGACGATGAAAAAACACTTGGAATTAGTAAAAAAATTGAAAAGGGATTTAAGATTCCTCCTGAGAAATAAAGAATTAGGCTTAATTGAAGTATATCAACAAATAAAAAAGTAAAAGAAGCTCTATTTGAAAGAATATTTTTTTGGTAAAAATAAACTAATACTAAATTTGATATTACTCCTAAAATAATAACAAAGTTTACTATAAAAATATTAAATTCAAAATTGAAAACATATTTTACAATATTTACTGTTAAGAACTGACCTAAAATTGCTATCCATCGAAGATTGATGTAGGTGGTTTTGTTCAATGAATATATTTTTGAAACTGACTTAGACTCCATACTTAAACATCTAAATTACTAATTTCCAAAGCATTAGAAATTATGAAATCTTTTCTAATAGATACGTCGTTGCCCATTAGAGTATGAATAATTTTCTGATCTTTTTTTTTGTCACTTGAGTATTTGACTTGAAGCAAATTTCTTTTATCAGGGTCTAATGTGGTATTCCAAAGTTCGTCTGGATTCATCTCACCAAGACCTTTGAATCTTTGAATATTTAGTTTTGATTTTTCCTCTGATAATACTTTTTCAAACTCTTTAGTACCTTTTTTAAATTTTTTTGAATTTTTATAATTATTTAAAATAAAATTTTCTAAACTTTTTTCGTCTTTAATATAAATACTTTTACCTGATTTATTTATTTTAAATAAAGGAGGTTGTGCCAAAAAAATATTTCCGTTTTCTATTAGTTTGTTAAATGGCTTATTATTAAAAAATGTCAATAATAATGCCCTGATATGTGATCCATCAACGTCTGCATCAGTCATAATAATAATTTTACCATATCTGAGATCATCTAAATCGATTTCTTCAGATTTTGGATCTAAACCAAGTGCATTTATTAATGTAACTATTTCATTTGATGAAATCATCTTTGATAATGCTTTAGTTTTGCTGTCGCTCGAGTTTCCATTTTTTTTTGAGCTACTATCCTCAACATATGTGTTCAATATTTTTCCCCTTAAGGGTAAAACTGCTTGAAACTCTCTGTTTCTTCCTTGTTTTGCCGATCCTCCAGCAGAGTCTCCCTCAACTATGAATAATTCTGTTCCATCTCGTTTAGAGTTTTGACAATCAGCGAGTTTTCCTGGTAAACCAGTTAGCTCAAGAGCTCCTTTGCGTCGAACACTTTCTCTTGCCTTTCTAGCTACATCTCTTGCTTGTGCTGCTTGAATTATTTTTAATAAAACAATCTTTATTATACTTGGATTTTGGTCAAACCAAGTAGATAGTTTTTCATTCATGAAATTTTCAACAATATTTCTTACTTCAGAAGAAACTAATTTGTCCTTTGTTTGAGAAGAAAATTTAGGATCTGGCATCTTGATAGATAATACCGCACATAAGCCCTCCTTGATATCATCTCCTGTAATAGAAACTTGATTTTTTTTTAAAATATTATTTTCATTTACGTATTTATTTAAAATTCTTGTAAGTGAACTCCTGAAACCTAAGAGATGCGTTCCTCCATCTTTTTGAAATATATTATTTGTGTAAGCGTGGGTATCTTCCGAATAACCTGAGTTCCACTCTAATGAACATTCTATATTAATACCGTTTTTATCTCCGTCAAGATAAATTGGTTTTTTAAATAAGTCGTTTCCATTTTTATTTTTTAATTTATCTTTCTTCTCATTTAAAAAATTAACAAATTCTATTATTCCACCTTCATATTTAAATTCTATCTTCTTTTCTTTTTTTAAAGTTTTATCCAAAACAACTAAATTTACACCTTTATTTAAGAAAGCTAATTCACGCATTCTTTTTTGAATAATTGTGCTACTGAATTTGGTTGATGAAAATATTTCTTTTGAAGGTAGGAAAGTAATTTTAGTCCCAGTGTTTTTTGATTTTCCCACTTGTTTAAGTGGAAATTTTGGGTCTCCATTTCTGAACTCCACAAAGTATTTTTTTCCATCCCTATCTATTTCAAGTTCAAGTTTTTCAGATAACGCATTGACAACTGAAACCCCAACACCATGAAGTCCACCGGACACTTTATAAGAATCATGGTCAAATTTTCCGCCCGCGTGAAGTTGAGTCATAATTACTTCTGCGGCTGATTTTTTTTCAGTTTTATGAAAATCAACTGGAATACCTCGGCCATCATCTGAAACAGTTATTGTTCCGTCTTTGTTTATCTCTACAGTAATAGTTTTACAGTGACCAGCTAATGCCTCATCAATCGAATTGTCAACAACCTCATAAACCATGTGATGTAGACCAGTTCCGTCATCTGTATCACCAATATACATACCTGGTCTTTTTCTAACTGCGTCTAGACCTTTCAAAACTTTTATTGAATCTGCTTTATAATTTGAGTTTTGTTGTGTTTTTGTCATTTTTTATTTTTATGGAAAAAATTTATTATATCATTTTTATATGTTGATATAAAACCTGGTTTAAACCCATCATCAAATTAGTCTCAATATTGTTGATTAATTTAACAATATTTTTTTTTTTTTACTAAAATTGTAAAAAGTCACTTTTAAGCATTATTAAAAGCTTTAAAAGAGAGATTCGTGTATAAATCCCTATTTAACCAAGTTATATTAAATATTATTTTTTTTTGCAATTTTTTTAAATTTATAAAAAGCCATTATTTTTGAGAGAAAATATACAACTTTGTTAGGCCTTAAAATTATCAAGTTCAACAGAAGTTTTGTAAAATATTTGGGGACCTTATTGCTTAATTCTTTAAGTAGCCTTTCGTGTTTTTTGATCTTATAAAAATAATAAAGTTCATCAAAAGTGAAATGAAAATGTCTTAAAAAAATTTTCTTAATGGGGTTTCTCACTTTAATTTGACCATGTTCATGGGTCGCTCTAGCATTTAAAACCTGAATAACAGCTTTTTTTTTATCTCTTATACGTTTGCAAAGATCATCATCTAAAAAATAAAGAAATAAATTTTCATCGTATAGACCAATTTTTATTATATCTGCTTTCTTGAACATTATTATTGATCCAAGAACAGTTTCAGCACAAATATCTCCATCAAGAATAATAGGTTTCTTATATAAATAATTTTCTGGGAAATTTCCTGCATTTGTACTCAAGTTTTTTTCTTTATCAAATAAAGTGGGAGATACAATGAAAGAGTTTTCATATTTTTTATGCGTATCCAAAAGTTTGAATATATCTTTTTGATCAATAATACCATCTGCTTGAAACATTAAAATAAATTCTGTATCTGAAAGTTTAATGGCCTGGTTTGCTGCTTTTGAATAGCCGTAATTTTTTTTATTTAATATATATTTGTAGATCTTATAATTTTTTTCGATTATTCTTTTAAGAGCTATATTATTAGCGTTGTCTACGATTATAATTTTAAAACTTTTTAAATTTTCTAAACATCGTAAAACTATCTTTTCTTTTTCCTCATAAAGAATGACAATTATTGTAATTTCATTGAATGCAATATTCATATTTTATAAAAATTTTTTAATATGTAATTTATATATTATAATTTAATATTAACCAAAATAACTTTAAAAAAGTGGCGGAGAGAGTGGGATTCGAACCCACGAAAGAGTTTCCCCTAAACACGCTTTCCAAGCGTGCGCCTTAAACCACTCGGCCATCTCTCCAAACTTTTATTCAATTCATCTTATCAACATTTAAAGTAAACAGAACATTATGTTTAATTAGATTATAATAAAATTTTAATTTTGTTTTTAAAACTATAACTGTAAAGTCAAACCAACTTAATTTTCGTTTCAACATTCCTCTACTATGAATATTATTGTGAGTATGTTCGTAAGTTACATTTGTAATATTTAAAAGACTCAAAAAGTTTAGTTGTTTCGATGTCAATAAGCCTTTCAGTCCCTTTCTTAGATTTGCTATCAATTTTTGTTTTCCGGGTTTTGCTAAGATATTTGAATTACCAATTAATTCGTACTCTGAAAATAAAGATCCATTATAAGGACTGTTTATTAAAAAAATTTTTTTCATTATCAAAACAGATAGTTTGTTTGCAATAGTATTAATTTTTACACTTTTGATCTTTAATTTTTTCATTAGTATTTTACATTCATCCTTAGTTATTGATCCAAATTGAACAACAAAAGAAATAAAATATTTGGGGAGCTTTCCTAATAAAGCTTTATTTGTTTCAAAATATGATTTATGAAATTCTGTATAAGTACCAAACTTTCTGGAAAAATCTCCACTAAAAAATTCTATTTTTTTTACTATAATTGTGTCTGCATCCCACAAGATCACTTTTTTATGAAATTTTTGTAAAAAATAAAAGGCAAATGAGAGTTTCAAAACTTGTTGGTAGTACCAAGATAATCTTTCTTTAAATAAACGCTTAAATTTATATTTTTTTGACAATTGATAAAATATTTTTTCAAATTGAGAGAACGATATTATTTTTTCTTCACTAATTATAGTAAACTCATTAAATCTTAATTTTTTTTTAAAGTGTTTAAAATCTTTTTTTGGGCAAATAATAAAAATGTTGAAATCTTTGTAAAATGATTTTAATTTTTGATAGTTATTAATTATAATCGGTATATTCCCTTTCAGGGAAACCTGGCATATATTTAGTTTATCTTTACTAAATTTTATTTTATCTAATTTCATAAAAGATGGGAATCTGAAAATATCCAAGGCCATTCAATAGTCTTTGAATATTTTCTGAACCAAAATGGCATATATCTTTCTGCGAGAAAAGCATACAATCTGGTTTGATCATAACCTTTTAAATTTTCAAATCCAAAAATTTTCTCACATTCGAATAACCATTCAAATTGATCCTTAAAAAAATTATTTAAAAATTTTTTTTTTGAAATAAACATTATGTGTGGATTATATGTTGTATTTCTATCTACGAATTCTGTAAAATCAGATTTATCTTTTTCATTCATTACTCTTATCGCTTTTTCTAATACTCCATAGCCATGATGAAGATCAAATTGTGTTCTAATATTTATACGTTGGTGATCGAATAACAGTATTGGTCTTCTAATAATATTCCTCCAGCCTCTCTTAAAAAGTTTTGATAATTTTGTTCCAAGAGGAATTGGTTCACAAAGCACCGCATCATATTTTTCCCATTCATTTGGTACGCTTTTTAGAATGATATTTGAAATATCATTATCTTTTCTGTGACTTCTCGAATTTAGCCAAAATCTTCTTTTTTGACAAAATCCTATCCAATCATTATTACTATATTTTTCGAGTTTATTTTTCCAAAACCAATAATGAAAAGTTAATTCTGAATAATGTCTTTCCTTTTTTTGAATATTTTTACCACTTAAACAAGTAATATATTTTTGATTGAAATGTCTTTCACCTACACCAACTAAATTAATATCTAGATCCTCCAAATACTTGATAGGTTTATCAGTTACACAAAAAATATTAAGATTGTTCATATATTAGTTTTTAGACCACAAAATATATTATATAAACAAATTAAAAATTTAAAATTGAGAAAAAAACTTAAAAAAACTTATAAATTATTAAGAAGTTACTATTTCTCTGCTTTGTACAAAAAAATCCATCTTAAATCAGAGTTTCGGCCAAAATTCATAAAATTAAAAAAACCTAAACTAAATAAAATTTCTTACAAAGTATATTCAATAAAAAACTGCCGAATTTATACGAATTGTGTTGAGAATGTAAGTGTAATAAAAAACAATCAATTAATTGCAGAGGGTTCGTTTCAGCAAATAAGTGGTAAACTAGTAAGCGCAAAAAGAAATGAAGTTTTAAAATCAGGAACGCCAAAATTTTTAAAAAAAATAAATGGAAATGTTTTTAATCTTACGCAAGGGGCAAGCGGGTATAATAACTACTCTCACTGGTTACTTGATATAGTGCCAAAAATAATGATCTTATCTAAAGCTTATGATTTAAAAAAGGTAGATTATTTTTATTTCTCAAAATTAAATCATTTTCAAAAGGAGACTCTTAAGATACTTAAATTAAATTCGATAAAAATTATAGATAGCAAATTCAATAAACATTGTTTAGTGGAAAATTTGATGTTTTGTACTCATCCACATTATTTTAAAGGAACCCTTTTTAACGCTCACAGTAACATTCCAAAATGGATTATATATAATCTAAGAAAAATATTTCTAGCCGCTGCAAGTAAAAAAATTGAAAATTACAAAAAAATTTATATTGATAGGTCCGATTCTCAGTACAATCATTGTAAAATTATTAACGATACGGAAATTAAAAAATATTTGAAAAAAAAGGGTTTCAAAATAATTAGATTATCTGAGTATAGGCTCAAAGAACAAATTTCGATCTTTAAAAATTGTAAACTTATTGTGGGACCACATGGTGCAGGTTTGGTAAATCTCATATTTTGTAAAAAAAAAACCAAAGTTTTAGAAATAAAGAATATAGGACATCCAAATATAAGTTATCAAAAAATCAGTAAATACAACAATCTAAAACATCAATATATCATGTTGAAAAAAATAGAAAATAACAAGCAAGGAGATATGTTTTTGCCAATAAAAAAACTTGAAAAGTTTTTGAATTAGATAATCCAATCCTTATAAATATTTCGACTTTTAATTAAATATTCTGGAAATGAGTTATCTAAATCTACTTTAATGAAGTTATCTTTTCTTCCAATAATGTCCTCCCCCGAAATAATTTTTTTTTTTATTTCGTCTAACTGAAGATATTTGAGGTCAATACTTTCATTAAAATGTATAGGATCGTTTGTTTCACATAAATTTTTATATTTATAAAGTAAATTTTCAGCAGTCTTTAAATTGCAAAAATGCCAGCCGCCATCTTTAATTATATTATTTAATCTTATTTTATCCAAACGCCAGAAAGGTCTTTTTTTAAATTTAAGGTCTCTTAACCATTGAGGTGATTTCAGATATTTTTTTAGGCAGATTCTTGTACCATTCCAAAATGGATGATTTTTACTCTGTAAATTGAATTTATAATAAAAATGTTTTTGTTGAAATGTAGCATATCTCATTTTGCGTTTAAAATTCTTTATACTATTTGGATTAGGAATTTCATCTAAATCTGAAATCAAAATTATATCATCATCCTTTGCGTTTTTGATTCCTCTTGATATAGAATTTCTTTGATAATTTTCTCTTAAATAAGGATCTTCACCATCAGGAAGATCTGTAACTGGTATATAAATAATTTTATTTCTAAATTTTTGAAATTTTTTAATATCAAATTTTAATTCTTTTGGATTATTTTGCCAAGTTTTGTCACCTTCTACAATAACAAAGTGATCAACTATTTTATCCAAAATATTTAATCTTAATTCTAGAAGTAAGTCTTCATCCCAATATGAAAAACAATCGTATATCATTTTAATTTTCTTTATTTATTTTAAGCACTCCAATAAATGCTTCTTGAGGGATTTCCACTCTTCCAAATTGTTTTGATCTAGCCTTCCCCTTTTTTTGCTTATCTAGCAGTTTTCTTTTTCTATCTCTTGCCCCTCCGCCATGGATTTTTGTAAGAACATCTTTTTTAAAACCTTTTATAGTTTCTCGAGCGATAATTTTTCCTCCTATCGCGGCTTGAACGGGAATCATAAAATTATGTCGCGGAATTAAATCTTTAAGTTTTTCACAAACATCTCTGCCTATCGTTTGTGCAAAATCTTTATGAACCATCATTGCAAGTGCATCAACCGG
>CABZSS010000004.1 GCA_902528375.1 uncultured Pelagibacteraceae bacterium
AAATTATTTATCCAGTAAAGATGTAAATGCTTGGCTTGGAATATATAAAGTTACAAAATAATTAATATGAATTTAAAAATAATTTTAATAATGGGTTTACCTGGTGCTGGCAAAACAACTCTTGCAGATGCGCTTGCTAAAAAAATTGAAGCAAAGAGACTTAATGCTGACGAAGTTAGAAAAGAAGCTAATGATTGGGATTTTTCTGAGGAAGGGAGAAAGAGGCAAGCAAAAAGAATGTCAGATTTCGCTCTTAAATTAAAGAATGAAGGCAATAATGTTATTGCTGACTTTATATGTCCTACTCCAGGGGCACGTAAATTGTTTCCAGCAGACTATATAGTTTGGGTTGATACAATTAAATCAGGAAGATTTGATGACACAAATAAAATGTTTGTAAAACCTGAGAAATTTGATTTTCATGTTACATCACAAAATGCTAAAGAATGGTCTGAGAAAATTTTTACAGATTTAATTAAAGATGTATAAGTGGGATAATAAAAAACCAACAGCGCAAATGTTAGGAAGGTGGCAGCCTTTTCATGATGGACATTATACTTTGTTTGAAGAAATAGTTAAGAAAACTGGTCAAGTTTGTATTCAAATACGAGATGTGCAAGGTGTAGATGACAATCCTTTTGACTTTGAAACAGTTAAACAAAAAATTGAAGAAAGATTAAATCCAAAATATGAGGGTAGGTTTAGAATAATGCTTGTCCCTAATGTTACAAACATATGTTATGGTAGAGGAGTGGGCTATAAAATTGAAGAGATAGTATTAGACGAGGAGACACAAAAAATATCAGCAACTAAAATTAGAGCAAAAATGCGAGAAGATGGAGAGCTTAAATAAAATGACAGTTGTTGTAAAAGATAATGGTTTTGGAATTAAAAACGTAATAATTGATGAGCCCAAAACTTATAATTCACTATCCTTCAAAACATTAAATATTTTAATAGATGTTTTTAGAAGATTAGAAAGGGATAATAAGACTCGAGTAATAATTTTAAGTGGAAATGGCAAAGGTTTCAGCGCAGGTCACAACCTTAAAGAGGTAAAAAATTTAAAAGTAAGATCCAAATACTTAAAATTATTTAATCTTTGTTCAAAATTAATGCTTAATATTGTTGAAGGAAGAAAACCCATAATTGCTAAAGTTCATGGTTCTGCATTTGCAGCAGGGTGCCAACTAGCAGCAAGTTGCGACTTAGCTTACGCATCAACAGATGCAAAATTTGCTACCCCAGGAGTAAATATAGGTTTATTTTGCAGCACACCAATGGTGGCAGTAAGTAGAAAAATAGGAAAAAAAAGAATGATGAGAATGTTGTTAACGGGCGAACCTATAAATGCAAAATATGCAAAAGAGATTGGTTTGATAAATGACTGTTTTCCAAAAAATAAACTTAATTCAAAAGTATTAGAGGTTGCAAAAACAATTTCAGCAAAATCAAATTTATCAATTAAAATTGGAAAGAAAGCATTCTATAAACAATTAGAAATGCCTCTCAAAAAAGCGTATGCCTACACAAGTAAAATGATGACACTGAATATGATGTCAATGGATGCAAGAGAGGGAATTTCAGCATTTTTAGAAAAAAGAAAACCTAAATGGAAAAATAAATGACAATAGTAATTAAAGATATTTTAAAAAATTCTAAAACTATTGCCATGGTTGGTGTAAGTTCTCTTAAAAAAAAAGAGGATCCAAAAAACTTAAAAAGAAAACCATCAACAATAGTAATGAAATACATGCAGGAATTTGGTTATAGGGTAATTCCAGTAAATCCTTTTGCAGAAGGTGAAATTATCCATGGTGAAAAAGTTTTTTCACAATTAGAGGATATAGAAATACCAATAGATATTGTTAATATTTTTAGACCCTCAAATGAAACCCCTGATTTAGCAAACGAGGCTGTTAAAATAAATGCGAAGGTTTTATGGCTTCAATATGGAATTAAAAATGACGCAGCAGAAAAAATAGCCTTAGATGCAAAAATGAAATATATTTCAAATCGTTGTATTAAACAGGACTATCAAAACATATTTCAAAAAGTAAATCCTGTTTTTCCAGCTCTAAAAAGCTAAACATTTTAATATTAATGCGTAATTTTATTGTCATTTTTATCTTAATTCTTTTTGTTAATAACGAATCATATTCTCAAGAATTGAAAAAAACTTATTTTGGTGGTGGGTGTTTTTGGTGCATGGAGGAGTCTTTCGATAATGTAGAAGGTGTCACCAATGTTGTCTCTGGTTATTCGGGGGGAACAAAAACTAATCCGACTTACAAAGAGGTAACTTATGGTGATACTGGTCATATTGAAGTGGTTGAAATAACATACGATACAAGCAAGATCGGTTTTGAGGAATTGTTAAATGTTTTTTGGAAAAATATTGATCCTTTTGATGCGGCAGGTCAATTTTGCGACAAAGGTTATAGTTATAAATCTGCTGCATTTTATATGAACAACGATCAAAAGAAACTAATAGAAAAAAGTATTAAAGCTATAGAAAACGATTTTAATAATAAAGTTGTAACTTTCGTCAAAAAATTTGAAAAATTTTATCCAGCAGAGGATTATCACCAAAATTATTATCAAACAAATTTTATAAATTACTTACTTTATAAAAAAGGGTGTGGTAGAGAGAGTAGGTTAGAAAATATCTGGCAACAATGAAACAAATTTTTTTAATATACGGGCACTATAACGATAAATCATTTAACGCAGCAATAAGGGATACTTTTATAAAATCTTCAGAAGATAAAGGTAATAAAGTTGATTGTGTTGATCTTTATAAAGAAAAATTTAATCCAATTTTTGCAGGAGAAGAACCAGATAATACTGTTTTGGACCATAGAAAAAGAATTGAGAAGAGCGATGTAATTGTTCTTGTTGCTCCTATATGGAATTTCAGGATGCCTGCGATGGTCGAGGGATGGATTGATAAAGTTCTTTCTCCACCATGGGCTTTTAGTTTTAAAAAATTATTTGGTAATTATGGATATCCTATTGGAAATTTAAAAGGAAAAAAGGCAGTAGTATTTTGTACTTACGGATCACCTCAATTTGCAATTAGAACTTTTTTTTTGAATATGCCAACAAAAAGATTGAGAAGAGGGGTTTTTAATATTTGTGGGATAACAGACGTTGTTTATAAAAGATTCTTTGCAGTTCCATTTGTATCAAAAGAAAAAAGAGAAAAATTTTTAGAGGAAGTAAAACAAACAGCTTCACAAATATAATTATTTTTTTAATTTATTTGAAAATATCAAATTATCACTTTTAAATTTTTGTAAATTACTTTTAATGAATTCTTTCATGATTATTATTTTTTCATTTTCAAATTCTGAAACTTTTCTTTGATTTAAATTAACGTAAAGAGATAAAATTTCAATGGTCGATGCTAAAAATTTTTTTTCTTTATGAATCATTTCAAGCTTATATTGCAATCTTTTTTTATCATGATCGAAATATAGTAAATTTACATCTACCTCGTCACCTTCTTTTACTTCCTGGTTGTAAGTAATATGGGATTCAACCACCATGGTGCTTTTTTTGGTTTTCTTAGCTGACTCCTCGCCCATTTTAAATTTGTCCATTAATATTTCAGCACCATACAAATCAAAAATTAAGACATAATAAGCCACGTTCATATGACCATTATAATCAGTCCATTCTTTGATTATTTTCTTAGAATTTAGATAAAGCGACATTTTATTTGTAAAATTTATATTATAATATTGTAAAATTAAAGTTCTATTATGCACAAACTTTTATTTTTCTTTTTATTATTTAATCTTCATGTAGTGAGTGTTTATTCTGATATTATTAAGCCTAGCACAAAAATTGAACCTTATAATGTGGTTGAAATTCAACTGATCAGTTTAAAGAATAATGATAAACCAGATAAAGATTTTGGTATTGAACAAACATGGGAATTCGCTCATCCAGAAAATAAAATAAATACTGGCCCATTAAATAATTTTAAAAAGATGTTAAAAAACGAAATTTACTCAATTTTGTTAAATCACAAAGATCATAAAATTGAAGAGGTCTATAACAACAAGAAGATCGCAATTTATGATGTAATTATCTTAGGATCAGATAATTTTTACTATGAATTTAAGTGGCAAGTAGAAAAATATGACGGTCAAGGATCACTTAACAATTGCTGGTTGACTACTGCAGTTTCTAATCCAATTTCTCTTGGAGCATCAATTTAGATTATGAAAAAACCTAAATATGAAAATCGTATTTTAATTCTTATGCTCATACTTTGTGTTCCACCTATTTTGACCACCCAGATAACTTGGTATTATTTTGGTCAGGAGATTGGTCTCAACTGTGGAATTGTTGTAGGCATAATTAGCGTGAGTGTCGCAGCTTATTTGTTGTTCCAATTAGATTGGAGAGAACCAGACGACGACTAATAGAATTTTGTTTCGTTCGTTTTAAAAATCTTGTAGAAATCTAATAATGAAATCTAAAGCAAAGGTCGTAATAGTTGGTGGAGGTGTTGTAGGGGTTAGCGCCCTTTATCATCTCACTAAAAAAGGCTGGTCAGACGTTGTTTTAGTTGAAAGAAAAGAACTTACGTCTGGATCAACTTGGCACGCTGCAGGTTTATTACCACTTTTTAATATGAGTTATTCCGTTGGACAACTCCACAAATATGCAGTCAATTTATATAAAAAATTAGAGGAAGAAACTGGTAAGAATGTAGGCTTCAGTGTTGTTTCAAATATTAGACTTGCAAATAATAAAGATAGAATGGATGAGTACTTTCAATATGCAGGAGTTGCAAAAACTATCGGTGTTGATGTAAAATTTTTGACACCCGATCAAGTAAAAGAAATTTGGCCATTATGTAATACATCTGATTTAGTTGGAGCAATTCAACATCCTGAGGATGGATATATTCAACCTGCTGATTTAACACAAGCTTTGGCCACTGGTGCAAGAAATAGAGGTGCGGAGATTTACAGAAACACCACAGTTGTTGGTATGAAACAAACTAAAGATGGATGGGTAGTAGAAACAGACAAAGGTTCAATTGAGTGCGAACATATTATTTCTTGTTCAGGAAATTTTGCTAGACAAACTGGAAAAATGGTTGGTCTTGACATTCCAGTTATTCCTGTAGAACATCAATATATTGTTACAGAGCCACACCCTGAAATTCAAAAAAGAAAAAAAGAGGGTTTACCTGAAATGGGAGTTTTAAGAGATAGTGATAGCCGTTGGTATATGAGAGAAGAAGCTGGAGGTTTAATATTAGGCCCTTATGAAGATGGAGCTCCCGCATGTTATGTTGATGGACCTTCAAAAGATTCTGAATATGAATTATTTCAAGAAGATTTAGATAGACTCGCTCCACATATAGAAGGTGCAATACATAGAGTGCCAGCTTTTGGTGAGGTAGGAGTTAAAAAAGTTTATAATGGTGCAATTTGTTACACTCCAGATGGAAATCCAATTGTAGGACCAGCATGGGGACTTAAAAATTTCTGGATAAACGAAGGTCATAGTTTTGGAATAACTGCAGCTGGTGGTGCTGGTTGGCAGTTAGCAGAATGGATCGTAGATGGTGAACCTACAATTGACATGCTTGGTGTTGAACCAAGAAGATATGGAGATTATTGTTCGAAAGCTTATCTTAAAGAAAAAAATGAAGAGGCATACAGCCACGTTTTTATAACTCATTTCCCAGATGAAGAAAGACCAGCGGCAAGACCACTAAGAACAGCGCCATGTTACGACAGAATGGAAAAACTTGGAGCAGTTTTTGGTCAAAAATTTGGTTGGGAAAGACCAAATTTTTTTGCTACTGATGGAATGGAGCAAAAAGATCACTGGTCATTTAGAAGATCAAAATGGTTTCAAGCTATTGAGAAAGAATGCAAGAATGTAAGAGAGAATGTAGGTTTATTAGACATGAGTGCATTTGCTAAATGTAGAATTAAAGGACCAAAAGCAGAGGAGTTTTTGGATAAACTCGTTGCAAACAAACTTCCAAAAAAAATTGGAAGGATAAATTTGTGTCACGCCTTAAATACCAAAGGCGGCGTTCATTCGGAATTTACAATAATGAGAGAGTCTGAAGATAGTTTTTATTTGGTATCTGCAGGTGTATTTCAAAGACTTGATCATGATTGGATATTAAGATGGATGCCTAGTGATGGATCTGTTCAATTTGAAAATTTAACTAATAGTATGGGTGTGTTGGTTGTTTCTGGACCAAAAGCAAGAGAGTTAATGACAAGAGTATCAAAAGATGATTTTTCAAATGAAAATTTTAAATGGTTAAGTGCTAAAAATGTTGACGTGGGTTATGCTCCTGTGAACGCAATGAGAGTAAACTTTGTTGGAGAATTAGGTTGGGAATTACATCATCCAATTGAATATCAAAATCATATTTTTGATAAATTAATAGATGCTGGTAAAGATTTAAATTTAAAACCTTACGGTATAAGAGCAATGAATAGTTTAAGAGTTGAGAAATCGTATAAACTAGTTGGAACAGAATTATCTATAGAATATTCTCCATACGAAAGTGGTTTAGATAGATTTATACATCCAAATAAAGGAAATTTTATTGGCTTAGATGCATTAAATAAATGGAGAGAAAAAGGATTTAATAATAAATTGGTCACACTAGAAGTTCATAATATTACTGATGCTGATGTGCTTGGAAATAATCCAATTTATGAAAACGGTACTTGTATTGGAAGAGCCACTGGTGGAGATTTCGGTTTTAGATTAGGAAAATCTATAGCACTTGGAATGGTTAAACCAGAATTAGCAAACGTAGGTCAGAAACTTAAAATTGACATATTGGGAAAAACGCATGAGGCAACTATTCTTGAAGAAAGTCCTTATGACCCAAAAAATGAGTTGTTGAGAGCATAATGAAAATCTTGGTAGCAGTAAAAAGAGTAATAGATTACAACGTTCAAGTAAGAGTAAAAGAAGATGGAACGGGAGTAGTTACAGATAATGTCAAAATGTCTACTAATCCTCCTGACGATAACGCTGTTGAAGAAGCAGTAAAAATTAAAGAGTCTGGAAAAGCAAAAGAAATTGTAGCAATAACTATTGGTGAAGAAAAAGCTCAAGAAACAGTGAGAAAAGCTCTTGCGGTTGGTGCTGACAGAGGAATACATGTAAAGGTTGATCGTGCAGTTGAGCCTTTAGCTGTTTCAAAAATATTGCAAAAAATAGTAGATAAAGAAAAACCTGATTTAGTTTTTATGGGCAAACAAGCGATAGATGATGATTGTAACCAAACAGGTCAAATGTTAGCGGCTTTACTCGGTTGGCCACAAGCGACTTTCGCATCTAAAATTAATGTTAAAGAATCTTCACTTGAAGTTACTCGAGAGGTTGATGAAGGATTAGAAACAATTGAAGTAAACATACCCGCAATTGTTACTTGCGATCTTAGATTAAATGAGCCCAGATATGCTTCATTACCTAATATAATGAAAGCAAAGAAAAAACCATTAGAGCAGATAAATGCTTCAGATTTAGGGGTTGATACAAAAGCAAGAATCGAGCAAATTAAGGTAGAAGAACCGCCAAAAAGAAAAGCTGGAATTAAAGTCGCAAATGTATCAGAATTGGTTCAAAAATTAAAAAATGAGGCTAAGGTAATCTAAATGTCAGTTTTATTAATTGCAGAACATAACAATAAAGAATTAAGACCCTTCACTTACAATGCAGTATCAGCTGCTTGCAAAATAGATGAAGACCTCCATATCTTAGTTTTAGGTAATAAATCAGAGGGTGTCGCTAAATCCGCGTCTGAAATACCAAACGTAAAAAAAGTTATCCATGTTGACAACGAAATTTATGAAAACTTTATTGCAGAAAATTATACTGCAGCAATAATGAAGCATGCAGACACATATTCACATTTAGTTTGCTCAGCTAACACATTTGGAAAAAATTTAATGCCTAGAATAGCAGCTCTTTTAGATACTTCTCAGGTTAGTGATGTCATTAAAGTTATTTCAGCCGATACCTTTTTACGTCCAATTTACGCAGGAAATGCTTTTGCAACAGTAAAAAGTAACGACAAAAAGAAGTGTGTCACTATAAGACCAACATCTTTTGAGCCTGCACCAGCTACCGGAGGTTCTGCAGAGATTGTAAAATCGGAACCAGGTGAAGCTTTTAAAAATTCCAAGTTTGTAAAAAGAGAGGAAATAAAATCAGATAGACCTGAGTTAGGGACTGCAAGAATTGTAATTTCAGGTGGCAGAGGAATGCAAAACTCAGATAATTTTAAATTAATTTCAGCAATTGCGGATAAGTTGAATGCAGCCATCGGAGCATCAAGAGCAGCTGTAGATGCAGGGTATATTACTAACGATCATCAAGTCGGGCAAACAGGAAAAGTTGTTGTGCCTGATTTGTACATAGCAGTTGGTATTTCTGGAGCCATTCAACATTTAGCTGGAATGAAAGAAAGCAAAATTATTGTCGCGATAAATAAAGATGGTGAAGCACCAATATTTAGCATAGCAGATTATGGGTTAGAGGCAGATTTGTTTGAAGCTCTTCCGCAATTTTTAGAAGAATTAAATAAACTTAACACTATTCAAAAATAATTCATGACTAGAGAAGTTATGGAATATGATGTTGTTATTGTGGGTGGAGGACCATCAGGTCTTGCTACAGCCATTAAATTAAAACAATTAAATGCTGATGTTAATGTATGCGTATTAGAAAAAGGTGCCGAAATTGGATCACATATTTTATCAGGGAATGTTTTCGAGACTAGAGCATTAGATGAATTAGTTCCTAATTGGAAAGATCTCAACGCACCAATTAAAACTAAAGTAACAAAAGAAAAATTTCTTTTTTTAGGAAAAAAAAGTTCATTTAGCTGGCCAACTTGGTTACTACCAAAAGTCCAACAAAACCACAAAAATTATATAATTAGTCTTGCCAATTTATGTAGATGGCTCGCCGAGCAAGCGGAAGTATTGGGTGTAGAGATTTTTCCAGGTTTCCCGGCATCAGAAATTTTATATAACGATGATGGTTCTGTAAAAGGTGTTATTACTCAAGACATGGGTTTAGATAAAGAGGGAAATAAAAAAGACGGTTACGAACCAGGAATGGAATTACATGCTAAAGTTACAGTATTTGCAGAGGGCTGTAGAGGTCACTTAGGAAAACAATTAATTAAAAAGTTTGACTTAGATAATGGAAAAGATCCTCAACAATACGGTATTGGTTTTAAAGAAATTTGGAAGATCGATGAAAAAAATCACCAAGAAGGTTTAGTAATGCATACGGCCGGGTGGCCACTAGATAAAAATACTTACGGTGGAAGCTTTGTATATCATGCTGAAAATAAAGAAGTCTATTTAGGTTATGTTATAGGTTTAGATTATAAAAATCCTCACTTATCTCCTTTTGATGAATTTCAAAGATTTAAAACTCATCCAGCTATCAATAAAATGCTGGAAGGAGGAAAAAGAATTTCTTATGGAGCAAGAGCTTTAATTGAAGGAGGTTTTCAAAGTTTACCTAAAATGTTTATGCCAGGCGCCCTTTTAATTGGATGTGATGCAGGCACTTTAAATATGCCGAAAATTAAAGGTTCCCATACAGCAATGAAAAGTGGAATAGTTGCAGCGGAAACTATAGTTGAGCATCTGAACGAGTCTAAAGAGCTTTCGATTTACGAGGAAAAATTTAAAAAAAGCTGGGTTTATAAAG
This sequence comes from uncultured Pelagibacteraceae bacterium, assembly GCA_902528375.1. Lineage (GTDB taxonomy): Bacteria > Pseudomonadota > Alphaproteobacteria > Pelagibacterales > Pelagibacteraceae > Pelagibacter. The sequence goes on from CABZSS010000004.1 coordinate 9,739, forward strand.
AATTATTCGAAGCACGAAATGTAAAACCAAGTTTTAGTTGGGGATTAATCTTAGGAATTATTTTCACAGGCATAGACCAAATAATTTTCAGAGGGAAATTACCGTTCACACTTAAACATAAACACGCGGATCATGAAACTTTAAAACCAGCAAATGAGATGCCAGTAATAGATTATCCAAAACCTGATAATATAATTACATTCGATAAAACAAGTTCAGTTTATCTAACAGGGACCAACCATACAGACAATCAACCAGTTCATCTAAAATTGAAAGATAAGTATTTACCAATAAGGTATACCTTAGATAGATTTGATGAGCCTGCGCAAAGATATTGTCCTGCGGGTGTATATGAGGTGCAAGTCGAAAATGATGTACCTAAATTTGTAATAAATTCTCAAAACTGTATTCATTGTAAGACTTGCGATATAAAGGAACCTTCTCAAAACATTACTTGGGTAACACCAGAGGGAGGTGGTGGACCAAGATATGGAAATATGTAATTAAGATAAATCTATTGCGTGTTTTTTTAAAATTTTTAATGGAATAATCTTTAAGGTTTTTTCATTTGTTTTTTTTAAATATATTTTACACTCTTTTCCGGCTTCAACAGCTCTTGCAAACCAAGAAGCGCATACACACCAATTGTCACCGTCTTTTAAGCCTGGAAAACCAAATTCAGGATGAGGTGTAACCAAATCATTACCAGCAGACTTGCACCACTCGAGAAAATCACTATTTACTTTTGCACAAACTGTATGTAATCCGTTATCATTATCATCTGTATTGCAACAACCGTCTCTGTACCATCCCGTTAAAGGATTAGATGAGCAAAGCTCTAAATCTCCACCTAAAACATTTTTTTGTTTTTTACTCATTGAATAAAGATTGGTCTACAGTAGCATTAAATGAAACCGATCTTCTTTCCTCGTCACTGTCAAAAAAAGGGTAAACGGCATGCATTAGATAATGAGGAAAAAAATAAAAATCACCAACTTTTGGTGTCACTCTAAATGTTGGTTTACATAAAAAAGCTTTTGAACCATGGACCATTTCTAGTTTTCCATTATTATTAAGTGGTTTATCTTTTTGAAGTGTCTCTCCTAGATTTGAAGGTACTTTTAAATAACCAACTCCAGATACATGGCCGTTATGCCAATGAGATGGATTATACTCATTTTTAAATTGTCTTACAATCCAACTATTCATAATATTAAATTTTGTAATTTCTCTTTTATTAGTTTGACGTATCCACTCACGAACACTTGATGCTAAAAATTTTCCCCATCCAATTTTTTCCATTACATCTTTTTCAATCATAAATTCTTGTTTAACGTTACCAACCAAATTTTTTCCCCAATCAAGATCTTTTTTCTTTTTTTTATTTTTTATTATATCATCTGTATAATCATTAAGTTCTTTTACTAAATTATCAGGAATTTTTACTTTAGCTATTGTGGGACCAAATGGTCTTAATACTTTAATGTCCTCTGTTTCCATATACTAAATCTTTGTAGGGTTTGGCTGACCTCTATAAACTTTTTCAGGGTCAAATTTTTTTTCTTTTTCCTCAAATTTCATTTTAATTTCTCTTGCATTTTTGATTTTTCCTAAAGGTATTGACCTATAAAAACAAGATCTGTATCCAACATGGCAACTTGAACCATTTCCAATGTCAACACTTAACCAAACTGAGTCCTGATCGTCGTCAATTCTTATATCCCTCACCTTTTGAATAAAACCACTTGTTTTTCCTTTATGCCAAACTTGTTTTCTTGATCTACTCCAATAATGAGCTTCTTTAGTTTCGATAGTTTTTTTGAATGCCTCTACATTCATATAACCAAGCATTAAAATTTCTTTGGTATTTACACAAGTAGTCACGACTGGAATTAAACCATCGTTATCAAACTTAGGAGACAGGAAACTTCCTTCTTCAATCTCTGTGACACTTTCTCTTTTTTTAAACATATATTTCTTAATTATTTAACATAATAAATAGTATAATAAATATTTTAAAAGACTTAATAAATAGGTATAAGGATTTTATGAAAATTGTTAAAGATATCCAAAAACAACAACTTAGTAGCAAAATAAGTGATAAAGATGCTGAGGAGGCTGTTAGAACAATTCTAGAATGGATGGGCGAAGACCCAAACAGAGAGGGTTTATTAGAAACCCCTAAAAGAGTAGTTAAAGCATTTAAAGAATATTTTAAAGGATATTCAGAAGATCCAAATCTTGTACTAGAAAAAACTTTCGGAGATGTAGAGGGTTATAGTGACATGGTCGTTCAAAAGAATATATCTATACAGAGTCACTGCGAACATCATATGGCTCCAATCATTGGCAAAGCTCATGTAGCCTACATTCCAAACCAAAGAGTTGTTGGACTGAGTAAAATTGCTAGAGTTGTAGAAATTTTTTCAAAAAGATTACAAACTCAAGAGAGGTTAACGGTGCAAATTGCAAAAACTTTAATGGAAAGTTTAGATGCAAAAGGAGTTGCAGTAACGATAGATTCAACCCACCATTGCATGACAATGAGGGGAATTAAAAAGGAGCAAGCTACAACAGTTACAAATTTTTACTTAGGCCAGTTTAAAGACGACTTAAGCTATCAAAATAGATATTTGCGATTCATTGCGAAATAATATTTACTATTAAAATGTCTGATAATTTTAATGCATTGGTAATAAACCAAGAAGGTGAAAAGTTTTCAAGGGAAATAAAAAAAATTGACAAATCTTTTTTAAAACACGGAGATGTTTTAGTAAAAGTAGATTACTCAACTTTGAATTTTAAAGATGCATTAATACTTAAAAATGGTGCACGATTAGTAAAAGAGTTCCCACATATTCCAGGTATTGATTTTGCGGGAACAGTGGTTGAAAGCAAAAGTGATAAATTTAAAGAAGGTGATGAAGTTATCCAAACTGGCTGGAGAGTAGGTGAAATATTCTATGGTGGATATTCTCAATATGCAAAAATTGATTCAAATTTTTTAGTAAAAAAACCAAAAGAGATTACCTCTAGACAAGCAATGATGTTGGGTACAGCAGGATTAACTGCAATTCAGTGTGCTTTTACTACAAAACAAACTAGAGAGGTTTTACTATTGGGTGAGAAAGTGAATGATGTAATTGTAACTGGTGCCTCAGGTGGAGTTGGAAGTATAGCAGTAATGATTTTAAGTAAACTTGGTTGCAACGTAACTGCCGCAACTACAAAACCAAACGAGGAATATTTGAAATCTTTAGGAGCAAAAAATATTATTAAATCAGGCGATTTGGACAAAGAGGCAAGACCATTAGATAAAGGTTTATATGATGGAGCAGTAGATACGGTTGGAGGAAATATTTTAGCAAATATACTTACTCACATAAAACCAAGTGGTATTGTTGCTGCTTGTGGTAATGCTTCAAGCATTAAGTTAAATACTACTGTAATGCCTTTTATCATTAGAGGTGTTAAACTTTGGGGCATAGACTCAGTAAGTGTATCAATTCAAAGAAGAAACTTTTTATGGGGTGAAATGCGTACGCTAGTTGATTTTGATTTGTTAGATAAGTCAATTAAAGAAATAAATTTAAATCAACTTTTAGAAGAGTATCCAAAAATGCTAGAAGGCAAAACTTCGGGGAGATATATAATAAATCTTAATAAATAATGGATTGGGATAAACTTAAAATTTTCCATGCAGTTGCGGAAGCTGGAAGTTTTACCAGCGCTACAGTTAATCTTAACTTAAGTCAATCTGCAATAAGCCGTCAAATTCAGTCACTAGAAGACGATTTAAAAGTGAAATTATTTGAAAGACACGCGAGAGGGCTGACTTTAACAGAAAACGGGGAATATGTTTTTAAAACAGCACACGAAGTTATAAGTAAATTAAAAGAAGTTGAAACTTCATTAGGAGATAAAAAAAATAAACCATCTGGAAAACTTACTGTAACTACTGTTGTTAGTTTTGGCACAACTTGGTTAACTCCAAGAATTCAAGAATTTATGCAGTTAAATCCTGAGATAGAAGTTGAATTAATTTTTGATGATAAAGAATTAGATTTGAGCACTAGACAAGCTGATATAGGGATTTTTATGCGAAGACCAAAGCAATTGAATTATATTCAGAAAAAACTAATTGATATAAATTATCACATTTACGGCTCACCAAAATATCTTGAAAAAAATGGGTATCCAAAGAGTGTAAATGAATTAAATAATCACAAATTTATTTCTTTTGGAAGAGGTGCTCCTTCACCCGTATTTAATCCAGATTGGGCTCTTAAACTTGGTTTAAAAGATGGAGCAAAAAAAAGAAAAACAGCTATGAGAGTAAATAGCGTGTATGGTTTACTTTTAGCAGTTCAAAGCGGGGTGGGTTTAGCCGCTTTACCAGATTATATAACTATTAACCAACCAAATATCGTTAAGATACTCCCAAAAGTCGAAGGACCCATAACCGAAGCACATTTTGTCTATCCTCAATCTTTAAAAAATGTAGCTAGAGTTCAAGCTTTCAGAAACTTTCTATATAGCAAAATATCAGAGTGGAAATTTTAATATTTCCTTGACCCCTGCGTCATTATATGCGATTGATAATCATTATCAATGAGAATAATTCTCATTATCAATAGTGCGGAGGAAGGAAATAACAATGAAAAAAGTAAGTATACTAACAATACTTTTTACTTTAATCGCTGGTTTTACAATTGCTGCGGAAGTTAATGTTTTTAATGCAAGACACTACAAAGCAGATGCTGAACTTTACAATAAGTTTACATCTAAAACTGGTATCAAAGTAAATTTAATAAACGGCAAAGCAGGTGCTTTAGAAAAAAGAATGATCGAAGAGGGAGCAGACTCATCTGCTGATCTTTACATTACCGCTGACGCTGGAAGATGTGGAGTGTTTAAGGCAAAAGGAATGACACAAGGTGGTTTAACTTCTGCAGCAATTAAAGCGGCAGTGCCTTCAAACTTCAGAACTTCGCACTGGACTGGTATCGCTAAAAGAGCGAGAATAGTTTATTACGCTCCAGAGAGAGTAAGTGGTGCGGAGCTGGCTGGTTTGACTTATGAAAGTTTAGCTGATCCGAAATGGAAAGGTAGATTAGTAATTAGAAAATCAAGCAACATATACAACAAATCTTTAGTAGCTTCATTGGTTAAAAACAATGGAAAAGCAGCAACAGCTGAGTGGGCTAAAGGAGTTGTATCAAACATGGCCAGAACACCAAAAGGAAATGACAGAGCACAAATAATGGCAGTTGCAGCAGGTGAAGCAGATATAGCTGTAGCAAACACTTATTATTTAGCTTTGATGTTGTCTGGAAAAAAAGGTGCCGAACAACAAGCAGCAGCAAAAAAAGTTAAAGCGTTTTTCCCTAATCAAAATGATAGAGGAACTCACATGAACATAAGCTGCGCTGCAATGGTAAAAGGTGCTCCAAACAAAGATAATGCAATCAAACTTGTGGAATTTTTATTAACACCAGAGTCTCAAGAACACTTTGTTAATAATACATTTGAATTCCCAATGATTGGTGGTGTTTCGGCAAATCCATTAGTAGTTAACAATATTGGTTTAGATTTTAAACAAGATCTAAAAACAAAAGTTTCTAGTTATGGTGCTAAACAAGCTGATGCATTAGAAGTAATGACAGCTGCTGGTTGGAAATAACATGGAAGATAAAAAAGAATTTATTTCTGAAATTGATTTAAATAAATCTTCTGAGGGATGCTTTCCGTGTGTCTCGGAGTGTAAAAAGATCAATCAAAGAATAAATAAAAGAAATTTATCTGATCTCAATGAACAGGAGGTTCCGCACATCCTAAAAGTTTTTGATTTTTAGATAATTTTTTTGAAAATATGCCCGTGAATAAGATCTCCTTGTCACGGGCGTATTTATTTTCATGATTATAAGGCGGATTATAATATGAATAGATTTAACGTTTGGTCTCTTGGTTCATTCCTAATTTCATTTGTTGTTATTATTCCTATTATAACTGTTTCTGTAAGTTTTTTTGAAGAAACAAGTAATTATTACCAAATATTAAAAGATACTTTTCTATTAGAGTATATATTTAATTCAGCTGTTTTACTAACTGGTGTTTTAATTTTAACTTTTTTAATGGGTACCGGTTCTGCTTATTTAGTCTCCTTTTTTAATTTTCCTGGAAGTAATTTTTTCAAATGGACTTTAATATTGTCCTTTGCAGTTCCACCATATATTTATGCATATTCTTTAACAGCTTTTTTTGAAAATTATGGAACAGCTTACACAATATTAAAAAATATTTTTGGAGATGCTAATTACAACATTTATATACCAAAATTTGATGGAATGGTTGGAGCAATACTTTCAATATCTTTTTCTTTATTCGCCTATGTTTATATTTTAACTAGAGCTTCCTTTTTATATCAGTCACAAAATCTTATAGATTTAGGAAGAAACTTAGGTTTTTCAAAATTTAAAGTTTTTCTAAGAATAATTTTACCATCTGCTAGACCAGCAATTATCGCAGGTTTATCATTGGTCGCGATGGAGACTTTAGCAGAGTTTGGCGCTGTTGATTTTTTTTCAATAAATACTCTAACAACTGGCATTTATAATTCATGGATAACTTTTGATGATCTTGCTTTCGCAAACCAAATTTCATTTTTTTTGTTATTATTCATTTTTGCTCTTTTTTTCTTAGAAAATCTCTCTAGAAAAAAAGCTAAATACCACTCCAATATGAAGGGTGGTTTTAAGAAAAAAGAAAAACAGGATCTTTCAGGAGCCAAAGCAATACTAGCATTTACCTTGTGTTTTGTGATTTTTTTCATGAGTTTTTTATTCCCATTAAGCCAGATGTCTTACTGGACGTTAAAGTTTTCAGATAATTTATTTGACTTAAAAATTTACGAGCTTTTATGGAATACGCTATATTTGGTCTTTTTATCCTTTTTTGTTTTGATAATCCTGTCTTTCGTCTCAAATTATGGAAATAGAGTTTCTAAAAGTAAATTTTTAAATAATTTAACAACTTTATCAATTTCGGGGTATGCAATACCTGGTGTTATTTTAGCAGTCGCTTTTATTACTTTTATAGCATGGCTTGATAACAGTATTATAAAAGCGATGGGTTTTACATCGGTAAAGAAAATTTTCTTTGGTTCTATTTTAGGACTAATAATTGTTTACTTTATTAGGTTTTATTCGCTAGCATGTAATGGAATAAAATCAGGTTATGAGAAAATAAATATTTCTGTTGATGAAAATGCTTATTTATTAGGTTATTCAAAACTAAACACCTTCACAAAAATTCATATTCCGTATCTTAAAAATTCAATTTTATTCGTCGGGATTTTAATTTCATTAGAAATAATAAGAGAGCTTCCAATAACTTTAATTCTTAGGCCTTTTAATTTTGAGACTTTTGCGACAACCGCTTATATTTATGCATCTGAGGATCTTTTAGAGGCAGCTGCCGCACCATCTTTATTTTTGATTATAATAGCAAGTTTCTTTATTTTACTTAGTTCAAAATATATCTTAAGAGATAACGATGAATAATTTTTTTGAAATTAAAAACGCAACTTTTAAAGCTGGTGGTAAAGACAAGATAAAGAATTTATCAATTGAGGTTAAAAATGAAGGAGATATTGTTTGTTTATTAGGGCCATCAGGAATAGGCAAAACTACAATACTTAGAACGATTGCTGGTTTAGAAAAATTGGAAAATGGTGAAATTATTTTAAAGGATAAAATTATCTCATCAACAAATGAACATTTGGAACCAGAAAAAAGAAAAATTGCTTTATCATTTCAAGAAAATAGCCTTTTTCCACATCATTCAATTTATAAAAATATAATTTTAGGAATACCAAAGTCTGGTCCCAAAAAAATCAATGTGGATGAAATTATAAATTTTTTAAATATTGACCATCTGTTAGATAAATATCCTCATCAAATAAGTGCTGGTGAGGCGCAACGAGCATCGTTAGCAAGATCTTTATGTGCTGAACCTGATTTGCTTTTATTAGATGAACCATTGTCTAATATCGATCAAAATTTTAAGGAAGAAATTCAAACTAAACTTAAAAAAATTATTAAAGATTTAAAGATTACAACTATTATTGTTACTCACGACTCCTATGAAGCTTTTTATTTAGCGGACACGTGTGGAATATTATTAGATCAAAAATTAAAACAATTTGATACTCCTTATAATGTTTATCATATACCCAATTCAATTGAGGTGGTAAAATTTTTGAATAGGGGAGTTTTGGTACCAGCAAAAGTTACAAGTCCTAAAAGTTTAGAAAACGAGGAGCTAGGAACCATTACTGGAAACTTTTCAAAACCTTTCGAAATTGGATCTACAGTTAAATTGTTATTACAACCGGAAGATTTACACCATGACGATAAAAGTAATTTAAAATTTGATGTAGTTGATAAAAAATTTAGAGGTACAAATTTTATTTACTCCTTAAAAACTGACAAAAATTTTATTTTACCTGTTTTTGTACATTCTCATCATGTTCATCAACATGAGATAAACGAAAAGTTCGGAATAAAAAGACCAATTCATATTGAGCATTTAGTTTGTTTTTAAACTAACTTTCTAAAGACTTTAATTTTTTCTTCAGTTTATCTGGTAGATTTTCGAACCATATCTTTTCTTGACCTGATACAGGAAGCACCTCTCCGTATTCAACCATTTGGGATGGTTCTAAATCAACAATATAAACCCAAACATTTGATTGATCTAATTTGGACTCTTTAGCTAATAACTTTTTTAATTGATCAATAAGATCGTCTTTGACCTCTTTGGAACGTCCTGCTCTTATTTGGCCATTAAGATAAATTTGTTCATCCTTAATAACTTTGCCCCCCATAAAATGACTATTCTTTTTAGTTTCATTAAAAATGACTTGTGCAAAATATGTATTTGCTCCAGTAGTTTCGCTGTGAATTTTTGTTATACCCTCTGCGATTGACTTTTTTTTACTCTCATCTAATTCAAGGTTTGATGTGATAACAGTATATGTTGGCATTACTTATTTTAACTAGCAAAATTTTATTTTTCAACTATAATTAAAAAATGGGGTGTCTTTAAAAGACTGAGATTATACCCTTAGAACCTGTCCGGTAATTCAGAAAGGGAAAAAATTGAATAAAACTTATTTTTTAACTCAAACTTCGTCACTAACGCTTGTTATTGCAATAAGCCTAATATTTGTTTTTTTGGGATTATATAATTCAAAAAAATACCAAGGTCTTAATAATTATTTAACTGCGAACAGAAATATTGGATTATTTTCTCTAACAACAAGCTTAACAGCCTCTGCACTAGGGGCATGGATTTTATTTGGTCCGGCTTCAGCAGCAACTTGGGGAGGAATAGGAGCTGTTGTTGGATATTCATTGGGAACAGCTTTTCCAATGTTTTTTTTAATTTATCTTGGAAAAAAAATTAGAAAAGAATTTCCTAAGGGCTCTTCTTTAATTGAATTCATGCGTAAGAGATTTGGAAAAAGCTTATTCAAACTTATCTTATTAATGACAATTTTTTATATGTTTATCTTTTTATGCGCTGAAGTAACAGCTGTCGCTGTATTAATTAATTACATTTCAGGCACTAAGCTTTGGATAACCGCTTTAATTGTCTTATTGTCTACACTTGCTTATACTTTATATGGAGGTTTAAGAGCTTCTATATTTACTGATAATATTCAAATGATTGTGATAGGAGCGCTTTTATTAATTTCTTTAGTTTTCATAAAATCTTTTATTGGAGCTGAATTTTCATTTGAATTTATAAATGAAAAAAATCCTCAGCTTTTAAGTTCTTCGTATATTCCCAGTTATACCGCAGGTCTGACTTTTTTTATCGCAGTTGCTGCAACTAATTTATTTCATCAGGGCAATTGGCAAAGGGTATATGCAGCAAAAAATTTTGAAACTTTAAGAAAAAGTTTAATAATATCTTTCTTTATAATTATTCCTATAGTTTTTTATATGGGTTTTACTGGAATGGTAGCATTTTCCATAGATCCGACAACCAGACCTGATCTCGGATTTTTTATGTTATTGCTTAAAGAGCAAAAAGAATTATTGTCATTATTAGTAATTGTATTAGGTTTAGCCCTAACAATTTCAACTGTTGATACTTTGGTAAATGCAATATCAAGTCTAATAGTAATTGATGGTAAAGCAACATTCAATTTTATTAAAAAGATAAATTACTTAAATTTATCTAAATATATAATCTTATTTTTATCTTTTATCTCTTTTATAGTCGCATCTAAAGGGTATGATATTTTGTATTTGTTTTTATTAGCCGATTTATTTTGTTGTGCATTTGTACTTACAGTTTTCTATAGTTTTTACGATAAAAAAATTAATGAAAGAACGGCGTATGTTTCAATTATTTTAGGTTTGATTTTTGGATTTTTATTGTTTCCAACACCAGACTTTTCAAAAAGTTTATTGGTTGGAATTATAGTACCCACTGAATTTTTTCCACCGTTTTTAGTTCAAAATTTACTTTTTTGGTCATTTATTGCCGCAACATTAGGACCAATGATATCTTGGAAAATAAAGTAAAATAAGTAATATAAATCTAATGCTAAATTTTATATTACCGTTTTTAATTCTTATTCTTGTTGTTGTTTTTATACACGAATATGGACATTATTATTTTGCAAAAAAATATGGTGTAAAGGTTACTGATTTTTCAATTGGATTTGGAAAAGAAATATTTGGTTGGAACGATAGCTCCGGTACAAGATGGAAGATTTGCTGGATTCCATTAGGTGGCTATGTAAAATTTTTCGGTGATAGAAATGTTTTTTCACAAGCTGATCAAGAAGAATTGATTAAAAAATATGACGAAAAAGAAAGGCAAAAACTATTTGTTTTAAAACCTCTTTATCAAAGAGCTGTAATTGTTGCGGCTGGTCCAATAGCAAATTTTTTGTTAGCAATACTCATATTTTTCATGATTAACGTTTTTGTTGGTAAAGACTTTACCCCTCCAATGATAAGTGAAGTAACCAAAGAAAGCCCTGCCTATGTTGCTGGACTGGAGAAAAATGATGTAATTTTATCAATTGATAAAAACGAAGTAAAAAGCATTTTGGATGTTTCAAAATTCATAACAATGTCTACTTCTGAATTTATTGATTTTAAAGTTTCGAGATATGATAAAGAGATTTTAATAAAAGTAAAACCTCAGACCTTAGATGGTGAAGATAATCTTGGTAATAAAATTAAAAAAAGAACAGTTGGAATAAAAATTATTCCATATCAAAATACTATCAATCATCAAAAACTGGGCCCAGCAAAAGCGATTTATTATTCAGTTTCTGAGGTGTATTATGTCACCACCTCAACGTTAAAATACTTGGGTTCTATAATTGCGGGCTCAGGGGATAGCTCTCAATTAGGTGGTCCAATCAGAATAGCTAAAATTTCAGGCCAAGTTGCTGAGTTTGGAATATTACCATTTTTAAGTATGATGGCTTATATATCTATAAGTTTAGGTTTAATTAATTTATTCCCAATTCCATTATTAGATGGTGGTCATTTGATGTTTTATGGTTTTGAAAAAGTTTTAGGTAAGCCATTAAGCCAAAAAACACAGGAGGGTTTTTTTCGAATCGGAATGTTTCTACTTCTATCTTTAATGTTTTTTGCAACTATTAATGACCTAAGAGATTTAGGCTTTTTTTAACTTATATATAAAGAGTATCAAAAAAATCAATAAATCCAGGGTTTATTTGTACACAATATCTTGTGTTAAAAACCAAATTAAACACTAAAAAAAAGCTTGATTTTAAAGGCATTTTGTAAACTATGTAATTAACCTTTAAAACCGGAGCTAAAATGAACAAAAAACAATTAGTCGCTAAATTAGCAGGTTCTTTAAACCAAAGTAAAGCTGATGCTGAGCGAACTTTTGATACCATCACAAATACAATATTAGATGCGTTGAAAAATGATGACTCAGTGAAAATAGCTGGTTTTGGAACGTATAAAGTTGCTAAGAGAAAAGCTAGAATTGGACGAAACCCAAGAACTGGAGAACAAATCCAAATTGCTGCATCTCAAAAAGTTAAGTTTTTACCTGCAAAAGCGCTTAAAGAAATATTCAATAAATAAATATTTCCTCTGAACAGCCTTTATTAATATAAAAGTTAATAAGGGCTGTTTCTATATGCAAAATATGCATATCTATATTATCCAATAAACATTAGTTTTTATTAACCTAGTTTATAATGTTCTCTTTTTTAACAAGGGAGAAAATTTATGAAAAAACATTTAAGGAAATTAGTTGGTCCCGTAGTAAGCTTGTTTTTCTTACTAAGTATGACAAGTACTGGTTATGCGGATTCAACTGTTTCAGCAGAAGTAGGATTCATTTTTAATACTTTCCTTTTTCTAGTTTGCGGATTTTTGGTCATGTTTATGGCTGCAGGATTTGCTATGTTAGAGGCAGGAAGTGTAACATCTAAAAGTGTATCTGTAATTTGTGCAAAAAACATTGGATTATTTTCAATAGCTGGAATGATGTTCTGGCTTTTTGGATACAATTTAGCATATGGAATACCAGAAGGTGGATATATTGGTAGTTTTTTACCATGGTCGGATGCTAGTAAAGTAGATACTGGTTATTCAGATGGTTCAGATTGGTATTTCCAAATGGTCTTTTGTGCAACAACTGTTTCGATTGTTTCAGGAACATTAGCTGAAAGAATCAAACTATGGCCTTTCTTTTTATTTGCAGCAATATTAGCAGGAATTATCTATCCAATCGTTATGGGTTGGCAATGGGGTGGTGGCTGGTTAGCTTCCGCAGGTTTCTCTGATTTCGCTGGTTCAACATTAGTCCACTCGACAGGTGGTGCAGCAGCATTAGCTGGAGCGTTGTTATTGGGTCCAAGATTAGGTAGATTTACGAAATCTGGTTCACCTGCTCCAATGAAACCATTTGCAGCTTCATCAATACCTTTAATAACAGTTGGTGTATTTATTTTATGGCTGGGTTGGTTTGGATTTAATGGCGGTTCGCAATTGGCAATGGGAACAGCTGATGATGCAATTGCTGTATCAACAATCTTTATGAACACGTTTTTAGCTGGCGCAGGTGGTGTAATGGCTGCTGCTACAGTTACAAGATTAGGATTTGGTAAAACAGATGTAATTCAAATGTTAAATGGATGTATTGGTGGTCTAGTTGCTATAACTGCAGAACCATTAATGCCATCACCGTTTGCAGCAATTTTAATTGGTGCTGTAGGAGGTGTAGTTGTTGTTTATGGAACGAAGCTGTTATTCGCTCTTAAAATAGACGACGTTGTTGGTGCTATCCCAGCACACTTGTTCGCAGGTATTTGGGGTACGTTAGCAGTTCCGTTAACAAATCCAGACACAACTTTTGGTGCTCAGTTTTTAGGCGTAATCTCAATCAATGTATTTGTGTTTATAGTTGCCCTAGCAGTATGGGGAGCTATGAAAGCTACAATTGGTATAAGATTAAGTAAAGAAGCTGAACTCAAAGGAACCGACGTCATTGAAACTGGCGTAATCGGTTACGCAATAAGAGATTAATCATCTCTCCCTCTTGGTTAGACGATTAAAAGGCCTCCTAGAAATAGGAGGCCTTTTTTATTGTATATTTATAATACAATCTAAAACTTCCTGAGCATGATTTTTCACACGGACGGATCTCCATTCTTTAATAATTTTTTTGTTTTTAATTAAAAAGCTACTTCTTATTAATCCCATAAATTCTTTACCCATAAATTGCTTCTTTCCCCAAACTTTATATGCCTTTATTGCAATTTTTTTTTCATCAGAAAGTAAATCAAATTTAATTTTATATTTTTTTTTAAATTTTTTATGACTTTCCAAACTATCTTTTGATATCCCGTAAACACTGCAATTATTTTTGGAAAATTTACTTATAAGATTATTGAAATCCTTTGTTTCTAACGTACACCCAGGGGTATCATCTTTTGGATAAAAATATAAAACAATAAGTTTTGATTTAATTTTGTTTAATTCTATAACTTCATTAGAGGTACTCATTAACTTAAAATTTGGAGCTTTAACGGTCATCGGTCAATTTTATTTTCTTCCCAGAGTTTTTTAATGTCTATAAATGGTGATAAACCGTAACTTGAATTAACGTTAGTCATATGTATCGCTAATGATTTTATAGGTGAAATACCAATTTCACTCTCTAAAATTTTATTTAAATATTTTTCAAAAGGTTCGTGTCTTTTCTCGCAAGTTTTTTCAAAATTGTTTATATGTTTTTGAAACATTTTCTTTGAGATCATAAATGTGCAAAGCATTTTTGTGATCGTTCGCCAATGTTGTCGACTTCCAATTAATATATTAGTTTTTTCATTATTCATATAATTAAAAGGATAATCGCTTGGACAAATTATAATTTCATCTTTATGTTGAGAGCTTATTCTTTCATAGGTATTTAACATATCAACCAATGAATGCTCATAATGAAGATAATCATCCTCTACAAAATATATAAGATCAGATTGATCTTTTTTTGCAATTTCAAAGCATTTTAATAAACTTGAGAGATTTCCCAATGTTTCTTGATTATTTTCAGCTGTTATTTTTTCTTTGTGTTCGCTTTTATCGTGATGAATAATTTCACAGTTTACACTATGAGTGTTTATTAAGTCTTTTAATTTTTTGAGATTTTCGTCACTTGAATCGTCATCAATAACTTGAAATTTTATTGAAGTATCTGGCTTACGTTCCTTAATTTTTTTAATAGATTTAATTACAGAATTTAAACATCTTAAAGCATACTCAATTTTAGGTTTCTCAAATATTCTTTTTTTGTTTTGATCCCAAATTTCAATATTAGTATTTGTTCTAAAAATAATACTTAAGCTCTGAATTTTTCTAGTTAATTTAACTTCACCTAAAGGTAATACTATTGACTTTTTTATATTTGAGAGTTTTTTATTTAATTCCTTATTCAAAGTAGGAGAATTAAATTCATTCTGATCAATTATTTCAAAACCTAATAATTTAGAAAACTTAATAAATAATTTTTTAAAGGTGTTTTTTTTCATTTAATCTGATAATAAAATATATATAATTATGACAATTAAATCATCCAAAGAACTTGTAAATGATGCATTGAAAGAAATCAAAACGATTTCTCACTCAGAGGCTTCAAAATTACATAACGATGGTAGTTGTAATTTAATAGATATAAGAGATGTTAGAGAGCTTGAAAAAGAGGGAAGAGTAAAAGGATCATTACACATCCCGAGGGGAATGCTCGAATTTTGGATTGATCCAAATAGCGCATATTACAAACAAGGAAAAATCGATCCATCTAAAGAGATAGTTCTTTTTTGTGCAGGAGGATTAAGATCTGCGTTAGCTGCAAAATCTCTCCAAGATATGGGTTTTAAAAATGTATCCCATGTTGATGGTGGATTTGGTGCTATTAAAGATGGTGACTTTGAAATTAGTTAAAAAATTCTTCTATAGCGTAATCTAATCTGTCCTGACCCCAAAATATTTTGTTATTACAAATAAACGTTGGTGCTCCAAAGATTTTCTTATCATAAGCATCTTGTGTCAATTTTATCAATTTTTCTTTTGTTTCTTTATTAGAGACATTCTTTAAAAAAGTATTTACGTTTATTTCAAGATCCTCTAGTTTATTCTTAAAAATATCATTATCAGAGAGATTTATATTATCTTTCCAATATGCATCAAAAAAAAAATCGATATAATTATCTAATATATCTTTACTTGTTACTAAAGATCCCCTCATTAAATTAAGAGAGCTTATTGGAAAATAATCATTAAATTTGAAATCGATTTTAAATTTTTTCGAAACCATTTCACAGTCTAACCTCATAAACTCATTTTTGTTTTTAATAAATGCATTAGCTGTAATTCCTGCTAATTTATGCAATCCTCCTAGTAGCATTGGACAGTAAATAAATTTAACAAACCCTTTTTTCTGAATTTCTCTAATTCTTTTGTGCGCTATATAAGTGTATGGACTTGAAAAATCGTAATAAAATAAAATCTCTTTAGTCATATAACGACATTCTTCTTGCGAAAAAAATCCTGATTAACCAATATATAAACAATCCAAGAGGACCTATAAAATAGGTAACAAGCAAAGGAAGAAAAGTTAAAAATTTAGAGATCGAGAGCTTTATGCTATCAGAAACAATCCATGCGCCACAGAATAAATTAATAGACAAAAAATGACACCAGAACATTATTAAAAAACCTTTTTCAGAAAAAAGGTCCAATAGATTTTCAAGACCTAAATAAAGCGTAAAATTATTTTGAAAATTAAAGTCAGATATAAAGAAATAGTATAATAAATAAACATAAACAAAGGAAAAAATCATGAAAGGGAAAATTGATCTTACTAAATACTTACTCATAAAAGAGTAAGGAAAAAAAAACAAAACTATCCAAAAAGGAAGAACACCTAAATTCAACCAAAGATAGATCATTTCAATTGTAAAGAAATTATTAATTTGTTCAAACATTTAAGGTTATAATATAATAAAAATTGTAATGATTCCCTTTAAAAATAAAAAAAAAAATTTAGAATTTACTGTATCAGAGATAAGAGATTTTTCCTTAAAATATATTGAAAAATACGCACCTTCTAAACAACAACTGAGAACATATTTGTTAAAGAAATATCTAAAATCTGGATCCACAAATATAAAAAAGAGCGATTATCAAAACCTTATAGATATTGTCTTATCTGACTTAGAAGAGTCTAAATTTATTAATGACCGATTTTACTCTGAAAGCAAAGCAAAAAACTTGATTCAAAGAGGTAGTTCCATAAACAAAATTAGAAGTTATTTATTTTCTAAAGGAGTCAAAGACAAGTTTGTAAAAGAAACACTTGATAAGATAAAAGAAAATAATGATGATCAAGATTTCTTTTCTGCAATCAAAGTCTGTAAAAAGAAAAAAATTGGACCACATAGATCAGAGGATAACAGACCAATTTTTTTTAAAAAAGATATTGGAATTTTAGCAAGAAACGGATTTAGCTTCGAAACTTCGAAAAGGATAATGGATTTATCAAAAGAAGAATACGAAAAAATTATTCGTCTTTTGTAATTTTTTGATTTTTTTTATTTAAGTAATAATCTAATTTTGATTTAATATAGTTTTTTACTATTACAAAAACTATCAAACCAAATATGGAAACTGAAACTATAATAATTAATATAATTCTTAATTGATCATCCATTATTTAATCTCGCACTTTTTAAAATAATACCAGGATTTTTAAAATCTTTTTTCCCATAATAAATTTTCTTTCCATCCATGTCAGTAATAGAACCACCAGAATTAGTTAGAATTGCATCTCCTGCCGCAATATCCCACTCTGATGCTCGAGGTTCAGCTACATATAAATCAAACTCACCTGCTGCAACAACACAGAATTTGAGCGAACTTTTCATTTTTGTATAATTAGTTACTTTAAATTTATCATGGACATCTTTGATTTCTTTTTTAAGTATATCTGAATAACTTACAGCCTTAATATTTTTTTGATCATTTTTATTTATTTTAGAGTTTAACAACTGAGCTTTATCATTAATAATCTCGAATGAATTCCCATTACCATATGTATAAAATAATCTATTTTTTGCCGGGGCACTAATAATACCTATTTCAGGAGCTTTATTAATAATGAGGGCAGCATTTACAGTAAATTCATCTTTATTATTAATATAATCATAAGTGCCATCTATTGGATCGATAAGCCAAAAAGTTGAGAGATTGTCCGAATTTTTATTCAATGAAGTTTCTTCAGAAACTATTGGAATGTTTGGAGTTAATTCACTAATCTTATCTATCAATATCTTATTAACTTCAAGATCACCATTTGTGACTGGTGTATTATCTTCTTTGATAGTTTCTTTAAGACCTTTTTTTCTTAATGACAAAGATAATTTGCTTGCTGTTTCGAAAGTGCCGATTAAATCTAGCACAATTTTTTTCTTCCCCTCTAAATCCATTTTTGATCAAATCCTTATTAATTCAATTAAATTAGCGTTGATTACTTTTTTACCAACATTTTCAAAATTTACAGTAACTTTTTCTTTTATAATTGATTGAACTTGTCCTATGCCCCAATCTTTATTTTTAGGATTAATCACTTTGTCGCCTGGTTCATAGTCTAAAATCATTTAATTTAGTTTTTAAAGCAAAAATAGTATAATTTTAAAGTTTATGAAAAACAATTTAAACTCATTAGGAATTGATAAAAAAACAAAAGATACAGTCGTAGTTGTTGCGATGTCAGGAGGAGTAGATTCATCAACGGTTGCAGGATTGATGAAAAAAGAGGGTTATAAAGTAATTGGTATCACGCTCAAATTATATGATGATACTAAACAAGTCTCTCAATCGAAGCAATGTTGCGCTGGACAAGATATATTAGATGCAAAAAGAGTTGCTCATAAATTAGATATTAATCACAAAATATTATATTATCAAAATAAATTCAAAGAGGGTGTAATTGACAATTTTGTAGAGAGTTACTTAAAAGGTGAAACTCCAATACCGTGCATTCAGTGTAATCAAACAGTAAAATTTAAAGATCTTTTTATGGAGGCAAAAGATCTAAAAGCAGATGCATTGATAACCGGTCATTATGTAAGATCGATATTTGATGGAAAAAAAAATGAAATGTATCGTGCAGAGGATCATAATAGGGATCAAAGCTATTTTCTATTCAATACAAAGAGGGATCAGCTTAATTTTTTAAGATTTCCTTTGGGAAATTTACTAAAGGATGAGACACGAGAAATTGCAAAAAAACTCGATTTAAATGTAGCAGGTAAACCAGATAGTCAGGATATTTGTTTTGTTCCTAATGGTGATTATTCATCTGTAATTAAAAAATTTGAACCTAAAGCGTTTGTAAAAGGAAATATCAAAAATATTGAGGGAAAAGTAATTGGGGTTCACGATGGAATAGTAAATTTTACAATTGGACAAAGAAAAGGCATTAAGGTTTCTGATAAAGATCCATTATATGTTATAGAAATTGATCCAAAGAACAATGAGATCATTGTAGGACCAAAAAAACACTTAGCAAAAAGAATTATTAATTTAGATAATCTTAATATCTTATGTGAAAATAACGAATTAAATGAACAAATTTATGTAAAAATTAGATCAACAGGAAAGTTAATTCCTTCGAAAGTTGAGTTATCAGGTTCAAAAGCTAAAGTAAATCTAATGGAGCATGAGTTTGGTGTTTCACCAGGTCAAGCATGTGTTTTTTATCAAAAGAATAAAAATGGTTATAAAGTTTTAGGCGGTGGCTGGATAAAAAACTAATTACTCTTTTTTCTCCATAAAAAAAAAGTAAATATATAAAAAGTAATAACCCCTAAAAAATAATCCCATTCTAATGCATGTTTTAAATGTTTGTTACCTGGCATACTTACTAAAGGTAAGGCAAGAATACCTACAAAAATTAAAATTGATACTAAAACAGCCTTACATTTGAGGTATGTTTCATTAATAAATGATTTAAGTTTTGATTTAACAGAGTAAAAAATTAAAACAAAATAAGTTTGTGCGGCTATCTCAAATATAATAAATGCTAACATTATTACACGTCTAAAAAGTTTGTACGCGTCAATATCAAACTTTATGCCTAAAAAAATTGAATGAATTACAAGACAGATTGCAGATCCAATTCCAAAGAAAAGCATTTTTTTTAAATATTTATGATTTCCATGAATATTAAGTATAATTTGTTTATTGTAGATCCAATATTTGATTAATAAATAAGCAGTTAAAAACATAGCAGGCTTAAAAACTAAATAAGTTGGAAAGTATCTCGCTGTTCTACTAATAGAGGCCCCACCATCTACATAGGGAAATGTGAAGTGTATTATATTTTCTTTATTGGGAAAAAGGTCGTGAAATTGGGTAATTAAAATTAAACAGGTATTTATAGCTACAAACGGAACTACAAAAATCCAAATACTTAAGGCCTTAACCTTTTTAATATTATCCATTTTGAGCAGAATTATTTCTTTTTATTTTTTTTTCTCGCTCTTCTTTTTTTTGAGCCCATTTTTCTTCGGCCTCTGTGTTTCTTTGGATAACCCATCATTTTCTCCTGTTTATTATTTTATTGACTTATATATGGGATATAGCATTGTCCCAATAAGTATTCAATTTTTTAATGAGCTACTCTTTTAAAACATTTTTGAAACACACTGCTAAAGATTTTCATAATCAGTCAGTAAATCCACCTGTTGTACGCGCATCAACAATTATTTTTAAATCTATGCAGGATATTAGAAAAACTCAAAAGAAAAATATAAAAGATCCAACTGGTGGCCACCATGATTATGGAAGACAAGGAACATCAACGACACACACTCTATCAAAAATTTTAACAAAACTGGAAGAGTCTTATCATGTTTTTCTAACACCAACTGGGTTTGGTTCTGTCTTTTTAGCAATATTTAGTATTGTAAGACCAGATGATGAAATAATAGTTGCAGATCCTGTTTATAGCCCAACTCGATTATTAACAAAAGACTATTTAAAAGAGTTTAATATCAAAACGAAATTTTATAATCCACATGACTTGAATACAATTAAAAAGAATATAAATAAAAAAACAAAACTTATATTTGTTGAGTGCCCAGGCAGTAATACATTTGAGTTTCAAGACTTATTAAAAATAGTTTCTATAGCAAAAAAAAATAAGATTTTTACAGCAATTGATAATACGTGGGGAACACCATATTTTCTTAAGCCAATAAAGTTAGGTTTTGACATGTCCATTGTCTCAGCTACTAAGTATTATTCCGGACACTCTGATGTAATGGGTGGTAGTTTAGCAGTAAACAAAAAAGTTTTCAAAAAAGTTAGATTGGCTGAAAAAATAACTGGACTTAGAATGGGACCAGACGATGCTTACTTAGTAACTAGAGGTTTAAGAACTTTAGATGTAAGATTGGATAGACATCAATCGAATGCCATGAAAGTTGCAAGTTTTTTAGCTAAACATAAAAAAATTCAACTTTTATATCCATTTAAAAAAGGCTCCTTAGATTACAACCTTTGGAGAAAATATTATAAAGGGGCATCTGGTTTAATGGGTTTAAAAATTAAATCGAAAAAAAAGAATGTGATAAAATTTGTAAATTCTCTTAAATTATTTGGATATGGATATAGTTGGGGAGGTTTTGAAAGTTTGGCATTACATCAGGAAATAAAAGAACAAGGTAATAGATTTTACTTAAAATTATCAAAAGATGAGCATTTAGTAAGACTTCATATTGGTTTAGAGGATCCAAAAGATTTGATTGAAGATTTAAGGAGATCCCTTAAATTCATCAAATGAGATCTGAAAAATTTATTCAAAATAACCTAGCTCTCACCACCTTAATTTGTGCATGCGCAGTTGTTTTAATATCTCTTAGTGTGAGACAAGTATTTGGAATGTTTTTCATTGACTTCAACAATGATCTAGGAATTTCAAGCACTGAATTTGGTTTAGCAATAGGTATACAAATGCTTGGTTGGGGTCTGTCAGGACCAATTTTCGGTATTCTCGCTGATAAATACGGGGGCCATAAATCAATAATTCTTGCATTTCTTTTTTATATTTTAGGTGTTTATTTTTTATATACAGGTCCTAATACAGGAATTTATTTTCAAATAAGTTTAGGAGTTTTAATCGGTATCGGTTGTGGTGGAACAGCAATAAGTATTCCAATGTCAATTGTTGGAAAGCATTTTCCCTTATCTAACAGGACAATTGCAATGAGTATCGTAACAGCTGTAGGATCTTTCGGTTATTTTATATCACCACTTTTTACCAATTACTCTTTACAAACCAATGGATGGGTTAACACTCTTTTTTACTTTATGATATTTCTTTTCATCGGTTTATCATTTGCCTATTTCGTCAGATCTCCAAAAATAAATGAAATTAAAGAAACTAAAAACGAGCAAGGGTCATTAGATGCACTTAAAGAAGCATTCCAAAATAAAAGCTATGTCTTATTAGTTTCAGGTTTTTTCGTTTGTGGTTTTCATATTACATTAGTTGGAACCCATGTACCTAAATATGTGATTGACAGAGGTCTAGATGATTGGACCGCTGCTATGATTTTATCTTTAATTGGTTTTTTTAATATTATTGGTTCATTATTAAGTGGATATTTATCCACTAAGATGAGTAAGAAAATTATCTTAAGCTCTATCTATTTTTTAAGAGGAGTTTCAATTTGTTTATTCATCTTTTTGCCTCCAAGTAATATTTCTTCAATAATATTTGGTGCAAGTTTTGGTTTTTTATGGCTATCGACTGTTCCAGCTACTAGTGGAATCGTTGCACATATTTTCGGAACCAAATATCTTGGCCTTTTGTATGGTCTAGTTTTTTTAAGTCATCAATTAGGATCTTTTTTTGGTGCCTATCTTGGTGGATTATTCTATGACATATATGGCTCCTTTGACTATGCGTGGTATTTAGCAATTGCATTATCAGTTTTTGCAGGCTTAATACACTTACCAATTAAAGAGCAAGCAATTGATAGATTACAAAAAGCATAAATCAAATTTTAGTCCTTATCTGGAGAAATTATATCAATCAGATAAACCTATGATCATCTATAAATATAAAGATGGATATAAAATATTTACAGATTTTTCAAAGAGAATAGTACTCAACAACTCAAATATAAAAAAGTTTTTAAACAATATAACAAAAAAAAAATTTAAAAGAGAACAAGACTTATATATAGGTTTTTTTGGTTACGAAATATTATGCAACTTGCTTAATATTAGGATTAAAAATCAAAAAAAGAATGGATTTTATAAGGGTCTTTTCTATAAACCTGAAACTATAATTGATTTATCAAAAAAAATTAAAATATCTTCAACACTTAAAAACCAGAATTTTAATTACCGTTTTAATCAAACCAAAATATTAAAACCATTTAAGGTTAATATTAATTTTAAAAAATACAAAAAAATCTTCAATCTTTTTTCAAAAAAAATTAGGGCAGGTGAGACTTATCAAATTAAAATTTGTACAAAGTATAAAAATAAATCCGAAATAGACCCAGTAAGTTTTTTTTGGAAATTAATGAGTGTAAACTCCTCCCCAGAGTCCTTTATGATTAGAGACAAGAATTACTCTATTGTTAGTTGTTCTCCTGAAACTTTGATAGAAAAAAAAGGATTGTGTGTAACAACAAAACCAATAGCTGGAACTCTAAAAAAAAATAAAAATTTAAATAAATCTAAAGCTCTCAGTTTCTTTAAGAATAACAATAAAGAGACAAAAGAACATAACATGATCGTAGATATGGAGAGAAATGATTTATCGAAAATTTGTAAACCAGGAACAGTAGTAATCAAAAAAAAAAAGTATGTAGAGGAGTATAAACATTTGTATCACTACGTATCTACAATAGAGGGTATGTTGAAAAATAATATCAATCTTAAAGATATTATTAAATCTATGATGCCTGGTGGGTCTGTTATAGGATGTCCAAAAATAAGAACACTCCAATTGTTAAATAGCCAAGAAAAAGAGGGACGAAATATTTTTACAGGAAGTTTCGGATTTATTAAGTTTAATATGGATATGCGGTTTAACATAATAATAAGATCAATCTTAAATTACAAAAATGTTTCAGAGATATCAGCAGCCTCAGGCGTTGTATTGGATAGCTCCTCAAAAAAAGAATTTAGTGAAAATTATATTAAAGCAAAATCATTATTAGAATTATTTAAATGATATATATTATTGATCACCAAGACTCTTTTACATGGAATGTAGTTCATCAATTTTCTCAATTCGATAAAGTGCATTGTTCTGATTATTTTGACATAAATAAAAAGTTTCTTAATAAATCAGATGTGATAGTTTTTTCTCCAGGTCCTGGTTCTCCAAAAGATTATCCAGAAACTTCAAAAATTTATAAAAAATATAAAGGTTTAAAAAAAATGATTGGTATATGTTTAGGATTTCAGTTGATATTATATAATGAAGGTGGAAAAATCAGACAACAAAACAAAATTTACCATGGATATCAATCAAAAATTAAAGTTAATGGAAAAAGCAAAATTTTTAAAAAGAATAAAGTTTTTAATATTGGAAGATATCATTCGTTGAAGTTAAATGAGCCATATTTTTCAAAAAATCTTAATATTACAATGCGATGTACAAAAACTAATACAGCGATGGCTTTTGAAGATAATTTAAATAAAATTTATGGATTTCAATTTCACCCTGATTCATTCTTAACTGAAAATGGCAACTTTTTTATTAAAAAAATCTTATCAAGTAAGTAATCAAAAAGAAATAGGATTTAAAGATTTATGGGGATCTCACGGAGTCTTTACAACTATAAGACTTTTAGGACAACCTGGTAAGCTTGTTTTCTTTAAAAGCCACTTTAAGGGATTAATTAAATCTCTTAAAAAATATAAGATTCATTCAAAAAATATTGAGAAAAATATTAAAAATTTAATCTATTCAAGCATTGATAAGAATATTAATTATGACCACTTACTCCGAGTTGCTTTGACAAATAAAATTCTGTCAATTTCTATCCGCAAAAGACTTAAACCTAAAAAAAATTTTGAACTTAAACTAATAAACTACAGACGAATTGATCCTGAAACAAAAAATCTTTATTATAAAAAGATTTTAAAAGAATTGAGTAAATATGACCCAAGTAAAACCGATATAGCATTAGTCTATAGGGGAAAAATATTAGAAACTTGCACTTCAAATATTTTATTATTTAAAAATAAAAAATATTTTTCACCAAAAAATGATTGTTATATCGGAAATACAATTAACTATTTAAAAAGCAAAATTAAGATTTCTTTTAAGGATATTTATTATAAAGATTTGAAAAAATTTGATGAGATAATGTTAATAGGTTCGGGAAAAGGTATAACACCTATTAAATATATTAAAGAGATCAATTGGAAGAATAAAAATAATTTTGGATATCGAAAAGTGAACAAACATTTGAATTTTTAATTGTTATGAATAATCCAAACAATCCTTGTATATTCTGTAAAGTTAATCATAAAGAATTAATATTTGAAAATGATTACGCATATGCTTCCTTTGATAGTTATCCTGTTTCACAGTTACACTCATTGGTTGTTCCAAAGAGATGTATAGAAAATTATTTTGAATTAGACGAAAAAGAAATTTTAGCTTGTAATGACCTTATTAAAAAATTACAAAAAAAAATAATGTCAGAGGATAAATCAGTAGAGGGATTTAATATAGGAACAAATGCTGGAAATGTTGCAGGCCAATCTATTTTTCATTGCCATATACATGTGATTCCAAGAAGAAAAGGGGATGTAGATAATCCACAAGGTGGAGTTAGAAGCGTTATACCTTCAAAACAACATTATACTCGAAAAATTAAAAAATAATGTTCTTATTGGGCAAATAGTGCGCTTTAATCACTGTTGAACTATTTTTTGTAGTATACTAAAAATAATGAAAATTTTATAAAAATATGTTTACAACCAATCCATTCTCAACTTTAGCTGAAACAATTCCAATGATAGCAATTCAATCTTTTGTAATCATTATGGTTGGTTTAATTATTTTAGGGACAGTAATGGATATGATTCATAAAAAAAATGTTAAATATTTTTTTAATAATGCGAAAAAAGCAAAAAAATCAGCCAAAAGAGAATTGGGCACAGGTGAAAGGTTAGCAGTTATTGGTAAAACAATAATTCATGATATTGGAACCACAGCCGAGCTTGGTTGGGGTAAAAGAAGAATCGCACATGTCTTAGGAATGTATGGAACAATCCTTTTTTGGATTGGTTCTGCTGCAATGATATTTTTTTATACCGATTCTCAAACTCCAAACGTTTGGCCAATTCTTTGGCATGTTGGAGCAATAATGACTTGTTTAGGTGGATATTGGTTTTGGCTTTTTTTAAGAGTAGATGTTGCAGCTGAAGCAAATTCAGTATTTAGAATTATAACTGCGGATTTATTTGTGTTAGCACTCTTAGCTTCTGCTACTTTTGGTTTAATTTGGTCTTACTTACAGTTTAATCAAATGGTTGGATGGGACACTTTATTTCTAGTGCTTTTTGGGGTTTCAAATATAGTTTTATTCGGAGGCGTATACTGGTCTAAGTTCGCTCATATGTTCTACAAACCTGGAGCAGCGATACAAAAAAATTTAGCTGAGGCTGATGGTTCAAGAGATAATCTTCCCCCACCAGCAGATGCACCAGAACAGTTTGGGCTTGGCATAAAAAGAGAAGAGCCAAAACACTATTAATATGTTAGAATAAAAAAAGGAGATAAAATAAATGTCAACATTTGTATACATGACTAGGTGCGATGGTTGTGGCCATTGTGTAGATATCTGTCCTTCAGATATCATGCACATTGATAAAAATATTAGAAGAGCAAAAAACATTGAGCCAAATTTTTGTTGGGAATGTTATTCTTGTGTTAAAGCTTGTCCTAATCATGCGATAGATGTAAGAGGCTATGCTGACTTTGCTCCAATGGGTCATAGTGTAAGAGTTAGAAGAGAAGAAGAAAAAGGAACGATTTCTTGGAAAATAAAATTCAGAAATGGAACAGAAAAAGATTTTGTATCTCCGATAACAACAAAGCCATGGGGAAAATTCATTCCAAAACTTGCTGATGGTGATAAACCTAATCAAGGAGAAATTAATTCTCAAATACTTTATAATGAACCTCACGGTTTAAATACTGACAAAGATCTTCCAACTTTAGATAAGAATTCCTTTAAAAAAGGAGTTTATTATTAATGTCTAAGAATAAAACTGTCTTTGAAGATTGCGATGTACTAGTTGTTGGCGGTGGTATGGCCGGTACTGGTGCTACTTTTGAAGCAAGACACTGGGGAAGAAATTTAAAAATCATTTGTGTTGAAAAAGCAAACATTGATAGAAGTGGTGCCGTAGCTCAAGGTCTTTATGCGATTAACTGTTATATGGGAATGCAGTGGGGGGAAAACCAGCCCGAAGATCATGTGAGATACGCTAGAAATGATTTAATGGGATTAGTTAGAGAAGACTTAGGTTACGACATGGCAAGACACGTTGACTCAACAGTTCATATGTTTGATGAGTGGGGATTGCCTATGATGAAAAATAAAGAGACTGGCAGATACCAAAGAGAAGGTAAGTGGCAAATAATGATTCACGGTGAAAGTTATAAGCCAATCGTTGCTGAAGCTGCAAAAAAGTCAGCTGATAAAATTTACAATAGAATAATGATAACTCATCTTCTTAAAGATGAAGAAAATGAAAACAGAGTCGCTGGAGCAGTTGGTTTTAATATGAGAACTGGTGACTATCATGTATTCAAAGCTAAAGCAGTAATTATAGCTGCAGGCGGAGCTTCACATATATTTAAGCCCAGAGCAGTTGGTGAAGGTATGGGAAGAACTTGGTATGCACCATGGAGTAACGGCTCTGCTTACGCATTACCGATAGCAGCTGGTGCAAAGATGACACAAATGGAAAATAGAATTGTACTTTGTAGATTTAAAGATGGTTATGGTCCAGTTGGTGCGTATTTTTTACATTTAAAAACTTACACACAAAATGCCAACGGGGAGAATTATGAAAAGAAATGGTACGATGCTACAAAAAAACTCGTTGGTGAATATATAGATCATCATCCAACTCCAACTTGCTTAAGAAATCATGCGTTTATTCAAGAGGTAGCAGCAGGTGGAGGACCAATCCACATGGTAACTAAAGAAGCTTTTCAAGATCCTCATTTAGAAACTGTTGGCTGGGAAAACTTTTTAGGTATGACAGTAGGGCAAGCAGTCGTTTGGGCGTCGCAAAATATTGACCCAAAATATACAAATCCAGAATTAACAACTTCAGAACCGTATGTTATGGGATCACATGCTACATGCTCAGGAGCGTGGGTAAGTGGTCCGGAAGACATTGCACCTGATGATTATTTTTGGGGTTATAACAGAATGATGTCTGTAGAAGGTTTATTTGGAGCAGGTGATACTGTAGGAGGAAGTGCTCATAAATTTTCATCTGGCTCTTTCACTGAGGGTAGACTAGCCGCAAAAGCTGCTGTTAAATATATTGAAGATAAAAAAGCAAACAATATTAAAGTAAGTGAAAATCAATATAACAATTTAAAAGAGGTAATTTACAAACCTTTAGAAAATTATACAGTTGGAAGAAACGAAATAACTGGTGGTACGGTTTCACCAAGTTATATTTCACCTATACAAGGTTTACAAAGACTTCAAAAAATCATGGATGAATATTGTGGTGGTATCACTAACAATTATATGACAAATGATAATCTTCTTAAAAAAGGTTTAGAATTACTTGATTGGCTTCAAGAAGACCTAGAAAATGTAGGTGCCGAGGATTATCATCAGTTAATGAGAGCTTGGGAGCTAAAACACAGAGCTTTAACATCTCAATGTGTTACTGAGCATACTTTATTTAGAGAAGAAACGCGTTGGCCAGGATATTATTATAGAGGCGACCATATGAAATTAGATGATGAAAATTGGCATTGTTTAACTGTATCAAGACGAGATCCCGAAACAGGTAAATTTACTATGGAAAAAAAACCTGTCTATCACATAGTAGACGATAAAGAGAAAAAAAAGGCATCTTAAAAAGGACTTCTTAATTATGAGCTTCACATCAAAGACTGATGATGAAATAATTAAATTAGCAAACCCTATATGGTCGAATTTAATTAGGTCTTCAAATATGAAGGATTATGGTGGTTTCACTAAAGACTTCTCTTCCCAAATGCTTTATGGCGCTAATGAAGTTGAGCTAGGTAAACAGTGGGCCAGCAACAAACTTATCTCAAGCCTAACAGAAAATTTTAAGGCATTTGGCTGTCTTAGGAGGGGAATGCATGTTACTGTATTATATAAACAGACTAGCACCACGGAAGAGGGTGAGTTTTTAGGAAGGCTAGTTCTAGGGGAAGAGGGCGATGCAGTTAAAGTTTTTGGAGCAACTATTTTTTAAAAATACTTGCAAAGATCCTTATTAAGGTGTACTTGATAAGTATGCTTGAATATTTTCAAAAACACACAAACTCTTTCAAGCACATATTAAACTTAAAAACTTTATCAAATATAAATACTAAAATCGCTCTGTATATAGGTTTAGCAGCATACTGGGTAGTAATGTTATCTAGTACTTTTTTTGGATTTTAAATATCGAACAGTTGACTTTAATAATTTTGAGGAATAATTAATCCCAATGGAGTTCTTTCTTCCTATTGCAGAAGTAAATGTAAGCTTACCTTTTATCTTTTTCTTAAGTTTGGTTGTGGGGATTTTATCAGGATTATTCGGTGTCGGTGGTGGTTTTTTAATGACACCTTTTTTAATTTTTTTAGGAATACCCCCGGCTTATGCAGTTCCGAATGAGGCAAATAATATTCTTGGCACATCCATATCAGGTTCTACCACGCATTATTTAAAAGGTACTCTTGATTATAAAATGGGCTTAATGATTGTGGTTGGTGGCGCAGCTGGGACTATTTTAGGTATTTTAACTTTTACTTATTTTAAAGATATTGGAAAAATTAATATCGTGATTTCTTTGGCATATATGTACATTCTTGCAATTATCGGAACTATGATGCTCGTTCAAGGAGTTACAGAAATTGATAGAGCTAGGAAAAAAATTGTTATTAAAAAAAAATTACACGACCATAACTGGCTACAAGGTTTACCATTCAGAATGAGGTTTAAAAAATCTAAACTTTATGAAAGTGCATTTACACCAATAATTATGGGATTTATTGTAGGCTATATAGCAGCAATACTAGGAGTAGGTGGTGCTTTTATACTTGTACCAGCAATGATCTACATAATTGGAATGCCCACAAAGTTAATCCCAGGAACTTCTCTATTTGTTACAATATTCATTAGCGCAATTGTCACCATTCTTCATGCATTCAATTATGGAACAATTGACTTAATATTAGTCACTGTTTTAATTCTAGGTTCAATAGTTGGAGTTCAGGTAGGTCAAAAAATTGGGGAAAAGGTTGATAGTTCTCAGTTTAAAACAATTTTAGCCCTTCTCCTTTTATTAGTTGGTATTGCAATAGCTTACGATACCTTCTTTGTAGAAGAGTTAGCTAAGGGAGAGTTAAATGCTAAACCAGAAAATTTAGGACCTGTATCTCAATTCGTTAGAGATCTTTCAAAAAATGTTCCAATTTTATATGGACTATTTTCAATTGTTTTTGCTCTTGTGCTAGGGGTTGGTGCGGCAATTTTGAGAAAATTTTTATCAAAACTTAAAGATAAATACGTACACACTGCTCCATCATCTTCACAAAAATAGTTTTATTATTTAAAAATTCAAATATAAATGTTGTATGAAAAAAATAATCTTTTTACTCGTAGTCTTGTTTCCACTAAATTTGTTTGCTGGTGAAAAAGTAACCACGTTCGATGCTAAAATTTTTAATCAAGCACAATCTGATGGAAAAACTGTAGTTGTAAGCTCTTGGATAAAATACTGCACATCCTGCGCAAGCCAAATGAAGGCATTAAATAATGTAGAAAAAGATTTTGAAAATTTAATCTATTTAAATTTCGATGTTAGAGATAAAGAAATTGCAAAACAATTAAATATTCAATTTCAGACTACTCTAGTGATCTATAAAAATAATGAAGAAGTTTATCGAAGTTTGGGCGAGCTAAGTAAAGAAAAAATTTATAAAGCTATTAATTCAGTAATTTAATTAAGCGCTTCTATACAACTTAGTCATTACAAACTCCTTGTGACCAAGTGCCTCAGCGCATGTTAATCTTCCGTTTGCAACTTTTATAGTAGATTTGATTAATTCGTCTCCGGCTTGATCTAAATTCATTTCTCTCGATAATATTTTTGAAACATCAAGATCAATATGCTCACTCATTGTTTTGGCTGTAAGAGGATTTGCTGTGAGTTTTATTACAGGTTCTATTGGATTACCAATTATATTACCTTGACCAGTTGGAAATAAATGAATGTTAAACCCACCAGCAGCCTGAAGCGTAACACATTCAGCTGCAGCAGATGATGTATCCATAAAATATAACCCTTTACCTTTACTTGGTTCCTCAGCTGGTTCTAATACATCTATGAATTGCCTAGAGCCAATTTTTTGAAAATTACCAAAAGCTTTTTCTTCAATTGTTGTTAACCCACCAGCAATGTTTCCAGCTGTAGGTTGACTTTCTGACAAATCGTTAGTTGCTTCCTTTAATATAAAGTCATTGTATGAATTCCAAGTTTTCATAAATTTATCTTGAGCCTCTTTCGTTTTACCTCTTTTTGAACATACGGTTTCAGCTCCAGTAAGTTCTGAAGTTTCTCCAAAACACAAGTGAACACCTAATGGTTCAAGTTTATCCATTAAATTTCCAACAGTTGGATTAGATGCCAGACCTGAAGTGGTGTCGGATTCTCCGCATTTTACAGATATCCATAGATCACTAATAGGACATTCTTCTCTTTGTTTTTCAGAAGCCCACATTGAAAACTCTTGAGCTTTTTTTGAAACTTTTGCAATTGTATCTATATCTCCAACACCTTCGATACTAAAACCTTCAACAGGTTTTCCAGTTTTTGCTATTGCATCAACAATTCTTTTTGTCCATTTAGGTTCAATTCCAATTACAATCACAGCTGCTACATTTGGATTTCTTCCTGTTCCAATCATTGTTCTAAAATGGAGCTCTAAGTCTGCACCAAATTGCAATCTGCCATATGAATGTGGAAGCGCAATTGTTCCTTTTATATTATTAGCTACCGCTTCAGCACATGCATTTGAAATATCGTCAACTGGAAGAATAATTACATGATTTCTTGTTCCTGCTCTACCGTTTTCTCTTTTAAAACCTAAAAAACTTTTTGGAATTTGCATATTACCACTTTTTTGTTTTTACATTATGGACATGGACGTGGTCACCTTTTTTAATAGATTTGACCACTTTTCCTATGTCATGACCATATTTTATTATGGTGTCACCCTCTTTTAGATCCTGTAAAGCTATCTTATGACCAAGAGGTATTTCTGACTCGGATTTAACTTTTGAGGATGTATCGTCTTCCATTATCCAACAACCACAATCTTGGCCTTTTGTCACTTTTTCTATAACAATTACGCCAACATTATCTTTTTTATCATGTATAATTATATCTGTTTTTGCCATTGTGACGATTTCTTAGTAGAAACTTTTAAAGAATTTATATATTAATCTTTCGATTGCAAATAAAATTATAGTGAATTTTTATGACTAAAATGACTACAGAGGAAGCTTTTATCAAAGTTCTTCAAATGCATGGAGTTGAACACGCATTTGGAATAATCGGATCAGCCTTTATGCCTATTTCAGATTTATTTCCTAAAGCTGGTATAACTTTTTGGGATGTAGCCCATGAAACTAATGGAGGATTAATCGCAGACGGCTACACTCGGGCAACTGGGAAAATGTCGATGGTAATTGCTCAAAATGGTCCAGGCATAACAGGTCTAGTAACACCTATCAAAACAGCTTATTGGAACCACACACCTTTATTAGTTGTAACACCACAAGCAGCAAACAAAACAATGGGTCAAGGTGGTTTTCAAGAAGTAGAACAAATGAACTTATTTAAAGACATGGTTTGTTACCAAGAAGAGGTAAGAGATCCCTCTAGAATGGCTGAAGTATTAAACAGAGTAATTGAAAAAGCTATTAGAGGATCTGCACCAGCGCAAATAAATGTACCAAGAGATTATTGGACACAAGTTATTGATATAGAACTTCCCCCTATTGTAAGATTTGAAAGACAAGGTGGAGGGAAAGATGCAATTGAAAAAGCTTCAAGTTTATTATCAAAAGCAAAGTTTCCAGTAATTTTATCAGGTGCAGGAGTAGTTATTGGTGGAGCAATAGAAGAATGTAAAAAATTAGCTGAAAAATTAGACGCACCAGTTTGTAATGGGTACCAACATAATGATAGTTTTCCTGGAAGTCACCCACTTGCTGTAGGACCTTTAGGTTATAATGGTTCAAAAGCTGCAATGGAACTTATTTCAAAAGCTGATGTTGTTCTTGCGTTAGGAACGAGATTAAATCCTTTTTCAACCTTACCCGGTTATGGAATAGATTATTGGCCAAAAAATGCAACAATAATTCAAGTTGATATGAATCCAGATAGAATAGGCTTAACAAAAAAAGTATCAGTTGGAATATGCGGGGATGCAAAGCAAGTTGCGCAACAAATTTTAGATAAACTTTCATCTGATGCTGGTAATTCAGGTCGAGATGAGAGAAAAAATTTAATTCACAAAACTAAATCTGCTTGGTTACAAACACTAGCTGGACTTGATCATGAGGAAGATGATCCAGGTACGGTCTGGAATAAAGAGGCAAGAGAAAGAGATAAAGATAGAATGTCTCCAAGACAAGCTTGGAGAGCAATACAGGATGCTCTGCCTAAAGAAGCAATAATTTCGAGTGACATTGGAAACAATTGTGCAATAGGAAATGCTTATCCAACTTTTGAAAAAGGACGTAAATATTTAGCTCCAGGTTTATTTGGACCTTGTGGTTACGGATTTCCGGCAATCTTGGGCGCAAAAATTGGATGTCCTGACACGCCTGTAATTGGCTTTGCCGGAGACGGTGCATTTGGAATAAGTATGAATGAAATGAGTTCATGCGCCAGGGAAGAGTGGCCAGCTATTACAATGGTTATATTTAGAAATTATCAATGGGGTGCTGAAAAAAGAAATTCTATATTATGGTTTGATGATAATTTTATTGGAACAGAGCTTGATCCAGAATTAAGTTACGCAAAAGTTGCGAATGCATGTGGTTTAAAAGGTGTAACATGCAAAACTATGGAAGAAACAACAAAGGCAATTAAACAATCTTGTGAAGACCAAAAAAAAGGAATTACTACTTTTATAGAGATTATTTTAAACCAAGAGTTGGGTGAGCCATTCAGAAGAGACGCAATGAAAAAACCAGTCGAGGTTGCTGGTATACAAAAAAAAGATATGAAACCTCAAAAATCATTAATTTAATTTGAAAAACAAAGAAATAAAAATAAGTTCAAACAAAAGTTTTGGAGTAGTTTTTTTTATAGTCTTTTTATTAATCGCAATTTACCCTTTAATAAGTAATGAGGAAATCAGGATATGGTCCTTTATAATTTCTATAATTTTTTTGATTTTAGGATTGATAAATTCTAAAGTTTTAACACCTTTAAACAAGCTATGGTTTAAATTTGGATTATTATTGGGAAGAATAGCATCACCTCTAATAATGGGTATAATATTCTTTTTGGTAGTAACTCCTACAGCTTTTATAATGAGAATAATTGGTAAAGATTTGTTAAATTTAAAATTTAATAATAGAAAATCTTATTGGATTGAAAAAAATGATCCTAAGAGTAAAATGAAAAATCAATTTTAATATGAGTTTCATAAAAGAATTTTGGGAATTTTTGAAGGTAAGAAAAAAATACTGGCTTTTACCAATCATACTAGTGCTTGTTTTATTTGGAGGATTAATTGTATTAACCCAAGGCTCAGCTGTAGCACCGTTTATATACACAATTTTTTAAAGTGAAATCTATTTTAGGTATTTCTGCGTTTTATCATGATAGTGCCGCATGTCTTTTAAAGGATGGAAAAATTGTTGCTGCGGCTCAAGAGGAAAGGTTTACGAGAAAAAAACATGACCCAAGCTATCCACATCATGCAGTGGAGTTTGTATTAAAATATGGAAACATTAAGTTAAGTGAATTAGATCAAATTGTTTTTTTTGAAAAACCGTTTTTAAAGTTTGAGAGATTATTGGAAACCTATGTTGCTTTTGCACCACGTGGCTTCATCTCTTTTGCAAAAGCAATGCCAGTGTGGATTAAGGAAAAACTTTTTCAAAAAAATCTTTTATTTAATAAACTTAAAGCACATGACAAAGATTTTAAATCTGATCAAAACATTTTTTTTTCTGACCATCATTTAAGTCATGCAGCAAGTGCTTTTTTTCCGTCTCCTTTTACCGAATCAATTATATTAACAGCAGATGGTGTTGGAGAATGGGCTACAACTACCGTGGCTGTAGGAAAAGATAACGAGGTAGAGATTAAAAAAGAAATTCATTTTCCTCACTCATTAGGACTACTTTATTCTGCTTTTACTTATTTTACTGGATTTAAAGTTAATAGTGGAGAATATAAATTAATGGGTCTAGCACCATATGGAAGTCCAATTTACGAAGATAAGATTAAAAAATTGATTGATATTAAAGAAGATGGCACTTTTAGATTGGATCAAAAGTATTTTAATTATGCAACTGGACTTACAATGACCAATGATAAATTTAATGATTTATTTGGTCAAAAACCACGAGATCCTCAAAACGAAAAAATTACTCAATTCCATATGGATATAGCTGCTTCCATTCAAAAAGTAACTGAAGAGATAATGGTAAAGTTAGCTAAATCTATTCGTAAAGAGTATGGTATTAAGAATTTGTGTTTAGCTGGAGGTGTAGCATTAAATTGTGTAGCTAATGGTAAAATTCTCAATGAAAAAATTTTTGATAATATTTGGATACAGCCTGCAGCAGGTGATGCTGGTGGATCGTTAGGTGCTGCTCTTGCTCTT
The DNA here is from genome assembly GCA_902528375.1 of uncultured Pelagibacteraceae bacterium. Lineage (GTDB taxonomy): Bacteria > Pseudomonadota > Alphaproteobacteria > Pelagibacterales > Pelagibacteraceae > Pelagibacter. Next base: position 45,487 of record CABZSS010000004.1, read on the forward strand.
TGGCATATTGAGCAAAAAAATAAAAGAGTAGTAAATTCAAATGACGATATGAAAGGATCTTACTTAGGGACTGAATTTTCACAAGAAGAGATTGAAAATGAACTTAAGTCAATTGGTGCTAAATTCGAAACACTTAATTATGAAGATCTGATAAATAAAACTGTAGAATGCTTATCAAATCAAAAAGTAGTAGGTTGGTTTCAAGGAAGGATGGAGTTTGGTCCGAGAGCATTAGGTGGCAGATCGATATTAGGTGATCCAAGATCTGACAAAATGCAAAAAAATTTAAATTTGAAAGTAAAATATAGAGAAAGTTTTAGACCCTTCGCTCCCTCAATTCTTAGAGAAGATTTATCCAAATGGTTTGATATAAATGTTGATAGTCCTTATATGTTGCTTGTAGCGAATATTAATCCAAATAAAAAAATTGAAATGACAGAAGAGCAAAAAAAGCTCTTTGGGATAGAGAGACTAAATATTAAAAGGTCTGTAGTTCCAGCTGTAACACATGTTGATTACTCAGCTAGAGTCCAAACAGTTACAAAAAAAGGCAACCAACGATTTTATGATTTAATCTCAAAGTTTAAAAACAAAACAGGTTGCCCAATTTTAATAAATACTTCATTCAATGTAAGAGGAGAACCTATCGTTAATTCTCCTACTGATGCGTTTAATTGTTTTATGGGAACTGAATTAGATTACTTAATAATAGGTGACTGTATTTTAGACAAGAATAAACAAGAAAAAAATTTAAAAAAGGACTATAAATCAGATTTTGAACTAGATTAATTATGAAAATCTAAAATTTAAATGAAAAGTAATAAAATTTTAATCTTAACATCAACTATTTTAACATTATTTTTAATTGAAGTATTCTGTAGTTTTTTCTTATTTAAGAAAAGTGAATATAACTACAAAAATAGATATTTGGTTTATAGTGAAGGTAATGTATTTAGAAACATTGATAACTTTTTTACTTATGAACCAAATACTTCAATTACAGCATCAAATTATTATTTTATAAATGATAAATTTAAAAGAATATACAATTACATTATTAAAACAAACAACTTAGGCCTTGTTCAAGATAAAGATTTAATTAAAGAATCGCCCTCAATTCTTTTTCTGGGCGACTCTTTTACGGAGGGGCAAGGTGATGGAAGTTGGTTAAATTATTTTGATGGAGAATTTAAAAACCATCAAATTATAAATGGAGGCTTGCTTGGCACTGGATTTCAACAATTTGAGTTAATGAATGGCTATTTATCAGATTACGATATTCAGAAAGTATTTGTACTTTATATTGGAGATGATCTAAGAAGGGACGTATTCCAATTTAATGATCAACAATTAAAGTGTCTGAGAAATCATACTTTTTGTCAAGGATCAGAAATTTTTTTTAGTTTTCCAACAAAAAATAAAAATATCGATTTTTTTTTAAAAAAACTTAGGGATAATCAACGTAACACTATCGAGCCACAAAAAACAAATTTAAAAACTTTTAGGAGAAATATCAAATCATGGTTAACGAATTTATATGTAATTAAAATACCATTAGATTTTTTACGTTCTAACTTTTACAATTCAAAAAATGAAAAAATTATTAGAAATTTTAATTCAATAAATAATTTGATTAATAAATATCAAGATAATATATACTTTATAAATTTAAAAATGAAAGGTGAAATAATAATGAGAAAAAAAAGCTATGAATCATTATATGCAAAAGATTATATTTTAAGAAAGACAAATAATTATTTTGAATGTGATTTCAATAATGATTTAGATTTATTTTACAATTATGATAGTCACCCCAATAAAAAAGGTTATAAATATTTATACAATTGTGTTTTTAATATTTTAGAAAATCAGATTACATTGAATTAAATTTTATATTAAATTATTAACTAGAATTTTTTATTACAAAAATATATATTAATTGATATGAACTTATTAAGAAGAAAATTATTTAAAGCAATTAGTTTTTACTCTTTTCTTTTATTTTTTCCAATTAAATCTCTTTATGCTTCATCAAAAAAAATAATTAATAAAAAATTATCTAAAGAACAAAAAGATATAATGTTTAATCAAGGAACAGAAAGGGCATTTACTAGTTCTTTATTAAATGAAAAGAGAAAAGGTACTTATCACTGTGCTAACTGTGGAGCCTTACTTTTTGACTCTGTTGCAAAGTATGATAGCGGAACAGGGTGGCCGTCTTTTACAGAAGCAGTTCCAGGAGCTTTTAATACAAAAGTAGATTATTCTTTTGGGATGAAAAGAATAGAATATCATTGTGCTACTTGTGGAGCGCATCACGGGCATGTATTTGCAGATGGTCCGGGAAATACTGGTAAACGTTTTTGTAACAATGGCCTTTGCTTAATCTTCAAACCATCTGAATAATGTTGGACTTTTGTATTATTGGATCAGGTATATCAGGATCGACAATTGCAAATTGTTTAAACAAAAAATACAAACTTTTATTATATGATAAAGCAAAAGGTGCAGGTGGGAGAAGTTCTTTTAAAAGATATAAGGGAAATATAGGATTTGATCACGGTCTTCAATATTTATCACCAAGATCGAAAGAATTTAAATCATTTACAAACAGTCTAATAAAAAAAAGAGTTATTAAGCACTGGAAAGGTAATCATAAATTTTTAAATAAAAGGGTTAGAAGAGATAAAAAACATATTAAATTAATTGGTTTCAAAGGTAATAATGACATTAGCAAATATTTGTTGAAAGATATCGATTGTAAATTTCAATCAGAATTAATTGGAATTAAAAGACATAAAGATTGCTGGCATCTTAAATTTAAAGATAACAGTTTTATATTTTCAAAAAACTTGATTGTAACAGCACCTTTTCCTCAATCAAAAAAATTAACTTCTAGATTTGTTAAAACAAAACTTTTTAATAATAAAGTTACAATGAACGCAAGTATAACGGTTTTGTTGATGACAAATAAAACAGGCAATAAATTCAGTAGTTTTTTTACTAATGATGCAGATTTAGGATGGGTTTCATATGAAAATTCAAAAAAAAGATTTAAATTTGATAAGGACTTATGGGTCCTCCAAAGTACTTTTGAGTATGGAAAAAAACACACCGATAACTATAGAAATAAAAAAAAATACTTCACAAATTATCTAATTAATAAGTTTACAAAATTAACTAAAATTAAAATTAAAAAAATATACTTCACACATATCCATGGATGGAAATATTCCTCAAATTCAAAACCTTTGAACATCCAAAGCTATTGGGATAAAAAAATTGGTCTTGGACTTTGCGGTGATTGGTTTGGTGGCCCAAGGTTGGAAAATGGATGGTTGAGTGCTAAGGATCTTTTTAAGAAGATTAATTAAAATTATTCCCAATCAAATCTTGGAAATGATTTAAAAACTTTTAAAATTCCCTCTGACCATTCATTTGTCATTGTTGAGAATTCTTTATCATTTAGATTTAAACATTTCTGAGAAGCAATTTTAAATTGATCTTTTTTATACACTACAAAGTCAATTGGTGGACCTACAGTTAAATCACTTTTTAAAGTTGAATCCATAGAAATTAGTGCACATCTTGAAGCATCACCTAACTTCACATCTGGCGTTATAACTCTATCTAAAATAGGTTTCCCATATTTAACTTCTCCAATCACTAAATAAGGTTTACTGTCTGCTGGCTTTATATAATTTCCTTGTGGGTATACCAAAAATAACTCCATGGGCTGACCTTTAATTTGGCCACCAACAATAAAAGTTGAACCCAGCAATACTGTGTCTGTATTCATTCCTTTTGGAGAGGAATGTTTTAGGTTTAAAGACCCAACATATTTTGCAATTTGATCAAAGTCTTCACATGAATTAAGATTTTTATTTCCAGAATTATCTTTAAGATCTTTTTCTATAGATTTATAAACTGCTTGTGACGTTCCAAGATTTCCTGAAGTTACTATTAATATAGTCCTATCACCAACATCATAAGTAAACATTTTTGAATAAATATTTACATTATCAAAACCAGCATTAGTTCGACTGTCTGATGCTACTATTATGCCCTCTTTTGTTTTAATTCCTATGCAATAAGTCATCTATCTATATGTATTATTTAATTAAACGATGTATTTATAATCGATTTATATCATATCTGATATATCTAAAATGCATTTGCATAATAGGTTTAACTATTAAAAGCTATTAAAATGGTCAATAAATTGTGGAAAAATTATAATGCTAAATATGCTTACGATGGATATTTTACGGAAGATAATAAGCTTCGTAAGCATGCAACAATAATTTCAAATATTCTTGAAAGATACGGAAAAGAAAAACTTCAAGAAATCGAAAAAAATTGTCAAAGTACTATAAGTGCAAGAGGTATTAATTTTAGAGTATACGCAGCAAATAATAGAGCAGAAGAAAAAAAATGGCCTCTTGATATAATTCCAAGAATTATTCCAAGAACTCAATGGAATAAAGTTTCAAGGGGATTGCAGCAAAGAGTTAAAGCTCTAAATTTATTTATCGATGATGTTTACAACCAGAAAAAAATATTTAAGGACAATGTTATCCCAAAAGAGATAATATTTAAATCACCTTATTATGTTAAAGAATGTGAGGGGTTTTCACCAAAATATAAAGCATGGTCAAATATTTCAGGAGTAGATTTAATTAGAAATAAATCTGGTGATTATTTAGTTCTAGAAGATAACTTAAGAGTTCCCTCAGGTGTGTCTTATATGCTTGAGAATAGAATGGTAATGAGAGATGTTTTTCCTGAACTATTTACAAGATACAAAGTTGCTTCCATTAATATTTATACAAATAAGTTATTTAATTGTATGAAAGAGTGTATTCCAAAAAAAACAAAAGACCCTCACATGGTTGTTTTAACACCGGGGATTTATAATTCTGCATACTTTGAACATTCATATTTAGCTGAACAAATGGGTATTGCATTAGTAGAAGGAAAAGATCTTTTTGTGGAGAATGATATAGTCTACATGAAGACTGTTAAAGGTCCTCTAAGAGTTGATTGTATATATAGACGTTTGGATGATACTTTTTTGGATCCAAAAGCATTCTATAAAGGGTCAGTTATAGGTGTTCCTGGTTTATTCAAAGCTTGGAGAAAAGGAAACGTTGGAATTTTAAATGCAATAGGAACTGGAGTTGCAGATGATAAGGTTGTTTATTCATACGTCAATAAAATGATAGTTTATTATTTAGGAGAACAACCAATTTTAAATCAAGTTGAAACTTATTTGTGTCATGACAAGACTCAAATGGATTATGTAATAGAAAACATTTCAAAATTAGTAGTTAAACCTGCAAACGCTTCAGGTGGATATGGAATTATGATAGGTCCAAAAGCCCCTCAAAAAGAAAGAGATGAAGTAATTGCAAAAATAAAAAAAAATCCAAGAGAATTTATAGCTCAGCCTTTAGAAATTTTATCCACTGCACCAACAATTACTAAAAACGATATTGAACCAAGGCATCTTGACCTAAGACCATTTGTACTTAGTGGGAAATCTACATATGTGACTACCGGTGGTTTGACAAGAGTAGCATTAAGAAAAGGCAGCACAATTGTAAATAGCTCACAAGGTGGCGGTTCCAAAGATACTTTAATTGTTGATATCTAAATTTAAGCAAATAAATTCTTAATCATAAATATTACATGATTTCAAAAATAGTTATATTTACTGATTTAGATGGAACCTTATTACACAATGAAACATTTAAGTTTGAAAATATAAGACAATACATAAAAAATTTACTGTCTAAAAACATATCAATAATCCCTAACTCAAGTAAAACAAAAACTGAGATTTATAATTTTTGTCACGAGCTAGATGAGGAACTCCCTTTTATTGTTGAAAATGGTGCAGCTATATACAAAATGAACTTAGTTAACTCAGATTTTCCGGAGAAAATAATACTTAGTAGAGATAAAGATGAAATATTAAATATATTCTTTAAAAAAATCCCTAAAGAATTAATTTCAAAATGTAAGTTTGTTTTAAAACTTAAAAAAGATGAACAACTTAAAATTTTTGGTTTATCTGAGAAACAGTTAAGTTATGCGTCTGACAGACAATTTTCAGTGCCCCTTATATTTAAAGGTAACAAGGCTGAAAAAAATAACTTATTTAGATTAGCTTATAATACGGGATTAACAATGCAAGAGGGTGGTCGTGTTATCAATCTTTCCGATAAAGTGAGCAAGTCATATGCAATGAAAAAAGTAAGTAGAATTTTTGAGAAAACTGAAAAACAAGAATTAAAAACAATAGGAGTCGGAGATAATTTCAATGACCTAGATATGCTTAAAAGTAGTGACGTAGCATGTTTGGTTTTTAATGAAAAATTTAAGTTAGATACTTTGAATATTAATAATTGTTTAGTTTCTAAAAAGCCTGCTCCAGAGGGGTGGGAAGAAGTTGTCAAAATGGCGCTGGAAAAAATTCAATAATGTTATTAAGATAAATTATGGGTGATTTTTCTCAAAACGGTATAGTTTCTACTCTTCATGACTTCAAGACTAAATCTACTGATGAAATTGAAAAAGAGTTATTAGAATTTTCAAAAGAAAGAAAAATGGAATTAATATTACCATGTCTATATTCAGAGTTAGAGGGAGAAGCGCTTCCAAAGATCGTTAGTGAAATTAGTAAAACAAATTACCTTAATCATATTATTATTGGTCTTGATAAAGCAAATGAGACTCAGGCAAAAGATGCATGGAAATTTTTTAAGAAACTTAAAACAGATTTTACTATTTTATGGAATGATGGACCAAAACTAAAAAAATTAGATGAAGAATTAAAAAATAAAAATCTAGCACCAAATCAACCGGGCAAAGGTAGAAATGTTTGGTATTGTCTTGGGATGTCAATTGCAAGAGACACAGCTAGATCGGTTGCTTTACACGATTGCGATATAAAAACTTACGACAGAAGAATGCTTGCAAAACTTTTTTATCCAGTAGTAAATCCAGTATTTAACTTTGAATTTTGTAAAGGATACTATCCGAGAATAGCTAATGAAAAAATGAATGGTAGAGTAGCCAGATTACTTGTTGCGCCCTTGTTAATTGCTTTAGAGAAAACTATCGGTAACAGCGGTTATTTACAATTTATGAAATCTTTTAAATATCCTTTATCAGGTGAATTTTCATTTAGAAGAAACGTTCTTCCGGAACTACGAATTTCCTCTGACTGGGGAATAGAGGTTGGTGTTTTATCTGAGATGCAAAGAAATTTTTCTCCAAATAATATTTGTCAGGTTGATTTAGCAGATACTTACGATCATAAACATCAAGACCTCTCTTTACATGATGAAACAAAAGGCCTGTCTAAAATGTCAATTGATATTATTAAAACGTTCATTAAAAAGTTAGCAACCCAAGGTAATTCATTTAGTAGGGAAACTTTCAGATCTCTAAAAGCAACTTATTATAGAAGCGCTTTAGATATGATTGATATATATAGAAGTGATGCAACAATGAATGGTTTAAAATTTGACTCACATACTGAAGAGGAAGCTGTTGAATTGTTTGCTATAAATATAATGAAGGCAGGAGACGATTTTTATGTAAATCCTATGGATACTCCTTTTATACCAACATGGAGTAGAGTGAAAAGTGCTATACCAGATTTTCTTAATAAATTAAAAGATGCTGTTAGTGAAGATAATAAAGACAACTCTTAATGTTATCTCAGCAAAGCAAAAAAGATATTATAAGAAAGTTAAGTACTATCTACAGTATAAATTATTCCAAAAAGAAACTCAATATTTACGCTGATGAAATCTTTAGCGTAATTAACAAATATAATAAATTTGGAACAAAAGGAAAAAAAATAATAATATCAGAAAAAACTTCTGTTCTAATTTGTTATGGAGATAGTTTACTAAATGGCAATAAAGAAAAAACACTCAAATCATTTAGAAAATTTTATAAAAAAAAATTAGAAAATTTATTTGAAATCATTCACTTTCTGCCATTCTACCCATCAAGTAGTGATAGTGGATTTGCGGTGAAAGATCACTATAAAGTAGACAATAAATTAGGTGATTGGTCTGATATTAATAAACAATCAAAAAAGACTAATATTATGGCAGATGTTGTAATCAATCATGCATCTTCAAAAGGTTTATGGTTTAAAAATTTTTTGAGAAATAAAGCACCAGGCAAAGATTACTTTTTAATTGTGGATAAAAAATTTGATACTTCAAAAGTTATAAGACCAAGAGAAAACAAATTGCTAAAAAAAATAATTATCTTTAATAAAGATGATTTTTTATGGAGAACATTTAGCGATGATCAAATTGATCTTAATTTTAAAAATCCGAAAGTTTTACTTAGATTTATAAAAATAATAATAAATTTGACTAATCATGGAGTATCTATTTTAAGACTTGATGCAATTGCTTATTTGTGGAAAAAAAGTGGATCGAAATGTGTTAATTTAAAAGAAACTCATGAAATTATAAAATTGTTGAGGATAATTTCTAATGCTCTTAAATCAAAACCAATCATCATCACTGAAACTAATTTACCAGAAAATGAAAATTTAAGTTATTTCGGAGTGAGAAATAACGAGTCTCATTGGATCTATAATTTTTCTTTACCACCATTATTAGTACACTCTTTTCTTTTTGAAGATAGTACACACTTAAATAAATGGTGCAAAAATCTTCCACAAACAAAGATTGGAAACAACTATTTAAATTTTATTGCCTCACATGATGGGATAGGCATGAGACCGGTCGAAGGATATTTAAATAGAAAAAGTTTATCAAAATTTTTTAAACGTCTAAAAAAAAACGGTGGACAATTATCACACAGGAAAGTTCAAAATTCATCAAAGAAGGTATACGAGGCAAATATTACCCTATTTAACGCTTTTCAAAAAACTGATTATGATAAAAAAGGAAAATACTTCTTAGAGAGATATATATCCGCACATGCTATTATGATTGCTTTTGAAGGAATACCAGCAATTTACTTTAACTCTATATTTGGAACCTCAAATGATGAATATAAGTATATTATTTCTGGTAATAAAAGAGATTTAAATAGATATAAATGGAATAAAAAACGACTTGAAAGTTTACTAAAAGATAAAAATTCTAAACAAAGCATATTTTACCAAAAAATTACGAACCTAATTTTTATCAAAAAAAAAAATAAAGCTTTTCATCCCAATGCTAAAAGGGAAAATTTAAATATGGGAAAAAATATATTTTGTTTTAAAAGGACAAGCTTAGATAATAAACAGATTATATATAATATAACAAATTTATCATCGAAAAACCAAAAATTAAATATCAATAATAAATTAAAAAGATATAAAAATTTATTAGGCCAATCTAAAATGAAACACAGGACAGAACTTCAGCCATTTGAAACTATTTGGTTATCAAATTAAATAAGCACATTTAATTATTTAAAAATTTATAAAAAGGTAACCTTGTAGAAACTAAACCTTAAGAAAAATATAAAAAATTAGTGAGTTGCTTGCAAGAAGCTCACCTTTTCCATAACCATTAAGTGTATTTTTAAAATTTTCTGCAAATAAAATTATAAATTTTTTATGAAATACAAAATCATTCTTTGCTCCACAAATCGTATCTTCTAAAATAATATACGAAAAAATAATACTCAAAAAGAGTACGGCTCCTAAATTAATTATATTCTTTGATTTATCCATTAATTTTATTGTAATTATTTTCTTTAAATCTTATCATCAGAAATTATATATCATATTTAAGCATGAAAGATAAAATTTTAATTTTCATTATCACATATAAAGCATCTTTTAGAGTATTAGATGTAATCAGAAAAATTCCTTTTCAATATCTTAAAAACAGAAACTATAAAATATTAATTAGTGATGATGACTCTCGTGACAATACAATTGATTTTATAAAAAAAATTAAGAAAAAATATTCATCAAAAATTATTCTTAATTTTAACAGATTTAATATGGGATACGGAAAAAATATTAAAAAATGTATAAATTATGCGTATAAAAATAAATATACCTATGCTGTAATGATACACGGTGACGGTCAATATGATCCAAAATACTCATCTGTGATGATTGAAGATCTAATAAGAAACAAAAATTTAAGCGCAACAGTCGGTTCTAGAATGACTAAAAAAATTAGCGCCCTCAAAGGCAAAATGCCTATGTATAAGTTCGTTGGCAATATTTTCTTAACTTGGATATTTAATTCTCTTAATGGAACTAACTTTACAGATTGTCATACTGGTTATTGGGCGTACAATTTAAAGTTAATCAATAAAGACACATTCAAAAATTTAGATAATAATTTTTGTTTTGATATTGATTTAAGACTTAAACTCGTATCAGAGAAAAAAAAAATTAAAGAAATTCCAATTAAAACCTTTTATGGAACAGAAAGATCCTCTATTCATTTGGTTTATGCTGTAAGATTTTTTTTAAAAACGATACTATTCAAATTTATTAATTGAGTTATGTCAAAAAGGTATAGTGGAAAATCATTTAAGGACTCAAGTGTTATGAAAAAACCTAAATTATCTCTCAAGGAGAAAAGAAAACTTAAAAAAGAAAAAAAGAAAAATAAATAACGAAAGGGGCGTTCTGTTGCCAGGTGCCCCAAACCCCCTATGTATTTATCCTTTAAACATTCCTAATGCTTTACCAAGTAACTCCTCTGATTTAGCATGGTCACCGCTGTCGTGAGCCTTCATACCAGCATCTCTTAATTTTTGAGCTTCAGCAATTTTCGCATCAACACCTTTTGCCATCATCGGGCAAGAGCCTGCAAATGCCGAACTTGTGAATAGTAAAATAGATAAAATTAAAGTTAATTTTTTCATACTTATCCTTTTGTTACTTCGTATATAAGCGCTTTAATTTTTAATTTAAGCATCAGAGTGTCACACCATTTTAACTTTTAAACTTCAGATAGAATTAATATATTGTACTATGTTTATAGCAATGAATCGTTTTAAAATTGTCCTCGGTAAAGAAAAAGAATTTGAGGATGTTTGGAAAAATAGAGACACACATTTAAAAGATGTGCCTGGATTTAAAAAATTTAATTTAGTTAAAGGTGATACAAATGATGAACATACTTTGTATGCATCGCATAGCATTTGGAATTCAAAAAATGATTTCATTAATTGGACTAAGTCTGAGGCATTCAGATTAGCTCATAAAAATTCAGGACAACATAAAGGTCTGTATTTAGGTCACCCAAATTTTGAGGGATTTGAAGTAGTTATTTGATGTTAGGTCAATCTGCTCTTTACTTAACTGCGGTAATTCTTGGAGCGATGATATTCTTCTCATTTGTTGTAGCCCCAACTACATTTAAGTTGCTCGATGAAGAAAATTCAAGAAAATTTATAAGAGGAATTTTCCCATTTTATTACCTTCTTAATTTAACTCTCAGTTTTGTAGCTAGTATATTATTTTTTTTAAATCAAAATTTATCAATTGAATTTTTATTAATGGCAAGCGTTAGTGTATTATTCGCCATTTCAAATTTTATACTAATGCCAATGATAAACAAATTCAGGGACAACGACGAAGATAAAAAATTTAAGATATCACACCTTATCTCCGTGATCATAAACTTTATTCAGTTGATATTTTTAGTGATAATTTTATTATAGTTTTCCTAAACCAAACCAGGCAAAAGCAATAACTACTAACCAAATTAATCCTTTAATTAGAAAGAAAAAAAAACTTCCAGCAACTATATATCTTCCTACTTTACTTTCTTTAAGAAATTTTTTTATTACTAACATTAATGGATCGCTGATTTAACAGTCCCAATTTTATCAATTTTTGCTACATACATTCCTTTGTTTTTAAGTGGAACAACACCTACCGTAGAACCAGTAAAAACAAAAAAGTTTGAATTCAATTTAACCTTATCTTTTTTCATTTTATTCAAAACAAATCTCAAGGAATTTAGTGGATTAATATATACTGTATTAGTATTTCCTTTTACAGTATTTCCGGTCTTTATATTTTTAATACTGCACTTAAGATTATCTATATTCAACCTTTTGAACTTCTTTTTTGAACCAACAAAAAATTTTATATTAGCGCCGAAATCACTTGCTAAATCTCCTAAATATTTTATACCTTGTTTTTTTTGTCTATAACCAACCACCTCAATGCATGGCATCATATGAGTTATATATTTACTTACATTTTTCATGGTAATTAAACTTTTGTTTTCAAAAAAATTCTTATTAATTAGATATCCAACCTCTACCTCTATACCCAATGTTGAACTATTAATTTTGACACCTTTGCCACTCTTTAAAACATTATTTTTAAAGATAGCAGAGTAAAAAGGTTCTTTTTCTTTTAATTTTTTTAATACGGGTAAGCCAGTGCCGCCCGCTTTAAACCCAACAATTTTTGTATTAATTTTAGACTCACAAATTTTTCTAAGCCTTGTCGCATTTTTAATATTTTTTGTATATTTAATTGGAAGTGGACTTATCAATTTGTTTTTTTTGTAAGCGATTACCAGCTTATCAGCAAATTTTTCAATTTCTTTTTTCATTAATTTAATACACTACCTGGATCTAATTTAACATCAAACCAATTTAATCTAACATCTAAATGAGGTCCAGTAGCGCGACCAGATTTCCCAACAGTGCCAATTATATCCCCCTTTTTAACCTCTTGCCCCATTTCTACAAAAATTTCATTCATATGCATGTATAAAGTTGAAATTCCATGGCCATGATCAAAAATCAATGTAGCTCCAGTATAATAAAGATCTTTCTCGGCAAGGGTAACTACTCCACTCAACATTGCTTTTATTGGAGTACCAGTTTTTTGGGCGTAATCTAAACCGTAATGTGGCCACCTCGGTTTTCCATTCAAAATTCTTTGACTGCCGTAAACGCCTGTTATGATCGCATCATCAACTGGAGTTATAAATTTATCTTTAAAAAATATTAGATTGGTATCAACAGCTCTTGCTTTTCCAATAAGTCTATTTTCTTTTCTAATTCTGTCATAAACTTCCTTCGGAGGCGTAACTTTTTTTTCAGGCAAACCATCTATTCTTTGTATTTTATATTCCCTTTTTAAAACTTTTTTAACAAATTGATTTTTAACTCCATTAAGAGTTTCGGTTATAATAACATCATTTTTTCTGTCTCTTCCAAGGCCAAATGCAAAAAAACCATCCTTTGAAACTCTAATACTCTTTTTATCAATTTGTATTTTAGCTCCAGGATCAGTTTTACCTAATATAAAGTGGCCTTGAATGAACTTTCCCTCGAATTCAATTGCGTGACTATTAAATTGAACAAGTAAAAAAATTACTAGGTATTTTATTATTTTGAAGTCCATCCACCATCAACTAATAAAGAAGTTCCGGTAATCATTGATGCCTGATCAGAGGCAAGAAATACTACAGCACTCGCGACGTCAGAAAGCTCAGCAAACCTTCCTAGTGGAATATTCTCCAAAACCTCCCTCATAAATTTTTTGTCTTTTAAAAATTTACTTGTCATTGGGGTAACAACAAAGGTAGGGCATACTGTGTTCACTCTTATATTATGCTTTGCCAGGTCAATAGACATTCCTTTAGTAAGTCCTTCAAAACCAAACTTGGTCATATTATAAACACTTCTTATGGGTCCGCCTACATGACCCATTTGTGATGACATATTAATGATAACACCCCCAACTTTTTTTCTTTTCTTTAACTCGATCATTTTTAAAGCAGATAGTTGAGCAATATTAAAAGTAGCCATAGTGTTTATTTTCACAACATATTCCATATCTTTTCTTTTTACTTTAGTAAAATGCTCAGGAATATTAGTTCCAGCGTTATTCACTAAAATGTCAATTCTTTTTTGAGAGTCTATTAATGATTTAATTTCAGAATATTTTGTGACATCACAAACGTACGATTTACATTTTGATCTAAATTTCTTAACAATTTTTGAAACTTGATCTAAGTCTTTTTTTGTTCTACTAACGATGATTAAACTAGCTCCGGCTTCAGCTAAAGCTATCGCACAAGCTTTTCCAATACCTTTTCCTGCCCCTGTAACAAGAGCAACTTTATTTTTAAGATTTTGTTTTTTAAGAAACATTTATAATAATAGTACTTTTATATCTGTATAAATCAATTCTATTGCAACTATTAGAACTGCTAGCAAACCCACCCAAGCAATCCATTTATATTTTTTAATCCATCCTGAAATTAATGTTGCAGCAGTTGCCATTAATATTATTGATAAAGCAAGCCCAAATACTAATAAGTAGTAATGGTCTCTTGCAGCTCCTGCAACTCCTAAAACATTGTCTAAACTCATAGTTATGTCCGCAAGAATGACCGTTGTAATAGCTTTTAAAAAAGAGGAATTATCAATTTTAATATTATCTTCTTTCCCTTGTTGTTTAACGACATCAACATAAAGTTTATAGCAAATGTACAATAGTAAAATTCCACCAATTAATCTTAATCCTGAAATTTGTAATAAGTATGCAGTGATAAGAGTGAATAAAATTCTTAAAACTACAGCTGCACCAATACCCCAAAAAATTATTTTTTTTCTTTGTTCTGACGGAAACTGAGATGCTACCATCCCAATAATAATTGCGTTATCACCGGCAAGAACTAAATCGATAAAAATAATTTGAAAAAAAATTAATATTTGTTCAGAAAACATTAAGAGTTCAATATCATATCTGCACCCTTTTCAGCAATCATAATAGTCGGAGCATTAGTATTTCCAGACGTTATATTTGGCATTATGGATGCATCTATTACTCTTAATTTGTTAAGACCATGAACTTTTAATTTATCTGATACAACGGCTGACTCATCATTTCCCATTTTGCAAGTTCCTACTGGGTGGAAAATTGTTTGAGCATAATGGCTACAAGCTTTTACGATTTCCTCTTTATCATTTAAGTGAGAGCCAGGTCTAAATTCTTCAGGCTCAAATTTTTTAAATTCATTTGTTTCCATTACAATTTTCCTTATTAACTTAATTCCATCAGCAGCAACCTTTCTGTCCTCATCTGTAGAAAGATAATTCATCTTAATTTTTGGATTTACCTTTGAGTCACTACTACTTATTGTAATTTCACCTCTACTTGTTGGTCTTATGTTTGCAACTGTTGGTGTAAATGCATGAAAATCGTGCAAGTTTGCACCTCCTAATTTGTCTGTGCTAATTGGCTGAATATGAAATTGTAAGTTTGGAGTGTCTCTTGTTGGGTCACTCTTAGCAAAACCACAAAGTTGGCTAGCACCCATAGTCATTGGACCTTTTCTTCTAAAAACATACTCAAGTCCAATTAAAAGTTTACCAAACGCACTGTTAATTTTTTTATTTAAAGTTTTTATATTTTTAACTTTATAGACTGGTCTAAACATTAAATGATCCTGAAGGTTTTTACCAACACCTCTAAGATCTTTGACGATATTAATTCCAAAATCTTTTATTTTTGAAGCCTCTCCAATACCTGAAGTTTGGAGTATATGGGGGCTTCCAATTGATCCTGCACAAAGTAAGATCTCTTTTTCAGCTTTAACGGTAAAATCTTCTTTTCCCCTTGAATAAGTAACGCTATCTGCGTTATTTCCAATGAAATTAATTTTTTGAACATGACAATTGGTTTGAATTTTTAAGTTTTTATTTCTTTTGACAGGATTTAAATAACCAACTGCTGCACTGCATCTTAATCCATTCCTCTCAGTAACCTGAAAATAACCACACCCAAAATTATCTCCTTTGTTAAAATCATTTACTTTTGGAATACCAACCTCATTTGCTGCATTCATGAACACATCTAGTATATTCAGTTTTATTCTTTGATCTGATACGGCCAAAGGCCCTCCAACACCGTGAAATTCATCACCACCTCTCTCTTGATCTTCAGCTTTGATGAAGTAAGGTAAAACGTCTTTCCAAGCCCAACCAACATTTCCGTGTTGTCTCCATAAATCATAATCTTGTTCTTGACCCCTAATGTACAAAAGACCATTAATTGATGAGCTACCACCTAAAGTCTTTCCTCTAGGATAGGGTATAGATACGTTTTCCATACTCTCATCTGGTTCAGTTTTAAAACACCAATCTGTTTTAGGATTATGCATTGTTTTGTAATAACCAACCGGTATGTGTATCCATGGGTAAGTGTCCTTGCCTCCTGCTTCTATTAATAAAACATTATATTTATTTGTTTTAACTATTCGATTAGCTAAAACACACCCAGCAGAACCAGCACCAATTATTATGTAATCAAATTTTTCCATTTTAAGTATTATATCAAAAAAAATTAAAATTTATCGATTTATAAAGGGTTTTTTAGAATTAATTAAGTTAATTCCAACTTGTATATCCTCTTAATATTTGATTGGATATAGGTAATTAAATTTAACTTAAGAGGGGAAAATAATGAAAAAAATCATTTCATTGATGTTTGCGGCATTTTTAGTTCTTGGATTTATATCCAATGCTAGTGCTAAAACATTAAAATGTCAGACGGTTCTTAATACTAAGGCCGATGAAGTCAAAATGTTAAAAGACTTTACTGACACTGTAACAGCTCTTACTGATGGCTCATTGAAATTTGAAATTTTGCCAGCAGGAGCAGTTGTTGGAGTTAAAGAAACGTTAGATGCAGTTGATAAAGGATTAATTGACTGTGGGTTTGCTTGGACTCACTATTGGTCAGGTGATCACCCTGCAGCTATGTTATTTGGTTCACCAGTAGCAGGAGGTGGAGTAGGTATTGATAACTTAGCGTTCTTATCATGGTTTCAATATGGCGGTGGTAAAGAACTATACGATCAGTTGTGGAAAGAAATGGGAAGAGATATTAAAGGATTTATGCTTCAACCAGTTGGCCCAGAAGCTTTAGGTTGGTTTCCAAAACCAATCAAAGATATGGCTGATTTTAGAAAATATAAATTCAGAACTCCTCCAGGAATTCCAGGACAAACTTACAAAGACATTGGTATAGCATCTGTTGCAATGGGTGGTGGAGATATTCTTCCGGCATTAGAAGCAGGTACAATCGATGCAGCTGAGTGGTGTTGTCCAAAACCAGATTTAACATTTGGTTTTCAAAAAGTTTTAAAACATTACTATCTACAAGGTTTACACCAAGTAGTAGTTAATGCTGACTTTTATATAACTGGAAAAACTTACAAAGCAATGACTGATCATGAGAAGAAATCTCTTGAAGTTGCTGCTAATGCTTCATTAGCTAAATCTTTAAGCTACAGAATCTATGAAAATGGAAAAGCTTTACAAGAATTAACTACAAAGCATGGAGTTATCTTAGAAGATACACCTTCAGATTACTTTAAAGAGTACATGGCAGCTGCAAAAGCTACATTGAACAAAAATGCAGAACAGAACAAGTTCTTCAAAAAAGTTTACGACTCAATGAAAGATTTTGCTGACGTTGCTGTTCCATTCTGGAGTGGTGCTCAAATGTCAAATGCTAAGCTAGGAATGGCTCACGCAGCAACATTAAAGTAAAAGTATAAACTTTAAATTATTTAAGAGCGGGCTTTACAGTCCGCTCTTTTTGTTTAGAATTCAATGTATGAATGACCAACCTCCAAAAATAGACATTTCAGATGAAATGATCGCTGAAAGACGGGGAGGTTCCAATAAAATGCCTGATGATATGCCATTATGGATGGCAAACTCTATAATCAAAATAGATAAGTTTAGCAAACGAATTGGTAATGTTGTTTGCTGGATATTGATACCTCTAATATTTGCTATGACTTATGAAGTATTTGCAAGAAAATTATTTTTAGCACCGACAATTTGGGCATATGACATAAGTAGATTTCTTTATGGAGCCTTGTTTATGTTGGGAGCGGGCTATGCTCTATCAAAAGGGGTTCATATAAGAGCAGATTTTTTATACAGAAACTTTAAAACTAAAACACAAGGTTTAATCGATTTCTGGTTATACATTTTATTTTATTTTCCTGGCTTAATCGTATTTCTTTATATGACGATTGGTTTTGTTGAAGAGTCCGTTAGAAGAGGTGAAAGAGGAATGGACACTACATGGATGCCATATATGTGGCCAATTAAAACGTGTCTGTTAGTTGGAATTATTTTTTTATTAATTCAAGGTTTCTCTGAATTATTAAAGAGTTATTGGGCTGCTAAAAAAGGCGAGTGGCCTGGAGCAAAAAAATGATAGCCGCACTAATAGATCCAGCAATACTTGGTTTTATATTAGTCGGTGTAATGCTATTTGCAATATTTGTTGGTTTCCCAATTTCTTTTACACTTATATTTTTGGGATTTGTTTTTGGTTATTTAGGTTTTGGAAAATTAGTATTTTATTTAATGACCCTCCAATTCTCCATGGTAATGACAGAGCAGACGCTCGCCGCCGTTCCACTCTTTGTGTTTATGGGAATAATGATGGAACAAGCTGGCTTAATGGAAAGATTATTTTCTGCTTTTCAATTGATGTTGTCGAAGGTTAGGGGTGCTTTATATTACGCAGTTTTATTTGTTTCAGTAATTTTTGCAGCTGCAACTGGAATAGTTGGTGCCTCAGTAACGATTTTAGGAATTATGGCTGCTAAATCAATGAACAGATCTGGATACGATGTAAAACTTGCTGCTGGAACAATAACAGCTGGAGGTACTTTGGGAATTTTAATTCCACCAAGTATTATGTTAGTGGTAATGGGTCCAATTATGGAAATACCAGTTATTGACTTATTTGCTGCTGCAATTTTGCCAGGAATATTACTTGCCTCTTTGTATGCGGCTTACACCACAATTAGATGTATGATAAATCCAAAATTAGGACCTGTTTTGTCTGAAGATATGAGAGCGGTTAGTATGAAAGAGGTGTGGATTGAATTTTTTTTAGGTCTTGTGCCACCAGCAGCATTAGTTTTTGCCGCTCTTGGAAGTATATTATTTGGATTTGCAACACCTACAGAAGCTGCAGGATGCGGTGCAATGGGTGCACTTCTCTTAACACTAGCTTATAAAAAATTAACTTTACCAAAATTACAGGAAGCTTTAGTAAAAACTTTAGAAATCACAGCTTTAATTATGGTTTTAGTTGCTGCATCAAATTTCTTTGGAGCGGTGTTTGCAAGATTAGGTACACCAACATTGCTTACTGAATTTTTATTAGGTTTAGAAATGAATAAATACCTAATACTTACAATGATAATGGTGATGATATTTTTATTAGGCTGGCCGTTAGAATGGGTTCCAATAGTGATGATAATAATTCCAATTATCCTACCATTAGTTGAGGCCTTGGGATTTAATTTAACATGGTTTGCGATTCTTGTTGCAGTTAACTTACAGACCGCCTGGCTGTCTCCACCTGTAGCTCTATCTGCCTATTTCTTAAAAGGAGTCGTTCCAGAGTGGGATTTAAAGGACATTTATCTTGGAATGATGCAGTTTATGGTCCTTCAAATAATTGGATTAATCATTATTATAATATTTCCTAAGATTGTCCTTTGGTTACCTACTGTCTTGTATGGACAGTAATACATATTTGTTTAATATGTAATTGTGAGCTCAGAAAAAGAAAAATTTAATCTTACTAACTGGGAAATAGTTTCAGTAAACCCTATTGACAAAAATTGGGACTGGAAAGATATGTTTTGTTTTTGGTCTGTCGGACTTCAAAGCATAATGTCTTTTGCCTTAATAGCTTCATTATATTTTGTTTATAATTTAAATTTTTATGAAGTCCTATTTGGGAGTTTACTAGCATCTTTATTGGTGAGTTACTTATCTTATATTGTTGGAAAACCCTCTCAAAAGCATGGAATTCCTTTCCCAGTTTTTTTAAGAATATCATCTGGATACCAAGGGGCAAAATTTATAAGTCTAACAAGAGGTATAGTTGGAATATTCTTTTTTGGTGTTCAAACTTATTTTATTTCCAAATCTATTGGATATTTAATTAGAATTTCTTTATTTCAAATTGACAGTGAAATACTAAACAACGATGTATTTTTTAACTATTTTATGACAATGAACTTAATAGATTGGGTAAGTTTTATTTTTACGATTTTAATTCAATATTTTTTGTTTAGTAGAGGACAAAAATTCATAAGGAATTTTATTAATTTCTCAGCTTTATTCGTTTATGCAGGTTTATTACTATTTTTTATAGTACTAATTGCTGATCAAGAGTTGTTTGTAATAGACTCTTTTATAAGCAAAATAAATCTTGAGAATGGATTTACCAATTTTCAATTTAAAAATATGATTGGTATAACAGGTACCTTATTCGCTTATTTTTCTATTTTGATTATGAATTTTGGAGATTACTCAAGATATGTAAAAAGCTCTCAGGAACTACTTAAAGGAAATCTAAGTTTATTGTTAAGTACGATAATTTACTCATTTTTATTATTAGTTATTGTTATTGGTGCTGATATTTTTTTTAAAAGTGGTCAAATATCAACTCAAAATCTGCTTACAAATCCAACAGATATCGTAGGCAAAATTAATAATACTTACATAACTGTAACAGTTTTAATCTTTATTTTTTTTGCATCGTCTTCAACTAATTTAATCGCAAATTATTTCCCTTCTCAAAATGTATTACTAAATTTACTTCCAAACAGTTTATCTTTAAAGAGTTCTGGATTTTTAATAATTTTGTTTGGCTTTTTAATTGGAATTTTTTGGACACCGTTCTTCAGTCAAAATGGATCTATGTCAATAATTGATACACTTTCAGCTTTTTTTGGACCTATTTTTGGTGTCATGATTTTTGATTATTATGTAGTGAAAAATAAAATGGTCATAAATAAAGATTTATTTTCAGCCAGAAACGATAGTGCATACCTTTATTCTGGAGGATGGCATTTAAAAGCATATTATTCTTTTATAATAGGATTCATATTTTCATCTGCATCAATTTGGAATTCAAAATTCATGTTTTTAGATACTTTTTCTTTTATAATAGGTTTTATAACTGCGGGTATTACTTATTATCTATTAGCAAGCGATTGATGAATAAATTCGATTTAAATAAAAAAAATGCAATTATTACTGGCGGCGCACAAGGATTTGGACTTGATATTGCAAAAAGATTCCTTCAATCAGGAGCTAAAGTAATTATTTGGGACTCTGATGAAAAAGAACTCGAAAAAGCTTTAAAATTAATCAATGATCAAAATCTTTCCAGTGATGTTGTAGACGTATCAGACCCAAAGAGTGTCGATGATGTTTTAAACAAAATTACATCTAAAACAAAAATTGATATTCTGATAAATAATGCAGGGATTACAGGCTCTACAACAGAATTATGGAATTATGATTACGAAGAATGGAAAAAAATAATAAATATTAATTTACATGGAACCTTTAACTGTTGTAAGTCAGTTGTACCCCACATGATTAAAAATAATTATGGAAGAATTGTTAATATAGCATCTGTCTCTGGCAAAGACGGAAATGCGAAAGCTAGTGCATATAGTTCATCTAAAGCAGGAGTAATAGCGCTTACAAAATCTTTAGGGAAAGAACTTGCAGATAAAAACATAGCAGTAAATGCAATAACTCCGGCGGGAGCTAAAACCAGAATTCTTGACCAAATGTCAAAAGAGCATGTTCAAAGGATGCTTTCAAAAGTACCTAGGGCAAGGTTTCTTGAGTTAGAAGAACTTACATCAATGGTTTGCTGGTTATCTTCAGCAGAAAATTCTTTTTCAACCGCCGCTGTATTTGACATTAGCGGCGGAAGATCTACTTATTAGGCTTTTCTTTAGGGATTATAATATTTGTCTCAAAATACTTGCTTTTTTCCTTAGCTATAACTGGAGCTAATATTATAACTGACCAATAAATTAGGAGCATAAAAATGGATAAGGTCTTCAAAGCTTTTCTCCATTGTTGGCACAATTTTCTTTATTTATTTTGTCATCAAATGTCTCAAGATTACCTTTATTTATGATCCAAACGTATGACTTCTCATAGGTATTATCTGAAGCTAATTTTGTACATTTTTTACCCAATTTTACTGAATGAGTTGAACAGTTTGTTAACATAATTAACAAGATTAAAGAGATATATTTTTTCATATTGACCTTATAAGACCCAAAAATGAATTTTGAATGACTGAAAATTGTCAAAAGTAAGATTTAAAAAAAAATTTGAAAAAAAATTATTTTAGTTTATATGAACTTCATGCCCAAAATATTTATTACTATTCTAATCTTTCTATCCTCCATATCTTTAAGCTACTCCCAAAATATTAAAGTGTTTAAGTTTACTGATGAAGAGTTAAGCAATCTTAAAGTCAGAAAAGTTCGTGGGGCCAAAAATATGACTGAATACAACATTTTAACTGAAGATGGTTTAAATATATTAAAAGCTGAGGTAGAAAATGGCGGCTCAGGACTAGGCAAGGAAGCACCTATAGACCTCAATCAAACACCATTTTTAAATATTACCTGGAAGGTTGAAAAGGGTTTACCTGGTATTGATGAAAAGTCAAAAAAAGGTCATGATTTCGCAGCAAGGTTTTTTGTTGTAAAGAAAACAGGTATGACACCATTATCGAACAAGGCAATAAATTATGTATTCTCAAGTAATTCATCAATAGGAGAAAACTGGCCAAGTCCATACACAAAAAGTTCAATTGATTATGTTTTGTCCAGTATTGACAAGCATAAAAATGAGTGGGTTACAGTCAAAACAAATGTCAAAGAAGACTTTAAAAGATTTCATAATTTAAATGTAGATGTTTTAGATGGTGTAGCAATCATGGTAGATACTGATCAATCAAAATCTAAGGCTATTTCTTATTATAAAAATATATATTTTTCTGAAGAATAAGTTAATTTAAAGAATTAATGAAAACTTTTACTTTCAAACTAAAAGTTTACTATGAAGATACTGACGCAGGTGGTGTCGTGTACTATGCGAATTATCTAAAATTTATGGAAAGAGCTAGGAGTGATGCTCTTAAGAATTTGGGTTTTACTAATAAGTCATTAATTGAGGAAAATGGGACTTATATAATAGTTAAATCATGTAATATAAATTATATAAAACCTTCCTCACTTGAAGATGATTTAGAGATAAAATCGAATATAAAAGAAATTACTAAAACTTCTTTTTTTATGTCACAAAAAGTATTTAAGGGTGATGATCAAATTTCAGAGGCTGAAGTTCATTTAGTAACAATTAATAAAAAAGGTAAGCCTGTAAAAATTCCCAAAATGTTAAAAGAAGAGCTAGAAAAACTAATTTAATTTTAATACTCTTTTAAAAAGATTTTTCATTTTCTTTTCATTAATTCGACCAGTGTTAACATTTCTTGGACTTGGATGATAACAAGCAACTAACTTGATATTTTTTGGTAGTTTGTAAATTTTTCCATGCGAAAATTTTATTTTTTCTTTAAAACTATAATTTTGTTTGAAAAAAAGAACGCAACTATCAAAAGCAATTTTTCCTAAAGCAACAATTGTCTTTAGATTTTTTAAATTACCTATTTCATTATTAAAAAATTGGAAACAGTTTACTAATTCCTCACGATTAGGTTTATCACCAGGTGGGACACATTTAAGTGCAGTAGTAATATATGCATCTGTAAGTTTTAACCCATCATTTATGTTGTCCGAATTTGATTGATTTGAAATTTTAACACCGTGTAAGCATTTATAAAGAAAATCAGAAGATTTATCACCAGTAAATACCCTTCCAGTTCTTGTACCACCATGAGCCGCAGGTGCTAATCCGACAAAAAGAATTTTCCCTTTTGTATCTCCAAAACCAGTGATCGGTTTACCCCAATAAGTTTCATTTTCATATTGTTTTCTTTTTTCAACAGAAATTTTTTTTCTAAATTTTACTAACCTTGGACATTTACCACATTTGATAATAGATTGATTTAATTTTTGAAAATTCAAATTCATAATGAAATACTTTAAAATAATACTAATCTTTTTTCTATTTTTATTAAACAAGACAAGCCTTGCTAGTGAAAATATTGTGGAAATCCTGAAAAAAGATAACAATATAATATTTATTCGTCATGCTATTGCCCCCGGAAATGGGGATCCCTCAAATTTTGATATTTTAGAATGTTCAACCCAAAGAAACCTTAGTAAAAATGGTGAATTGCAGGCGTTAAAAATTGGTAATTTTTTTAAAAAAAATGATATTAAAATAACAGAGGTATTATCAAGCGAATGGTGTAGATGTAAAGATACTGCCAAAATAGCTTTTGGGAATTATGAAACTAAAAATTTTCTCAACTCTTTTTATGATGATAGATTTTCAGAAAATAAAGACAAACAAATTTTAGAATTTCAAAAATTTATCAGAAATTGGAATAAAACTGGAAATTTGGTATTTGTTACTCATTATGTTGTAATTTCAGAAATCTTAAATAAAGCTACAAGCTCTGGTGAAATTGTTATCACTGATTATAACTTGAAGATTCTTTCATCGTTAGAAGTCAATTAATCCTCTTTTTTTTCAGCAAGAAAAAGAAAAATTAAAAATAATGCAGTCCATCCAATACCAATTAGACCTTTCTTGATACTAGTTTCCGCACTCCACAGATCGAAAAATAACGCTCCAATTACAAGACCTAATACATAAATGATAATAACTGTCGTTGACTTACTCATTTTAAACTCTTTTTAAATAAAGATACTCCTTCTTTAATCTTATTATCATAAGATTTTAAAAATGCATCTAATTGCCAACCTGACATCCTAACTTTTAATTCTTCTAAATTTTTCTTTTTCCATTCATCGGTGGTCTCTGGGTTTTTCCAGGCAATTTTTTCTTCATTTTTTCTGGCACAACCATAGCAATGGCCTGAGATAGGATCTGTTTTACAAATACTTATACAAGGCGAAACAATCATAAAATTTTTTATATTTTACTCATAATTACACAATTATTCTAATTGGACAAATTCATTCTATAAGATATAAACCTTTTAAATTGGGCGAGTGGCGGAATTGGTAGACGCGTTGGTCTTAGGAACCAATATGGCAACATGTGAAGGTTCGAGTCCTTTCTCGCCTACCATATTTTTATGAAAGTAACAGTAGAAACAAAAAAAGGTCTTGAGAAAAATTTAAAAGTTTTTGTTGATAAAAATACTATCAATAAAGAACTTGATGTAAAGTACGACCAATTAAAAAATGATGTAGTCCTAAAAGGATTTAGACCAGGAAAAGTTCCAAAAGATTTAATTAAAAGACAATTTGGTAAGGCAATTTACGGCGAAGTTATAGATAAAATTTTAAAAGAAACTACCACGAAAGCATTAGATGAAAAGAAGATTAAACCGGCGCTTCAACCTAAAATCGATTTGAAACAATTTGGAGAAGGTAAAGATCTCGAATATGTAATTAGTGTTACAGAGATGCCAAAAGTAAAATTAAGTACTTTAGATAGTATTAAGTTTAAAGAATATAAAGTAAATTTATCTAAAGAGGAGACAGACAAAAGAATTAAAGAAATTGCATCAAACCAAAAAAATTTTGTTGAAGTTGACCCTGCAAAAGTGGCTAATGATGGTGATTTAGTTACATTTGATTATAAAGCAACAGTAGATGGAAAGGAATTTAAAGGTAGCGAAGGTAAGAATACACAACTGGAACTAGGAAAAGATTTATTCATAAAAGGTTTTGATAAACAATTATTAAAAGCAAAAAAAGATGAGGAAGTAAAAGTAGAAGCAGTTTTGCCAGAAATCTTTCCAGAAAAAGAATTAGTTGGAAAAAAAGCGATATTCATTTGCAAAATTATTTCAGTTAAAAAACATAAACCTTTACCAATTGATGATGAATTTGCAAAAAAACTTGGAGCTAAGGATTTAACTGATCTAAAAACTTTAGTCTCAAAACAATTAAATGACCAATATAAAAACTCCCTAGATCAAATTTCAAAAAATCAAATTTTAGAAGAGATTGAAAATTTTAAGATTGATGAGATCCCAAGCACATTAATTGAACAAGAATTGAATATACTCAATCAAGGACTTGACAAAGCGGCAGTAGAGAAAAATAAAATCAATAATTTAAAGAGTGCAAAAAAAAGAATTAAACTTGGTTTAATTCTTAATCATATTGGTGAAGAAAATAATATAAAAGTTGAAAATTTAGAGATACAATCAGAAATTCAAAAACAAATAGGTATGATGCCTGGACAAGAAAAACTTGTTATGGACTATTACCAAAAAAATCCAGAAGCAGCAGCCTCATTGAGGGGAAACCTTTATGAACAAAAGATAATTGATTTTATAAAATCAAAGGCAAAAAAAACTGTCAAAGAAATTGATAAATCAGAAGCAGAAAAAATTTTAAAAGAGGAAAATGAAAAAAATCTAAAAACCCAATCATCTACTGATGTTATAGGAAAAAAGACAAAGTCTTCTGAAAAGAAACCTAAAAAAGCCCCAATAAAAAAAAAAACAAAAAAAGTTAGCAAAAAGTAATCACAAGTTGTATAAGTGAATGATTCGATTTTATGAGTGAAAAATTCTTAGAGCAAATGAATACTCTGATCCCAATGGTTGTTGAGCAATCTAGTAGAGGCGAAAGAGCTTATGATATTTATTCAAGGTTATTAAAAGAAAGGATAGTTTTTTTAGTTGGTCCAATCAATGATAATGTTGCATCTTTAGTAACTGCACAACTTTTATTTTTAGAGTCAGAAAATCCAAAAAAAGAAATTTCTTTATATATAAATAGTCCTGGTGGTTTGGTAACGGCGGGCTTGGGAATTTATGATACTATGCAATATATTAAACCTGATGTTTCAACATTATGTATTGGTCAAGCCGCCTCAATGGGATCCTTTCTTTTGGCTGCTGGAGAAAAAGGAAAAAGATTTTCTCTTCCTAATTCAAGAATAATGGTCCACCAACCATCTGCAGGTTTTCAAGGTCAAGCAACTGATATAGAGATACATGCTAATGAAGTACTTTCTCTTAAAAAAAGATTGAACCAAATATATTCCAAACATACTGGAAAGAGTGAGGATGAAATTAAGATTGCTCTTGAAAGAGATAACTTTATGACGTCTGAAAACGCTAAAGAATTTGGTTTGATAGATCAAGTTGTTGAAAAAAGATCATAGTATTCCACAAGATATAGCTCAATCTAAACACAAGACTTGCCTCATAAACACATTTTATAATAAAGTATAGAAAGTGATTCGTTTAATAATTTAAGAATATATGTCAGGTAGTAAAAATATTTTATACTGTTCTTTTTGTGGCAAAAGCCAGCATGAGGTTAGAAAATTAATTGCAGGACCAACAGTTTTCATCTGCGATGAATGTGTTGAGTTGTGTATGGACATAATTAAAGAAGAAAACAAAGATACTTTTGTAAAACACCAAGATGGTTTACCATCTCCAAAACAAATTTGTTCAGTTTTAGACGACTATGTAATAGGTCAGCAACTTGCAAAAAAAGTTTTATCTGTGGCTGTTCACAATCACTATAAAAGATTAAATTATGAGAGCAAAACTAGTAAAAATGTAGAGCTCGCTAAGTCAAATATTCTATTAATTGGCCCTACTGGTTGTGGAAAAACTTTACTTGCCCAAACACTTGCAAGAATATTAGATGTCCCTTTTACTATGGCAGATGCAACAACTTTAACTGAGGCTGGATATGTCGGAGAAGATGTTGAAAATATAATTTTGAAACTTTTACAAGCAGCTGATTACAATGTTGAAAAAGCTCAAAGAGGTATAGTTTATATCGATGAAGTAGATAAGATTAGCAGAAAATCAGAAAACCCTTCTATTACAAGAGACGTTTCAGGAGAAGGAGTTCAACAAGCTTTATTAAAAATAATGGAAGGTACAATTGCAAGTGTTCCTCCTCAAGGTGGAAGAAAACATCCACAACAAGAATTTTTACAAGTAGATACAACAAATATTTTGTTTATTTGCGGAGGTGCTTTCGCAGGTTTAGATAAAATAATTTCACAAAGAGACAAAGGATCTTCAATAGGATTCGGAGCAGAGGTTAAAAATACTGAAGATAAGAAAACAGGCGAATGGATGAAAAGTTTAGAACCAGAAGATTTATTAAAGTATGGATTGATACCAGAGTTCATAGGTAGACTTCCAATAATAGCAACACTGGAAGATTTAGATGAAAAATCTCTAATAAAAATTTTACAAGAGCCTAAAAATTCACTCATTAAACAATATCAAGAATTGTTTAAACTTGAAGGAGCTAAACTCGTATTTAAAGATACAGCAATTAAAGAGATAGCTCAAAAAGCGATTAATAAAAAAACAGGGGCAAGAGGACTAAGATCTATCTTAGAAAGTGTACTATTGAAAACAATGTTTGATTTGCCGAGCATGGAAAATGTAAATGAAGTTATAGTCGATTCAGGTGCGGCCAAAGGGCAGAGTCAACCAATTATTGTTCACTCCAAAAATGCCCAAAAAGATAAAGATAAAGATAAATCTAAAACCTCAGCAGCATAAATATAGTTAACAAACAATAAATAAGTATTGCAAATTTTGATTTAATATCCATATTTATATCATGGAAATGAAATTTAACTTACCGTTGTTACCTTTAAGAGACATAGTAGTTTTTCCTAGTATGGTTATTCCATTATTTGTGGGTAGAGACAAATCAATCAATGCCCTTAACGAGGTAATGAAAAAAGAAAAAAAAATAATTCTTGTAACTCAAAAAAATTCTGAAGTTGATGATCCAACTAAAAACGATGTATTTACTTACGGTTGCGAAAGTAATATTCTGCAGCTT
>CABZSS010000005.1 GCA_902528375.1 uncultured Pelagibacteraceae bacterium
TAAAAATGAAGTATTGTTTAAACTTGGGAAAACAAGTTCAAGAATTTCTTTTGAAAAATCGTCCTTTTTTAGATTTATGAACCCCTTTGAAAAAATGATCTTTTTTAATTCATCTATTAATCTTTCTTTAGAGATTTTAAGCAAGCCATCTAAATTTTGTTTGATAACTTTTTTTATTTTTGGCTCGTGGTCTTTTTTTGAATAATTTAAGAAAAATCTTATATATCTGAGTATTCTAAGGTAATCTTCTTGAATGCGTTTTGACGGATCTCCAATAAATGTGACACAACCACTTTCCAGATCTTTTCTTCCATTAAAGGGATCAAACACTTCACCATAAATATTCGAGTAAATTGAGTTAAAAGTAAAGTCTCTTCTTTCCGCATCCTCTCTCCAATCTTTTGAAAATAATACCTTTGCATGTCTTCCATCAGTTGATATGTCCTTTCTTAAAGATGTAATTTCAAATTTCTTATCATCAATAATTGCAGTTATTGTTCCATGATTTTTTCCGGTTTCATAAAAAGAAATATTATTTTTCTTTAACGATAGTATAACTTCGTCAGGATTTATGTTTGTTGCCAAATCAATATCATCTACAATCTCATGGCAAAAAATTTTCCTAACACATCCTCCTACATAATAAATATCACTTTCATCTGAAAAAGACTTAATTGCGTCAAATATTTTTTTTACTGGAAAATTTTTCTGAATATCCAATGTATTATTTCTAAATAAATCGTTTTTTTTGTGATTAAAAAAGTTATTAATTAGTTTAAACATAACTGGCTGGGGCGCTAGGATTCGAACCTAGGAATGGCGGTACCAAAAACCGCTGCCTTACCACTTGGCTACGCCCCAAAATTAAATTCTTATAACACAACTAATCTAAAATTATATAGTTTTAGACATTACAGACCAATATTTTTTGTATTTATTGGTGAATAATTTAGACGCATTTAGTAAGTTTTTTTTAGACTTAAAATAGGCAACAAAACAAGAACCAGACCCTGTCATTCTTACAAATTCTATCCCTTTTAAGCTTTTCAGAAAAAATACTGGTTTGCTAATATTTCTAAATTTTTTTAATACAATTGGTTCCAAATCATTCTTTTTATTATTTAATTTAAGCAAATTTTTTTTATTTGATGGTATTTTCTTTGAAAAATTTTTAAATTTTGAAAAAATATATTTTGTAGAACATCCAATTTTTGGTTTAAATATAAGCAAATGATAATTCAATCCTTTTTTTAATGATTGAATTGAATTGTTTGAGTTCAAAAAAAATGGACCCTTGTATAACCCTATCTTTACATCGTTACCTACCATTTCACAAACCTCTAAAATTCTTTTTTTATTTAAAATTATAATTTTCCTTTTTAAAAAAAAATTTAGAATTGAGGCAGCATTCATAGAACCCCCTCCCATACCTGACTTTTGAGGAATATTTTTTGTAACTTTTATATAGTATTTTTTTTTAATTAGTCTTTTTTGGTCTAAAATTTTAAGTAAAGTAGAAACAGAATTTTTTTTACTTATTCCTTTAGAGAATTTTCCATCAAATTTTATAAAGTGTTTTTTACGATTAATTGTCGATATTTCTATCCTATCATGTAAATCAATAAAACTAAAAAGAGACTGTATTCTATGAAATCTTTTTTTTTTTGAAACTACGTTTAAAAAAAGATTAATTTTTGCAAAAGACTTTATTACTTTTCTGTGCATGTGAAATTTAGGTTTTTTCTATACCATAAATAATCTTTTTTTTAACATCAATTTTCATTTCATCGTCTGTTTCATCTAAATTTAATACATTATTCCAAAAATATCTTGCTTGTATTTTTCTATTTAGCATCCAAAGTATGTCCCCGTAATGATCATTCACTATCGGATCATATGGCATTAATTCTACAGCTTTCTTCAAATATTTTTCTGCATTTTCAAAATCGTTTATTAAATAATATCCCCATCCCAAAGAGTCGGTTATGTAAGGGTCATTCTTTCTTAAATCATATGCTTCTTTTAACATTTCCATTGAATGTTCAATTTTATAGTTTCTCTCCAACCAACTATATGCAAGGTAATTTAATACGTAAGGATTTTCTCGAGTAATATTTAAAGACTCTAATAAATCTTTGTCAGCAGTTTCGTAATCTCCAATCCTTTCAAAGCTGCCTCCCCGCCTGTATAAAATATCAGCATAAGCTTTTGATCTGTTGTCTAACAAGTCTAATAATTTAGAGTAAATTTTTATCGCATCGTCATATTTTTCAAAGCTTTTGTAAATTCCACCCATATCATACAAAATTTTTATATTATTAGTTTTTAATCCATCAAATTTTTTTTCTAAAAAATCGATTGCTGCTGTTTCATTTTCCTGTTTTTTGACAATTGAAGATTTTTTTTTATTTTTATACCAACTAAAAATAAGATCTTCCTCTGAAATAAAATTTAAAGATTTTAAAGCTAAATCGAATTTTTTATTACTTATATAATTTTCAGCTAATAAACTATTATTAAAATTAAATTCAGGATTTAGATAATTTGATAAATGAATATAGAAATTTGACTTTTTATAAAGTTCTTGTGAAGAATATAAGTTAGAAATCAAAAACAAAAATTCAGATACAATATGACGTTCATTTTTACATGAGAACGCAGAAGTAATTTTGTCGTATCTTTTATTTTCAATCCACTGTTTTGCTTGAGCAATTAAAATGCTGCTATTCGTATAATCAATCTTATTTTGTAACTCGTTTATTTTATTAAAATCTTTGGTTTGAGCTAAATAATTAATGTAAAAAAAAATATACCTTGAAAAATCCTCAGTATCTTTAATTACAAGCTCTTCAAATAAAAGATCTGTGTTCTCTTTGCCTAAGTAACAAGACTGAAAAATCTTTTTTATTTTATCTATTTCACCGAACTGGACATCCTCGTTTTTGTCCATTTTTTTAAATATAATTGTATCTAGATAATCTTTTAATGTCTCTTTGATGATAAGCTCAAGGGTATCAAGTGGAACTTCGCCCATTTGCTCCAAGGTTAACATCGCGTTTGAGAAATCTTTTTTATTTATCGAATTTAGAGCTAACAGTACTTTTGCTTCAAAAAAATTTGTTTCGTTGACCTTTAATTGAATAGCTTTATTAAAAGCGATATCAATCTTATTGTTTAGAACTAATGAGATAAGATAATTTTCCAAGTAACTCTCATGAGTTTTAACAAGACTCTTTGTCTTATTTAAATATTTTAACGAATCTTTATCGTCTTGATTATTAATGGATATTATTGCTGAAAAATAATTTGATAAATACTTGTGGTTGAATTCAATATTTTCAGTTGTTTTAGCGTAGGAAAAAGTTTGATATAAAAAAATTATTAAAAAAAAACAAATTTTTTTCATACTTAAAGAATATGATTTTTTTTTTTAAATAAAAGAAATAAAATGCAAAAATACAACTTTATCAAATCTACTTTTACCTTCTCAAATGCTCCTATTAAAAGATTTGTTAAAATCGAAAAAAAGGAGGATTTGCTTAAAAAACTTAAGGACGAAATCTCCAATATTGAAAATTGCTCTCTTAAAAATAATTCAAACAATCTGGTTTTTGCTGATGGTGATCCTAACAGTAGCATTATGCTGATAGGTGAAGGTCCTGGTCAAAAAGAAGATGAGCAGGGAAAACCATTTGTAGGTGACGCAGGCTTACTTTTAAATAAAATGTTGGCAGCGATAAATATTAATCGAAATAAAGTTTATGTTACAAATATAGTAAATTACAGACCACCTGAAAATAGAAAACCTAATGAAGTTGAGATCAATACTTACGTTCCATTTATAAAAAAACATATCTCAATTATAAATCCTAAGTTAATCGTATTATTAGGAGGCACTGCTATGGAGGCTTTTTTTGGAAATAAAGAAAAAATTTCTAAATCAAGAGGAGTTTGGAAAGAATTAATTGTTAATAACAAAACTTATTTAACTATGGTTACTTTCCACCCTGCTTATTTGTTAAGACAACCTGATCAAAAAAAATTTTCTTGGGCAGATTTAAAAGAAATAAAAAATAAAATTGAAGAATTGAAAATTGGAATATAAATCTCAAAAAAATGTAGCTGGAGTAGATGAGGTTGGTAGAGGTAGTCTTATCGGGCCCGTATATGCGGCAGCAGTCATTTTTAAAAAAGGTTTTGATAAAAAGAAAGTAAAAGACTCAAAAAAATTATCTCCAAGGAAAAGAGAATTTTTAGAGAACTATATTAAAAAAAATTCTTATTGGGCTATTGGGACTGCTTCAAAGAAAGAAATTGAAAAAATTAATATTTTAAACGCATCTCTTTTGGCGATGAAAAGATCAATTTTAAAATTAAAATTCAAACCTCAATTAATAAAAGTTGATGGAAATAAAAAACCTTATATTAATAACCTCAATATAAAATCAGTTGTTAGAGGTGACCAGAAAATTCCAGAAATTTCTGCAGCATCTATTTTAGCTAAAGTCTCAAGAGACCGATTGATTAAAAAAATGTCAAAAAAATTTAAAGGTTATTTGTGGGATAAAAATGTTGGTTATGGAACTAGAGATCATCTTTCAGCAATTAAAAAATTTGGAATTACAAAACATCATAGAAAAACATTCAAACCAATACACAATATATTGAGTCCCAAATAATCGAAGGCACAATTAATCAAAATTAATTCAATCATGAGTTGACCTGGACTCCGACCTGGAGTCTAATTGTTTCTTTTAAAATGACAGGGTTAGACTTAAAGAACAAAATTATTAACGGGGACAGTCTTAAAGAATTAAAAAAAATTCCAGATGAGACTTTCGATTTAGTTTTTGCAGATCCGCCTTACAACCTTCAACTTAAAAATAAACTAATTAGACCAGATAGATCGAAAGTTAATGCAGTAAATGATAAATGGGATCAATTTGAAAGTTTTAAGAAATATGATGATTTCACTTATACTTGGTTAAGCGAGTGTAAAAGAATTTTAAAAAAGAATGGAGCCATTTGGGTTATAGGAAGTTATCATAATATATTCAGAGTTGGTGCAGCTATTCAAAATTTAGGTTTTTGGATTTTAAACGATGTAATTTGGAACAAAAAAAATCCAATGCCGAATTTTAGAGGAACAAGGTTTACTAATGCTCATGAAACTTTAATTTGGGCTTCAAAATCAGAGAAATCAAAATATACCTTTAATTATCAGTCATTAAAATGCTTGAATGATGATTTGCAAATGAGATCCAATTGGGATTTGCCTATTTGCAATGGAACAGAACGTTTAAAAAAAGATGGAAAGAAAGTTCATTCGACACAAAAACCAGAAGCTTTACTTCATAGAATTTTATTAGCAACTTCAAATAAAAATGATTTAATTCTTGATCCATTTTTAGGATCAGGAACGACTGCAACAGTTGCAAAAAAATTGAGTAGAAATTATTACGGTATAGAAAAAGAAAAATACTATTTTAAAGCTGCCGAACAAAGATTGAAGAATACAAAACCAATAGAAGATCATTATTTAGATACGCTTAAAAACAATAAATCAAAACCAAGAGTACCTTTTGGTTCATTGGTTGAATTGGGAATAATCAAGCCTGGTACTATTATTTTTGATGACAAAAAGAAAATCAGTGCGAAAATTATGGTTGATGGGAGTATCAAACATGCTCAAACCGAAGGTTCAATTCATAAGGTTGCAGCTACAATTTTAGGAGCTGAAAGCTGTAATGGGTGGACATATTGGCATTGTGAATTAGGAAATACTTTTGTACCAATAGATAATTTAAGACAAAAATTCTTGTCAAAAAATTATTTATAAATTTTTCCTAAATAACTCTCTAAAAATTTTTTATTTCTTACTAATTTTTTCAAAAAAATATTTCTAAAATATACAGTTAAGGGATTTGATAAATGAAAAGCAAACTGATTTAATTTTGATCTATTATTTACCATTTTTGTTTTATTAATTCTTCTTGTAAAAAAATCGGTTCTGGAATCGCTTTCTATACTTTCAAATAATTCGTACGCACTTTCTATCGATTGAGATGCGCCCTGGGCAAATGATGGTGGAAAAGCAAAAAAAGCGTCTCCTATTAGATAAATGTTCTTTTTTTTTAACTCAGAAAAATTATCACTGACAAAAACAGGAAATATTTTTAATTCTTTAATATTATTAAAAAATTCTTTGTTTTCATGTGGAATATTATTCAGAATTTTTTGTATAAATAATTTATCATCAAACAATGAGTAATTATTTTGTTCGTCTGCTGAAAGTTTATATTTCATTATAGCTATTAAGTTTAAATCTCCATCTGGAGAAACAGGATAAATTACATGATGAAAATCAGAGCCCAAAAATAACAAAATATTCTTTTTATCAATTATATTGAAATTTGTGGGTATCATTCCCCTTATAGCTAAAGTATCGTTATATTTTGGTTGAATTTGTTTATTTGAAACGAGATTTCTACTTTTTGAAAAAACCCCGTCAGAAATAATTAAATAATCACATTCGTGAGTTTCTTTATTTTCAAAAATAAGTTTTATTTTCTCTTGCTCTTGATCAATTTTCGAGACGCTATAATTTGTTTTGATCAAATCTTCTAAATCTTTTTTTAGAAAGTTGATTAAAACCGATCTTTTCAAAGTAGTATACTTACAATCATTTGAATTAAATTTAGATATATCTAGTTCACATATTTTTACTTGATCTTTTTTTGAATAAAAATTTATTTTTTCTGGATTAAATTTTTTGTTTTTTTCCAATTTATTAAATCCAATTTCATTTAAAAATTTGACACTGTTTGTAGATAATTGCACACCATACCCTTCCCTTAAATTGAGAGATTTTTTTTTATCAAAAATCGATACTTGATATTTAGGATTTTTTTTAAAAAGATTGGCTATGAATAATCCTGATATTCCTGCTCCGATAATTCCAATTTTTTTCATACATTGCTTGAAGCTACTCTAAATAATTTTTTTGTAAAAGATGGTATTACTTCACTTGCTATATTCTTTGGGTTTAAAATTACACCTTTATTTGTTGATTTAATCTTATTTTTGTTAATTACAATATTCATATCAATATTTGATATCTTAATTTTTGTTTTTATGTTCAGCGAAGAATAAAATTTTGACTTATTTATTTCATTCATTGGAAAGATTAATAGATTCTTAAGAAAGTTAAATTTATTATTTCTAACTAATAACATTTTATTTTCATTCATATAAATATTTGCCTCAAAATATTTGGTCTTGTTTCTTTTTATTTTTTTTATTAAGGAAAAATCTTTTCGCTTATATGAAATACAATTTATACTTATTGGACACTTCTCACATAATGGGGAGGTAGGTCTGCATACTAAAGCACCTAATTCCATAATGGCTTGCGCATAATCACTTGCTCTTTCTGATAATCCAAAAAAATTTTTTGAAATTTGCATATTTTCTTTTGATATATCTTTATCGCTTCTAAGGTATAGAACTCTTTTAAGAATTCTTTCAACATTTCCATCCAAAGGAATAAATTTTTGATTGAAAGCAATAGCCATTATTGCGGTAGACGTATAATCACCAACTCCAGGCAAAGATTTTAAATCTTCAAAATTAGATGGTAAAATTCCACCGAATTTGCCAACAATCATTATCGCAGATTTTTTTAGATTTCTAGCTCTGGAGTAGTAACCCAGTCCTTCCCATAACTTCATTAGTGTTTGATCATTTGTTTTAGACAATTTTTTAAAGTTTGGAATTTTTTGTATAAATCTATTGAAATAAGGAATGACGGTTGAAACTTGAGTTTGTTGCAACATAAACTCACTAAGTAACGTAAAATAAAGTTTTTGTTCCTTAGAAGTATTTTTTCTCCATGGTAAAATTCTCTTATTATTATCGTACCAAAACAAAATTTTTTTTGATATAGT
Organism: uncultured Pelagibacteraceae bacterium; assembly: GCA_902528375.1. Lineage (GTDB taxonomy): Bacteria > Pseudomonadota > Alphaproteobacteria > Pelagibacterales > Pelagibacteraceae > Pelagibacter. The sequence continues at coordinate 7,947 of CABZSS010000005.1, forward strand.
TGACTTATTCATGAATTTTAATTCTAATCAGAGATCTAAAGTCATTCAAGGGTTAAGATCCTTTAAAGACACTTTACCCACAAAAGTAAAAAAATTGTTAAAGCAAAAAGGAGAGGTTTATTCTGAACTTATAGAAAATTGGAGAATTTTTGTGGGTGATGAGCTGTTTTCTCTAAGTTATCCAAAAAAATATTTGAGTTCTAACAAGTTTAGAAAATCGGTATTGGAAGTTATGGTTAAAAGAGGTCACGAGGTAGAATTAGAGTATTCAAAAAAAAAAATAATAGAGAAGATTAATTCTTTTTTTGGATATGATTTAATTTCAACATTAAAAGTGTATACCTTTGACAGTAAAGATGAAAAACTAAAAAACGTTAAAAAAGGTAATTCCAAAATTAATTTAGGGGAAATTAAAAATAAAAAAATTGAAAATTCTTTAAAAGAATTCGCTAAAGTGTATAGAGAAAAAAATGATTAAGAAAATTTTTGTACTAATAATTTTTGTCCTATTCCAAACAAATATTAACGCATCTTCCTTCAAACCAATAATTGAGGGAAGAGAAGACGCAAAAATTAAACTAATAATTTACGAGTCTCTTACTTGTTCATTCTGTGCAGATTTTCATAATAAAGTTTACCCTGAATTAAAAAAAGAATTTATTGATACTGGTGTTATTAATATTGAATTTAGAAATTTCCCATTAGACATGGCAGCATTAAATGCATCTAAACTGGCTCATTGTAATAATGATGGCAAATCAGACTTACTACATTTTTTATATTCTAACCAAAAAACGTGGGCCAGAGGATCAACGATTGAAGAACTTAATTCAAACTTGTCATCAGTTATAAAATTATTTGGAAAACCACTAGATGAAGAAAAGTGTTTTTCTAACACTGAGTTAGAGGCCTTTATTTTGAAAGAACGAATCGAGGGTGTAAAAGAATTTGATATAAATTCAACCCCTACACTTATTTTAAACGATCAAAAGTTTGAAAAAACGCTATCGTTTAAAAATTTAAAAAAAGCCATAGAAAAACTGTTATAATTCCTTGATGGAATTTAAAAAAATTCAGTTAAATGGTTTTAAATCTTTCGCAGATAAAACAAGTTTACTTATTGAGGATGGTCTAACTGGAATAGTTGGTCCAAACGGATGTGGTAAATCAAATATCGTTGAGTCTTTAAGATGGTGTATGGGTGAAACATCAGCAAAAAGTATGAGAGGCTCAGGTATGGAAGATGTAATTTTCTCTGGCACTTCAAACAAACCTTCCAAAAATATAGCTGAAGTAATTGTAAACCTATCAAACGATGGAAGTCTAGGGTCACACAATTATAAACATATTCCCGAAATAGAAATTAGAAGAAAGATTGAAAAAGATAAAGGATCAAAGTTTCATATAAATGGAAAAGAAGTAAGGGCAAAAGATGCTCAAATGTTTTTTGCTGACCTTTCAACTGGGGCTCACTCTCCATCATTAATAAGCCAAGGTAGAATTGGATCGTTAGTTACAGCAAAACCTAGTGATAGACGGGCAATACTTGAGGAGGCAGCGGGAATTTCTGGTTTACATGCTAGAAGACATGAAGCTGAAGTAAGATTAAATGCTGCAGAAAATAATTTAAAAAGAGCAGACGAGTTAAGAAGACAACAAGAGAAACAATTAATAAATTTACAAAAACAAGCAGAAGAGGCTGGAAAATATAAGATGATCTCAGAAGAAATTAAAAAAATCGAGGCTGGATTATATTTTCTAAAATTACAGGAGATAGATAATGAAATTACCTTAGAAAAAGAAATTAATAAAGACTCTGATCAGGAATTTGAAAATATTTCAAACAAAATTAATGAAGTTGAAAAAAATATAGAAAGTGAAAGTGCAACAAACACCCCAATTAAAGAAAAAAATTTTGAAATACTTTCTAAAATCCAAAGATTAAACTTGGAACTCAAAAGTTTGGATGAGGAAAATGATAGAATAAAAAGAGAGATTGAAAATTTTAAAAATAGTCTTGTTGAAATAGATAATGATTTGGATAGAGAAAAAGGTATTACGATTGATGCTAATTCAAATGAAAAAAGATTAAAGCAGGAAAAAAATGATTTAATCGATATTGATACAAAATATTACGATACTGAAAAAAAATCTAATGATGATCTTTTTTCTGTAAAAGATAAACTTAAAAACAATCTTGAAAACGTAAAAAATTTAATCGGTCAAAACCAAAGTGATGATGCCATAAAAGCTATTGAGGAATGCAAAAATATAATTGAAGAATATGCTGAAAGCTATAGCAAAAACCAAAACATAAAAAATGATTCAATTAAAAGAAAAGAAAGAATAAAAATTATTGATACTGAAATTGAAAGTTGGAAAAATCTACTTGGAAATTCTGACAAATCAATAAAACAACTAAATGAAAGAAGACAAAAATCATCTAGTCAATTAAATCTTTTAGAAAATAAACCAAACACTCAAGCAGAAAAAAAAGGACAGCTTACTGAAAATTTAAGACTTTCTGAAATTGAGAAAGAAGAGAATGAAAAATTAATTGAAATTTCAGATAAAAAATCAAACGCCCTTAATCTTGAACTTTCAGAGATTAGAGAAAATTCTATAGAAATAAGAGAAAGGAAAGCGAGTTCAGCAGCAACAATCGATGGTCTGTCAAAAAGAAGAATTGATTTGTTAGAAAGAATTGAAATTGAATTAAATCTTACAGAAAAAAATGTTTTTGAATTCTCAAACTTTACAGATCAAAATGATCTCCCAGATGCACTTACGCAAGAGGAATTGCTTGATGAAAAGAAAAGAGAGAGAGACAAACTAGGATCAGTAAATCTAAGAGCAGATGAAGAAACAAGCAAATACGAGATTGAAATTAAAAAAATGGAAAAAGATCGATCAGATTTAGTTACAGCCATTGTTAAACTTAAGGAAAGTATTAATGAACTAAATCAAAAAGGTCGGGAAAGACTCCTTGAGGCATTTGAAAAAGTTAATAGGAAGTTTAATGAAGTTTATACAAAATTATTTAATGGTGGAAGTGCGAAACTAGAATTAGTTGACTCTGACGATCCACTTGACGCAGGTTTAGAAATGTTGGTAAGTCCTCCAGGAAAAAGACTTCAGTCAATAACTCTTCTTTCAGGTGGAGAGCAAGCGCTGACTGCTTTATCTTTAATCTTTGCAGTTTTCTTAACCAACCCTTCACCAATATGTGTTCTTGATGAAGTAGATGCACCTTTAGATGACGCAAACGTTACTCGTTTTTGTAATCTTTTGGATGAACTCATAAAAATTACTAAAACAAAATTTATTATTGTTACCCATCACGCACTTACAATGTCAAAAATGAATAGACTTTACGGTGTAACCATGCCAGAGAAAGGCATAAGCCAGCTAGTTTCAGTGGACCTTGAAAAAGCTGAGAGCATGGTTGCCTAGATGGGTAAAGAACAGTTAAAAGATCGTCTAAAAAATGCACGTAAAAAGTTAAAAGTAGAAAAAGAAAATCCCCAAACATCTAATATTGGACAAGCTTTCAAATTGAGCACTGAGTTAGTAGCAGCTGTATTAGTAGGGACAATTATAGGGTTTATTTTAGACAATTGGTTTGATACTAAACCTTGGTTAATAATAATATTTTTTTTTGTTGGTGTAGTTGCGGGTATATTAAATGTAATTAGGTCAGCAAAAAAACTACAAAATTGATTTTATGGCAGCAAATCCAATGTACCAATTTAACGTTTATAGAATTGGTCCAGAAATTAAAATAGGTGAAATTGATTTATCCTTTACTAATGCAAGTTTATTCATGGTCATAAGCTCACTAGCAATATTAATAATTTTTAATTTAGGTGCACAAAAGAGAAATATAATTCCTGATAAAATACAATTGCTCTCAGAACTTAGTTATACATTTGTGTCTAAAATGATAAGCGATACAGCTGGTTCGAAAGCTAAACCATATTTTTCATTTATATTTTCCCTTTTTATGTTTGTTCTTTTTTGCAACATGTTCGGTATGATCCCCTACTCTTTTACAGTAACGAGCCACATAATTGTGACATTTGTTTTAGCAGCATTTATTTTCATTGGAGTGACTATTATTGGATTTATTAAACATGGATTTAGCTATTTAAAACTTTTTGTACCAAGTGGAGTGCCAGCTGTTTTGTTACCACTAATAGTAGTTATAGAAATTATTTCGTATTTAAGTAGGCCCATCAGTTTATCTGTAAGATTGTTTGCAAATATGATGGCGGGACATACAATGATGAAAGTATTCGGAGGCTTTGTAGTAAGTCTTGGAATTGTCGGTGGATGGCTTCCACTGAGTTTTTCGGTTGCATTAACAGGTTTGGAGATATTAGTTGCTTTTCTTCAAGCTTATGTTTTTGCAATTTTAACATGCATTTATTTAAATGATGCATTAAATTTACACCATTAATCATAAGGAGGATAATATGGAGTTAGAAGCAGCAAAAATGATTGGAGCAGGATTAGCGGCAATTGCTCTAGCAGGAGCAGGAGTAGGAATAGGTATTATTTTTGGTAACTATCTATCTGGCGCTATGAGAAATCCATCTGCAGCTCAGAAACAATTTCCAAATTTACTTTTAGGTTTCGCATTAGCAGAGGCCACTGGGTTGTTTGGACTTGTTGTAGCTTTAATAATTTTATTTGCTTTTTAAATAATTGTGAAAAAAATTATTTTACTTAATATTTATTATTTCTCATTCTGCACTCTGTCAGTGAAAGGTGCAGAAGCAGAAAAAGGAGGAATGCCTCAATTAGATCCTGAATTTTGGGTATCGCAAATTTTTTGGTTAACCATAACTTTCGGTACCCTTTTTTTAGTCCTTTCTAAGTTTATATTGCCTAGGATAAGTAAAAACTTAGAACAAAGAAGATTACAAATTTTAGAAAATATTGAGACAGCTGAAAAGCAAAGAGAACAAAGTGAAAAAAATCTCAAAGAATTTGATGAGATAATTTTGAAAAGTAAAAATAAAGCTAAAGAAGTAATGTTAGCTGCGAGAGAAAAGGTTGTCTCTGAAATAACCAAAAAAAAAATGAAACTTGATGAAGACTTAACTTCAGAAATTCAAAATGTTGAAAAAGAAATAATTGAATTAAAATTATCTTCACCAAAAAAGATAAACTCAATAGCTTCTAATATAACCAATGAAGTCATAAAAAGGTTAATCGGAACTGATGTAAATGAAAGCAGTATTTCTGCTTTAGTTGAAGAAGAACTTAAAAAATTGAGCAGGAGTGTAAATGGAATTTGACTCAACTTTTTGGGTAGCTGTATCTTTTGTTATTTTTTTTGGAGTTCTAATTTATTTTAAGATCCCGAAAAAAATAAATGAGGCTTTAGACACAAAGATCTCTGAGATAAAAAATGAATTAGATGAAAGTGAAAAGTTAAGAATAGAAACAAAAAAAATATTAGAAGACTCTCAATCAAAATTAAGCTCAGCCGTGAAGGAAAGTAAAAAAATTATAGATCAAGCAAAAAGTGACTCTGAAAAAATGGTGAGTGAATTAGAGCTTAAGTTTGAGAACTCGGCTAAAATTAAAAAAGAACTATCTTTAAGCAAAATTAAACAAATGAAGGATGAAGCTGTTAGAGAAATTAAGAATACTTCAGTTGATGTTGCATTCTCTGCTTCAGAAAATTTAATTAAAAATTCAATTGAAAAATCAAAGCTCGACAATTTATTTCAAAAAAATTTAGAAGATGCTAAAGATGCTTTGAAAAAAGCTGGCTCAAATTAAAATAAATTCTTACATTTTTAGAAAAAAAATATAAATTATTGTTATGAAATCCATAGTCATAGGTTCAGGTTTTGGTGGTATATCTGCAGCTCTTAGGCTGAGAGCAAAAGGCCACGAGGTAACCTTAATTGAAAAACAAAATGATTTAGGTGGAAGAGCAAGAATTTTTAGAAAGAATGGGTTTTCATTTGATGCTGGACCTACAGTAATTACTGCACCTTATCTGATATATGAGTTGTTCGAACTATTTGGTAAAGATCCAAAAAACTATCTAAACATTAAACCTTTGGATATTTGGTATCAATTCGTTTTTGAAGATGGCACAAAATTCAATTACTCCGGAAATGATGAAGAAATGGAAAAACAAATATCTGCAATTTCTCCAGATGATTTGAAAGGTTATATCAAATTAGTAAATTTCACTAAAAAAATTTTTGAAAAAGGGTATTTAGAACTTTCAGATGTCCCCTTTACGAAACCACTTTTCATGATGAAACAAATTCCATCATTATTAAAGTTAAAAAGTTATAAATCTGTTTATTCTCTTGTGTCCTCATATGTTAAAAACGAAAAACTTAGAAGAATTCTAAGCATGCATCCTCTTCTTGTGGGTGGTAACCCTTTCACAACAACTTCGATTTATGGCTTAATACTATATTTAGAAAAGAAATGGGGAATTCATTACTCGATGGGGGGAACTGGAAATATAATTAAGGGTCTTGAAACATTAATGAATGAGGAAAATATAAAAATAAAAAAAGGCTTTGAGGTAAACAAAATTATTTCAAATGGAAAAACAATTAAAGGTATTCGATTAGAAAACGGTGATGAAATTTCTGCAAATAATGTGGTTTGTAATGCTGATCCGCCCGATGTCTATGAGAGATTATTAAATAAAAAAGACCTGAATTTTTTTTTCAACTTTAAGAGAAAAAGAATGGATTATTCAATGGGTTTATTTGTTTATTACTTTGGAACTAAAAAAGTTTATAAGGATGTTGCTCACCATACAATTAAATTTGGTAACAAATATAAAGAACATTTAGATGATATTTTTGATAAAAAAAAACTTAATGATGATATTAGCTATTATCTGCATCGACCTACAGCAACAGATAATTCAATGGCACCAGATGGATGTGATTGTTTTTATGTTCTAGTCCCAGTTCCTAATAATCAATCAAATATAAATTGGTCGGTAAGTGGTGAAAAAATTAAAAATTTAGTAATTGATAAAATGGAAAAGGATTTACTTCCAAACTTAAGAGAAAACATAATAGAGGATTTCTACTTAACACCCGACTATTTTGAAAAAGATCTTAACACAAAATTTGGATCAGGCTTTTCAATTCAACCAAAATTTACACAATCTGCTTATTTTAGATTTCACAACAAGTCTGAAATTTATGATGGATTATATTTTGTTGGTGCTGGAACACATCCTGGTGCTGGTGTGCCTGGAGTTTTATCATCAGCAAAAGTTTTAGATAAAATTCTTTAATGGCGAATAATCTTTTATCAATTCACGCAAAGTCTTTTAGCTGGGCTGGATTTTTCTTGCCTAGTGATGTTTATAAAAATGGATCTAACCTATATGATTTTTGTAGAATATTAGATGATATTGCTGATGAAGAAATATCTTTAGAGATTAAAAAGAAAAAATTTCTTGATTACAAAAATGACTTTATTAACCAAAACTTCGAAAACGATAGTATCAAAAAGATACATAATATTATTAAAAACTTCGGTGTATCAGAACAAATTGTTCTCGATCTTTTTGATGGCATTGAGTCTGATTTAAAAGAAAAAATAGAATTTAAATCTAGAAGAGAGCTGCTAGTATATTCTTATAGAGTGGCTGGAACAGTAGGTTTGATGATGGCAAAAATTCTTAAAGTAAAATCTAAAACAGCTCTGAAATCTGCAATTGATCTAGGGATAGCGATGCAGCTTACAAATATTTCTAGAGATGTAATAGAAGATAGAAATAAAAATAGAGAATACATCAGGCATGACCTTTCAAATATAAAAAATACAATTAATACTGCAGATTTGTTTTATAATAGTTGTTTTAATTCAATCAGAGAAATTCCAATTAGGTGCCGTTTCGCTATATTAGTCGCTCGCAGAGTTTATAGAGAGATTGGTTATAAAATCATCAAAAAAGGAGACATTGAGGAATATAATCGATCTGGAAAAATTTATGTTACTAAAACTGGCAAAATCATTCAAACAATTTTAAGTATTTTTGATTTTTTTAGATTATTATTTATTCAATCAGATAATTATTACAGAAATGAAGAGCATAATGAAATTGATTTAGAAATTAATATAGATGAAAGAATTTGATTATACAATAATTGGTGGCGGTTGCGCTGGCCTCTCCTTAGCTTACGAACTTGAGATTAATAACAAGTTAAGTGATAAAACCTTAGCTATTATTGAGCCAAGAACTGAATACCACAGAGATAAAACATGGTCTTTTTGGAAAACATTTCCACATAATTTTGAAGATTGTGTAATTAAAAGTTGGGATTCTTTTTCAATTAATATTCCAAATAAATCAAAACAGATTGAATGTGAAAGTCTACCTTACCAATCTATTGATAGTGGTCTATTTTACAAAAAAACTTTGAACAAACTTAAAGCAAATAAAAATATTCACTTCTTCAGAAACAAGGAAGATGTAAATACAGAGAATTCATACGTATTCAATAGTGTTCCTAAAATAAATTCAAATGAAAATGATCTTTGGCAACATTTTGGAGGTTATGAAATTGAAACAGACAAGAATATATTTGACGACTCTATAATCAATTTGATGGATTTTGATTGTGACCAAAAAAAAAGCGTTCATTTTTTTTACACTCTCCCATTCTCAAAAAATAAAGCTTTAATTGAAACAACGTGGTTATCAAATATGAAAGATCCTTCAGAAAAAGACTATGATTTTCAGATTAAGGAATATATTGAAAATATTCTTAAGATTAAAAATTATAAGATTATTTATAAAGAAAAAGGACAGATTCCATTGTTTTATCCCACAAATTTAAACGGTAAAAAAAAAATTAATATTGGAACAGCAGGTAAAATGACAAGGTTAAGTACTGGATATACTTTTTTAAATATTCAAGAACATTGTAAATTTATTGTTAAAAATTTAGATAGTTTAAAAACTTTCAACATCGGAAAAAAATACGAAATTCTTGATAAAATATTTTTAAAAGTCTTAAAAAAGAATGCTCAAAGAATGCCAAATATTTTTTTTGAAATATTTAATTCTAATTCGGAAACAAGTATAAAATTTCTCTCAAATAAAAGTAATATTTTTCAAGACTTATCAATAATATCAAAAATGCCAAAGTGGCCTTTTATAAAGGCTTTATTCAATTAATGGATTTATATAAAATAAATAAAAAATATTCGTTTTTTTTACTTCTATTCAATATTATTTTTTTAATTTCAATTTCAAAATATTTTGAAAATGAACAAATAGAATTTCAATATCAAACTATCATCTGCTTCTTTTTAATATCTATCATAGGTGTTTCTCATGGAGCTCTTGATCACCTAAAGGGTTATAAATTAATGAAAATCTATAAAGTGGAAAATAAGTCATACTTTTACTTAGCCTATATAGCTGTCTCGTTGATAGTAATTTTTACTTGGATGATAGTTCCAGAAATCGTTTTAATAATATTCTTAATTGTTGCGTCATATCATTTTGGTAAAGAGGATAGTTGCGTAGATCAAAACACAAAAAATTTGTTTTACGATTTTCTATATTTATTTAAAGGAAGTGTAATCATTATTGCACCCCTTTTATTTCATAATGAGAGGACCAATGAAATTTTTCAAATCTTAAACTTAGACTTGAGTTTTTTGAGCAGTAAATTTTTAATACTTCTGATATTTTTAAGTTTTATCGCAAATATTATTATAACAGTCCAATCGAACAATGGTGGATTCTTAATTGCAGATTGGACAAATATTATATTGCTTAATGTTTTTCTTTCTCCATTAATTGCTTTCACAATTTATTTTTGTTTTTTACACTCTGTAAGACATTCTCTTTCTTTAATATATGAAATTGATAGTAATGATTTTAAAGTTGGTTTTAATAAGTTTTTAAGAAGAGCATTGCCACTTACTTTAATGACTTTATTACTGTTTATAATAAGTCTTTACTTTTTAGCTAATTATTATGCTTTTGATGATGCAATTTTAAAAGTAATATTTATAGGTTTGGCGTCTTTAACTTTTCCTCATATATTATTAGAGTATCTTATTGAAAAAAATGAAAAATAAAGATTTAAAAATATATTTAGCTGCTCCAAGAGGGTTTTGTGCTGGAGTTGATCGAGCAATAGAAATTGTAAAAAAAAGTATAAATAAATTTGGGTCACCAGTTTATGTGCGACATGAGATAGTTCACAATAAGCATGTAGTTGAAAATTTAAAAAAAATTGGTGCAATATTTGTAGAAGAACTTAGTGAAATTAAAGACAAAACTAGGCCAGTAATTTTTTCAGCTCATGGAGTGCCAAAAAAAGTTCCAAAAGAAGCTCAAGACTTAAAAATAGAATATATAGATGCTACTTGTCCTTTAGTTTCTAAAGTACATAGAGAGGCTGAAAATTTAAATAAAGCAGGTTTCCATATTTTTTTAATTGGTCACGAAAATCATCCTGAAGTAGTTGGTACTATGGGTCAAATACCAGAGGGGTCAATAGAATTAGTTGAAACGATTAATGATGTTAAAAATCTAAATATTCCATCAAGCAAAAAATTAGCTTTTGTCACTCAAACAACTCTTTCTGTTGATGATACAAAAGATATTATTGATGCTTTAAAAAAAAAATTTCCACAAATTAAAGAACCAAACAAAGAAGATATCTGCTATGCCACAACTAATAGACAAGCGGCTGTTAAAAAGATTGCCTCAAAATGTGATATGTTCTTTGTTATTGGAAGTAGGAATTCTTCCAATTCAAAAAGGCTCGTTGAGGTAGCTGTTAAAGCAGGTTGTAATTATTCAGAGCTTATACATTCTGAAAGTTCAGTTCCTTTAGAAAAAATTTCTAAATGTAATAGTATAGGTATTTCATCAGGTGCATCCGCACCTGAAATTTTAGTTCAGAATTTTATAAAAAAAATTAAAGAAAAATTTAGCGTCAAAATTCAAGAAGTCGAAATAGTAAAGGAAAACGTAACTTTTAAAGTTCCAGGAAAACTAAATTAATGGCTGTATTTACAAAGTTAAATAAAGCTGACATTTCTAATGTCAAAAATATTTTTGGATTTAAAAAAATCAAAAGTTTTACGGGTGTTAAAAAAGGAATAGAAAATACAAATTATATTGTTAATACGAAAGATAAAAAATACGTCTTAACGATTTTTGAAAATAGAGTTAATAATAAGGATTTACCCTACTTTATGAAGTTAATGGATGCACTTTCAAAAAAAGGCATTAAATGCCCATCTCCAATTAAAAATAAATATGGAAAATATATATTTAATTTAAAAAGAAAAAAAGCCTGTCTAGTTTCCTTCTTAGAAGGTAACGATAAAAAAAAACTTTTGGAAAAAGATTTATTAGTCATTGGTAAAAAAATCGGGTTCATGCATAAAAAATTAACAAAAATAAAACTTAAAAGAAAAAACAGCTTTTCACCTCTCAAAATTTATAGTTTTATAAATAAAATTAACTTTAAAAATTCGAAGTTACCTAAAAATCTTAAAGATGAAATGAGGGAAAGTTTTCGTGATATAAACAAAAACTGGCCAAAAAAAATACCGAGTAGTGTAATTCATGGAGACTTGTTCATTGACAATATTTTCTTTTACAAAGGAAAATTTGGAGGGTTTATTGATTTTTATTTTTCAGCTTATGATTTTCAAGCTTATGAACTCGCAATTTGTATAAATTCACTTTGTTTTAATAAAACAAAAAATAAATTTATATTTAATAAAAAAAAAGCCTCCAATCTTTTTAAAGGTTATGAGAGTATAAGAAAACTTAAACCAGAGGAAAAAAAGAGTATGAAAATTCTTTGCAAAGGATCTGCCTTAAGATATCTAGCTACAAGAGCTTATGATTTCATAAATACTCCTAAAAATATTTTAATAAAAAAAAAGGATCCATCGGAATATATACAAAAACTTAGATTTCATAATTCCATAGAAAGATTCGAGGAATACTTTAATGATTAAAATTTATACTGATGGGTCATGTTTAGAAAATCCCGGAAATGGTGGATGGGCAGCAATTATTATAAACAATGGACAAAAAACTAATATTAAAGGAAGTAAAAAGAATACTACAAATAATCAAATGGAATTACTCGCTCCTATTGAGGCATTAAAAAAAATTCCCAAAGGAAGTAAAGTTCAAATTTTTACAGACTCTAAGTATGTTAAGTCAGGAATAACTGAGTGGATTTATAACTGGAAAAAAAATGGATGGAAAACCGTAAACAGGCAAGAAGTTAAAAATAAAGATCTTTGGACAGAGCTTGATATTTTAGCCAAAGATTTTGAAATAAGTTGGAATTGGGTTAAAGCGCACTCTACTGACGAGTTAAACAATGAAGTTGATTTAATTGCTAAAGAAGCTGCGAACTTATAAAATTTTACTTTTAATAAATTTTTTAACTTCATCCGTATTATTCTCTAGTACTTGAAAATTCTCATTTTTATTAAGTACGTGCTGAAGTTCTTCAGGCAATTTTTCGTGTTTATTAATCGCATTTTTTGTAGCATCAGGAAATTTACACGGATGTGCAGTTGATAAAACTACACAATCATTCAAAGATAATTTTTCTGCAGCGCCTACTCCAATAGCTGTATGCGGATCTAAAACCACACCATTTTCTTCATAATTTTTCTTAATAACTCCTAGAGTTTCTTTTTCATTACAGCTTTCTGATAAAAAATCCTCTTGGATTATATCTAAATTGTTCTTTTCAATTTGATAAGAATTCAGCTTAATTTTTTTCATAATTTCTGCTGTTTTTTCTGAATTAGAATTATTCACATAATAAATTAATCTTTCAAAGTTACTTGCTAATTGGATATCCATACTCGGGGATAATGTTTCTCTAACTCCTTTAGAAATATAATCTCCTTTTGTAATGGCTCTATGTAAAATATCGTTTTCATTTGTTGCAACTATTAATTTATCAATTGGTAATCCCATTTTTTTTGCAAGATATCCTGCAAAGACATCTCCAAAATTTCCTGTTGGAACTGAAAAAGAGATATTGTCTTTTTCTAATTTAAAATGTGCATAAAAATAATATACCGATTGAGCAATTATTCTCGCCCAATTTATTGAGTTTACTCCTGACATATTTATAGATTTTGAGAACTCAAGATCAGAAAACATTTGTTTTACAATATTTTGACAATCATCAAAGTTTCCGTCAATTGCGACATTAAAAACATTTTTTTCTTTCACAGTAGTCATAATTTTTCTTTGAACAGAGGAAATTCTATTATTTGGATGTAAAACAAATATATTTAAATTCGATTTTCCTTTGATCGCATCAATAGCTGCTGCACCAGTGTCCCCTGAAGTTGCAACAACTATATTTATTGTTTTGTTATTTGATTTTAAGAAATGCTCATACATATTTCCAATTAATTGCATCGCAATATCTTTAAAAGCTAGAGTGGGTCCATGAAATAATTCCATGATCTGAAATTGATTTAACTCAACTATTTTAACAACATCTTCTTCTCTAAAGTTAGAATATGATTTTTTAATAATTTCGTTTAATTCTTTTTTGCTTAAAAAATCACCAGTGTATAGATAAATAATTTCAGTAGCTAAATCTATGTAACTTAATTTTTTTAGAGAGTTCATTTTGCTCTCATCAAATTTTTTGATACTCAACGGTATAAAAAGGCCTCCATCATCAGCAAGTCCTTTTAGAAATACCTCACTGAAGGAAAATTTCTTATTATCGCTTCTTGTACTTATATATTCCATTAATAATTCTTTTTTCTAAAATATAGATATATCAAAAGAATTGATATCGCTATTGAAAACCATGTTAAAGAGTATTTTAGGTGATTATTAGGCAGATCCGATGAAATTTTTTTTGGTACTGGAAAAGAGTTTTTTCGTTCTCCATTTTGAATAAAAATAATAAAAGGAGAAAATGTTTTTCCAGTATGGTTTTTTAGGTCTATGTCATCAAGTTTAAACCAATAGTTTTTTGATAAATCATTATTAGGTTTAAAGTAATTTTTTTTTGATTTAAGTTTTGTAATACCAAAGTATTTTGATTGTTTAAGATCGAAGGACTCACCTTTCAAATCTCTTGGTATCCATCCTTGATTAATTAAAAAGTTTTCTCCCTTAATATCAATTTCTTTAATTATGTTAAAACCTGGTTCTCCATTATCACTGAGGCCATATAAATAAATTAAACTCTCATTATCAATTTTTCCCTTGAATTCAATTTTTTGAAAGTTTTTAATTTTTTGTGCTTCAAATTTTACTGGATCATTCATGAGAGAAGAATTTATTTCTTCAATAAGACTATTTTTCCAATTAAGTCTGAATAACTGCCAAAACCCAAGGGCAAGAAAAATTGTAATAAAAAAAGAAACAAATATTGTGAAAAGAAACTTATATCTCAATTAAATTAGCTTCCCCAAACGTAGATTGCTGCAAATAAAAATAACCAAACTACATCGACAAAATGCCAATACCATGCTGCAGCTTCAAATCCAAAATGATGATCCTTATTAAAATGACCAAGTTTTCCTCTCCACAAACAGACGGCCAAGAAGATGGTTCCAACTACTACATGGAAGCCATGAAAGCCTGTAGCCATATAAAATGTTGCACCGTAAATATGTCCTGAAAAATCAAAACTCGCATGTTGATACTCATATATTTGAAGAAGGGTAAAAAAGAAACCAAGTAGAACTGTTGCCCAAAGACCTTGTATAAAACCTTTTCTATCATCCTCTAATAAAGAGTGATGAGCCCATGTAACAGTTGTTCCAGATAATAATAAAACCAGTGTGTTAATCAATGGAATATCCCATGGATTAAAAACTTCAATATCTTTAGGCGGCCAAACTCCACCAACAAAAGCACTTGGGTACAAACTAGCATCAAAGTAGGCCCAAAACCAAGCAACAAAGAACATCACTTCAGATGCAATAAACAATGTCATTCCATAACGGTGGTGTATCTGAACAACCGGAGTATGGTGACCTTGATGTTCGGCTTCATTAACAACATCTCTGAACCACATGTAAGCTCCGTAAATTAAAAGAGCAAAACCAAGTAACATAGCCCACATAACTTTTGAGTGAAAATAATAAACTGATCCTACAGCAGTAATTAAGGTAGCAAATGATGTATAGATTGGCCACGGACTTGGATCAACTAAGTGGTAATCATGTTTTTGATCTTTGGAGCTCATAATTAATTAACCTTTGATTGTTTATAGTAGTCAGAAGAAAAAAATGTATAAGACATTGTAATATCATCTATGTTTTTAGTTTTAGGATCATTTACCATTTCAGGATCTAAATAAAAAGTTAAAATATAACTCATCTTTTCACCGCTTTTTAAAGTTTGTTTTTCAAAACAAAAACATCCCAGTTTATTGAAATATTGGCCAAAAGTTGATGGGGACACATTGTAACTTGCAACTCCACTTGATGGTTCTTTTCCAAAGTTTTCTACTTCAAACTCAACTTTATAAACTTTGCCTGGTTTAATATCATATAAAGATTTACTCGCTTTGAAATTCCAAGCCAAGTCTGTTTGAACATTTGTGTCAAATCTTACTCTAATAGGTTTGTTAATTACTATTTTTGGAGCTTCTTTTGAGATTTGAGTAGTGCCCCCGAATCCTGTAACACGGCAGAATAAATCATACAGTGGAACAGCAGCAAATGATAATCCTAGCATTAGAAAGAATATTAAAGATAAAATTAATGGCGTTAGGTTTTTTTTACTAATCATATGGCTCTTTCAAAAACTCCAACATTGTAAAGTGTAAAAACAAAAAGCAATAGGATAAATACTATAAGTCCAATAGCAGTAAATATATTTTTCTTTTTAATTTTTTTGTCAACTTCCATTAGAATAATTTATCAATTAAAAATAATACAAATATAAAAAACAAGTAAAAGATTGAATACCCAAAAACTCTTTTTGCTTTTTGTAAATCAAAAGAATCTTTTTTTGTCTTTAATAAATCAAAACACAATAAAATATAATAAATTGTAAGACCAAAGGTGCTAACCAGAAATAATTCTCCAACAAAACCTATTATGTAAGGTAGCGCCAATGTCGGAAGCATTAAAAGTGAGTATACAAAAATATTTTTTTTTGTATTTTCGATACCATTGGTCACTGGTAACATTGGAATTTTGGCTTTTTTGTAGTCACCTACTTTATACAAACTTAAAGCCCAAAAATGTGATGGTGTCCAAAAAAATATTATCAAGAAAAATGATAGCGCTTCCAAACTTAAAGAATTAGTAACAATTGTCCATCCGATTACAGGGGGCAAAGCACCAGATGCTCCACCAATTACTATATTTTGCGGCGTTCTTCTTTTAAGCCAAATTGTATAAACAAATAAATAAAAACTTATTGTGAAAAGCAAAACTAAAGCAGATAACAGGTTTGAAAAATAGTAAAGTCCCAAAACTGATACTGCTGATAAGACTATTCCAAAAATAAGTGCATGTTTTTTTTTTAGTTTTCCTGTTGGAAGTGGCCTTAAACATGTTCTGCTCATTAGTTTATCTAAATCTGCCTCATACCACATATTAAGAGCCCCAGCTGCTCCAGCACCAAGTGTCACAAAAAAAATATTTGTTATTGATTTAATAAAACTGATTTCACCCGGAGCAGTTAACAAACCAACCGCACAGGTAAATATCACCAAAGACATTACTCTAGGTTTCATCAGTCTTAGCAATTCTAAGAAAATGGATGTATCAAATAGTGAAATACTTTTTGCTCTAGAATTATACGTTGTCATTTAATGCCAATAATTACGTGCTTGTTTTTTCAGCTTCCCCAAACTCATTTACTTTAGGCAATTCCTCAAATGTGTGAAAGTTTGGTGGTGATGGCACTGTCCACTCTAAAGTAGTTGCGCCCTCTCCCCAAGGATTTTGAGCTGCCGCTTTTTTCTTCATAAATGCATAAGCTAAATTTATTAAAAATACTGCTAATCCTACAACTGAAATATATGAGCCAATTGAGGAGATATAGTTCCAATCTGCAAAAGCATCTGGGTAATCAGCATATCTTCTTGGCATACCAGCTAGTCCTAAAAAATGTTGAGGGAAAAATATTAAATTTACTCCAATAAATGTTAGCCAAAAATGTAGTTGTCCAAGCCATTCTGAATATTCATAACCAGACATTTTTCCAAACCAATAATAGAACCCTGCAAAAATTGCAAAAACTGCTCCAAGGGATAACACATAATGAAAGTGTGCTACTACATAATATGTATCGTGTAAGGCTGTATCAACACCAGCGTTAGCTAGAACTACACCAGTAACACCTCCAACTGTAAATAAGAAAATAAAACCAAGAGCCCACATCATTGGAGTTTTAAAAGATATAGAGCCACCCCACATAGTTGCTATCCAAGAGAAAATTTTTATTCCTGTAGGAACAGCAATGATCATTGTTGCTGCTAGGAAATATGCTTTTGTATCAGTGTTCAATCCTACCGTATACATGTGATGCGCCCAAACTACAAAACCAACAATACCAATTGCGACCATCGCATAAGCCATACCTAAATATCCAAAAACTGGTTTTTTAGAAAATGTTGAAACAATATGACTTATCATTCCAAAACCTGGTAAAATCAAAATATAAACTTCTGGATGACCAAAGAACCAAAATAAATGTTGAAATAAAAGTGGATCTCCACCAGTTTGCGCATCAAAAAATGCTGTTCCAAAATTTCTGTCAGTTAATAACATTGTTATTGCTCCAGCTAAAACTGGTAAAGATAATAGTAATAAAAATGCCGTTACAAGAATTGACCAAGCAAACAATGGCATCTTATGTAAAGTCATGCCCGGAGTTCTCATATTTAATATCGTAGTTATAAAATTTACAGCACCGAGTATTGAAGAAGCTCCCGCTATATGAAGACTAAGTATTGCCAAATCCATTGCAGGACCTGGTTGACCAGTCTTAGATGACAGCGGTGGATAGATTGTCCAGCCTCCACCTACACCTTGTGCGCCCGGAGGTCCATCTACAAATATTGATGAAAGTAATAAAATGAATGACACTGGTAATAACCAAAAAGATATATTATTCATTCTTGGAAAAGCCATGTCAGGGGCGCCTATCATAATTGGTACAAACCAATTTCCAAAACCACCAATCATTGCCGGCATGACCATAAAGAAAATCATTATCAAACCGTGACCAGTTACCAAAACATTATATAAGTGATAATTTCCACCTAGTATTCCATCACCTGGATGCATCAACTCCATTCTCATTAAAACTGAAAAAGCTGTTCCAATTATTCCAGCAATAATCGCAAAGATTAAATACATTGTACCTATATCTTTATGATTTGTGGAATAAGCCCATCTTTTCCATCCTGTTGGATGGTGATGTGAATGATCTTGTGAAGTAATTGTTGTCATATTAATTTTTTGCTAATAATTTATTTTTTTTAGTTTCTATCTCCTCTTTTGCAAACTTTATTTTAGCCTCTTCCAACCAAGCGTTATACTCTTCATCTGTTACAACTCTAACCGTGATTGGCATGAATGCATGTTTAATACCACATAATTCTGAACATTGTCCATAATACGTTCCAACCCTATCTGCTTTAAACCAAGTTTCGTTTACTCTTCCAGGCATCGCATCTCTTTTTACCCCAAATGATGGTAGCGCCCAAGCATGTAAAACATCATTTGCTGTAATTAAAACTTTTACAACTTTGTTTACTGGTACTACAACTTCATTATCAACTGCTAAAAGTCTAGGTTGACCTGGTTTTAAATCTTTTTCTTCTACCATGTAAGAGTCGAATATTATATTCTCGTCAGGATATTCATAACCCCAATACCACTGATAACCTACGGCTTTAATTGTAACATCAGCTTTAGGAATTGTGTCTTGTGAATATAAAATTTTAAAAGATGGAACTGCCATTACAATAAGAATTAGGCATGGAATGAGTGTCCAAAGTATTTCAACTGCAACATTGTGAGTTCTTTTAGATGGATTAGGATTTCTTGAAGCTCTAAATCTGATACATGTATAAGCCATTAAAAATAATACAAATCCGCTTATAGCAACAATTATTGGCACCAACATATAGTCATGAAATTTTACAATTTCATACATAGATTGAGAAGCTGGCTTCTGAAATCCTAACTGCCAATCTTTTGGCTCGTTAGCGAACAAGGTAGACGGTATTAATAAAACAAAAGTGTATAATAATTTTTTTAGCATTTTTATTTCGTTTTTATACAGTTTTTAATTCAATTAACAAATTCAATTAATGCGACAATTATGAATTGAAATAGACGAAATTCACTAATGAAATAGCGGTTATAACGGCAGTATCTGACCTTAAAATATTCTTAGATATAGTAAAAGATTTCACATTAGGAACTTTCAAAATAGACTCGCGTTCAGCTGGTGAAAAATCACCTTCGGGTCCTATCAAAACACTTAAAGCTTCTCCTTTTTTAATATTATCATTTTTTAAAATATTTTGAGAATTCACATCGGCAAATAATAGTTTAGTAAAGCTATCTAATTTTTTTAGATAGTCTCTAAGTTTTATTACTTCTGAAATTTTTGGGGGATTTAATTGGTTGGATTGTTCTGTAGCTTCAATAACTATTTTTCTTGCTCTTTCATAATTTAACTCTTTAACTTCTGTTCTCTCCGAAACAATTGGAATTATTTTACTTACACCTAGTTCAGTAGATTTTTGTAAGATATTTTCCATTGGGGTTTTTTTGACTAAACAAATTGCAAGTTCAATTTTAGATAAGTTGCTTCCTTGTATTATTTTTTTTGTAAATTTTACTTCAACCCTATCTTTTTGAATAAAAGTTATTTCACTTTCCCACTCTCCATCTTTATTAAAAAAATTTATACGAGAACCTAATTTAAGTCTCATTACGTTTGCTACATAATGACCATGTTCCTTTGAAAGCGACTTAGTGGTATTTTCGACTATACTGTTTGGGTGATATAATCTAATATTCATAAAATATAGTATAATATAAAAATTTAAATTTAAGTATGGATTTTAAAGCAATAGTATTTGATGCTTATGGAACATTATTTGACGTAAATTCAGCGGCAGAGAAATGTAAACGTAAAATAGGAGATAAGTGGGAGCACTTTGCAAATTTTTGGCGAACTACACAACTTGAATATACCTGGCTGAGAAGTTTAATGAAAAGACATAAAGACTTTTGGCAAATAACTGAAGATAGTTTGGATAAATCTATGAAAGTTTTTAACATAGATACAAGTATGAGAAGTGAATTATTGAGTCTTTATAAAATTTTATCCCCTTATCCAGAGGTAAAAGAAGTTTTAAAAGATTTAAAAAAGAAAAATCTTAAGCTCGCGATACTTTCAAACGGTACTCCAAATTTAATAAAAGAATTAGTAAGTACTAACAATTTAGATGCCTTTGATGATCTTTTTTCAATTGAGGAGGTGAAAATTTACAAGCCTGACTCAAAGGTCTACAATCTCCCAATTAATAAATATAAAATTCAACCCAAAGAAGTTGTTTTTTTGAGTGCTAACACTTGGGATGTGTCAGGCGGCGGTAATTTTGGTTACAATGCTGTCTGGGTCAACCGTAACAACTCTCATTTTGATATCCTTGATTATAAACCAAAAAAAGAAATCAAAAATTTAAAAGGACTACTTGAAATAGTTTGAAACATAATTAAACTAAAACCATGTCAAATATTGAAATCAAAAAAATTGTTAAATCTATTGAGACATCTGACGGAGCGGGAGTAAAACTCAAAAGAAGCATAGGAACACCAGAGGCGGATTATATTGATCCATTTTTAATGTTAGATGAATTTGGTTCAGAAAATAAAGATGATTATGTTGCAGGTTTTCCACCTCATCCTCACAGAGGTATTGAAACAGTTACTTATATGCTTAAAGGAAAATTTGAACATGAGGATAGTACTGGTGCTAATGGAATAATGTCATCAGGAGATGTGCAGTGGATGAAAACTGGAAGAGGAATAATACATTCTGAAATGCCTGCAATGTCTGATGGTCAATTACTTGGATTTCAACTGTGGATTAATATGCCTGCAAAATTAAAAAAAAATAAACCTGAATATATTTATATTAAAAATGAGGAGCTTGGAACTTACAGTGATGATGAAAAAGTAATTAAAGTAATTGCTGGAAAGTTCAAAGATGTTGAGGGTCCAGAAAGAAATCACAACGTTGAACCAATTTATTTTCATATAATTTTAAAGAATGAAAAAGAATTTTCTTGTGATGTTCCAGAGGGACATAATTCATTTATTTATTTGCTAAAGGGACAAATTAAAGTTGGTAAAGCTAATCATGAAAAAACAACAGATTCAAATTTGATACTGTTGAAACAAGGTAAAAGTCTTCAAATCAAAGCCGAAAAAAAGAGCGAATTTTTGTTTATCGCAGGCAAACCTATCGGAGAGCCAATAGCTAGAGGTGGTCCATTTGTGATGAACACGAAAGCTGAAATTGTTGAGGCAATAAATGATTACCAAAATGGTACTTTTGCAAAATATTAAATGTATTCTATAAACTTTTCAAAAACTGGTGGTCCTGAGGTTTTAAAATACGAAAAATTATCTATCTCTGACCCTAAAGATAATGAAGTATTAATAAAGCATTCGGCTATAGGTTTAAACTTTATTGATACATATCATAGATCAGGTCTATATCCTGTTCCACTTCCATCAGGAATTGGACTTGAAGGTGCAGGGATTATAGAAAAAGTTGGGCCGGGTGTTAAAAATTTTAAAGAGGGTGATAAAGTTGCCTACGCAGCTGCACCGCTTGGATCATATTCAACACATAGAATTTATCCAACAAAAAATTTAGTAAAAGTACCAGATGGAATAGATCTTGAAACTGTAGCTTGTTTAATGACTAAGGGTTTAACAACTTTTTATCTTCTACACAAAACTTACCCTGTAAAAAAAGGTCAAACAGTTTTGTTCCACGCCGCTGCAGGTGGAGTTGGTCAAATTTTTTGTCAATGGGCTAAAAGTTTGGGTTGCAAAGTAATAGGAACAGTTGGATCAGATGAAAAAATCAAACTGGCAAAAAAATTTGGATGCGATGAGGTAATTAATTACAATAAAGAAAACTTTAAAGATAAAGTTCTTGAGCTTACTCATAATGTTGGTTTACCCGTAGTCTACGATGGGGTGGGTAAAAGTACTTTAGAGGACTCATTGGGGTGTTTAAAGATGCGGGGGACAATGGTTTCATTTGGAAATGCATCTGGAAAGTTAGATCCTGTCGATGTTGGGAAACTTATAGCTCCAAAAGGATTGTATCTTACAAGACCTAGTATCGCACATTACACGTCTACAAGAGAAGAGCTAGACGAAGCATCAAATAAACTTTTTGAAATTGTTAAATCAGGTTCAGTTAAAGTTGAAATATTTAAAAAATATTCTTTGAAAGATGTATCGATCGCTCATCAGGATTTAGAAGGAAGAAAAATTTTAGGACCTGCAATATTTACTCCTTAAACTGTACATCCATATCTGAAATATGCAATTTAAGAGCTTTTGTAGAAATTTGAATTTCTCTTATAAAAAAAACTATAGACACCATCATTGAAAGACAACAAGAACCAAAAATAATTCTTGCTACTAATATTTTATCCAAATAAAGAGCAAAAACAGTAAGCATATTGAATAAAAAACCAAAAGCTGAAAACATAATTGTAAGCTTTAAAACACTTATTCTATCATTTAAATTTATTAATTGATTTTTCCATTCAGGTGGAGTGTGCTTTTCAAATACATGCTCGTCATGTATTTTTCTTATCAGGTTACTTAATGTATGAAATCTATTACTGTAAACGCCCATTATAAGTGGTATTGCGGGAAACATTAGCGCCGTGACTGTGTAATCAATATCCATAACGAATCAATTTGATTATGAAACGATGCTTTGTTATTTACAAGTAAATAATCATGAAAAATTTTGAGATATTTTTAAGTCTTACACGATTAAATAAACCAATTGGTTTTATGTTATTATTTTGGCCATGCCTATGGGGTTTAACAATAGCTCACGATTTCTCAGAAAACAATTCAATATTCTTTAAATTCTCTTTTTTATTTTTTTTAGGAGCAATATTAATGAGATCAGCTGGTTGTGTAGTGAATGACGTCTTAGACAGAAAAATTGATTTAATGGTTGAAAGGACAAAAAATAGACCTGTTGCCTCTGGGCAAATATCTGTAAAAAAGGCTTTAATGTTGAGTATGATACTTTGTTTATCTGCTTTTTTTATTTTAATACAATTCAATCAAAAAACTATAATCTTAGGTTTGGCATCAATGCCCTTTGCTTTTTCTTATCCATTAATGAAAAGGTTTACATATTGGCCTCAATTATTTCTCGGATTTACATTTAATTATGGATTGATTATGGCCTGGGTTTCACTAAATGATAATTTGAGCTTCTATCCAATTGTTTTCTATCTAGGGGCCATATTTTGGACACTAGGTTACGACACAATCTATGGGTTTCAAGATATTAAAGACGATGAGATTATAGGAGTAAAATCAACATCTATTAAATTTAAAAAAAACCCAAAAATTTTTATATTTTCATGTTACTTTTTTTTCTACCTATCTCTTATATTTGTTGGATTGTTAATGGCATTTAATAAATTCTATTTTATTTTCTCGCTGATACTATTTTTGCAGTTATTTTTTTTTCAAGTTTACTCCTTGAATGTTGATAAACCCGAAGACTGTATTAAAAAGTTTAAAAGTAATAACATTTTAGGCTTTTTAATTTTTATAAATATCTTAATAGGAAAAATTTTATAGATGGCAAACATTGAAATATTAAAGAGGTTATATAAAGACTATACAAAAAAGTTCCTACCTAAAATTTTAATAGCTTTTTTGTTTTCCTTGGTTTTGGCTGGCAGCACATCATCTATTGCTTACTTATTAGATCCAGCAATAGAAAAAATTTTTATTAATAAAGATCAAACCTTAATTATAATAATTCCAGTTGTAATAATTATTGCATTTGCAGCAAAGGGAATATCGCTCTATGGGGCAAAAGTAATCATGATAGGTATATCTGAAGAAATTCGTAAGACTTTACAAATGGATATGATGAAATCACTAATTAAAGCAGATACAGATTTCATTGAAAAAAAACATACTGGAAAAATCATAGTAAATCTTCTTAATGATGTAAATTTTATGACGGGCCTTGTCAGTGTTGCAATTTTAAATTTATTTAAAGACACTTTGACTTTAATTGGTCTTATGTCGGTTATGTTTTATCAGAATTGGAAATTGTCTATTGTAGCTATTATTATGATACCTCTAGCTAGTTTTTTTGCAAGACTATTAGGTAAAAGAATTTCAAAAGTAACTACGCAAACGATGGATAAAGCTTCAGAAATTTTTACATATCTAATTGAGATTTTTAAAAATCATAAATTAATAAAAATTTTTCAAAAAGAAACATATGAAACTTCAAGAGCGGATAAGGCATTAGAAGGTCATAAGGATAGAGCAAAAAAACTTCAAGAAATTTATGCGAGATCGTCCCCTATAATGGAGGTTTTAACAGGTATCATGATCGCAATACTAATATATTACTCTGGAAATTTAATTATAAAAGATGAGCTGGGTATTAACAATTTTTTTTCATTTTTAGCAGCTATGATGCTTGCTTACCAGCCAGTAAGATCTCTTGCTACTTTAAATATTACTATCAATCAAGGCTTAGCAGGTGCTAGAAGAATATTGCCAGTTATTGATTTAAAAGAGAAAATTTTTGAGGATAAAAAATCAGATAATATAAATTTAAAGGATGCAAACATTGAATTTTCAAATGTTAGCTTCAATTATGGTGGGGAAACAAAGGTAGTTCTCAAAAATATAAATTTAAATATTTCTGGCGGTAAGATGACATCGTTAGTTGGATTAAGCGGTGCAGGAAAATCAACAATTTTAAATTTAATTCCAAGATTCTATGATCCTACAGATGGTGATATAAAAATTGACAATCAATCAATTTATACAAAAAAACTTTCTTCATTAAGAAAAAACATTTCACTTGTAAGTCAAGAAACAACTCTCTTCGATGATACTGTGCTTAATAACATTAAATATGCAAATTTAGATGCTACAAATGAGGAAATTACCGAAGCTGCTAAATTATCATACTCCTCAGAATTTATAGACAATTTACCAAAAAAAATTAACACTTTTATTGGTGAAAATGGTGTCAGGCTGTCAGGTGGAGAGAAACAAAGAATTTCTATCGCTCGAGCAATTTTAAAGAAGAGTAAAATTATTTTGCTTGATGAGGCAACATCTTCTTTAGATGCTGAAACAGAGAACAAAATTCAAGATGCTATAAATTTTTTGACCAAAGGAAGAACTACACTTGTGATAGCTCATAGGCTTTCAACAATATTAAATTCTGACAAAATATACGTAATAGATAGCGGTAAAGTCATTGGTGAAGGAAAACATGAATATCTTTTAAAGAATTCTGAAACTTATAAAAATTTCTACGAAAAACAAATCCAAAAAAATACATGAGAGTAATCTATAATTTTTTAGTATATATTGTTTTAATCATCTCTCCATTAATAATCATCTATAGGATATTTAAAAAGAAAGAAAATCCTAAAAGATTTTTAGAGAAGTTTTCTCTACAAAAAGAAAAAAGAAAGACGGGTAAATTAATTTGGTTCCATTGCTCAAGTGTTGGTGAACTTTTAAGCATTATTCCATTGATCCAAGAGTTAGAAAAAACAAAAAATTTAAAACAAATTTTAGTTACAACCTCGACATTAAGTTCATCAAAAATATTTGAAAAATTTAAATTTAAAAACACTTTGCATCAGTTTTATCCTTTAGATAATATTTATATAATTAATAATTTCCTGAATTATTGGAAACCATCTTCTGTCGTTTTTGTAGAGTCTGAAATTTGGCCTGCAATGATCTATGAATTAAAAAAAAGAAAAATTAAACTTGTATTAATTAATGCGAGAATGAGTAAAAAATCTTTTAAAAGATGGTCATATATAAAATATTTTGGCAAAAATATTCTTGAAAAATTTGATTTTATATTTCCTCAAAATAAAGAAACATTTTTATATTTTAAAAAATTAGGATTAAAAAAGATTAAGTTTCTTGGGAATCTTAAATTCATCGATACACACAATGATAAATTTAAGGAGATAAATAAAAAATACTTTAAAAATAAAACAATTTTATGCACAGCTAGTACTCACCACAATGAGGAGGAAATTTTTGCTAACCTACATATTAAATATAAAAAAAAGATTCCTAATTTAATAACAATTATTATTCCGAGACATATTGAGAGGACTAGCGAGATTGCGCAAATGTTAGATAAGAAAAAATTGATATTTAATAAACATAGTGAAAATAAAAAAAACTTAAAAGATTGTGATGTTTATATAGTTGATAGTTATGGAGAAAATAAATCATTTTACAAAATAAGTAATGTTGTCTTTTTGGGTGGCTCTTTAGTTTCAAAAGGAGGGCAAAATCCGTTAGAGGCCTTAAGGTTTGGTTGTAATATTTTGCATGGAAATTATACTTTTAATTTTAAGGATGTGTACAAAATGCTAGAAAAAGAAAAACTATCCTTAAAAGTTTACAATAGTAAAGATTTAGAAAAAAAAATACTAATCTTATTTAATAATAAAAAAAATAATTATAATAAAGTTAGAAAGCTAAAAAAAATTGGAAATGTAATCTTAAAGAAAAATTTAACTGAATTAGAAAAAATTATTTCATGAAACTTCATAAACCAAAGTTTTGGGACAATAAAGGAAATATTTCTATACTTTCAATATTATTATTGCCAATATCATTGATAACTATAATCAAAAACTATTACGAGGAAAGTAAAATAAAAAAAAACTATTATGATTTTAGAACAATTTGTGTAGGAAACATTTATATTGGTGGAACTGGTAAAACACCACTTGTAAATAATTTAGCAAGTTATTTTAAAAAAAAATTTAAGACAGTTATTATTAAGAAAAATTATACGTCACATATAGATGAGAAAAAACTTTTGGAGTCAAAGCATAAAGTAATTTTCGAAAAAACTAGAGAACTATCTTTAGCAAAAGCTGCACAAGAAAAAGCAAAAATTGTGATATTTGATGATGGTTTACAGGAAAAAACGATTAATTATGACTTAAAAATAGTTTGTTTTAACTCTAATAATTTAGATGGAAATGGACTTGTTATTCCAGCTGGGCCTTTGCGAGAAAGTTTAAAGAGTATTAAAAGTTACGACATTGTTTTAATTAATGGAAATATTAACAAAGAATCAAAAAATTTTATAAATAAGATTAAAAATATAAATCCGGATATAAAAATTTTTATGGGTAAGTACACTCCAAAAAATTATTCTAAGTTAAAGAAAAAAAAGTTTCTTGTATTCAGTGGTATAGGTAATCCACACACCTTTTCTGACACTCTTAAAAGTTTAAAAATAAAATTTTATGAGTATGTAAAATATCCTGATCATTACGAGTATAAAGAATCAGATTTACTGAAATTGAAAGAATTAGCTAAACTCAAAAATTGTGAATTGTTAACAACTGAAAAAGATTATTTAAGAATAAAAAAATTATTGAGGAAAAATATTAATTTTTTAAAGGTTGAATTATCAATTGATAATGAAAAACAATTTTATAAATATTTAAATCAGAAATTATGAGAATTATAAGATATTTTTTTGAATATATTGCAATTATAATTCTTTTCAGTTTATTTAAATTACTGGGATATAGAATTGCATCAGAGCTTGGATATTTTCTTGGAAAGACATTTGGACCATTATTTAGATCAAAAAAAATAATTACAAATAATTTAAATAAATTTGATTCTTCTTTGAGCTCTGAAAAAATAAAAATAATATCCCAGGAAATGTGGGGTAACTATGGAAGGATTTTGTCTGAGTATCCTTATATTTCAAATTTTAGAAAAGGTGATTTAGATAAATATGTTAAAATTGAAAATGTAGAAAGATTAGAGGAGGTTAAAAAAGGTCAGCCGGTAGTTTTTGTTTCAGCTCACTTTAGTAACTTTGAGCTTATGGCAATGATAATAGAAAAGGCAGGCATCAACTTATCGGCAATTTATAGGCCTTTAAATAATAAGATGGTGAATTCAATAATGGAACCCCTTCGTAGAAAATATATTTGTAAAAAACAAATAAAAAAAGGCCTTAACGGAGTCAGGGAAGCTTTAAAATATTTTAAGCAAGGAATCAGTATTGCAATTATGATAGACCAAAGAGTGAGTGAGGGTCAAAGAATAAATTTTTTTAATTATCCAGCACACACAACAACTATACCAGCACAATTTGTAAAGAAATTTGGATGTAAAATTCAACCAGTTCACATAGAAAGGTATGATAAAATTAACTTTAAAATTTCTTTCGATGAGCAAATTACTGTGGATGATAATGTAGATGATGCTTTTATTAGTCTTAGACTAAACCAATGGTTAGAAGAAAAAATAAGAAAAAATCCTTCTCAATGGATATGGTCTCACGATAGGTGGAAATAATTAGTCACTTTTTTTCTCTTCTCTTTTTAATTGAGCCTCTTTATAAGAGAAATATGCTTCTTGAAGTCCAACATTCCAATAATTGAGATTTTGAAGATAAATTTTCTGCTTAGATACCGCACAAATAACATGATCCCCTGGCTCAATTATTTCAAATTTATTTGGTAAGTACTTTAATTTAGCTAATTTATTTTTCATTTTTTAAGTTATAAGATTATTATAGATGAATGTAGGAATTATTGGAAGTGGTGGTAGAGAGCATGCTATTTGCTATATGTTGATTAAATCAAAAAAAGTTTCCAAAGTTTTTTGTTTTCCTGGTAATGCAGGCACTAGTTCAATTGCTCAGAATGTAAATTTGGATCCTGATAATTTTTCAGAGCTGGAAAAAATTTGCATAGAGAGAGAGATAAAACTATTGGTTGTTGGGCCAGAAAAACCTTTAGTAAATGGGATTGTTGATTATTTTAAAGGAAAATCAATTAAAGTATTTGGTCCAGATAAAATATCTTCAAAACTTGAGGGTTCAAAAATTTTTACTAAGAAAATTTGTCAAAAAAATAACATTCCTACATCAAAGTTCAAAATTTGTGAAAATTTAAAAGAAACAATAAAATATCTGAAATACAGTCATTATCCCCTTGTTATTAAGGCTGATGGTTTAGCTTCAGGAAAAGGGGTTTATATCTGTAGAAATTTTGATGATGCAAAAATAGCATCTGAAGAAATTTTTAATGGAAAATTCGGACATGCTGATCAGATTTTAGTTGAAGAATTTTTAAATGGTGAAGAAATGAGTTATTTTATAGTAACTGATGGAAAAAATTTTAAATTTTTCGGTTCAGCTCAAGACCACAAAAGAGTTGGCGAAGGTGATACAGGTAAAAATACAGGGGGTATGGGCTGTTACTCTCCATCAAGACTTCTCACTAAAGATTTAGAATTAAAGATTAAAACAAAAATAATCGAACCTACTTTAAATGCAATAAATGAGAGAGGGGGTGTCTATAAAGGTTTTTTATATGTGGGTTTAATGATTAAAAATAATGATCCCTTTTTAATAGAATTTAACGTAAGAATGGGTGACCCAGAGTGTCAAACAATCTTGCCAACTCTTAATACCGATTTATTTGATGTGTTAATTTCATGTTGTGACGGTACACTAAATCAAACAAATATCAATTTCTCTAAATCAAAAAGTATTTGCGTTGTTTTGTGTTCAAAAGGTTATCCAGAAAAATTTGAAAATAATATTAAAATAAAAAATTTACAGCAAATAAATCTACTTAAAAACCAAAATATTTTCCATGCTGGTACATTAAAAACAAAAACTGGTATAATTTCAAATGGTGGAAGAGTATTAAACTTTGTTTCAACCTCAGATAATTTTTCAAAATGTAGAGACGAGGCAATTAATTTGATAAAAAGATTAAATTGGGGGAACGGCTACTTTAGAAGAGATATTGGTCATAAGGTAATTAAGTAATGAGAATAATTTCAGGCTCAAATAAAGGTAAAAAACTAATTATGCCCAATGATAAAACGACGAGGCCTTTAAAAGATATAGCCAAAGAATCAATTTTCAATATATTGACTCACGCCAAATATATAAATTTCCATATCAAAGATAGCAGAGTTTTGGATTTATTTTCTGGAATTGGATCGTTTGGATTAGAGTGTATCTCTAGAGGCTCAAAATTTGTTTTTTTTCTTGAAAATTATCCTCCAGTTTTGGAAATTTTAAAAATTAATATTTCAAATCTTAATTACGAAAATAAATCAAAAGTAATAGATATTGATGCATTTAGAATAAATAATAGTATATTTAAGGATGATGAAAAATTTCAGATAATTTTTTGTGATCCGCCTTATAAAGAAAAAAAAATAGCATTATTAATAGAAAATATTATTGAAATGAATATTTTAAAAAAAAATGGAATAATTATTATTCATAGAAAAAAAGGTGATTTAGATACTTATCCAAATAAGTTTAAAATAATTGATAAAAAGAATTATGGTTTATCAACTTTCGTTTTTGGGAGAAAATCTAACTAAGTACTTTTTTTGTCTCTCTTTTAATCGACTCGACTGCTGGCTGATCGAATGGATTTAATTTCATTAATTTTCCTAATAAAATTGTTTCTAGCATAAAATACGTGAAAATTATTCCCAAACTTTCTTCATCTTTATTAAATATTTCAAAATTTCTAAATTTCAGGCCTTGCTTTTGAAACACTTTTTTAACTGACTCCCTCTGTGCAATCATTACTGATTTTATACTTTTATTTTTTAAAAAGTTATAACCCCTTAATAAATTTTCATTCTTAATTTTTGGAGTATTGTTATCAACAATATCAAAGATTGTATAAAAATTATTTTTGTTTCCATCTAAGTATAGCTGCATTAAGCTATGATTATCTTTAGGTAAATTCGAAATAATTGGAAAAAAACCTTTCCCTTTTTTACCTAAACTCTCTGATAATAATTGTTGATACCATTCAAGTAAACTAGTTAGGCTCCTATCAAAGTTAAGTATTACAGAATTAGTTTTTCCCAAGGAATGCAATTTATGCATCATAGCAACGTTGTTTATCAAAGTGCTCATAAAATTTTTATTTTTAATAAGATTGTCAAATTTTTTAAATTTTGTTGTTTTTAAACCTAAAAGTTCAGCTGGCAACATACCAACTTCGGATAAAGCTGAATATCTCCCTCCAACAAAATTTCGATGCTCAATAATTTCTGATTTTAATTTTATTGCTAAATCATTTAAGTAACTTTTTTTATTTTCTGTTATAAACAATTTTTTGCTCTTAGAGAAAATATTCTGATTTACAATTGTCTCAAGAGTTGAACCTGATTTTGAAATCACGATATCTAAATTTTTATTTTTATCTATTTTTGGAACTGCTACATTAAGGTTGTCATAAAAATAGACTTTTTTCCTAATCTTAAATCTTAAAAATTTATAAATAGCTTTTATACACAAAGATGAGCCACCTAATCCAAAAACACTTATTGTTTTATATTTTTTAAATCTGGTAATATTTTTTTTACTATAAGAATATTGATATTTATTTGAAAAAGTATCAATTACTCTAAAGCTTGAATTTTTTTTTTGTAAAATTTCTGAAAATAGCTTTTTTATTTTTTGGTTATTTCTTTTTTTAAAATTAAAACAAGTAATCTTTATTTTTTTAGAAAACATTAATCTTTAATTTTTTCCAAAACAAAACTTTCTGTATCACTAGAGGATGATTCTATGACCTCATCACTGTCTTTGATTGAGCTTATAAGGTCTTCAATTTCATTTTCTATATTTTCGATTTGGGTTGTATCAGCTACGTCTTTTGGAGTTGGTAGGTCATTAAAATTTGGCGGTAAAACCAACGGATTTTTTTTGATAACAAGGAACTCATCGCTGTTTTCATATTTCTTACCGCTCAAAGCATCTTTAACATTTTGGCATGAACTTAGAAAAAGTAATATAATTAAAAAGTAATAATTTTTATTCATTTGTATCTTTTTTATATAATACTTCAGCTAAAATAAGGCAAATAACACCCGCAGTTATAAAGATATCAGCTATATTAAATATAAACCAGTGAAAATTACCTATGTGAAAATCAATAAAATCTGGCACTGATCCATAATAGAGTCTGTCGAAAAGGTTTCCGAAGGATCCACCCAAAATCATTAGGAAAAAATATTTTCTGAAATCTTTAGTAATAATGACTAGATAAATAATTATTGCATTTATTAATACGATAAGTGTTGTAAATAAATTGTATATAAACTCATTTGAAAATGAAAACAGTCCGAAGGCAATTCCTGTATTCCAAACTAAATATAAGTTTAAAAATGAAGTTAAATATATTTCTGAAACATCAGTTTTCTCTGCAAGTTCAGTAACGTAAATTTTTGAAATTCTGTCTACACAAAAAATAATTAAAACAAGTGTGAAGTTTAGTAAAGATTTATACACTTTAACCCTTATTAGGACATGAATGCCTTTCACATCCGTTTCTATTTATTTTCCAACAAACTGGACATTTTTGCCCTTCTGCTTTAATAGTATTTACTTTAATTGAGTTTTGTTTTTCGTTTGTTTTAGTTATTTTTGCTGACGAAGTAATACATATTTCTGAAAAATCATAATTTTTTCCTAAGTTATAATTTTCTTCATCCAGCTCTATTTCTATATTTGCCTCTAAACTAGATCCTATAAATTTTTCAGCTCTCATAGCTTCAATACTTGAGTTTGCCTCATTTCTTATATCAATTATCTTTTTCCAATCTTGTTCTAGATCAAAATTATTCCATGTCTCTGGGAATACATTTAATTTTTTTAAATGAATACTTTTTTCACCATTATCTTTGTTTACTAACTTAAATATTTCCTCTGTAGTGAAAGAAAGTATCGGGGCAAACCACCTTAGCAAACTATCCAAGATTACATTAAGTAACAATTGGCAGTCTTTTCTTTTCTTCGAATTTTTTTCATCGCAATACAAAGTATCTTTTCTAATATCAAAATAAAATGATGAAAGATCCACAGTACAAAAGTTAAGCAACTCCTTGTAGATTAAATGAATATTGTAAGAATTAAAATGTTTCATAAAGTTTTTGTTCAAATTATATAATTTATGAAGCATTAATTGTTCAAGTTCTGGCAACGCACCAACTTTAATTTTTGCTAAATCAATTTCTATCAATTCATCATTTAAATTACCTAACAAATATCTAAATGTATTTCTTAGTTTTCTATAAGCATCAGCATGTTGCTCTAAAATTTTATGGTCTATTCTGAGATCTTCAGCATAATTTGATGCAGCAACCCAAATCCTTAAAATATCGGCTCCATATTTTTTCAATATTTCCTCTGGCGAAATGACGTTACCTAAGGACTTTGACATTTTTAAACCTTTTCCATCTACAACGAAACCATGTGATAAAATGGCCTCGAAAGGTGCCTCCCCTCTTGTACCGCAAGATTCTAAAAGAGAAGAATGAAACCAGCCTCTGTGCTGATCGGAACCTTCGAGATAAAGAGACGCTGGCCATTTTAAATCATCTCTTTGTTCTAAAACAAAAGAATGAGTAGAACCACTATCAAACCATACTTCTACAATATCAGTGGTCTGATAAAAATCATTTTCGTTATATTTCTTTCCAAGAAACTTTTGTTTATTGTTTTCAAACCAACAATCTGAACCTTCTTTCTCAAAAATATTAGCAATATTATTAAAGACTTCCTCGTCAACTAAAACTTTTTCATCTTTTTTAGAAATAAATATAGGTAATGGAACTCCCCAAACTCGCTGTCTAGAAACACACCAATCCGGTCTAGTTTCTATCATCGATTTAAGTCTCTCCTTACCTTTAAAGGGATAAAATTCAGTTTTATCAATTGCAACTAAAGCTTTTTTTCTAAGTCCGTGGCTTTCCATAGATATAAACCACTGCGGGGTTGCCCTGTGAATTAATGGCGCCTTTGACCTCCAAGAATGAGGGTAAGTATGGTTTAATTTTCCATTAGAAAGTAATCTTTTATTTTTTTTTAAACTTTCAATAACGATAGGATTTGCTTTGAAAACATGTATTCCCTCAAAATTTAAAATATTTTTAGTATATTTTCCGTCATCGTCTACTGTTTCAATTGCTTGAATTCCGTTATTAATACACAAGTTGAAATCGTCAGGTCCATGACTTGGTGCACAATGAACTATTCCAGAACCCTGATCTGTAGTAACAAAATTCGCCTCTAGCATTGGAATATCGTAAGTGTAACCCTCTTTTTCCATTGGGTGGCTACAGATTATATCTTTAAATTCTTTACCTGATAACTTATTAAGTCTTTCAAATTTTTTAATCTCACATTCTTTTAAAACTGACTCTAATAAATCATAAGCTATTACAATTTTCTTATTTTTGAAATCACCATCATCTCCAATCTTAATTATTTGATAGTTAATACTTTTGTTATAGGCTAGTGCCTTATTGGCTGGTATAGTCCATGGAGTAGTAGTCCAAATAATTATTTCACAATCCTCGAGGCTTTTGTTTGTTGTTTTTTTAATTGGAAATGAAGTGTATATAGTATCAGAAATATGATCCATGTATTCTACTTCAGCATCTGCTAGAGCTGTTTTTTCCACAGTAGACCATAAGACAGGTTTATAACCTTTGTACAAGCTGCCCTCTTTGAGAAATTTCGCCAGCTCCCTAACTATTTGAGCTTCAGCTTTGAAGCTCATAGTCGAATAATAATCCTTCCAATCTCCTATTACACCTAATCTTTGAAATTGTTTTTTATGAATATCGATCCATTTATTTGCAAAATCTCTACATTCTTTTCTAAATTCAACTATTGGCACATCATTCTTATTTTTTTTATTCTTTTTATATTGTTCTTCAATTTTCCATTCGATTGGTAGACCATGACAATCCCATCCTGGAACATATACAGAGTCTTTTCCATTCATTTGATGAAACTTTGTAACAATATCTTTTAAAATTTTATTTAAAGCAGTCCCCATGTGTATATTTCCATTTGCATAAGGTGGACCATCATGTAAGACAAATTTTTCATTTCCTTTGCTATTTGCTCGAAGCTTTTCATAAAGTGATATTTTGTTCCAATAATCAATTAGGTCAGGCTCCTTTAAGGGGAGATTTGCTCTCATTGAAAATGATGTTTTTGGAAGATTTACAGAACTTTTACTCATTCGATAATATTGCCTTTGCCTTTTTACAATCTATTTTAATTTGTTTTTTCAAGTTTAGTACTCCATTAAATTTTTTTTCACCTCTTATAAATTCTATAAATTCTATTGATAAATTTTTATTATAAAGATTTCCAGAAAAATTAAATATATTTACTTCTAAAACTAATTTTTTTTGATTAAATGTTGGTCTATATCCGATATTTGCAATACCTTTTAATTTCATTTTGTTTTTGAAAGATACTTTTACTGCATAAACACCAATTTTCGGAATTTTATAATTCTTTATATCAATGTTACATGTAGGGAATCCAATTTTTTTACCAAGCTGTCTTCCTTTCTCAACTCTGCCCTCTATACACCAATTTCTGCCTAAAAATTTTTTTACTTTTTTCAAGTTTCCAATTTCAAGATTTTTTCTTATCAAAGTCGATGAGATTATAAATTTTTTACTCTTAAGAGGAGATGGATTAATAATTTTGTATTCATAATCTTTTTCTAATGACTTAAGAAGTTTTATATCTCCAGCGCGTTTATAGCCAAATCTAAAATTGTCTGAAACAAAAATATATTTTGGCTTAATTTTATTAAATAAAATTTTTTTTATAAAATCGAAACAACTAATTTTTGAAAATTTTATACTAAATTTTTGATTTACAATAAAATTTACAGAATTTTTTTTTAAAAGTTGAATTTTTTGGCTAAAGTTTGAAAGCCTGTAATTATGAAGTCTTTTAAAAAACATCTTTGGTATTGGGTCAAAAGTAATTACTCCTATTTTTAACTTAAATTTTTTTTTGAAACTTTTTGCTTTATTAAAAAGTTTTTGATGGCCTCTATGAAGACCATCAAAATTTCCAATTAGAATAATTGCTCCCTTATCCTTTTTGGATAAATTAAAGTTTTTATAAATTTTAAAATCATTTACCATTTAAGTTCTGTTTGAATATAGTTTAAGTTAACATTGTACTTTTTTATTAATTCTTTAATACCATTATTTATTTCATTTTTATGAATTCCATTATTTATCAAAAGAGAGTCAAAATTTTGTATATTCGCACCTTTGATATCAGTATTTAAATTATCACCTATACAAATCACTTTTTTACCTTTTAAATTATTAAATGCTTTTTCATAAACTTCTGGATATGGTTTGCCAAAATACTTAACCTCACCTCCTAAATTTTCAAAAATTTTTGCTATTGTACCCGCGCAAAATTCTGTAACATTTCCTCGATCAACGATAAGATCTGGATTCGTGCAAATCATCTTTTTTTTAGTGTGATCTAAAAGAAATTTTTCATAAAATTTTAGATCTGTTTGATTGTCATCAAATAATCCTGTGCATAATAAAAAATCGCAACTCTCTATTTTTTCAGTTTTTTGATTTTCAAAAGTTTTGAATAAATCAAAATCTCTTGGTGGTCCTATATGAAAAAAACTTTTGAGGTTCATATTTTTGAGTTTATCTAAAGCAGCTTGACCAGATGTATAAACATTTTGAGCTTTTTTTTCATCTAAACCCATTTTTTTTAAGTATTCAATTACAGTATAGTTTGGTCTTGGCGCATTAGTTAACAAAACATATTTTTTTTTATTTTTTTCTAACTCTTCAAGGACTGCAACAGAATTTTCAAATAGAGTGTGTCCATTGTGTAACACTCCCCAGATATCTATAAAAAATAAATCGTATTTGTAAAAGATTGATCTAAGTCCTTTTTCATCTAAGTTTGAAGTCATTTTTCATGATATAACTCAAAAATATGCATATTTCTTGGTTTTTTTTAAAATATATATTTCATACTTTGTCTTGAAAAATTATCTTTAGATCTTTATATGAACCCCATATTTAAAGGAGTTTTTATGAAGTTTAAACCGTTACACGACAGAGTTCTAATAGAAGTTTTGGATAGCAGTGAAAAAACAGCTGGTGGAATTATAATACCAGATACGGCTCAAGAAAAACCTCAAGAGGGAAAAGTCGTTGCAGTTGGTGGTGGAGCTAAAACTGAAGATGGAAAAATCATTCCAATGGATGTCAAAGTTGGAGACAAAGTATTATTCGGTAAATGGTCAGGCACCGAAGTTAAAATTGGTGGGAAAGAATACAGCATTATGAAAGAATCTGACATCATGGGAATATCAACAGGAAAATAATTTTTAAAAAAAGGAGTGAAAAATGGCAAAAATAGTAAAATTTGACTCAGACGCAAGAACAGCGATGCTTAAAGGCGTTGATATACTTGCTAACACTGTAAAAGTAACACTGGGTCCAAAGGGTAGAAATGTTGTTATAGATAAGTCTTATGGCGCACCAAGAACCACTAAAGATGGGGTTTCAGTAGCAAAAGAAATAGAGCTGGAAGATAAATTTGAAAACATGGGTGCTCAAATGGTTAAGGAAGTAGCTAGCAAAACTAATGATGAAGCTGGAGATGGGACAACTACAGCCACGATCTTAGCTCAAGCAATCGTAAAAGAAGGTTGTAAGTACGTTACAGCCGGGATGAATCCAATGGATGTTAAAAGAGGCATAGACACAGCCGTTGATCATGTAAAACAAAAACTAATTTCTTCAGCCAAAAAAGTAAAAGATAGTGATGAAATTGCTCAAGTTGGTACTATTTCAGCTAACGGTGATAAAGAAATCGGTAATATGATTTCCAAAGCTATGCAAAAGGTTGGAAATGAAGGTGTTATAACTGTTGAAGAAGCAAAAGGTATTGAGACCGAACTTGATGTTGTAGAAGGTATGCAATTTGATAGAGGTTACCTGTCTCCTTACTTTATTACTAACGGGGATAAAATGACAACTGAATTAGAAAATCCGCTAATATTATTACATGAAAAGAAATTAACAAATCTTCAACCGATGGTTCCACTTTTAGAAGCGGTAGTGCAAGCCGGTAGACCTCTTATGATAATCTCTGAGGATGTTGAAGGTGAAGCTTTAGCAACTCTTGTTGTAAATAAATTAAGGGGTGGTCTGAAAGTTGTTGCAGTAAAAGCACCTGGCTTCGGTGATAGAAGAAAAGCAATGCTTGAAGATATTGCTATTTTGACTGGCGGACAGGTGATTTCAGAAGACTTAGGTATCAAACTTGAAAATGTTAAATTAAATGATTTAGGTTCTGCTAAAAGAGTTAAAGTTGATAAAGAAAATAGTACAATTGTAAGTGGATCAGGAAAAAAATCCGACATAGAGGCTAGGTGCGCTCAAATAAAACAACAAGTTGAGGAAACTACTTCTGATTATGATAAAGAAAAACTACAAGAAAGACTAGCAAAACTTGCTGGTGGAGTAGCAGTTATAAAAGTAGGTGGTGCAACTGAAGTTGAAGTAAAAGAAAGAAAAGATAGAGTTGAAGATGCACTTAATGCAACGAGAGCAGCTGTTGAGGAAGGAATAGTTGTTGGTGGTGGTTGTGCATTACTATATGCTTCACAGGATCTTGATAAGGTAAAAGTAAAAGGTGATGATCAAAAAGCAGGGGTTGAAATTGTTAAAACTGCACTACAAGCTCCTATTAGACAAATTACAAAAAACGCGGGTGTTGATGGATCCGTTGTTGTTGGAAAATTGTTAGAAACTAACAAAAGTACAAACGGTTACGATGCACAGTCAGAACAGTATGTAGACATGTTTAAAGAAGGAATCATTGACCCTGTCAAAGTTGTGAGAACCGCTCTTCAAGATGCGGCTTCAATCTCAGGTTTGTTGGTCACAACTGAAGCGATGGTTGCTGACAAACCAGAGGAAAAAGATTCAACACCAGGTATGCCGGCTGGAGGTATGGGCGGTATGGGTGGAATGGGTGGAATGGGAATGTAATCCCCATTAATCCTAAACAAAAATTCAAAAAGGGCAGTTTTTACTGCCCTTTTTTTTATCCAAACGAAAATCATTAGTGATGAAGAGTGATGAAGGAATTTTCAAAATATCAAGTAAATCAAGTATTATTAGAAACCAGTATCAAATTATTTAACTATAAAGAGGCTCTTATTACTCAACAAGCAGTCCTAAAAAAAAATAAAATAAGAATTTTAAACTCATTATTTAAAGAGATAGTTACTTAAAAATTGTTAATTTATTTTTTAATAAAATATCATTTCTACTTATTATCTCATCGTTAGAATATTTTATTGGAGTTCTAAAACTTTGTAAATTGTCAATTATTTCAAATTTATCTTTAAGATCTGATCTCACAAAAAAAGCATTAACACAATTAGATTCAAGGGCAATCAAATGGTATCCTTTTTTTTTTGCAAGAGAACATAAAGAGTTTAGCGATGCACCTGAATAAATTGATCCATCCCATAAAAAATTCTTGTTGTAAGGTATTGAGCATTTTATTTTTGAACCAAACCAAAAATTATATTCTATACAAATAATTTTTGGTTTTAAATCTAAATTTTCGAAAAGATAATAATCATTACCGTCTATATCTATTGAGAGAAAATCAATTTCTTGATCTTTTTTAAAATAATTTTTAATAATCGAGTTTAAGTTATCTTTGTCAACAAATTCTGATATTATATCTATGTCCTTTAAGGGATAAATTAATTTTAAAATTGATTTTAATTTTAAGACTTTATCTGATGAACTATCTATAAACAAACCTTTGTTGGCTTTGCTCAAAAAATTTAATGAATTATTCTCGTAATAATCAAAACCTAATTCGATAAAATTTACTTTTTTTAAATTAATTTTATTGAATATATGCTGAATTATTCCGTCTTCATTATTTTGAGATGTTTTTTTAAACTCGAAGTTATTAATATTATCTAGATTCTCAGAATACTTTTTGTATGTCTTTTTTTTTGATTTTTTGTATAAAAATTTTAAAAACGCAAAAGGTATGATTATAATATTGTGAAGAAATAATGATTTTTCTTTGATGAATAGTAAAAAGATATTTCTTAAATTTCGTATTTTTCTGCTTAGTTTAAGTCCCATACAAAAAATTTTTTTTTAGAATTGGTAAATTCACGGTGGGTGAAAAGTTAATCTTACAAATTTATGTAGCCTGATTCTAGTAAACCACATAAGAAAATTATAACAATTGATTAGGTTGTATTAAATAATTTATTTTCTTTTTTTCTTTTTAGATAAGCCTAATTTATCACTGTGCCTTAGTCTCAATACTACTATAGCGAGTGCAATTAAAACAATTGCGATTGACTCATAAAGAAGTTGTGAAGCATCCATTTGTTT
The DNA here is from genome assembly GCA_902528375.1 of uncultured Pelagibacteraceae bacterium. Lineage (GTDB taxonomy): Bacteria > Pseudomonadota > Alphaproteobacteria > Pelagibacterales > Pelagibacteraceae > Pelagibacter. The sequence continues at coordinate 48,549 of CABZSS010000005.1, forward strand.
ACCTTGTAAAATAATAAATCTACTTAAAGCAGTAATCGCAATCAACAAAGGTAAAGAAATGCTTATAGATTGTTCTTCCCAAAAAACTCTTACCATTGCCATAACTTCTAAATACAGAAACATTAATAATAAATCAGCTAATGTGACTGTTTGATTTAAGAACATGGTTCTTATCTCAAGAATTACTGCAATAATTGTGCTAAGTAGAATTATTCCTAATAAAAGAAGCTGCAAGTTTTTGACAAGATTTTTCATTGATTAAAATATAACTGATTCTGAATTTTAAATATATGTTTATTCCTCTGATTTTTTTTGAGTAAATGGTAACCATTTTTCTATGGCAGACTTATCTGGTCCTCCATAAGGTATTTTGTATGAGTTAGTGTTTGTTAGTACCTCAATACCCTTTGAAAAAACAAATATAAAAACTATTACAAAAACTATTGCCATAATTTTAAAAGGGTTGAAATTTTTGGTTTCAAAAACACTTGCTGACTTTTCCTCAGCTTTGTGAAACTGCTTAAAGGTATGATAAACTGCAAAAATTAGTCCTAGATGAGCAAGAAATACTCCCGCCCAGCCGAAAATAAATGTTGTATATGTAAAAATATATAAACTAAAGACGACAGACCAAATAAAGCTTAAGACTAATAAAATCTGAAGTCTTACAGTTTTTGGTAGAGCTCGTAAATCGTTTTTACTATCATCAAACAAAATATTTGCCGATTCGACCATAAAATTTTTTAATGACATAGAAAAATTAATAGTTTTTTTTTCAGAAAAATCAATTAAAGAATTTCCCTACTAAATATAGACCAAGTGATACGGCAGGGCCAATTCCAAAAGCAAATAATAAAGTTCCTACTCCGACTGTGCCTCCCAAGTACCAGCCAATTGATACAACTGTTATCTCGATTCCCGCTCTAACTGCAGCTATTGGAAAATTTGTTATTCTCTGAATTCCTGTCATTAATCCATCTCTTGGTCCAGGACCTAAATTTGCAATTAAATAAAAACCACTCCCCAATCCTACTAATAAAACTGCAAACACTGCCATTAGCAATTTTCCAAAGTATGTATCTGGTGTTGCAAAAACAAAAATAGTTAAATCAATCATAACAGCTATAATAATGATGTTAAAAACGGTTCCGATGCCTGGTTTTTGTTTCAGAAAAAACCATAGGCTTAGAGTGCAGACACTAACAATAAAAGTTACGACACCAATAGATAAGTCGACATTTAACGAGATTCCTTGAGCGAGAACACTCCAAGGTGATGCACCAGAATAAGATACAATTAATAACCCCTCACCTAAACCAAAAATTGTTAATCCTAAAGTAAGATAAAAAATTGTTAGTAGCTTAGGTTTTAGATTTAGGGGTTTTTTTGAACTCCAATAGTTTTTAGGGATTTTTTTAATTGTTAAAAACATATATTTTGACAAAGTGATATTATTTTAAATTTTAGAAATTAATAAAATATATATTTTTGATATGTTCAAACAATTAAAGTTTCAAGAAAATAATTTACTTATTTGCTCTGTAATTTTCTTAATAATATTGCTGGGTTTTGTCTTTAGATTTTATAATATGAATTATGAGAATCTTTGGTTAGATGAAATTTACTCTTTTTGGGTTACAGATCCTTATGTAAGTTTTGCCGAAACATATTTTAGGGTACAAACTACTGAGTCTAGTCCTTTCTTATATTTCTTTTTAGTAAAAATATGCAACAAAATTTTTGGTTATGATCCAATAGTTGGAAGATGTTTTTCTGCTTTTTTCGGATTTTTAAGTATTTTTTCTGTTGGCATATTGTGTAAAAAATTTACTAGAAATAAAAGTTATCTACTCGCTACTTGTTTAATAAGTTTAAACATTTTTTTAATTGTTAATTCACAAGAGATGCGAGTCTATATTTTTACTTTTTTTTTGATTTCACTAAGTTTAATCTTTTTTTTAGATCTTTATAAAGAAAATAAAAATAAAATATTTACAAAAAATTTTATTCTGTTTCCTTTTTTTATTTTTACAGCTATTTTAAGTCACCCATTTGCTATAATTGTTTTAGCATCAATAATATTTTTTTTAATTTTGGACTATTTCCTTTTTTCAAGTAACCATATCAAAGTAAATATTTCGTTAATTTTAGTAACTATTCTGACGATTGGTTTTTTATATCATTATGTGAATTATGTTTCTCTCAATAAAATCGGATGGATAGAACAGCCAGGTATTAAATTTTTTACAAATTTTTATTTTTCAAAATTTTTTGGTTCAAGATTATTAGGGATAATTCATTTATTAACTTTAGTTATCTTATTGATTTGTTTAAGAAAAAAAATTGAAAGAAATAAAGAAATTATTTTTTTGATTATTTTATTGGTATTTTCGTACTTTATTCCTTTAGTTTATGGATTTTTTATTAAACCAATTATTTTTCCAAAATATATAATATTTGTTTTAATACCAATAATCCTAATTATCTCTATTCTTGTTTTTCTTATAGAAAGAGAAACTATAAAAAAACTATTGATCTCATTCTTGATTTTAATTAATTTCGCCAATCATTTTACTGAGAGTACTCTAAAACAGTTTTTTTCAGAGAGACAAAGATTCAATCCTAATTTTGAGGAAGCATTTTCAGTTATTGAAGAATCTAAGATTAAAAAATTAAGTTTTTACACAAACAAAGTTAATGATGAAAATGAAAACTTAATTAATACTGTCATATCAAACTATTCACAGTTAATGTTAAACAAAAAAGGTTATAAAATCGAAATTTTAAAAGATGGCCCAAAAAACATTGAAGGTAAAATCTGGAATATCTGTTTAACCATAATCTCCTGTGATAAGCCGCCAGATAAATCTAACGTTTTAGAAGAAACTCTTTTGGAGGGCGGGCTTAAGTTGAGTCTGTGGGAAGTCAGATGAAAAAAACTAAAATAATTCTTTTTTTAATTTTTTTGATTTACCCCTTTTTCTCCTATTCGCACGTAAATCATTATGACAAATTGAAGATGATTGAAATGGATGTTTTAAGAAATGGAAAAAAAATAGGGTATAATAAATATTCATTTATAAAACAAAATAATTTACTGATAGTTAACAACGAAATAAATTTTGCTGCAAAATTAATAGGTATTAATTTATTAGCTGTAAATGGTTCGTCCACTGAAACTTATAAGAGTGGAAAATTGATTAAATTTAATTCTGATACAATTCAGAATAAGGAAAAAAAATTTAATAAATTAATTTTAGACAAGAACAAAAAAACCTTTAAAATAAATGGCTCTTCCTTTAAGGGTGATCTGCCATCAACTGCATTGGTTGGAAATTGGTGGAATCATAGTATTCTTCAGTCAGAAATGATTATAAGCCCACTTTCTGGAAGTTTGAAATTTCAAGAAGTTTATTTTTTATCTAAAGAAAAACTTAAAATTAAAAATAACAACTACATTACAAGTAAGTTTAAAATTATAATGAAGAAAAGTATCGATGATAAAAAAAAAGAAGAATTTAATATTTGGTTAGATGATAAATCGAAGATTATCTTGAAAGTATCTTTTTCTAAATTTGGAGATTGGGAATATATTGTTACAAATGTAGAAAAATTTTACTAAACAAAAATTTTTAATAATACTTGGCTAATAAAATTCATTAGTACAAAAAAACCTAAAAAGAAAATCCAATACATGCAAGTTACAGCGGTATTTCTTCTTCTTCTTAACGCAACGAATTCTGGATCATCTATATTTGAAATATCTTGTTTTCCTTTTACAGGATAATCATAAGACCATCTCCATAAAGAATTTCCAAATCTTTCATCTATTTTATTAAAATATTTAATACATTCAAAAGCGTACATTAGCAAAAAATATAAACCGATTAAAATTAATCCGCTTGTAATCATCTAAAACTGCTCAGACTCAGTTGACCCTTCCATTGCTGTTGTTGAGCTTTTTCCAGAACTAATTGTATTTGAAACTGCATCGAAATAGGATGTTCCTACTTCTCTTTGATGTTTAACGCTAGTGTATCCATCCTTTTCTCTTGCAAATTCACGTTCTTGAATTTTTGAATAAGCTGTCATACCTTCAGCTTTGTATTTTTCAGCTAATTCAAATATTGCTATGTTTTGAGTATGGAAACCTGCCAAAGTGATAAATTGAAATTTATAACCCATCTCACTAATTTTTTTCTGGAATGATGCAATTTCATTATCAGATAAATGTTTTTTCCAATTAAAAGATGGCGAGCAATTATACGCTAATAATTTTCCAGGATATTTTTTGTGGATAGCATCAGCAAATTTTTTTGCCTCCTCTAAATTCGGTGTTGCGGTTTCACACCATATAAGATCTGAATATGGTGCATACGCTAGTCCTCTCGAAATTGCTTGATCAATTCCAGATTTAACATAATAAAATCCCTCAGGGGATCTTTCGCCCGTCAGGAAAGGCTTATCATTTTCATCATGATCGTTTGTAATTAGTTTTGCTGCGTTTGCATCGGTTCTAGCAAGAATAATCAATGGAACATCGGCTATATCAGCTGCTAACCTTGCGGCTTTCAAATTTTTTACTGCTTGGCTTGTTGGTATCAAAACTTTACCACCCATGTGACCACATTTTTTTTCACTTGCTAACTGATCTTCGAAGTGAACCCCGGCTGCCCCTGCTTTGATGAATTTTTTAGTCAATTCAAATACATTTAAAGGTCCCCCAAATCCAGCTTCACCATCAGCAATTATTGGAAGCATATAATCAATTCTTTTTTCTTTTTTCTGATCACCGTCTTTAATTTCCATATGCTGAATTTGGTCAGCTCTTAATAAAGCATTATTCATTGCCTCAACTAATTTTGGTGCACTGTCATATGGATAAAGAGATTGATCAGGATACATTTCTCCGGCGCTGTTAGCATCTGCTGCAACTTGCCATCCACTTAAGTAAATTGCCTTTAAACCTGCTTTTGCATGTTGCACTGCATGATTACCTGATAAAGAGCCAAGTGTATTAACGTATGGCTCAGAATTTAATAGATTCCACAATTTTGTAGATTGTTGCTTGCAAATTGAATATTCAATTTTTATTGAACCTCTTAATTTTTCAACGTCTTCTTGATTGTAATCTCTTTTAATACCCGCAAATCTTTTTAAATCGTAAGAAACCTTTTTTTCAGCACCCATTAAATTGCCCTTTGTTGATGTTGTCAGATTTAAGCGAAATTAGTTATTTTCAACAAATTCTTGAGTGAACTCGTTCATCCCGCTAGAACCCCAATCACAGTGATCATCTCTTAAATAAATACCTGAGCTGCTGTTAGAGGCCATATTCTCTGATGTATTTTCTTGGCTTTTTAAATAGTTTTTTTTGTTTTTGTTATCCATATAAAACTTATAATTTACAAAATTTACAAAATCAATTAAATTAAATAAAAGGCTTGTAAAATATAGAAATTTGTTGTAAATAATAATTTACAAAGTTTACTAATAGAAAACATGAGTCAAGTTGATCTTAAAATTGGACCAAAAATTAAGTCTTTTAGACGTCAATTAGGTCTTCAAGCGAATAGATTGGCAGAACAATTGGGAATTTCTGCGAGCTATCTTAATTTAATTGAGAGTGGAAAACGAAAAATTGATGGGGATTTATTACTTAAAGTTTGTGAAGAGTTAAAAATTGATCTTTCAGATTTAACCAATAAATCTGACTTAAACCTCGTTAACGACATATCAGAATTGCTGGACGATAAGTTATTTGAAGATTTAGATATTGTGGGACCAGAGGTTAAAGATCTTGTAAATACAAACCCTAAAATTGCAAAAGCTTTAATAAAGTTAGGAGATAATTTTAAGCAAAAAGATCACGAAATAATTAACAAAGTAGAAAACTTATCGGGAAAAATTATTGATAGCAGAAAAACTGCTTTTCCAGGTGAAGTAATTTCCGATTTTTTACAAGAAAAGAAAAATTATTTTCCAAAATTAGAGGAATTTGCTAATGATGTTTTTGAAAAAGTTCAAAAGAATAATCGTACAAGATATGTTGCGTTATGTGAGTTTTTAAAAACAGAATATTCAATTACAGTTAAAGATGTAATTCCTGATGAGGGCAAACCTTTTTCAAAAATTTTTGATAAAAATAAAAAAGAACTTTTGTTAAGCGATTATAATTCGTTAGAAACTAAGAAACTACATGCGGCAGCCCAAATAGCTCAAGAAGGAGCAATGGAAGAAATAAATAGTTATTTGTCTGAATTTAAATTCCCTACAGAAGAGTCCAAAAGACTTACCCAAATCGCGTTATTAAACTATTGTGGTGCAGCAATTTTAATGCCTTACAAATTATTTCACTCTGAATGTAAAAAATTGAAATACGACTTAGAACTGCTACAAAATACTTTTGCGACTTCGTTTGAACAGGTTGCGCACAGAGTAACGAGCTTGCAGGATCCTAAATTGCCAGGTATTCCCTTTCATTTTTTAAGGGTAGATGTTGCTGGAAATATCTCAAAAAGGTTTTCTTTGTCTGGTATAGAAATTCCAAGATATGGCGGAGCTTGCCCAAGATGGAACGTTTATTCAGCATTTTCAAGACCTGGTGTAATACAAGCTGCTGTGAGTAAAATGACAAACGGAGAGAAATATGTATGTATTGCAAGAACTGTTGAAAAAGGTGTTGGAAGATACGGGCAAAAAAAAAGTATGCTTTCAATAGGTCTAGGTTGTGAAGCCAAGTATGCCAAAGATTTCGTTTACACTGAAAATTTAAGTTTAAGTGACAAGAAAACAGAAATTCCAATTGGTGTATCCTGCAGAACTTGTGACAGACTTGATTGTTCACAAAGAGCTTTCCCTCCTCTTCACAAAAAATTTGACGTTGATGTAAATGCTAGAGGCGTGTCTGTTTACGTAAGCGATTGATTAACATTCTTACTTCGCTCACGATATAAAAGTTGTGTCAGTGAGTCTACCATTTTATCCGATGCCTTAAATATTTCATTTGACTGATATTCATCTGAAAAATATTTTTCATGATTACATTTATCTTCAATAATTATTTTTCCATTCGGTGAATTATCTTTAATATAAATCAGTATAAGCCATTCATCATCATTGGACTCGTCCCACTTTATAAATATCTCACCTGTTTCAAACCTTCTATCAATACATCTGAATATGGACATGTCCCTTGTAAGGTGTCTTTTGTTTAATTGAAAAACTAAACTTGAGGCACTTCTATAAAAGCTCTCTAGAGATGTTTCTACTAGTTGTCTAGCAGCAATATAATTTTTTTCCTTTTTTAATAAAGTTTCTCTATCATCTTCATCTAAATTTTTTATTCCTAACGCTTCTAATCGCTCACGAATTTTTTGATCTCTAATGAGCCTATATTTTTCTTTTAACTTATCTATTCTTTCCTGGATATCGCTATAATCATCTCTTTTTTCTTTTAAAGAAATTCGCTGTAAAGTCTCTAGCTCTTTTACCTCTCTTATTCTAAATTTTTCAATTTGTTTTTCTATCTTAATTTCTTCAAGAAACTTCCTTTGAACTTCTGCTTGTTCTTCTCTTAAAAGCGCCTGCTCTTGTCTTAAAAATTTCTTAAGGTCTCTTGCTCTCTCTAATTGTAACTTTTTTTCCTCTTTTAACTCGGTTTTTTTAAGCTCGACCTGTTTTTTTAATAAATCTATTTTAGCTTTTTCCTCCGCTCTTTTTTGTTGTCTTTCCCTCTCAACCTCTCGTATTTTAAACTTCTGCTTTTCTTCAATAATTAATTTTCTCGTATCAATAATTTTCTTTTCAATTAAATCAAAAAAACCCTGGATTTTTTTTTCAGGATTAAGGTTAATTTTGAAACGTAGTTTACTTTTTATACTTTCTTGTAAAAAAATGAATTTTGCTAAAAAAACCATCTGTTTTTTGGGCTTTTTTTTTGTGATCTTTTTTATTTTTTTTTTACTCTTTTTTCTTATTTTGGCTCGCTTAAAACTTCTTTTGGCTTTTTTCTGAGGTTTTTTTTTCTTAATGATCTTTTTTTTTCTTTTTTTATTTTTTTTCATCAGGAGATTTCGAAATTATCAGTAATTTATTGATAAATATAGTCTCTTGTGATTGGTATTGTAGTTTTATCCTTACTTAATTGTAATTGAAATACAACCTGGTCTCCCCATTTAAAAGCCATTTCACAACCAGCTAAATAAAATTCCCACATTCTTAAAAATCTTTCATCGAACATTTCCAATACTTTATCTTTTTTATTCAGAAACCTTTCTCTCCAGTTTCTTAAAGTATGAGCGTAATGCAATCTTAAAACCTCTAAATCATTTAATATTAAATTTGAGTCTTCAATAGGTCTTGCAATTTCGCTTAGGCTAGGCGTATAACCTCCTGGAAAAATGTATTTAGAAATCCAAGGTTGGGGAACTCTAGGCTTATCGGTAGAACCAATAGTATGAATTAATGCAGCCCCATTTTCATTTAAAAGATCATGTACGCATTTAAAGTATCTTTTATAAAATTTTTTTCCAACATGTTCGAACATGCCAACACTTACAATTCTATCAAATTTTGATCTTAATTCTCTGTAGTCGATTAATTTAAAATCAACTTGGTTTTGAAGATTTAATTCTTTTGCTTTTCGTTTACTATACTTAAGTTGATTTTCCGACAAAGTTATACCAAGAACTCTGGCTTTTGTTTTTTTGGCAATTTCAATTGCCATACCACCCCACCCTGAACCAATATCAAGAACTGTTTGATTATCCTTAATATTTAATTTTTTTATTATATGATTAATTTTGTTATTTTGTGCTTCTTCTAAAGAATCATTATCATTTTTAAAATAAGCACAAGAATATTGTCTTTTTTCATCTAAAAATAAGTCATAAAGTTTTTCAGATATATCGTAATGATGGGCTACATTTTTTTTTGATTGTTTTGCTAAATTAAAGTTTGTCAAATATCTATATGAGCCTAATATTTTATTTATCACTTTGCTAAAAATATTTGGATGATGTTTTCCAAGATTTTTTAAAGTCATTCCTAAGAATTCTGTAATAGTACCATTGTGTATTTTAATTTTACCATCCATATAACCTTCTCCTAAATATAAGTCGGGAAGTAGCAAAAGTTTATAATGCATAGACGAGTCTAACAGTTCTAATATCAAAGGACTTTTTTTCTCAGGTTTTCCAATTAAGTATTCTCTTTTGTTTGCATCAATTAATTTAAATCCGTCTTCTTTAAATAGATCATTCAAAAAATTAACTAGTTTCATCTTATGCAACCTTAAAATCCTTTCCTAAAAAGTCTAAATCTTTAAGTTTATCTATGAGTATTTTCTCATCCTGATTATTAAGTAGGGAACATGTAGGTAATATATTTAAAAACTGCTTATCGGTTAAACTAAGAAATGAATGTAAACCTGATATTAAATTAAACTGATCAAAAGCTTTTCTAACATCACACAATTTATCATTTACAGTTTGCTCTTTGTTTTGTTCAAAGTCATCAAAAACTTTTCTCGCAAGTTTGGCGGTAACATTACATGTGGCTGTTATTATACCAGAACAATCTCTCTTAAGCCCACTTAGTAGTTTCAATTCTGATCCAGGTAAAATAGAAAAACTTTTGATATTAAGGTTTCCCATAAGATTGTATGAGCTGTCTTTTACACCGATTATATTTTTAGGAAATCTAGCAGCTAAATTTTCAACACACTCAACAGAAAATTTATATCCACAAAGTTTTTCAAAGTTATAAAGAATTATTTTTGCATCAGGAACAGATTTAATTAATTTTGTATAATATTCTACTACCTCTTTATCACCATAATTATAGTAGGCTGGAGGCATAATCAAAAATTTATCAAGACCAATATTTAAAGATAATTTTAAAAAATTTATATTTTCTACTAGTGAATTTAGTCCAGTTCCAATAATTAACTTATCTTTAATTTTGTTGTTTTTTGAGACAAAATTTATCATCTCAATTTTTTCATTAAGAGGTATTAACTGTGACTGACCAGTGCTTCCAAATAAAACAACACCATGACAACCATCCTCTATAATATTTTCGCAGTGTTTTACTGTTTTGGTTACATCTAATGATAAATCATTATTTAATATAGAGACAGCCGCCGCATAAATGCCTTTTATTTCTCCCATAATTAAATTTAACTAATATTTTTTTTTAGTAAAGATACAAAGAATCTATGAAAATACTTGTTATTCAAAATCGAATGGGAATTGGGGATATGATTATGTTTCTACCTTTCGTTAAAGCAATTTCGAATTATTACGGAGAACAAATTTCTTTAATGGTTAAAAAAAACACTAAAGCTTCAGAATATTTAAATGAAGAAAGATATATTAAAGAAATTATTTATCTTGAAAGAAGTGAAGTTGAAAATAGACATGCAGGTGTAAAAGGATTCTTTAATCTTATCAAAGATTTAAAAGATAAAAAATTTGATAAAGTTTTTATTTTTAATTCCTCGGTTAGATTTTATATGGCTGCTAAAATAGGTGGGATAAAAGATATAAATTGTTACAAACTTCTTAAAAAAAAAAATCAGCATATTATAGAGACTGCTAAAAAATTTATAAGAGATACTTTAAAAGTTGATGTCAAAGAAAACCCTTCTATAAACTTTAAGCCAGATTCTGTTGCTCAAGCAAAGAAAAATTATTCAATAAATAGTGATGAAGTTAATATTGTTCTTGGAACAGGTGGGTCAGGCGAAACAAAAAGAGTGCCCTCGAAAATATTTATAGAAGTAATGAAAAACACAATAAAAAAAAGGAAATGTAAATTTTTTATTGCAACTGGAAATGCAAAGGAGGAAATTGAAATTTTGGATCAAATTATTAAATCAGATTTAAAAGAATTTTGTATACCATTAAATAATTTAAATATTAGTAAAATAATTCCTATTATTAAAAATTGTAATGTTTCAATATGTAATGACTCGAGTTTCAGTCATTTATCTGCTGCTCTCAATATTCCGACAATTGTGCTTATGGCAGATACACCTTTAGTTTATGGAAGTTACAGCTCTCTAATGCACCCTATTCTTCCTGAAGGTGCGAACACAGTTAGCCATGATACTTTAGGCAAAGATAAAATAAGTCCCTTTGAGATTCAAAAAAAACTGGACGAAATTTTGTTAAATGTTTCTTAGAACAACGTCCTTAGCCTCATTGACAATTGAGGCTAATCTAGTCAACTCAGGACTTATATCTGGATGAATTTTCTTCATTATTTTTTTATAAGAATTTAAAATTTCATCTTTTGAATATTTTTTTTTAGGATCAAGATTAAGAATTTTGTACGCCTC
>CABZSS010000006.1 GCA_902528375.1 uncultured Pelagibacteraceae bacterium
CATCTGCTTCTACTTACAGAAATTCTGATAAAAGAGGTGGAGCTAATGGCGCTAGAGTAAGATTAGAACCCCAAATTAATTGGGAAGTTAACAATAACGGCAAAATAGCTAAAGTAATTAAAGCGCTAGAAAAAATCCGAAACAAGTTTAACACTAAGAAAAAATCAGTTTCTTTAGCAGATTTAATTGTTCTTGGTGGAAATGTTGGTATTGAGATAGCTGCTAAAAAAGCAGGTAAAAAAATAGAAGTTCCGTTTTCTCCAGGAAGAGGTGATGCAACTCAAGAACAAACAGACATTCATTCTTTTAGTTTACTAGAGCCACAAGCTGATGGATTTAGAAATTATAATAAAGATGAAAAAAGCAAAGTCTCAGCTGAGGAAAAACTTATAGATAAATCTCAACTATTGGGTCTAACAGGACCAGAACTGACAGTCCTGATTGGTGGAATGAGAGTTCTTGATACAAACTTTGATAATTCGAAAAATGGTATTTTTACAAAAAAACCTGGCACACTTACAAATGACTACTTTATAAATCTTTTGGATATGAATGTTACTTGGAAAGAGACTGACAGTTCAGAACAGTTATTCGTTGGAAAAGACAGAAGAACTAATAAAACAAAATGGCACGGAACAAGAGTAGACCTAATATTTGGTTCAAACTCTCAATTGAGAGCTTTAGCCGAAGTTTATGCATGCAACGACTCATCTGATAAATTTATAAATGATTTCGTTTCAGCGTGGACAAAAGTCATGAATTCTGACAGATTTGATCTTAAATTGAATTAAAAATATGGAAACTGTTATAAACACACCTAGAGTATCTTTTGAAGATTTTTATGAAATTCCAAATCTTAAATTTGATATTGAAAGATTAAGAAAAGACCTAGAATTAATTTTAAAAGAAAAAAAATTTAATTCACCCGGAGTGACACACTTTGGTGCGATCCCACTAAATCAGATACCAAACGACATCAACTCAATAAATGGTAATAATATAAGAGGTAAATATTGGACAATTGCTGATGAAAGTGGAAAAGAAGTTTCTAGAGATGTTGATATTGATGAGTCAAAATATACAAAACTTTTACCAGAATTTGAAAAAACTTATTTCAAAGAAGTTTATGAAACATTAAGAAAAAAGTTTAAACTTGGTAGAGTAAGACTTTTATTAAAAGAACCAAGATCAACACTCAGTTGGCATAAAGATCCAGAATGTAGACTTCATGTTCCAATAATTACAAATCCAGGTTGCTCAATGGTAATAGAAAATGTTGCTAAACATTTGCCTGCAGACGGAAAAGTATGGATTACCAACAATACAAAATATCACAATTTTTTTAATGGGGGGGAACAAGCAAGAATACACTTGGTAGCCTGTGTATTGGATAGTCCTTTTAAATAAATGGTTGAAATCACAAAAGGTATATTTGAGGCAAGTAAAGATATATACAGTAACAACAAAGGTTCAATATTAAGAACAATCGTTTATACAATTGGACATTTTGCAATAGCAATAACAGTTTTAATGTTAATTGCAGATGTATCTTTTGCTATTGCTCTCACCGATGCAATAGTTGAACCAATAGCTAACTCTGTTTGGTATTTTATATTAGATAAATGGTGGGCAAGTAAATCTAAAAAATAATCATTGAGAATGATTATTATTAATATCGATTAATCCTATAAAAATTTTTTTTTTTGCAAACAATTATCATTATCACAATATTTTCTTGCAAATATTTTTTTAGCAATTATTTTTTATTTTATGGAACTACAAAATTATAATTGTAAAAAGTGTGGACTTACAATCTCTTCTACATGCTCCAAGTGTGATAGAAAAGTTGATGTAAAAGTTCTAGATGATGGTTGCATAGTTCAATTAACTAAATGTGGTGATTGTGCTAACGTACCAGTTATCAAAGACGTTTGTTCACAACAAAAATAAAGATTATTAAAGCTTAGATAAGATATTATCTGCTGCTGACAATTCACAGATTCCGGTATCTTCCTCAACAGCAACATACTTAATAGCTTTATTTTCAATAATCATAGTATAACGGTTAGATCTCATTCCTAGACCTTTTGCATCTTTATTTACTAATACGCCTAATTTTTTTGCAAAATCTCCAAAAGGATCTGCTAACATTATTATTTCATTCTCAACTTTGGAAATTTTAGCCCATGCATTCATTACATACGGGTCATTAACACTAATACAAAAAATTTTATCAACACCTTTAGATCTGATCTTATCAATATTGTCTTTGTAACTTGGCAAATGTTTATTTGAGCAAACAGATGTAAATGCACCGGGCATTCCTAATAAAATAAATTTATTATCTTTAAAAAAATTGCTTATTAAAGATTTTTTTGGATTTCCATTAACTAATTGGAAAACTTCACTATCTGGAATTTGATCGTTAATTTTGTATTTCATGTTTATTTAACCCCCAAAGACTTTCTCTTAAAACCCATCCTTTATATTCTCCAGTTTCAACTTTACACCAATTTAAATTACACTTTTTTTTATTTAATAGTCTTCCCGACTCAATTTTTGCAATAGGTCTTGAAAATTTTGTACTATCAGAAAAAAGAATTATAGTATCTAGCGTTATAAATGAACTACTTTTTTTTAACAGAGACCTATGAATCCATCCACTATTTTTCTTAAAATCTAAAATTTTTCTGAAATTCTCTTTTTGGTCTATTATTTCAACAGGATAATTTTTTTTGTTAAATACAAATTTTATTGGGTAATCTAATCCAGGGCCATACCTTACATTTACTTTGTTATTCTTAAGTGACATATACGTGTTGTTATCTGAATAAGAATTAGCCAAAAAAAAAATAAATAAAAATAAATTTATAATTAAAAATTTTTGAATCATCTTATTTTTTTAAGTTTACTTATTCTAAAGTCTAAATTTAAAAGGTTTATTATTAGAACTTTACCATTTAAACTTTTTCCAATTCCCACAATATTTTTAATTACCTCATTTGCCTGAATACTACCAACAACACTTGCTATTGTCCCAACAACACCGTCGGCTTCACAATTTAATACTTCGTCATTTGGTATTGTTTGATAAAAGGATTTAAGACATGGACTCGTTTTTTTTGAAAAGTTAAAACTAAATATGTGACCATCAAATTTACTGATTGCACCACATACAAAAATTTTTTTCAATTTTCTAGAAAATTCATTTACAAGAAACTTACTTGTAAAATTATCTGTTCCATCTACTACTATATCAAAATACTTTATTAAGTTTTTAATATTTGATTGATTTAGCTTCTTTTTAAAACTCTTTATCTTTATGTTTGGATTAATTTTTTTAACCCTATCATTAACTACTTTTACTTTATATTTACCAATATCATTTGTCGTAAACATAGATTGCCTATGTATATTCGAAAGAACTATTTTATCATGATCTATTAAACCAATCGTGCCTACCCCAGTTCTAGACAAATATTCCGCAACAGGACAACCCAATCCTCCCAATCCAACAATAAGTACTTTTGAATTTTTAATCTTTCTTTGTCCCATGATACCAATGTCTTTTATGATTATTTGTCGTGAGTATCGCTCAATTTCATTTGTTTTTAAATTCATTTTTTTCCAGTAGATCCAAATCCACCTGATCCCCTCAACGTTTCTGGTAAATCTTTTGTTTCTTCAAACTCAAATTTTAAAACTGGCATCAATACCATTTGAGCTATTCTATCTCCATTATTAACTAAAAATTTTTCATTACCATGATTAAAAATAATAATCTTTATCTCTCCACGATAATCACTGTCAATTGTACCTGGTGAATTAAGCACTCCAATACTGGACTTAGCTGCAAGTCCAGATCTTGGACGTATTTGTACCTCTGTGTCTTGTGGTATAGCAACAGCAAGTCCAGTTGGAATCAAAGCAGATTTATTTGGCCCTATTTCAATTGGATTTTCCAAAAATGCTTCAAGATCAACTCCAGAAGACCCTATCGTTTTGTAAGAGGGAATTTTTACTTTTTGGTTTAACTTTTTAATTAAAACCTTAATCATCAAAAAAATTAAATTTATTCGTAATTTTTTTAATTAATTCATCTGCAATGACAGATTTGAAATTTTTTGGGATTTTTTCATCATCTATGTTTTTGTCCTTATAAAACAAATGAACTTCATTAAAGTCAGACTCAAACCCAATTTCATTATTACTTACATCATTTGCAACAATCAAATCACAACCTTTTTTTTCCAGTTTTGATCTTGCATTATCGAATAAATTTTCTGACTCAGCGGCAAAACCTACAACAATTCTTGGTTTTTTATTGCTTTTGGAAATTAACTCTAAAATATCTGGATTTAAATCTAAATCAAAACTTAGATCTTTATTTTTTTTAATTTTCTCTTTGTTAAATTTTTTTATCTTAAAATCTGATACCGCAGCTGTAAAAATTGCAAGATCACACGGAAGCAACTCCATTGTTTTTTCGTACATTTCTTCACCAGTTTTTACCTTTATTAATTTTAAGTTGTCATTCGTCTTTAAGTTAGCAGGTCCAGATATTAAAGTTGTATCAAATCCATTTTCTACTAAAGAATTTGCGATTTCATATCCTTGCTTACCACTAGATCTATTGGTGATAAATCTAACAGGATCAATCAATTCTTGGGTAGGTCCAGCAGTAACTATCGCTTTTAATTTTTTGTTTTTACTTATTTGTTTAAAATAAATTTCAAGTTGATTAATAATTTCTTCAACTTCTAACATCTTCCCTTCCCCAAATTCACCACACGCCATCTCGCCAATTTCTGGTCCTAAAAATCTATATCCATAACTTTTTAAGGTACTTATGCTCTGTTTGTTTGATGCATGTTCCCACATTCTAACGTTCATTGCAGGGCACAAGAAAACCTTTTTGTCTGATGCTTTAATTACAGTGCTTGCCAAATCATCTGAAAAACCATTTGAAATTTTTTTAAGAAAATTTGAGGAAGCTGGAGCGACAAGTATTAAATCAGACCATCTTGAAAGGGATATATGATCCATTTCACTTTCATTCTCTACTGAAAATAAATCTGTGTAAATTTTGTTCTTTGATAACGAGGTAATTGATAAGGGAGTCACAAATTCTTTGCCACTTTTGGTTAAAATTGTTTTAATTTCACAATTAAGCTTTGATAATTTTCTTATTAGATCTAGTGTTTTATAAGCGGCAATTCCACCTGTTATTATAATCAATACTTTTTTATTTTCTAAAAATTTCATACAGAATTAAAATACTATGACACCTAAAAAGACAAGCACTAATAAACCAATAATACTTTGATTTCTAATTGAATTCATCTCGTTTTTTTTATCATTAAAAGAGGAAAAAGAATTTGTATTTTGGGGTATCTGACCACTTGCTAAAAATGCTAATGCTTGATTTGCGTTATCCATTATTTTAGGTAACTCAGGAATTCTTTTTAGCACTTCAGAAGAGTCTTTTAAGGTATTCATCATATTCTTGACAGGATCTTTGGTCTCTTTTAGCCAGTTTTCTAAGACAGGTCTGGAGGTCTCCCATATATTATTATTTGGATCTAAATTTCGTGCAACACCCTCTACCACAACCATTGTTTTTTGCAAAAGTAATAATTGTGGTTGAGTTTGCATATTAAATTTTTCTGTAATATCAAATAGTTGTTTAAGTAATTTACCACCAGATATATCTTTAACACTCTGACCAAATATCGGCTCTCCGATAGATCTCAAAGCTTGAGCTAATTCTTCCACAGATGTTCCTTTAGGCACTAATCCAGCTAACAAATGTACTTCAGCTACTTTTTTGTAATCTCTACGTACAAATCCGTACAAAATTTCTGCCAAGTATCTTCTGCTCAGTTTATCTATTCTTCCCATTATACCAAAATCTATCGGAACTATTTGGGAAGACTCGTTGATAAAAATATTTCCTTGGTGCATGTCAGCATGAAAAAATCCATCTCGAACTGCATGTCTTAAAAAATGTTGAATTAAATTTGTAGCTATTTTTGAGGTTTCAATATTCTTTTCTTTGAGCAAGTCTTTTTCTCTTATAGATACTCCATCTACCCAGTCTAAAGTGAGAACACTTTCGCTCGTAAAATTCCAATATATTTTAGGAACAAAAAATCCTAAATCATTTTTAGTATTTTCAGCGTATTCATTTGCAGCCGCGGCTTCAAATCTAAGATCCATTTCGTGATTTGTTATTTCTTTGAAAAGAAAAACAACTTCAATTAGCTTAAGTCTTTTTGTTTTGGCGATTAAACTTTCGACTATATATGCCAATAACATAATAGCATCTATCTCTTCATTAAAAATTTTCTTAATGTTTGGTCTTAAAACTTTTATTGCAACATTTTTGATAATATTATCTTCTTTAATTTTGGCTTTATGGACTTGGGCTATCGAAGCAGCTGCAATAGGATCTGACAAGTCAATTATATCATCAAAATTAGATTGACCTAAATTTTCTATTATAATTTTTTCCGCCTCTTTTTTTGAAAAAGGAGGTAATTTATCTTGAAGAGACTCAAGTTCTTTAGACAATTTTTCACCGATTATATCTGGACGAGTAGCTAAGAATTGTCCAAGTTTTATAAAAGTAGTTCCCATTTCTTGAATGGATGTGCTTAAGTTCTCTTTACTCTCACTTTGCTTATCTTTTGAACTTGAAAATGAAAAAGATAATAAATTAAAAAATATTTTAACGAATAGTGGTATTTTTTGAGTTTCAGAAATTATATTTATTATATTAGACTTTCCAATTTTTCTTCCAATCTTAAACAGTATAAAGATTTTATTAAAAATCATATTTTCCAACCTGTATGTAAAGATACAATACCACCAGATAAGTTTTTATAACTGGCATTGTAGAATTTTTTTTTTTTTAATATACCAAGCAACTCTTCTTGGTTAACAAATTCATCAATACTTTGAATTAAGTACTCATAAGGTGTACTTTTTCCAACTACTAATTTTCCTATTAATGGTATTAGTTTCGAATACTGTTTATAAATGAAATCTAAATTCTGATTTTGAATCTTTGAAAACTCGAGACAGAAAAATCTGCCTCCTTTTTTTAGAACTCTATAAGCTTCAGATATAGATGAATTTAAATTTTTTGTATTTCTTAGACCGAAGCTTATCGTATAATAATCGAATGTTTCATTTGGTGCATCAATTTTTTCGGCTCTTGAAACTTTCCAGTTTATATTTTTATAATTTGATAACCTTTTTTTTTCCCTCATCCAGCATCTTTTTATTAAAATCAACACATAATATTTTTGATTTATTGGATGTATTGTCAGCATATAATTTAGCAATATCTCCAGTTCCGCATGCAACATCAATTAAGCTACTCTCTGGATAGGGATTCATTTGTCTAATTAATTCTCTTTTCCACTGTCTATGTATACCTAAAGACATAAAATCATTCATGAGGTCATACTTATTATAAACGTTATCAAAAACTTTTTTTACGAGACCTCTTTTTTTTTGTAGATTTTGTTGCATATTTAAATGTTATAAAAATATAATATAATAATTAATGCCAGAATTACCAGAAGTAGAAATAGTAAGACAGTCTCTAAATAGACAAGTAAAGAACCGAAAAATAATAAATATTCAAGTCAATAATCGAAACCTGAGACTTAAAGTACCAAAGAATTTTGAAAAAATATTTAAAAATGCTGCCATAGAAAAGATTCAAAGAAAATCTAAATATCTTATTTTGGTATTTAATAATCATCTTTATTGTGTAATCCACTTAGGCATGTCAGGGACACTTCATTTCATAGGTTTAAAAAAAAAGACCACTAATTTAAGTTTTTATGGATCTCAAAGTCTACCAAAAAAACACAATCATATAATTTTTAGATTTAAAAATTTTAAACTAATTTATAATGACCCTAGAAGATTTGGTTTTTTTAAGATTTTGAGAAATAAAAGCGATTATTTAAAGTTTTTTACTCGAATAGGCCCTGAAGCGATAAGTAAAGATTTTAATAAAAAATATCTTAGTAAAATTTTAAAGAATAGAACAAAAAATATTAAGAACTTATTGTTAGATCAAAAATTAGTTTCTGGTTTAGGCAATATTTACGTAAATGAAATATTATTTCAGGCAAAGATTAACCCGTTTAAAAAATCTTATCTGGTTAATTTAGATGAAAATAAAAGAATAGTTAAGTATTCGAAAATAATCCTAAAAAAAGCTATACATTTTGGAGGTTCTTCAATAAGGGATTTCAAAGGCATCACAGGTAAAAGTGGAAATTTCCAGTCTGAGTTTAAAGTATATGATCGTGCAAAAAAGAGATGTAGTCGGAATAATTGCTCTGGTCAAATTAGAAGAAAAATAATTTCAAACAGATCCACTTTTATATGCTCCGTTTGTCAAAAGTAAAAATACCTATTGACCGTCCAACGTAGAGAGGATATACCATCGCCGAAATGGCAAATACAAAATCAGCAATTAAAAGAATTAGAAAAATAAAGAGGCAAACAGAGGTTAATAAGACCCGTAAGAGCCGTTATAAAATTGCTCTAAAAAAAATGAAAAAATTGATCGATAGTAAGAAAAAGAAAGAAGCTCTTTCCTACTTACCCAAATTGAACTCAGAATTAATGAAAATCGCTAAGACCGGTGTAATCAAAAAAGGAAACGCAACTCGAAACGTTTCTAAGATTACGAGAAAAATAAATACTCTATAAACAACCTCCAGTTAAATCTTTTTTACCATATATAGAAAAAAGTCTTGCCACAAAATGTGATCAGGTTCTAAACCTCAAACACAACATCTTGGAGTTTTTTTGTAAATTAAAAAGTAAATCTTTATTTACTTTAATATTTAAAATTGAATTCAATTTTAAGGCTAATCACTTTTCAATTTTAAATTTATACAATTTTTAATTTCATTCAATTAAGGATTTTAAATTTCTTTTGATCAAAGAAATATTTTATTGAATAAAAACTTTTTAAAGATTAGCTAGAAATAACTTCACATGAAAAATTTAAATAAAGATTACAATCAAAAAAAAGATGTAAACCTAATATGGACAGAAATTCAAAAAGAAATGAAATCAAAATTTGGCTCAGAAATTTATGAGAGCTGGCTTAAAAAGATTTGTCTTGAGGAACAACATAACAATTATCTAGTTGTTTCAGTATCAACGAGATTTCTTAGAGATTGGATTGTATCGAGATATTTAGATGAAATTTTAAAAATTGTTAAAAAACAAATTAAGGAAATTTCTAGAATAGAATTTAGAATCGAAGATAAAGAGCATGAAAGAGATAAAGCAGTTAATAATATCATTAAAAAAGATGATAATATCTCTTTTATTAAAGATAGCTTTCTACAGTATAATAGAATTGATCAAAATAAATCATTTGATAACTTCATAATCGGGGCAAGTAATAAGCTTGCTTTTGAGGCTTCAAAAAAAGTTTCAGAAAATATTTCACATTACAATCCTTTGTATTTGTATGGAGGTGTAGGGATGGGAAAAACTCATTTATTAAATGCTATTGGTTTGAAGCTTAAATCTGAAAATAAAGTCACATTTATCTCAGCAGAAAGATTTATGTACCAATTTGTAAAATCAATAAAAAGTAACGAAATGGTTAGATTTAAAGATAATTTTAGAAATACAAATGTATTAATAGTAGATGATATTCAATTTATGGATGGAAAAGAGGCTATGCAGGAAGAATTTTTTCACACTTTTAATGCATTACTTGAAAAAGGTTCTCAAATAGTTGTTTCAGCAGATAGACCGCCAAATAAGTTGAAAAGAATACAAGAAAGGATTAAGTCCAGATTTTCAGGCGGATTGGTAGTAGACATTCAAAATCCAGAATATGAATTGAGATACAAAATTCTGAAAGAAAAAACCAACGAACTAAATTTATTCTATAATGAAAGGATCAATATATCAGAAGAAATATTAAAATTTATTAGTTATGAAATCAGGAGTAGTATAAGAGAATTAGTTGGCGCTTTAAATAGAATTGCATCGTTTGCTAGGATATATGAAAGAGTTCCAAATATTTCAGAAACTAAAATAATACTTAAAGACCTCCTTAATATAAACGAAGCCAAAGTCTCTGTAGATAATATTCAAACATTAGTTTGCAAATATTTCAAAATTAGTAAAAATGAAATGCTTTCATCAAGAAGATCAAGATATTTAGTAAGACCTAGGCAGGTAGCAATCTACCTTTCAAAAATACTTACTTCAAAATCTTTACCGGAAATAGGTAGAGAATTTTCAAATAGAGATCACACAACAATAATTCACTCTGTAAAAACTATTGAGAAATTAAAGGTAGAAAATAGCGAAATAAATAATGGAATAAATTATCTCAAAAACCAGATAATGTATAAATCAGAAAATGAAGTTTAGTGTAAATCAGAAAGATCTCCAAGAGTCATTAAGTTTTTGTCAAAATGTAATTGAGAGAAGAAGTACACTACCAATTTTATCTAATGTTCTTTTAGAGGCAAGTGGAAAAGAATTAATTATTACTGCAACAGATCTGGATATGATTTTTGTTCATCGAATTCAAAGTGTTCAAATCGAAAAGGAAGGCAAAACAACTACAAATTCTCTTATAATGTACGATATAGTCAGAAAATTTAGCTCAGGAAAAAAAATTAACGTAGAGAGTTTATCAGAAAATAAGATGCAACTAGAGTCTGAAAAATCTAAATTCAAATTAAATTGCATTGATCCTCAGGAATTTCCATTAATGGAAGAGGGTTTTGAGGCTGAAGAAATTAGTTTAGACTCGCAAAGTTTTTTAAAGCTATTAAATAAATGTAAGTTTTCAATTTCAAATGATGAAACTCGACATTATTTAAGTGGTATTTTTTTACATTTTACTAGTGGAGATGATAAAAACTTTTTGACCGCTGTTTCAACAGATTCTCACAGAATGTCCATATCAAAAATGAGACTTGAGAAACTTATCAACTTTGAACCAATTATATTACCGAAAAAAACAATTTTTCAACTTTGCTCAATATTAGAAAATAACCAAGGAAAAATCAAAGTTTCAAATTCAAAAACAAAAATTAAAATTTCGATGAATAATAGTGTTTTAATTTCAAAAGTTATAGATGGGAAATTTCCTAATTATGCTCAAGTTGTTCCAAAAAATAATAAAAAAAGGATGGAAGCAGATCTAGAATTATTTAAAAGTAGTGTAGACAGAGTTGCGTCTGTTTCTACAGACAAAAAGGACGGAGTAAAAATTAAATTATCAAAAGATAAACTAGACCTATCAGTAAATAATACTCATAGTGGTGATGGAAATGAAAGCGTTTCTGTAAAATTTGAACACGACTTAGATATAACTTTCAATTCTAAATACTTGATAGATGTTGCTAGTGAATTAGAAGGCGAAAAAATTGAAATTTTTTTTAATGATACTGCGTCGCCAGCACTAATAAAAGATCCAAGTGATTTTGATAGTATTTTTGTGATAATGCCGATGAAAGGTTAAATTTAATTTATTAAATCTAACTCTTTATAAATTAAATTTTCAACTTCAATAGAGAACTTTTCAACATCTTTACCGGGCTCAAAGGATTTTAATATGGAGACTGTTATATTTTGTTTACTTTTTAATAAAGAGGACTTTGGCCATATTTTTCCTGAATTAATCGCTATTGGAAGGCAATTTATTTGAAAGTCATTGTAAATTCTTGCAAATCCCTTTTTAAACTTTGACCTATCCCTATAATCTTTCCTTGTGCCTTGTGGAAAAATTATTAGTGTGTTTCTTTTGTCATTTAAAACTTTTTCAACTAATCCTTCAAAACCTAAATTTTCCTTAGAGATTTTATCCCTATCAATAGATACACATCCCATCTTTTTTAGATAAGAACCAAACAAAGGAATTTTCATCAGTTCTTTTTTAAGAATAAAAACCGATGATACAAAAATTGTTTGTAAATAGAATGTTTCAAACATAGATTGATGAGAGCAGACAACAAAGTATTTTTTTTCTCTAGGGATGTTTTCTAAACCTTTAACAGTAATATTGACACTTAAAAAGAGTTTTAAACAAATTCCAGTCCAAATGCCCATTAAACGACCTCCAAACTGAACTCCTTTTTTTTGAAAAAAAAGTGTCGGAATAAATAAAATTGAAATTGAGATAATCCCTAGATAAAAAAAAAGGAAAAATATTATATTTCTTATCATTTAAATAAGATCTTTAATGGACTGCCTTTTACTAATAATTTGAGTTTTTGATTTATCAACTAAAACTTCTTTTGGCATTGGTCGTACATTGTAATTTGATGACAATACATAACCATATGCTCCTACATCTTTTAGAATAACAATCTCCCCCTCATTTAACTTTTGAAATTTTTTCATTTTCAAAAACCTATCTGAAGTTTCACAAATTGGACCAACAAAATCATACTCTTTTTTACTTTTTTTACTCGATTTAATTGCAGGGATGATCATGTGTTTTGCATTGTATAAAGCTGGCCTAATTAGATCGTTCATGCCAGCATCTAAAATAACAAAATCTTTGGTTGGATTTTCTTTTATATAGATAACCTTAGAAATAAGTACAGCAGTATCCCCTATTATAGATCTTCCTGGTTCAAGAATAATTTTACATTCATTTCTTTTTGAAAATTTATGAATTTCCAAAGCAAGCTTTTTAAAATCAAAAGTTTTTTTGTTTGAACTATAGTCAATACCCATCCCGCCACCAAAATCTACGTATTCAAAATTTATTGAAACCTTTTCGAGAAAATTATTTACTACATGTATCATTTTTTGATAAGGCACATTACTTAAAATTTGACTACCAATGTGAACACTTAAACATTTAAATCTAATTGAATTTGAATTTTTATATTTATCGATAATTTTGATTGCATCTTTAAAAGTTAATCCAAATTTATCTTGCATTCTGCCAGTTGAAATTTTTCCTATAGTTTGAGCGTTTACGTTTGGATTTAATCTTATACCTACATTGGCTACAGTTTTTCTATTTTTAGATAAATTGATAATATTTTTTAGTTCACTCTCGGACTCAACGTTTATCAATAAAATTTTCTTTTTAATTGCAAAATCTAGTTCACTTGTAGTTTTCCCAACTCCTGAAAACACAATTTTATTTGGTTTAAAACCTACTTTTAAAACTTTTTGAAGTTCGCCTATTGAGACAACATCAGTGCCCAATCCGTTGTCTTTTATTATTTTTAATAATTTTGAATTCGAATTAGATTTTACAGAAAAGCATATTAATGGTTTTGTTTTTTCAAATTTTTTATTAAAGTTTTTTATATTTTGATTTAGCCTTGATTTCGAATAACAGTAAAAAGGAGTTTGAAATGATCGAGTTAATTTCCCTATAGAAATATTTTCAACATAAAATTTACTATTTTTATAATTCATTATGATGTTTGAATTAAACTATTTGTTCCAATTGAACCTTTGTATTCAGGATCTGCTTTTTTTCCACAGAAAATTAATAAAAAACTTAAAACAACAATAATAAAAATATTTTTCATTTTATCTCCTTTTTATGTTTTCTTATCATTTTCTTTATGTTTTCAAAAGAAGTTCCACCATATGATTTTTTTGAATTTACAGAGTTTCTTAAATCTAGATTTTTCATTACATCGGGACTTATTTTTGGAACAATCTTCTTTAAATCTTCATGTCTAATTTCATCTAAAGTCAAATTTTTCTTTTCAGCAAAATTCACAACTTTTGCCGTTAACAAATATGCTTCCCTAAAAGAAAAATTCATGTTTTTAACTAATGCATCAGCAAAATCAGTCGCCGTTGTAAATCCTTTTTTAGCAGCATCTAACATCACTTTCTTGTTAACAATTACTCCATTTATTACTTCATCAAAAATTATTAAACAATTTTTCAAATTATCAAAAGATCTGAAAACTAAATCTTTATCATCTTGTAAGTCTTTAAAATAGGATATTGGCAAACCCTTAACAATTGTTAACATTGAAAAAAGATTTCCAAATATCGATCCAGTTTTTCCTCTTAAAAATTCCAGTGTATCAGGATTCCTTTTTTGTGGCATTATCGATGACCCTGTTACAATATTATCTTTTAAGTTGATAAACTTAAATTGATCTGAATTCCAAATAATTAACTCCTCTGCAATTCTTGATATATGCATCGAGCATATAGATGAACTGTACAAAAAATCTAAAACAAAATCTCTATCAGATACTGTGTCTAAAGAGTTATTTGTAGGTTCCTCAAATTTTAGTTTTTTAGTGGTATACCATCTATCAATATTAAAAGATGTTCCAGAAAAAGCACCAGCCCCTAAAGGATTTTGATTCAAACTTTTCATGTTAGAAGAAAATCTAAATCTATCTCTTTTGAACATTTCAACATTTGATAAAAAATAATGTGCTAAAGAAATTGGTTGAGCATTTTTTAAATGCGTAAAACCTGGCATTATGGAATAAATATTCTTTTCTGAAATTTTGATCAAAGATTTTATTACCTTAAATAACAAATTATCAATTTCTGTTGTAGATTTTTTTAACCATAATTTTAGATCAGTAACTACTTGATCATTTCTAGATCTTGCTGAATGTAAATAGCCGGCATCATTACCAATAAGTTCAAAAAGTCTATTCTCTACATTCATGTGAATATCCTCTAAATTTTCATCAAATTTAAAGTTTTTTTTCTCAATTTCATTTTGAATTCTTTTCAATCCCCACAAAATTTTATCCTTAATCTTAATAGTTATAATCTTTTGCTTATATAACATCTCTGCGTGTGAGACTGACGCTAATATATCCTCTTTGTATAATCTTTTATCTACTTCAATGGAGGAGCCGGCTTTTTTAAAAATGTTCGAAGTCTTTTTTTTAATTCTAGTGTTCCAAACTGTATTATTGTTTTTATTTTGACTCATGGTATGTATTTATACTACTTTATATGAAATTATTAACTTTAAAGTTTTTTATCTTATTATTGGTATTTTTTATCCCAAATGTAGTCAATTCAAAAGAATTAAACGATTTAAAAAATTTAGTTATTTATGAAGATCAAAAAAAAATTAGCGAAATATCATTCAAAAATGGGGAAGACAAGAATGTTTCTCTATCTGAATATGAAAATAAACTATTAATTTTAAATTTTTGGGCTACGTGGTGCGAACCTTGCAAAGAAGAAATGCCATCTCTGCAAAATCTTCAGAACAACTTAAATTTTAAAAATCTTAAAATTTTACCAATCAATATTGGCCAGGAAGATAAAGATTCTATAAAAAAGTTTTTTTTAGATGTGCAAATTAATACTTTTGAAATTTTTTATGACACTGATGTTAAACTTGCAAAAAAATTTTCTTTAAGAGGTATTCCGACGTCAGTTTTGATCAATAAAGACGGTTATGAATTTGCAAAGATTATTGGGTCTATAGATTTTGAAGATCCTAAATTTGTAAACTGGCTTATAAATTACGATTAATCCTTAAAAAAATACGCTAAACAAACTAGAACTATTATGGCAACGAATTGTAACAAAACCCTAAGCTGCATAAGTTTATTAGAGTATTTTTTGCTAGTATCACCACCTTTAAATAAAGTTCCAATTCCCAATATTAGCACTACAGCGACTGATACTAAAAGTATTACAGCGCTGACTTTGACAAATATTTCTGTAATCATAAATTATATGTATTACATATTTAGAGAAAAAAAATTAAAATATTTATATTAATGACATTTTGTCTAGACACCAAAATGATAAAGCCAGAAAGCGAAAATATCAACAATGCTGTAATTTTATTACATGGCTATGGTGGGGATGGTAATGACATAGCTCCTATAACAATTAATTGGAAAAGATTTTTACCAAATACCATTTTTATTTGTCCTGACGGGCCAGAAACGTGCTCTATAAACCCCACTGGTTACCAATGGTTCGATTTAAACTCTGAAGATGAGGAATATATAACTAAAAAAGCATTAGAGGCTGAGGAGACATTGAAAAAATTTATATTAGAGATCAAAAATAAATTTAATTTGCTTAATTCAAACATTTGTTTATCTGGTTTCAGCCAAGGCTGCATGATGTCCATAAATGTTGGAATATCCGAGAAAGAGAAATTTGCTGGAATTCTTGGTTTTTCGGGAAAGATTATAAATAAAACTGATTTAGAAAAAAGAATTTTTTCAAAACCTACTACATTATTAATTCATGGAGATCAAGACGAAATAGTACCACCAGTGAATTTGTTAGAGGCCAAAGATTTTTTTGAGAGAAATAAAATTGATATATTTACAAAAATGATAAAAGATTGCGGTCACAATATACCTATTGAAGCGTCTAGCACTGGGCTTACTTTTTTGAAAAAAATATTCAATATAATATCTTAATTGACCCATTGAATTAAAATATTTTTTAGGTAAACTTAATAAAGATTTATATGCTAAATAGTGAAAACATGTCCTTAGAAAAATGTCCTGCACTTGTATTAAACGCAGACTATAGACCATTAAGTTACTATCCATTATCATTGTGGAGTTGGCAAGATTCTATTAAATCAGTTTTTTTAAATAGAGTCTCTATAGTAAGTTATTACGACAGAGTAATAAGAAGCCCTTCTTTTAGCATGAAACTACCAAGTGTGATTGCATTGAAAAGTTACATTAAACCAATGTCAAATCCAAATTTTACAAGATTTAATGTTTTTTTAAGAGACAAATTTTCTTGTCAATATTGTGGAAGCAAAAAAGAATTAACATTTGATCATTTATTACCTAGATCAAAAGGAGGAAAGACTAATTGGGATAATGTAGTGACTGCTTGTTCATCGTGCAATGTAAAAAAAGGTGGAAGATTACTTTCAAAATCAGGTATGACTTTAAATATAATGCCATATCAACCATCAACTGAAGATCTTCACAGAAACGGCAAAAATTTTCCCCCAAATTTCCTACACAAGAGTTGGATGGATTATCTTTATTGGGATGTTGAATTAGAGCCTTAAACTAGATTTTCTCAGAAATATTGATTGCTATTCTTGATCCAGTTTTTATTACTTTGTCCATAACAGAGTATAAACCTTTTTTTGTTGCACCTTCTTCGTATGCAATATCTTTATGATCAATTTCATCCTGTCTGAATTTTTTAATTTTTTCTCTTAATTTCTTTTCATCATCTTTTATTTGATTAATTTGGTTTAGGTAATGTTCATCAATTACTTCTTCTACAGAGGCAGTACAAAGCATGGCAGCCTTTTTTCCTAATATTGTACTTCCAAACCCAAGACCTAATCCTAAAAGGTCCCATAAAGGTAAAAATTTAGTTGGACTTATTTTCCTTTTTTTAATCTCCTTTTCAAAAAAAGAGCAGTGTTCATCTTCGTGTTTTTTCATGTCTTCAATCTTTTTTTTTAAAGTCTCATCTTTAATAATTGTATTTAATGCTAATAGCTGACCTTCATAAATTTTGATTGCTCCTCTTTCTCCAGCGTGATCAACTCTGATGAATTCTTCTAGTTTTTGTTTGTTAGTTTTTTGCATGGTAATACAAATAATAAGAAACTGAGGAAATTACAAATGATAATACAAAATTTATAGTCGCAAGGGATACTCCAAATACAGCAAAATTTACGTTTCTACAGTCAGGATTTATCACAATTAAACTCTCAAGCAATTTACCCTCTTCCAAAATACTAAAATTATCGTCTGAACAATTAAAAATTGACTGGTATAAATCTTGTTCAATACCAACATGGTATCCAGATAATATCATACTTATTAAAAAGATTAAAAATATAAAAAAAATTATTCTTTCCTTTAAAGGTTTTAAAAAACCAATAAGTCCAATTATCAAAGCTAAAATATAAGGTGCTCTTTGATACTTACACAAAATACATGGTTTATAACCTAAGATATATTCAACAAAAAATGCATAACATATTGAACTAAGACACAATAAAATAATCAAAGAATAAAATATCTTAAATTTTCTCTCTAAAGTCATCTATAATGTAAATTTGACTAAGAAATTGTATACAAAGTAAGCAACTACCACCAAAATAATAGATATAATTATCGAAACAGTGATTAACCTTTTTTCAATTATTTTTTTCATAGCAGGTCCAAAATTTCCAATTAAAAATGCTATTAAAAAAAATCTAGAACCTCTTGTTAATAAAGATACGAGAATAAAATAGAGAAAATTAAAGTGTACAAATCCACTTGTAATAGTAAGTAATTTAAATGGCACTGGGGTGAAACCAGCGATAGCTAGTAAAGTTATCCAAGCTATAACGCCACCCTCTGAGGACATTTTATCTTTTAAAAAGTTAGTATTATCAACACTGTACAATTCAAATATTTTTATACCAATCTCATTAAAAAAAACAAAACCAATTAAATATCCAAGACATGCTCCTAAAACTGATCCAACGGTAGCAATTAGTGCAATTTTAAGCCATTCAGTTCTTTTAGCAATGGTCATTGGTATAATAAAAACATCAGGTGGTACTGGAAATATAAAACTTTCTATGAATGAGATAAAACCTAGAAAAAATTTTGATTTTTTATGACCTGCCAAATCGATTGATTTTCTATATATTTCTTTAAACATACTAAAATTGTTTTTATACTATAATTATAAAAATGAAATTATTAAAATTGGGCGAATGGCGGAACTGGTAGACGCGTTGGACTCAAAATCCAATAGTAGCAATACTGTGAGAGTTCGATTCTCTCTTTGCCCACCATTTTATGAAAATAAATAACTTAAATAGTTTAGTAGAACTTTATTTTAAAAAATACGAAGAAATCAAAGATAAAAAAAATATACCTTTTTTATCTGGATTAAGTTCAAAAGATAAAAACTTCCCCTTAAGTTGGAATGAAGTAACATCAAAGATCAGATGTTTGACAGCTTTTCTACAAGATTATATTTCCCCTGGGGACAGATGTGTTTTACTATCTGAAAATAGACCTCAATGGTTAATTGCCGATATTGCTATAATGAATTCAGGAGGTGTAACAGTACCGTTATTTACTACTTATTCAAATTCAGACTATGAATATATCATTAATGATTGTGGACCAAAGGTTTGTATAGTTTCAAATAAATTACAGTATGAAAAAATAGAAAAACTTTTAAATAATAATGTTAAGATAATTTCAATTGATGAAATAATTGATGAAATTAAAAACTTTTCAAAAATATTTAAAAAAACAAATCTAATTAATGAGAGTTATAATCAAAAAATTAAAAGAAATGATTTAGCTTGTATAATTTATACTTCTGGAACGACGGGTAAACCAAAAGGAGTAATGTTAAGTCATGGAGGAATTCTTTCTAACTGTGAGGGGGCCCTAGAAATATTGTCTTCAATTGTTAAGAAGAAAAAACCAGTTTTTTTGACGTGGTTACCCCTTTCACATTCTTATGAACATACAGTTCAATTTGTGCAAATTTCTCTGGGAGCAAAAGTTTATTATGCAGAAAGTCTAGATAAACTTATTCCCAACATGTCAGTGGCAAAACCCACTATCATGACTGCTGTTCCTAGATTTTATCAAAATTTATATAATAAGATTTCTTTAAATTTTTCCAAACTTAGTGGATTTAAAAAGAAATTGATAATC
The DNA here is from genome assembly GCA_902528375.1 of uncultured Pelagibacteraceae bacterium. Lineage (GTDB taxonomy): Bacteria > Pseudomonadota > Alphaproteobacteria > Pelagibacterales > Pelagibacteraceae > Pelagibacter. Next base: position 19,668 of record CABZSS010000006.1, read on the forward strand.
AACACTTTAAAGTTGGGTACAAAAAAACTTAAAAAGGAAAACCTTAATTTTGGGGAAAAAATATCTAATTTCTTGTGTGAAATTTTAGTTAGAAAGAAGATCAAAAAACAATTTGGTGGAGAACTTCAAGCATTTGTTTCAGGTGGTGGTGCACTAGATCAAAAAATTGGAGAATTTTTGAATTCTATTGGATTACCTACATTACAAGGATATGGACTAACTGAGGCTTCTCCAGTTGTAAGCTGTAACATTCCTGGACATATTCAAATTGAGACAGTAGGACCACCTTTTAAAACTAACGAGGTCAAAATTTCAAATGAGGGTGAAATATTAGTTAAAGGAGAAAATGTTATGCTTGGGTATTGGAACAAAAAAAATGAAACTAATGAAGTTGTTAAGGAAGGATGGTTACATACAGGCGATATCGGAGAGTTTACAAAAGAAGGAAATCTAAAAATTACTGATAGAAAAAAAGAAATTATTGTAAATTTAGGTGGTGATAACATTTCTCCATCTAAAATTGAAAATTTACTTTGTTTAAATGAAAAAATTAAACAAAGTTTAGTTTATGGAGATAAAAAAACATATTTGGTTGCATTAATTGTAAGTGATAACGAAGAAAATACATCAGAAATTAATTTATACATCGAAAATTTAAATAAAAACTTACAATCAATTGAAAAAGTTAAAAAAATTAAACTTATTAATGAGGAATTTACAATTGAAAATGGAATGTTAACACCAACTTTAAAACTAAAAAGAAAAAAAATTTTAGAAAAATATAAAGACGATTTAGAAAAACTTTATTAAATATAAACAAATAACTTTGATTATAATGCGCATAAATACTATTCTTTTTTAACTTTTAACATTTACAAAAATAAATTTAATTTTTTGCAACGTTGATGAATCTATTTATAATTAATTAAATGTTTGACATAACAAAAGAAAATATTTAAAAATTAACTTATAACGAATCAAAAAGATTCGTAACAACAGGGAGCTAAAGATGGCTAAACGAAGAAAAAAAGCTAAGAAAAAAGCTAAGAAAAAAGCAAAAAAAAGAAGAAGAAGAAGATAAATTTCTTTTTTTAAAAGCGCTTCTCATAACGTTTGTGTGAGAAGCGTTTTTTTTTACTCTTCTTCTGCCTGGTTTTCTAAATTTTCTGGTTCCTCTGTATCTTGACTTGATTTTGGATTAGTTGGTGCTTTTTTTTCGAGATTTTGCTGATTCTTTTCTAAATTTCTTTTCAGTGCTTTATCAAGCTTTTTTTGGGTATCTTCAAAGGACAGGTTCAATATAATTTGGAATTCTGTTAATATTCTCTCGTAAGCTTTTTCAAATAATTGCCTTTCACTGTATGATTGATCAATCATAATATCGTCACCTTTATTTAAATCCCTTACTACCTCAGCCAATTCATAGATTTTTCCAGATGTAATTTTTTGTTCATATTCTTGAGCTCTTCTGCTCCACATTGATCTTTTTATTTTTGGTTTGCCTTTTAAAATTGAGATAGATTTATTCACTTGGTTAATTGTAGATAATGGTCTCAAGTAAGATTGTTTATTTATCGGCAACAATCCCATAGCTTTATCTTTTTCAAATTTTATATCGTAACATTGTACATCTATTCCACCAATTATTTTTGAACTAACAGACAAAATTTGTCCTACGCCATGTTTTGGGTAAACAATATAATCTTTTGGTTTAAACTGCTTTTTTTCTGTCTCCTGTTTTTTGATCTTAACAATTTCAGGTTTTTGATCCTGGCTTTTAGTTAGACGTAAGTTTTCAGTACTTTTTGGTTTAATTAAATTTGCCTTTGTCTTTTCCTTCAATGAGTTTTTACTTACTTGTTTTAATTTCGGCCTACCTAACTTTTTTTTTACTTTTATTATTTTGGTTTTTTTAGCTACTGGTTTAGTTTTTCTTTGAAGAGGTTTTTTCTTCTTCTTAAAGGTTTTCTTTAAAATACTTTTCAAATTTATTTTTTTCATTCCTATATTTTTCGTTATCTGTTGGTGGATCTTTTTTTACTGAAATGTTTGGCCATATTTCTGAATATTTTTTGTTCAACTCTAACCACTTTTCGCTTCCGTCTTCTGTATCAGGTTTAATAGCATCTACCGGACACTCAGGCTCACAAACGCCACAATCTATACACTCATCTGGTTTAATTACAAGCATATTTTTTCCCTCATAAAAACAATCAACTGGACATACTTCCACACAATCCATTAATTTACACTTAATACATTTATCGTTAACTATGTAAGTCATTATTTGTTATTTAATACTTTAACTTTAGTTTCACCTACTACTTTATCATCTAAATAAAGCAACCCAGCCAAACGTCTCATAAGGTTATTTTCATAAATATCTGATTTTCCATCTGACAAAATTATTCTCCATAAAGTTTCAACAATTATAATTTTATTTTCTGTGCTCAAAGACTTCACCTCTCTTGTAAATTCCTGAATATGGTTGGAGTCATTCTCTTTGCGTTCTGCTTGGGTAATAACCTCATCTAAATCATTTAAATCAGGATATAATTTCCCTACTGTTTTCTTAATTATTTCTCTTTCTTCTGATGTATAATTTTCATCTATTTTAGCTGCGTGTATTAAAAGGCAAGCAATGCTAATGGACTCAGCATTTGAGTCAGGTTTTTCCTTTTTTTTATTTAAAAATTTAAATATCATTTTAGATCTAGTTGCTTTAATGCTTCAAAGGGATTATCTTTTTTGATCTTTAAATCTAAACTTTTTTTAATCTTTTTAAAAGGTTTATATTTAAAAAACGTTTCATTTTTTTCATCAAACACTTTATACCCCATTAATTTAATGACTTTTATAAAATTATCTTTGTTACAACCGAGTAAATTTAACATTTTAGGTATTAGTTTTATTTTGTCAGATTTGTTTTCATTAGAGTTTATTATTTCAATAAACAATCTTTCTAAAATGTCAATTCTAACAAAAAAGCTATCAAATTTTTCAAATCCACATAAAAGCATAAATTTTTTGTTTTTGTATTTAACGTTATTCACAAAATTTAATCCAAAAGTAGGAGGAAATAAATTTAAGTCTTCTCTATTGAAATTCTTCCAGAGTAGAATTCTTAAAGAGACAACACTCGGTTTAAAAAGTTTGAATAAGAATATGTGATACCTGCCAAATTTTACACCTAAAATTCTAAGTATTTTTCTCTCATCTTGGCTTAAATTATTAATGATATCTGAAACCTCCTCTCTTTTAACCACACCGTTGTTTTCATATAATTGATAAGATAAAGCTCTTATTTGAGCATTAGCTGTATTAATACTCTTAAGTTTAAATAAACTATCTAGTTCATCAATAATCTTTGTGTCTAGCCATTTTTTTAGATAAGAGTGAAGTTTAAATTTTTCTTCATTTTCCACAATGTCATCGACAATTAAATTTAGTTCTGGGGAAAGATAATCTGTACCTTTAGAAAGCATTGCTATGGGAAAATTGTTCCAATAAATTTTTCTGTCTTCTTTTAGCTCAATTTGCTTTCCTGCAATTATTTGTTTTATTCTTTTTGAAATTTCTGGACTTACATTTTGTCTTGCAGCTTTTTTTAAAGATTTTATATCAGTTTCTAAATCACCAACTTTAAAATCTAATTCAAGCTTTAGACCTTTTAAATTTCCGATAAATTGATTGTTGATCAAAACTTTTCCATCATTTTCAATTTTTGTATCAAAAGAAATATCTTGTTTTAAACCTCTTGCAAGTACACTTGCTCGTTTATCTATAAAACTCTTAGTAAGCTCTTCATGCAATCTATCAGACAATTTGTCCTCTAAAGATTTTGTTCTTTTTATCCAGTAATCTTGATTTTCTACCCACCCATTTTTGTTAGAAACATAAGACCATGTTCTAACATTGGCAATCCGATTAGATATAGAATCTACATTACCGTCAACTTTATCTAAAATTGAAAGTTGTTCCTTCATGTATTTATTTGAAATCTTTCCTGTTTTTTCTCTCAAAAAATTAAACACTTTTCCGATTACTTCTAAATGATTTCCATAAGTTTTTTTTACAAAATCAGGTATTTGACAACATTCCCATAACAACTTTAATTCATTCTCATTATTATAAATTTGTAATTTTTCAGTATCTTTTAAAATATATTTTAAAACTTTTTCATCCTCACACTCTGAAATTCTTTTAAGCCAATTTTTATTTGGCTTCTCCTCCAAGGACTTAATTAGTGATTGTCCATTTTTAAAATTTAAATTTGGATTCCTCCAAAAAATTGTATTGATGTCGTCGATTTTATGGGTTTCAAGTAATTCAATTTCCTCCGGACTTATCTCACCACATTCACCCGTTATCCCAAAGGAACCATCATTAAGATATCTACCTGCTCTTCCAGCGATTTGAGCAATTTCGGATAATCTAAGTCTCCTTATTTTTTTACCATCAAATTTTTTAATACTTGAAAAAAAAACATTATTTAAATCCATGTTTATTCCCATACCAATTGCATCGGTTGCAACAAGATAGTCAACATCACCAGACTGATATAGACTTACTTGGGAATTTCTTGTTTTGGGACTTAAAGAACCCATCACAATTGCAGCTCCGCCCTTTTGACGTCTTATTAATTCTGCAATTGCATAAACTTCTTCGGCTGAAAATGCTATAATTACGCTTTTTCTTTCTATTCTGGAAATTTTTTTGTGACCAGAGTAAGTTAATTTAGATAGTCTTTTTCTATCGATATACTCAATATCTCCATCTAATTTATCAATAATATTTTTCATTGAGTTTGATCCCATGAACATTGTTAATTTTTCACCTCTTAAATTCAATAATCTATCAGTGAAAATATGACCTCTTTCATGGTCAGAACACATTTGAATTTCGTCTATACCAACGAATTCTAAATCTTTTTCAACTGGCATAGACTCTACAGTGCAAAAATAATACTTGGCATTTGAAGGTATTATTTTTTCCTCACCTGTGATTAATGCAACTTTATTCGGATCAGTTTTTTTAACAACTTTGTCATAAACTTCCCTCGCTAAAAGCCTCAAGGGAAAACCCATCATTCCAGAGCTAAAAGATAACATTGTTTCAATAGCGAGAAAGGTTTTTCCTGTGTTGGTAGGTCCGAGAACAGCAGTTATTTTATTTTTCGTCATTTCAACTTTTGGTGTGTTAAATTTTATTACTACTATATATAGTTACCGCTTAAGAACAAAAATAGTCTAAAACAAGTCCGAATCATTCAGGTAAAAGTTCTCATTTTTATTTTTTTTCGATAATAACATATTTGGTCTGATTATGCAGCCTTATATTTATTTACACAAGTATTTGCTAGTATCAAATTTGGATCAATAAAAATTTTTGATTTTTTTGCTTTTTTAAAAGATTTAAATGCAAAAATTGCTATAGGTAATTCTGTACATCCTAAGATTATTTTTTTACAATTTACTTTAATAAGATAATCAATCGCAGGCTTAATTATTTTTTCTGCCTTTCTGACATTGCCCATTTTTACAAATTTGATTGCTTTGTTTACATTTTTTTTCTGAATTTTTATAGGTGGTGATAATAGTTTAAATCTTTTATTAAAATATTTATGATAAATTTTTGTATTTAAGGTAGCCTCTGTAGCAAGTATTCCAATTTGAGAGTTATTTTTACAGCTTTTTTTTGTGTGCTTATAAACTTCCTCGGGCATACTTAAGATAGGTATCTTCACTTTTTTTTTTAGATCTTCGTACCAAAAATGCGCTGTATTACAAGGCATTACAATAAACTTACATTTATTTTTTTCTAATAATTTGCAACCTTTCACTAATTCTTTAAGGACATTATAATATTTTTTTAAGTTTTCTGGTCTCTTAGGCGTGTCGGACTTGTTGTATAATAAAAATTTTGGGTATTGTTGATCTTGTTTTCCTCTATGCAAAATAGCAATTTTGTTGCAAATATCTAAACCAGCTTGTGTTCCCATTCCTCCTAAAATTCCAATCATATTTTTTTTACTATTTTCCAAACACCTGTTCCTGATGCAATAATATTTTTGTTTATATATAAATTACAATTCACAAATAACATCGACTTTGTTTTTTTTAATATGTTAACTTTCCCTAATATTTCATCCCCTAGTCTAGATGGCGCAATAAATTTTACATCTAATGAAATTGTAACACACGATTGATTATTACTAGCTCTATATACAGCAGTTCCAGCACCTGCATCGATTAAAGAACAAATAAATCCCCCATGGGTGATCTCTCTTTTGTTTAAATGTATATCTTGTATTGTGCTTTTAAACTCGAACTCAGTCTCCGATACATCTCTAAAAAGAAGTCCACCATTGTGTTTCATAAAACCAGAAACTTTACTGATCTGCTCAAATTCATTTTTCATTTATTATAAAAAAATTGTTAATAAGATTAAAACTATTAACACTATAGCAAAAAAATATACAACACTTGATTGCAAAGAGATTTTCATAATTTTGGTGCGCCTGCTAGGAGTCGAACCCAGAACCTCCTGGTCCGTAGCCAAGCGCTCTATCCAGTTGAGCTACAGGCGCTAAATCATAAAAAATAATCATATTTAATAATGTAATTTTTAAATAAATAATTATTCTATATTAATGTCAAAAAATTCTAAAGATATTGTTTTTGTTGCAGCTCAGAGATCAGCCATAGGAAGATATAAAGGTATTTATAAAGATCTGCATGCTCACGACCTAGGTTCGTTAGTAATCAAAAGTTTAATTCAAAAGACCAAGCTAAAAGAAGACAAAATTGATGAAGTAATATTAGGACAAGTTTTGACAGGATCATGTGGACAAAATCCTGCAAGGCAAGCAGCAATAAATTCTGGAATTCCAAAAGAAAAGACTGCAATAATTATTAATCAGGTGTGTGGGTCTGGACTAAGATCTATTGTAAATGGATATCAATCATTACTAACAAATTCTGCTAACTTTATAATTGCTGGCGGTCAAGAAAGTATGACCAATTCAATTCATGATCAAATGATGAAAGATGGTTTGATGGATGCTTTTTATAATTACCATATGGGTGTTACAGCTGAAAATGTTGCTACAAAATATAATATATCAAGACAAGAACAAGATGAATTTGCACTTGAGTCTCAACGAAAAGCAAATCTAGCAATAAACAAGAAAAAATTTGATGATGAAATTATTAATAATGATACCGATGAACATCCAAGAAATGGTATTACAATAAATAACCTTTCGAAATTAAATTCTGTTTTTAAAGAAAATGGAACTGTTACTCCTGGAAATTCATCTGGTATCAATGATGGAGCAGCTGCAGTGGTTTTAACTAGAAGAGAATTAGCTGAAAAACATAATTTAGAAACATTGGGGAAGATTAAATCTTGGGCGACCTGTGGTGTTGATCCATCAATAATGGGGTTAGGACCAATCCCCTCTTCAAACAAAGCCCTTCAAATAGCAAAATGGAATATAAAAGATTTGGACTTAATTGAAATTAATGAGGCTTTCGCTGCTCAAAGTATTGCTGTAATTAAAGAGTTAAAAATTCCTAAAGTAAAAGTAAATGTGAATGGTGGAGCAATAGCACTCGGTCATCCTATAGGTGCTTCAGGAGCAAGAATTGTTGTTACACTTTTAAGTGAATTAAAAAAAATAAATGGAAAAAAAGGTTTGGCAACCCTGTGTATAGGGGGTGGAATGGGAATTTCGATGTGTATAGAAAAAGATTAGTGTTTGAGGGTTTTATAATATTTATTTAGAATTATATTTTGTATCCAAATTTTTGCGTCTAAATTTTTATAATTAGGCTTTTTCTTAATAAAATTAATCAATTTTTTTAACATATATAAATTAACTCATTTTAGGATGACGAAAAAAAGATATAAATATGTTAAAATATTGACCTTAATAAAATATAGATGAAAAAAGATATTCTAGTACCTGATATAGGAGATTTTGACAACGTAGAAATTATTGAAGTCCTTGTAAAGGAAGGCCAGAAAATTCAAAAAAACGATTCCATTGTTACACTTGAAAGTGATAAATCAAGTGTTGAAGTTCCAAGTACAGAAGAGGGCGAAGTATTAAAAATTTTAGTAAAAGTCGGTGACAAAGTATCAAAGGGAGATAAATTAGTAGAGATTCAATCTGCCTTTGAAAAAAAACCTGAACCTGAGAAAAAAGAGGTTAAAAATTTAGATATTCCTAAAGATACTGAAAAAATTATTGTAGATGCTGAAAAATCCGAAAGAGTAGAACAAGAAAAACCTGTTGAAACACAAACTATAAGCCAAGAGAAAAAGAAACCAACCAGAAATATTGAAATAATATCTGATGGCAATGATTTAGATCCAACTGAAACTAAAGAGTGGCTAGAGTCTTTATCTGCAGTTCTTCAAAATGACGGTAAAGAAAGAGCTCAATATTTAATAAAACAATTAATTGAACATTCTTATAAAGAAGGTTCAGATTTAGTCTTATCTCGAAATACACCTTACATAAATACTATTCCTCCTGAAGAGGATAAAAAATCTCCAGGGGATCAAAACATTGAAAGAAAAATAAGATCTTTAATTAGATGGAACGCGGCTGCAATGGTTGTGCGAGCTAATAAAAAGAATCCTGATCTCGGTGGTCATATAGGAACCTTTGCCTCAGCTGCAACTTTATATGACGTCGGTATGAATCATTTTTGGAGAGCAAAAAATAATAAGTTTGGTGGAGATTTAATATATTTCCAAGGTCATAGTGCTCCTGGAATTTATGCAAGATCTTTTTTAGAGGGAAGATTAATTGAGAAACAACTAGACTCGTTTAGACAGGAGGTCTTACCAGGTGGTTTATCCTCTTATCCCCACCCTTGGCTTATGCCAAACTACTGGCAGTTTCCAACCGTATCAATGGGTCTTGGTCCAATGTTAGCGATCTATCAGGCAAGATTTATGAAATATTTAATCAATAGAGGTTTGATTAAAGATGAGAATAGAAAAGTTTGGGCCTTTTTAGGAGATGGGGAAATGGATGAACCAGAGTCTTTAGGTGCAATTGGATTAGCCTCTAGAGAAAAATTAGATAACCTAATATTTGTGGTTAACTGTAATCTTCAAAGATTAGATGGACCTGTAAGAGGTAATGGAAAGATAATTCAAGAACTTGAGGGAATTTTTAGAGGAGCCGGTTGGAACGTGTTAAAGGTGATATGGGGATCTTACTGGGACCAATTATTAGCAAAAGATAAAACAGGTTTATTAGTAAAAAGAATGAACGAAGCTGTTGATGGTGAGTATCAAGCATTTAAGGCGAAGGGTGGCGCATATGTAAGAGACAAATTTTTTGGAAAATACAAAGAATTAAAAGATTTAGTTTCAAGTTTTACAGATAGAGATATATGGAAACTTAATCGAGGAGGCCATGATCCACACAAAGTGTATTCAGCTTATCATAGAGCGGTAGAAAACAAAGGTAGTCCAACAGTGATCATTGCCAAAACTATCAAAGGTTATGGAATGGGCAAATCTGGGGAAAGTATTAATACCACCCATCAACAAAAAAAATTGGACGTAGACGATTTACTTTATTACAGAGATCGATTTGATGTCCCTCTAACTGACGAGCAGGTAAAAAATATTGAATACTACAGACCAAAAGAAGACTCACAAGAAATAAAATATTTAAAAGAGAGAAGACTTCAACTTGGAGGTTTCATTCCTGAAAGATCATCTTTTGCCAAACCAATTAAAGTTCCTCCAAAAGATATCTTCGATGTGATGAAACAATCAACAGGCACTAAAGAAATGTCGACGACTATGGCACTGGTTAGAATGTTAACAAACCTCTTAAGAGATAAAAATGTTTCACCTAAATTAGTTCCTATAATTCCTGATGAGGCTAGAACATTTGGTATGGAGGGTTTTTTTCAAAAAATTGGTATTTACGCGCATGAAGGTCAAAAGTATGAGCCTGTAGATGCAAAACTACTTTCATCCTACAGAGAAGACAAATCAGGACAAGTATTAGAAGAAGGAATAACGGAGGCTGGTTCCATGTCATCTTGGATAGCAGCAGGAACATCATACACTAATCATGATATAGAAATGATTCCAATATATTTGTTCTATTCAATGTTTGGTTTTCAAAGAGTCGGTGATTTTGCTTGGGCCGCAGGTGATAGTCAGGCAAGAGGTTTTCTTATAGGCGCAACATCTGGAAGGACAACTTTAGCTGGAGAGGGATTACAACATCAAGACGGACACAGCCACTTACTAGCATCGACAATACCAAATTGTGTTTCTTATGACCCAACCTTCGCTTATGAGTTAGCTGTAATATTCAGAGATGGTTTAAGAAGAATGTATGAAAAAAAGGAAAATGTTTTTTATTATATCACAACAATGAATGAAAATTATCCGCATCCAGCAATACCAAAAGATAAAAATATTGAAGAAGCAATTTTAAAAGGTATGTATAAAATTAAACAATTTTCAAAAAATAAAAAAACAAAAATCCAACTGTTAGGATCTGGAACTATTTTAAGAGAAATGATGCAGGCGGCAGAGATTTTGGACAAAGATTTCAAGATTGATTGCGATGTATGGAGTGTAACTAGTTTTAATGAATTAAGAAAAGATGGTATGGAAGTAGAGAGATACAATCTTTTAAATCCCAATGATAAACCAAAAAAAACATATGTTGAAAATTGTTTAAAAGATGCCGAAGGTCCTATACTAGCTGCATCAGACTATATGAAAATTACATCAGATCAAATAAGACCTTTTACTAACAAAAGTTTTTATTCGCTTGGAACAGATGGTTATGGAAGAAGTGACAGTAGAGAAAAACTTAGAAATTTCTTTGAGGTGGATAAAAAATATATTGTTACTTATGCTTTAAGTGTTTTAGCAAAAGAACAATTAATTCCATCAAAATATGCAGAACAAGCAATTAAGAAATATAACATTGATAAAGATAAACCAATACCAACAAAATTATAATAATGATTAATAGAATACTCGCTACTCCGAAAGTAAGAAAATTTGCAAGGGAATTAGGGGCTGATATATCCAACTTAAAAGGGTCTGAAAGGAATGGGAGGATAACAGAGGAAGATGTTAAAAATTTTATTAAAAGTTCTAAAAAAAGTACACAAGTACAAGTAAAAGAAACCCAAAAACCAGAACCTAAAAAAAACATAATTGATCACTCTGAATTTGGTGAAATAGAAGTTGTTGAAATGCCAAGAGTAAAAAGGCTTGCAGCACCGTTATTATCGGAATCTTGGAGAACTATTCCTCACGTTACTCATCATGATGAGGCTGATGTGACTGAACTTGAAAACTTCCGTAAAAATTTAAAAGATGGTTACACAGGTGAGCAAAAGAAAATTTCCCCACTTGCTTTTATAATTAAGGCATTAGTGAAGAGCATGATGAAATATCCAATCTTTAATTCATCTATAAAAGACGAGGAAAATTATCAAATAATATTAAAAAAATATTTTCATATCGGTATTGCGGTGGATACTCCACATGGTCTTATGGTTCCCAAAATAAGAGATGCCGATAAATTTAAGATATCTGACTTATCGCAAAAATTAAAAGAAGTAAGTGATAAATGTAGAAATTTAAAAATTGATAAAAAAGAATTTCAAGGTGGCTCAATAACCATCACTAGTCTTGGTGGAATAGGCGGTACATTTTTCACACCTATAATAAACCCTCCCGAGGTAGCCATATTAGGAATAGGAAAAATATTTCAAAAAGATAAAAGCGAGAATCTTATTCTTCCGATATCACTCTCATATGATCACAGAATTATTAACGGAGCAGATGCTGCTAGGTTTTGTAATGAGATTAAAGAAAACTTAGGTAAAAATTTCGCTTACAACCTCTCAATATAATTAACTAAATGTCAAAGAGATTTTCACTTATAAGCGCGTTTGTTTGTTGTTTAATCTGGGGCACCACGTTTATAGCACAAGATACAGGGATGGATGAAATTGGCCCTTTCACATTTAATGGTGTGAGGTTTTTTGTTGGTTTCCTCGCTCTGGTCCCCTTTTTTTTAGTAATTGAAAAAAATAAATTTTTTAATGAATTTAATAAAGATAGAAGAAATTTTCTATATCTTTCAATTTCTATAGGTATTTTTTTATTCTTAGCCTCTGCGTTACAACAAGTTGCACTTCTTTATACAGATGTAGCTAACGCAGCTTTTTTTACTATTTTTTATGTGCCCTTAGTACCTTTTGTTCTTTATATACTTTATCGAAAAAAAGTTCATTGGAGTGTCTGGCCATCTGTTTTGCTATGTGTAGTTGGAGGATATCTTTTAACAAATTTTTATGATGCTTCAGTTAGAAAAGGAGACATATTAGTATTGATATGTGCTTTATTTTGGAGTTTACATATTATTTTTATTGGACAATTAGTAGAAAAATTCGATTTACCAGTCACGGTTGGTCTTATTCAAACTTTTATTGTTTCTATCTTATCAATATTAATTGGATTGGTTTATGAAACATTTACAATTTCAAATATTTTATCTGAGACCTATGAAATTCTTTATGCAGGTGTTTTATCTGGCGGATTTGCCTTTGTTTTACAAATTTACGCACAAAAAAATATCAGTCCAGCACCCGCAGCAATAATTTATTCATTAGAGGGTGTTTTTGCAACAATAGCTGCTTGGATTATATTAAATCAAATTTTAAACATAGATAATATTTTAGGATGTTTGTTTATTCTTGCGGGAGTTTTACTGTCTCAATTAATGCCAGAATTTAAACGTTTAAGTATAGATAAACCAAAGTAAAACTAATCCTAAACTGATCCTGTAAACTACAAAAAAACTCATACTAAATTTTTTAACAAAAATTAAAAAATATTTAATTGTGATATACGAGAAGATAAAAGAGAAGATGACTGCAAGCAAAACTATAAAATTTACTTCAATATCTGAAAAAGTTAATTCTTGTAAGTTTAAAAAACTTGCACCGGTGATTGCTGGTACAGATAGAAAAAATGAAATTTTGGCTGAATCATATCGGTCAAAGTTGAGTAATCTACCAGCAGTAATAACAATTCCAGCTCTACTTACTCCTGGAATTAATGCAAGCACTTGAAAAATGCCAATAGTAAGAATTGATCTTAAATTTAAATCGGTATCTATTTTTTTTCTTACGGAAAATTTATCAGCAATATATAAAAAGATTGCAAAAATTATTGTAGTCCACGCTATTATTTCAATGCCTCTAAAATAATTAATCAAGCCAGTTTTGAATACAATGAAACCAACTATAATTAGAGGTAGAGATCCAAAAATTAATAATTTAAGTAATTTTTTATCATTGAATAATTTTAAAAAATCATCTCTAAAATAAAACAGTATTGCTAATAGTGATCCTAGATGAAGAGATACATCAGTTAAAAGAGACTTTATTTCAAAATTTTGTACCTCAGACATTAAGTATAAATGAGCTGATGAACTGACAGGAATAAATTCAGATATCCCTTGTATTGCTGATAAAATTATAATTTCGAAGAATTCAGCCATTATTAATTATTTAAGTAAACTAATTAGGGGTAAATTAAAGCAATAACATGAATGCATATGAGGTATGCAAAACAGGAAAAAACCATTAAAAACAGTGAATTTTTTTAAATATAGGTAATAATAACTGTCCTATTTTCCATTTAATTCAACTGTTTATTAATATATAAGCCACCACACTATGTCAGAAAAAATGCTTAAATTTGTAGAAATAGGTCAACAGAATCCACCTAAAAGGAAAACCGATTCCAGAAAAGAGGATTTTAACGAGATTTACAAAGAGTTCATTCATGAGGGTGCTAAAGAACAATCAAGCAGATGTTCGCAATGTGGTGTTCCCTTTTGTCAAGTTCACTGTCCTTTAAGTAACAATATTCCAGATTGGTTAAAACTTACAGCGGAAGGAAGATTAGAAGAGGCTTACAATTTATCTCAAAGTACAAATAATATGCCAGAAGTTTGTGGAAGAATTTGTCCGCAAGATAGACTGTGTGAAGGGAATTGTGTTATCGAACAGTCCGGTCATGGAACGGTAACTATCGGATCTGTTGAGAAATTTATAACTGACAATGCTTGGGACAAGGGTTGGGTAAAGCCAATCAAAGTTGAGAGGGAATTAACTCAAAGTATAGGGATCATTGGATCTGGACCTGCGGGTATGGCTTGTGCCGAGCAGCTCAGAAAAAAGGGTTACCAAATAACTATTTACGATAGATATGATAGAGCTGGTGGATTATTAATATACGGAATACCAAATTTTAAATTGGAAAAATATGTTGTCGAAAGAAGAACAAATCTTTTACAAGACGGTGGTATTAAATTTGTTTTAAATTTTGAAGTTGGAAAAGATGCATCACTAAACGAATTGAGGGAAAAGCATGATGCAGTTTTAATTTCTACTGGGGTCTATAAACCAAGAGAAATTGAAATTGAAGGAAGCGATTTGAACAACATTTATCCTGCGATGGAATTTTTGACAGCATCAAATAAAAAAGGTCTTGGAGATAAGGTTGAAAACTTTGATAATGGATCTCTAAATGCAAAAGATAAAGATGTTATTGTAATTGGGGGTGGTGATACAGCAATGGACTGCGTAAGAACCGCAGTAAGACAAAAAGCTAAATCAGTAAAATGTTTATATAGAAGAGATAAAGAAAATATGCCTGGTTCATCAAGAGAAGTTGCAAACGCAGAGGAAGAGGGTGTTGAATTTGTTTGGTTATCTAGTCCAAAAAAGTTTTTAGGTAAAAACAAAATAGAAAAAGTTTCTGTAAATAAAATTAAACTTGGAGATCCTGATGAAAGTGGAAGAAGAAAACCTATTATTCAAGAAAACTCTGATTTCGAATTGAGAGCTGACATGGTCATTAAATCATTAGGCTTCGACCCAGAGGATCTGCCAGTTTTATTTGGTGAAAACAAATTACAAGTTTCAAGATGGGGCACAATAAAAATTGACTTTGATACTATGGAGACAAGTGTAAAGGGTGTATTTGCTGCTGGTGATATAGTTCGTGGAGCCTCATTGGTTGTTTGGGCTATAAAAGATGGAAGAGATGTTGCAGAAAATATACATAAATATTTGAAAGATTTGAAAGATTTAAAGAGAAAGGTAGCCTAACCGTGAGTAAAGAAAAAATAAATCTAAAGTTAGAAAAAATAAGAAGAAAAGAAAACTTAGAATTATTAAAATCAAATCATGTATATAAAGAAAATATGGAGCATGATGCTTGTGGAGTTGGTTTAGTGTCATCTACAGATGGAAAAAAATCTAGAAAAGTAGTTGAATATGGAATTGAAGCATTAAAAGCTGTTTGGCATCGAGGAGCAATTGATGCTGATGGAAAAACAGGAGACGGTGCTGGTATTCACATAGAAATTCCTTCAGATTTTTTTATCGAAAAAATTGAAGCCACAGGTCATAAACATGATAACTCAGAAGTATGTGTAGGAATGTTATTTCTTCCAAGAAATAATTACGGCGCCCAAGAAGCTTGCAGAACCATTGTTGAAAGTGAATTAACAAAAAGCAATTTTAACATATATGGTTGGAGACAGGTTCCTGTTAATCCCTCTGTTTTAGGGAAAAAAGCAGAATTTAATAGGCCTGAAATTACACAAGTTCTATTTAAACACAATGATAAAAACGAGAAAGGCAAGTCTCTAGAAATAAAACTTTACGAGGTAAGAAGAAAAATTGAAAAAAAAATACTTCAAGAAAACCTTAATGAATTTTATATATGTTCGTTTAGTTCTAAATCAATTATTTACAAAGGAATGTTCCTTGCTGAGTCCCTTTCTGATTTTTATTTAGATCTTAAAGACCCAAGATTTGTATCAAGATATGCAATTTTTCATCAGAGATTTTCAACTAATACTGCGCCGAGCTGGGACTTAGCACAACCTTTTAGAGCCTTAGCGCATAACGGGGAAATAAATACTCTAAAAGGTAACGTTAATTGGATGAAGATCCATGAGGAAGAAATGTTCAGCCCAGTTTTTGAAGATATGGAAAACCTAAAGCCAGTTATCCCTAGTGGAAATTCAGATTCAGCATCATTAGATAATGTGTTCGAATTACTTAATATTTCTGGTCAACCTGCGCCTTTAGCAAAATTAATGTTAATACCTGATGCCTGGTCTAAAAAAAGTAAAGTGTTACCAACTGAACATCAAAAATTATTTAACTTTTTGAACAGTACAATGGAACCATGGGATGGCCCCGCTGCTATTGCTGCTACAGATAATGAATGGGTGATAGTTGCTACTGACAGAAATGGTCTTAGACCCATGAGATACACAATCACAAAAGATAATCTACTTTTTGCAGGATCAGAAACTGGAATGATTGAACTTAATGAAAAAAAGATAGTTTCAAAGGGAAGACTAGGCCCTGGTGAAATTTTAGGTGTAAGGATAGAAAAAGGAAAAATATTTAATAGTAAAGAGATAAAAAACTACTTAGCAAAAGAGTATAAACATTTTAATAATCAGATTATTGATTTAGATAAAAAATTCCCTATTAAAAATGAGTCAAATTTATTTAAAGGCGATAAACTAAGAAAACTTCAGCATTGTTTTGGATACAGTCTAGAGGACCTTGAATTGATACTTCACCCAATGGCAGAGGACGCAAAAGAAGCGACTGGATCAATGGGTGATGATACACCTCTAGCAGTTTTGTCTAACAAGTATAGACCTCTGTATCATTTTTTTAGACAGAATTTTAGCCAGGTAACAAACCCACCGATCGATTCGTTAAGAGAAAATAAGGTTATGAGTTTAAAAACAAGATTTGGTAATCTCGGCAATATTTTAGATTTTAACAATCTTACTGAGGAAAATATTTATGTACTAAATAGTCCAATTCTATCAAATAAACAGTTTGAAAAATTTGTTTCTTTTTTTGACAAGGACAATCAGGTTTTAGATTGTACTTTTACGAATGAGGAAAATATAGAGTCTTCACTCGAAAGATTAAAAAAAGAGGCTGAAGTTTTAGTAAGACAAGGCGTAACCCAACTTATTTTAAGTGATAAAGAAGTTTCTAAAGATAAGTATCCAATTCCTATGCTTCTATGTATTGGTGCTGTTCATACTCATCTTATAAAATTAAAGTTAAGGGGTTATGTTTCAATTAATGCTCAAACGGGTGAAGCGCTAGATACCCATTCTTTTGCAACACTTATTGGAGTTGGAGCTACAACAGTTAATCCTTATTTAGCATTAGATAGTCTTTACCAAAGATTTGAAAAAAAATTATTTGGAAAATTTATTTACGATGATTGTGTAGAAAGATATATTAAGTCAGTAAATTTGGGTCTTTTAAAAATAATGTCAAAAATGGGTATTTCTGTAATTAGTTCTTACAGAGGAGGATGTAATTTTGAAACTGTGGGTTTAAGCAGAACAATTGTTAATGACTTTTTCCCTGGTGTTACCTCTAAAATTTCAGGTATCGGACTTACAGGAATTGAGAAAAAAATAAGAGTTATTCATCAGGAGGCTTTTAGGTCTGACACAAATGTATTGCCAATAGGAGGAATTTATCGATATAGAAAAAATGGTGAGACCCACCAATACCAAGGTAAATTGATACATTTGCTTCAATCAGCAGTTACAAACAAATCTTATGAATTATATAAAAAATACTCTAAAGGAATATATGAGTTACCACCTATAAATTTAAGGGACTTAATCGATTTCAAGAGAAAAAATACAATCAGCATCGATGAAGTAGAACCAGTTGAGAATATTTTAAAACGTTTTGGAAGTGGAAGCATGTCTCATGGAGCATTATCAAAGGAAGCTCACGAAACACTAGCTATTGGAATGAATAGAATTAAAGGAGCATCTTGTAGTGGAGAAGGTGGTGAAGATGAAAAAAGATTTCAAATTCAATCTAACGGCGATAGCGCTAATTCAAGAGTGAAACAAATAGCATCTGCGAGATTTGGAGTTACAATTAATTATTTAAATAACTGTAACGAAATAGAAATAAAAATTGCACAGGGCGCTAAACCAGGAGAAGGTGGACAGTTACCCGGATTTAAGGTTACAAAAGAAATTGCCAGATTAAGACATTCTACTCCTGGAGTAACTTTAATATCGCCCCCTCCTCATCATGACATTTACTCAATTGAGGATTTGGCACAATTGATTTATGATTTAAAACAGATAAATCCTAAAGCACGTGTTGGGGTAAAACTTGTTGCATCTTCCGGCATTGGTACGATTGCAGCAGGAGTTGCAAAGGCAAAAGCTGATATAATTTTAATTTCTGGGCATAACGGTGGAACAGGAGCTACTCCTCAAACTAGTGTCAAATATGTTGGTATACCTTGGGAGATGGGATTGACCGAGGCAAATCAAGTTTTAACGCTGAATA
This sequence comes from uncultured Pelagibacteraceae bacterium, assembly GCA_902528375.1. Lineage (GTDB taxonomy): Bacteria > Pseudomonadota > Alphaproteobacteria > Pelagibacterales > Pelagibacteraceae > Pelagibacter. Next base: position 38,132 of record CABZSS010000006.1, read on the forward strand.
ATTTAAGACATACTGTAACGCTAAGAACGGATGGGGGAATAAAAACCGGAAGAGATGTTGTCATTGCTGCAATGATGGGTGCAGAAGAATTTGGTGTAGCAACAACTGCTTTAGTTGCAATGGGATGTATTATGGTAAGACAATGTCATTCAAACACGTGTCCAGTAGGAGTTTGCACACAAGATGAAAAATTGAGAGAAAAATTTAACGGGACTCCTGATAAGGTGGTTAACTTGTTTACTTTTATAGCTCAAGAAGTAAGAGAAATTCTGTCTGAACTTGGATTTAAATCTTTAAATGAAATAATTGGGAGAACAGATCTTTTAAGACAGATAAGTAAAGGATCCCCAAATTTGGATGATTTAGATCTGAACCCTCTATTTGTACGAGCTGATCCTGGTAAAAACAAAAGATATTGTGAAAAACAAATAATAAATTTCGTACCAGACACTTTAGACCAAGAAATTTGGCCAGGGATAAAAAAAAAAATCGATAACAATGAAAAGATTGAAAAATCCTACCAAATTGAAAATACTCATAGAGCTGTTGGTACACGTATTTCTTATGAATTATATAAGAAATATAATAATGCAAAATTAAACGACGACCATCTAACCCTAAATTTCGAAGGATCTGCAGGACAATCTTTTGGTGCGTTCGGTATTAAAGGACTAAAGTTAGTTTTAAGTGGAGATGCTAATGACTATGTTGGGAAAGGATTATCAGGAGGTAAAATAGTAATTAAGCTAAGTAAAGAAAGTAATTTGATTTCTAAAGACAACACAATTATTGGTAACACAGTTTTATATGGAGCAACTTCAGGAAAATTATTTGCGGCCGGACAAGCAGGGGAAAGATTTGCTGTAAGAAATTCTGGTGCCACAGCTGTAATTGAAGGATGTGACTCAAATGGATGTGAATACATGACAGGGGGAAATATAATTATTTTAGGAAATACTGGAGATAATTTTGCTGCTGGTATGACGGGTGGTATGGCTTTTATTTACGATAAAGAAAAAGAATTTGAAAAAAGGGTTAATCCCGAAAGTGTAATTTGGCAAGGTGTTGAGACAAAATATTGGCAGGAATTTTTAAAAAAAATTGTTGAAGAACACTTCCATGAAACAAATTCAAATGTTTCCAAAAAAATAATAGAATACTTTGATACAGAGATACAAAATTTTATTCAGGTCTGTCCAAAAGAAATGATCGACAAACTTGAAAATCCTATTTCAAATAAAATCTCTGATTTTGCGAGTTAACAAAAAATGAAATTATTTTGTTTCGGTTTTGGACAAGTAGCCAAATCTTTTGTGGACCATCTATTAAATTGTAAAGTTAATTTAAAATTAACAACCACATCAAGAAAAAACACTTCTGAGCTTACTTTTAAAAATTTAAAATATTTAGCTTTTTCGTTTAATGAAAATGATTTTGATAAAGATTTGATCAATCCATTACAAGAGTCTGATCATGTTTTAATATCTGTTCCTCCAATAAATGGGAAGGATATGTTTATAGAAAGATTAGTAAAAGACAATTTAAATTTACCAAACCTAAAATGGCTGACTTATTTATCCTCAACGAGTGTTTATGGTAATCACGATGGGGCCTGGGTAAATGAAGACAGCACAACGAACCCGCAAACGCTTGCAGGAAAAAATAGACTAAATGTTGAGAACGATTGGTTATCTATTGGAACAAAATATTCATTACCAATTCAAATTTTCAGACTTTCCGGAATTTATTCTGATAGATATAATGCAATTACTAGACTTAAAAATGATCAAAAATTTGTTGTTGATAAAAAAGATCACTTTTTTTCTAGAATACATGTCAAAGATATAGCTCAAGCATTACACTTGTCGTTAAATAAATCTTTAAATAATGACATTTACAATTTGTCAGATGATAAGCCAGCATCAAACATAGAGGTCGTTAAATATGTATGTAATTTAATAAATTTTGAATTACCAAAAATTATTAGTTTTGATGAGTTAGAAGAAGGCATGCTAAAGGATTTCTATAAAGATTCTAAAAAAGTTTCGAATAAAAAAATTAAAGATAGATTAAAATTAAAATTGATTTACCCAACTTATGAAGAGGGTTTAAAAGTCAATATATAATTTCATCTATTAAATTTGCGAGCTTATTTAAATCACCTCTACGAGATAAACTATGATCACCCCCCTTTATAATTTCCATTTTCTTTTTTGCTCTAGGAAAAATACTAAAGATTTTCCTTGATAGTTTAAAGGGAACAACATCATCTTTTTTCCCATGAATTAAAAAAACTGGGATTTTTGAGTTAATCTTTTTATTAAACACTTTATTTTTTCTACCATCTTTTAGAAAAGCTAACTTAATTTTATATTCATAGCCATCACTTTTAAGTATGTAGAACTTTTTTTTTAAAAACATTTTTTTTTCATTATTTTTCAGTTTTTGCCAAATTATCTTATCCAAAAATTCAGGAGCAGAACCTATTCCAATAAATCCAATTATTTGTTTCTTAAAATCTTGAAATTGCAAAAGTCCGAGCCAAGCACCTAAACTTGAGCCAACTATTAAAAATTTTTCTTTTTTAATTATTTTGCGAATTACAAATTTAACGTTTTTTCTCCATTGAGAAATAGTTCCATTTTCAAATTTTCCATATGACTTGCCATGACCAGCATATTCAAGAGACAAAAAACTAACTTTGTTTTTTTTACAATATCTATTTAAAAAAAGAGGTTTTTTTCCTTCCATATCAGATTTTAAACCATGCAAAAACACAACAGTAAGTTTAGAATTTAATTTACTATTCAAAATTCGTAATTTTTTATCCTTTTTAAAATAGATATAATTGAATTTAGTCATTTTGAAATTTTAAATATGATATTATAAGTTAGATAAATGTCATCTAAATTAAAAGTTTTACAAGTAATACCAAGACTTGGTTATGGCGGAGCTGAAATAGGTTGTTACGATCTTGCCCATTATTTAAAAGAACAAAAATCAAGCTCCTTTATTGCTACTAGTGGAGGAGAGTTGTTGAAATATATAGACAAAAAAAAAGTAAAACTATTTAGACTTCCGGTTCATAGCAAAAATCCTTTACTGATTTTAATAAATATATTTATACTTACTTTTATAGTTCTATTTTATAAAATTAATATACTTCATGTAAGAAGCAGAGCTCCAGCATGGTCTTGTTACTATGTCTCTAAAATAACTAGATGTAAATTAGTAACAACATTCCATGGGACATATAATTTTAATAATTCAATAAAAAAAAAATACAATGCAATTATGCTAAAATCAGATTGTGTAATTGCGGGCTCAAACTTTATTTTTTCACATATCAAAGAAAAATACCCAGAGTACATATCCAAAATTAAGAAATTTTTAGTCATTTTTAGAGGGATTAACACTGAATATTACGACCCTGATAACATTAAAGAAGCAGAGAGAATTAAATTTTTAAGAAAACTAAATATTGATTCAAATAAAAAAATTATTTTAATGCCAGGAAGACTTACCGAATGGAAAGGTCAAGAAATCTTTATAGAAGCTCTTAATGATCTAAAAACAAAATTTGGTTATAAAAACTTTATTGCTATACTTCTTGGGTCTGATCAAGGAAGAAAAATTTACAAAAAAAAACTTATCAGATTTATTGAAAGATTTAGATTGAATAATGAAGTAATTTTTCTTGAACATGCACCTTCAATGCCTGTGGCTTATAGCGTCTCTAGCGTTATTGTTTCTGCTTCAATTGAACCTGAGGCTTTTGGTAGAATATCAGTTGAAGCACAATCAATGAAAAAACCAATAGTTGCAAGTGATATTGGTGGATCTAGGGAAACAATAGTTGATAATAAAACTGGTTTATTATTTAGTTCTAGCGATCATCATTCTTTGAGTGAAAAATTAGATTTTATTTTTAGATTGGACGATACTTCACTTAATGTGATGGGAAATAATGGTAGAAAAAACGTGCAAAAAAAATTTAATGTTGAAAAAATGTGTTTTTCAACTTATTCAGAATATAAAAAATTAATAAATGCCTAATATAACTTTACCTGATGGAAAAAAATTAGCTTTTAAAGAAAAAGTTTCAGGACTTAAAGTTGCTGAAAAAATTAGTAAATCTCTCGCCAAGGAAGCTTTAGTTATAAGTGTCGATGGTGAATTAAAAGATTTAAGTTTTGAAATTGAAAATGATTGCGAATTAAAAGTTTTAACGTCAAAAGATAAAGATGGGCTTGATACTATCAGACATGACACAGCGCATATTTTAGCAATGGCAGTCCAAGAACTATTTCCTGGTACACAAGTTACTATCGGACCAACTATTGAAGACGGTTTTTATTATGACTTTTCTAGAAAAGAACCTTTTACTGAAGCAGATTTAAAAAAAATTGAGACAAAGATGTCAGAAATTGTTGATAGAGATGAACCAACTTATAGAGAAGTTTGGGATAGGGACAAAGCTATTTCTCATTTCAAAAAAATTGGTGAGAACTATAAGTCAGAAATTATTCAAGGTATTCCTAAAACTGAGGAAATTTCTATATACTTTCATGGCACATGGCATGACCTTTGTCGAGGGCCGCATTTATCATCAACAGGAAAAATTGGTAAAAATTTTAAATTAACAAAAGTTGCAGGAGCGTACTGGAGAGGTGACTCAAAAAATGAGATGTTGCAGAGGATCTATGGAACTTCATGGGCATCAAAAAAAGATTTAGATAATTATATTAAAAGATTAGAAGAAGCAGAAAAAAGAGACCACAGAAAACTTGGGAAAGAAATGGACTTATTCCATTTTAGAGAAGAAAGTCCAGGTGCAGTATTTTGGCACCAAAGAGGATGGACTCTATTTCAAAAACTTATTGACTACATGAGGAAAAAACAAAACGAAGCAGGTTATAAAGAAATTAACACCCCAGAAGTTTTAGATAGATCTTTGTGGGAAAAATCTGGCCATTGGGAAAAATTTGGTGCACACATGTATACTTCTGAAACTCCAGATGAAAAAGTATTTGCTATTAAACCCATGAATTGTCCAGGATGTGTCCAAGTATTCAATCAAGGTTTAAAAAGTTATAGAGATCTACCTTATAAAATGTCTGAATTTGGAAAAGTTCATAGATATGAACCATCAGGCGCACTACATGGCTTGTTAAGAGTAAGAGCATTTACCCAAGATGATGCTCATATCTTTTGCACTGAAGATCAGATCACAGAAGAGTCTCTATCAGTAACAAATCTAATCTTAAATATTTATAAAGATCTTGGATTTGAAAATGTTATTTTAAAATATTCTGATAGGCCAGACCTTAGAGTTGGAGAGGATGAAGTTTGGGATAAAGCAGAAAAAGCTTTATTGGAAGCAGTTAAAGCTACAAAACTAGAATATAGTATCAATAAAGGAGAAGGTGCGTTTTATGGTCCAAAAATTGAATTTGTTTTAAGAGATGCCATAGGAAGAGATTGGCAATGTGGAACTCTTCAAGTTGACTTAAATTTACCAGGAAGACTAGGAGCATCTTTTGTAGATAAAGATGGATCAAAAAAAGTTCCAGTAATGCTACATCGAGCTTTATTCGGTTCTCTTGAAAGATTTATTGGAATATTAATTGAAAATTACTCTGGAAAACTTCCATTTTGGATTAGCCCATCACAAATCATGGTAATACCAGTTTCTGAAGACTTTAATGATTATTCTGTTGAAGTTAATAAAAAGCTTATAGCATCTGGTTTAAATTCGGAAGTTGACTTGAAGAATCACAATTTAAATTATAAAATAAGGGGACATTCGCTATCAAAGGTTCCAATACTATTAATTTGTGGGAAAAAAGAAGTTGACAGTAATAGTGTAACTATTAGACAATTGGATTCTACAAAACAAGAAAATATGGAATTAAAAAAATTTATTAATCACTATCAAGCTTTAAATAAAGCTCCATCATTATAAGTGGCAGATTTCAAACAAAACTATTTCCAAAGGAGAACAAAGGATAGAGGTCCTCGTTCAAATAATAGGATTATGTCTCAAGAGGTCCAGGTAATATCTAGTGATGGAAAAAATTTAGGGATATTAAATACCCAAGAGGCAATAAACATGGCTAAAAATGAAGGGCTCGATTTAATTGAGATTGCACAAAATGCCAAACCTCCAGTTTGCAAAATTATGGATATAGGTAAGTTTAAATATGATGCCCAAAAAAAAGCTAATAAAGCAAAAAAGAAGCAAAAAAAAGTTGAACTTAAAGAAATAAAGCTTAGACCAGTTACGGAAATTCATGATTACTCGTTTAAAATTAAGAATGCCCAAAAGTTTTTGTCAAAAGGAGATAAAGTAAAATTTACAATTAGATTTAAAGGAAGAGAGTTACAACACTCAAATCTTGGACATGAATTAATGGATAAGATTAAGACTGATATAGAAAAACTTGGAAAAGTAGAATTACAGCCTAAATTTGAGGGCAAACAGATGATAATGGTCATTCAACCAATTTAATTATTCTTGTAAACTTATCATTATATTTGTATAACCCCTCCAGTTATGCCAAAGTTAAAAACAAAAAGTTCAGCTAAAAAAAGATTTAAAATTTCTGCAAAAGGAAAAGTTATTATGCCTCAAGCTGGGAAAAGACATGGTATGATCAAGAGAACGAATTCACAAATTAGAAAACAAAGAGGAACAACTGTAATGTCTAAACAGGATGGCAAAATTGTAAAATCATACATGCCATACAGTTTGAGAGGATAAAATGCCAAGAGTAAAAAGAGGAGTCACAAGCAGAGCTAAACATAAAAAAGTTTTTAAGGCTGTAAAAGGTCAGTGGGGAAGAAGAAAGAATACTATAAGAGTTGCAAGACAAGCGATGGAAAAGTCGATGCAATATGCATATAGAGATAGAAGAAATAAAAAAAGAGAATTTAAGTCATTGTGGATACAAAGAATTAATGCAGGAGTAAGGGGTGAAGGGCTTACTTATTCAAAATTTATACATGCTTTAAGTAAATCTGGTATTAAGCTAGATAGAAAAATTCTAGCTGAAATTGCTTATGATAACCCTGAGGCGTTTAAAACAATTGTAAAAAAAGCTCAAGCAGCACTAAATTAATCTTCCCTATTGTTTTTCTTAGTTTAAGAAATAATCTCTAAAAATGTCTGATTTTGAAAAAAAAATTCTTGAGTTTAAAAACAGATTAAACAGCACTAAGGACTCAACAGAAATTGAGTCAATAAGAACAGATATTTTTAGTAAAAATGGATTTATAAATTCTCAATTTAAAAAACTTGGCTCTTTATCTGAAGATGAGAAAAAAACTTTTGCATCTGATATAAATAAAGCAAAACAAGAATTGCTTGAAATATTTAGATCAAAAGCAACAGAAGTCTTAGAAAAAGATCTTAATGAAAAAATAAAAAAAGAAAAAATTGACGTTACTTTACCTGAGAAAGAATTCAAAATAGGAAAGATACACCCTGTATCTCAAGTTATTGATGAAATATCATGTATTTTTTCAGAAATTGGATTTAGTGTAGAAGAAGGGCCTGACGTTGAAAATGATTATAATAATTTTACAGCTTTAAATACTCCTGAAGATCATCCGGCAAAAGATATGCATGATACATTTTATTTGGATGAAAACATGAAGACTTTACTTAGAACCCATACTTCTCCTGTTCAAGTTCGTACGATGTTAAAAGGGAAACCTCCTTTTAAAATAATTGCACCTGGAAGAACTTATCGTAGCGATAGTGATCAAACTCACACACCAATGTTCCACCAATTAGAAGGTCTTCATATAGATAAAAATATTAATATGGGACATCTAAAGGGATGTTTAAATTATTTTATAAAAGAATTTTTTGAAGTAAATAAAATTAAAATGAGATTTAGGCCTAGTCACTTTCCATTTACAGAACCTTCAGCTGAAGTAGATATTGGGTACAGGATTGAAAATAATAAAATTATCATTGGTGAAGGTGATAAATGGCTTGAAGTTCTTGGATGTGGAATGGTGCATCCAAATGTTTTAAAAAACTGTAAGGTTGACTCGAAAATTTATCAAGGTTTTGCTTTTGGTATTGGTATTGATAGATTGGCAATGCTTAAGTACGGAATAAATGACTTAAGATCTTTTTTTGAATGTGATTATAGATGGCTAAATTATTATGGATTTGATCCTTTAGATGTTCCAACAAATTACAGAGGTTTAAGTAAATGAAATTCACAAAAGACTGGCTCGACGTACATTTGAAGACAAATAAAAGTGAGCCTCAAATTATCCAAAGATTAAATAATATTGGCTTAGAGGTAGAAAAAGTAGAACCAGTTAAAAATGAGCTTAGTGAATTTCTTGTAGCAAAAATAATAAAAGCAAATAAGCATCCCAATGCTGACCGACTCAAGTTATGTGATGTGGATATTGGAAAAAAACAAACTGTTAAAGTTGTATGTGGCGCCCCTAATGCTAGAGACGGACTTGTGACAATTTACGCTCCGCCTGGTTCACTAATTCCAAAAAATGGAATGAAATTAGAGATATCTAAAATTAGAGGAGAAACTTCTTACGGAATGCTTTGTTCGGAGTCAGAATTAAAACTTTCTAATGAGAGTGAAGGAATCATAGACCTAAATGATAAATATAAAACAAAAATTGGGAAATCATTTTTTGACGAAAGAAAAGGAAAAAATGTAATCGAATTATCAATTACACCAAACAGACCAGATTGTCTTGGTGTAAGAGGTATAGCGAGAGATTTGTCAGCTT
>CABZSS010000007.1 GCA_902528375.1 uncultured Pelagibacteraceae bacterium
AAAAGCACAAAAATTGAAAACAATCGATGACAATTCTATCGACATTGTCCTGTGTCATTGGGCTTTAACATTGATGGACCCGATATTACCAGTGTTAGACGAAATCAGACGAGTTTTAACTTCAGAAGGTCGGTTTGTAGCACTAGTTGATGGGCCAATGAATGCAGCACCTAATTATAAGGAAGTACACGATTTAATTTATAGCTATGTACAAAAAGAGATACCTAATTATGGAGAGATTGATTTAGGTGATCCAAGAATACGAGGATCAGAAAGCCTAAGTAATCTTATACATAAAGCTTTCCCAGAAGCAAAAGTATATATCGAAACAAATGTTGTATCTATGGAGGGACCTGCTATTCAAGTGGCTGAAATTGCAGCAGGATTTTTCTATGCTGCATTTGTTCTAAAGCCGGAGAGCAGAAAATTTATGATCACAAATTTATCTGAACTTTTAGCAATATCCAAACAAAGTACTGACACGCAAAGACAAGGGCGATTTTCAATGCCAATTAACCGCCTTTTAGTTGTCCCTAACATAAAATGAAATCATTTTTACAAGAAGTAAGTTTCGGTTTAAGTAAGAAAAATAAGAAGATAAGTTCTAAATGGTTTTATGACTTTAAAGGATCAAAACTTTTTGAAGAAATTACTAAATTGAAAGAATATTACCCAGCACGAACAGAAAGAAAAATTTTAAGAGATAATAAAATTGAAATTGCTAATAAAATAGGTAAGGGTGCGGTTTTAATTGAACCAGGCGCTGGAGATATCAAAAAAATAGAAATTTTTTTAAGTAGCCTAGATAAGCCAAAAAAATACATACCCCTCGATATTTCTGAAGATTATATAATAAAAATATCTCAAAGTTTTAAAAAGAAATTTCCAAAAGTAGCTATTACTCCCAAAGGATATGATTTCTCAGGAAGTGATAAATTACCTTTTAAAATTAATTCATCAGAGAACATAATTATTTTTTTTCCAGGTTCAACCATAGGTAACTTTGAGAAAAAGGATGCTGTAAAATTTTTAAAAATGCTCAAAATAAAATTTAAAGCCAAAAAAATTATCATTGGTGCTGATTTAATTAAAGATATTCCAACCCTTATTTCTGCTTACAATGACAAAAAAGGCGTAACTGCAAAATTTAACAAAAATATTTTACAAAGGATGAATACCGAATTGGGTACTAATATAAACTTAAATTTCTATAAACATTTAGCAATTTATAATAAATCAAAAAAAAGAATTGAGATGAGACTAAGAGCAAAAAAAAATGATAATATCAGAATCAACGGCTCAAAATATTCAATTAAAAAAAATGAAGAGATTCACACTGAGAATTCTCATAAATACACGATTAAATCTTTCAGAAATTTGGCAAATGAAGCCGGTTGGAAAGTTAAGAAAACTTGGGTTGATGATAAAAAACTTTTTAGTGTTCATTTTCTTGATCTTGATCTTTAGGTCTAGATATTGCTTTACATTTATTGTATATCAACAGAAATAGAGTTGTAAATAAATTACCAATACACTTTTAAATTTTTCATAATGAAATGAAAGTACCAGTACTATTACCGAACATTTTTGATCACCCATTTACATACACTTCAAAAGAAAAACTAAAAATTGGCGATTATGTAGAAGTGCCTTTTGGTAAAAAAAAAATGATAGGTATTATTTGGGATGATTTTGAGGAAGAGCCTAAAAGAAAATTTAAAATCAAAGATATCATTAAAAAATTTACAAAAGATCCTTTAGAAAATAAAACAATAAAATTTTTAAACTGGTTTTCTGATTATAATATTGTTCCCAAGGGTATGGCGTTAAAACTTCACCTAGTAAATAGTTCTTTAGAAGAAGATTATAAAGCAGACACTTACGATCAGTTTAATAAAAAACACCCAACCAAAGATTATAGTCTAAATACTCAGCAAAAAAAAAGTTTATCAGAAATAGAAAAGGGGGATAAAAACTTTAGAGTTCATGTATTACAAGGAACTACAGGTTCAGGAAAAACAATAGTTTATTTTAATGCAATTAAAAAAAAACTGAATGAGGGCTATCAATCTTTAATTTTACTTCCAGAAATTGGCCTTACAAAAGAATTTGAAAAAAATTTCATTTCTTTTTTTGGTTTTAAACCAGCTATTTGGCATTCATCAGTTACAAAAAAAAATAAAAAGATAATTTGGAGTGGCTTGAAATTAGGAAAGATTAAAGTTGTTATAGGAGCTAGGTCGGCTTTATTTTTACCTTTTAAGAAGTTAGGTCTTATTACAATAGACGAAGAACACGACCAATCTTACAAACAAGATGAGGGTGTAAATTATCATGCTAGAGATATGGCAATATCCAGAGCATCATTTGAAAATATACCTATCAACTTGATATCTGCTGTTCCATCTATAGAAACTTATAAAAATATTAAAGGAAAAAAGTTTCATTCATCTAGATTAACTGAGCGATTTCGAGATGCAAAGCTGCCGGATTATGAAATTATTAAAGTAAAAAAAAGTGAAAAAAAAGGAACATTTATTTCAGAGGAATTAATTAAAAAGGTTAAAGATAATTTATCCAGAAATAATCAGGTTTTATTTTTTGTAAATAGAAGAGGTTACTCACCCTTTGTGCTGTGTAAAAATTGTTTGAAAACTTTTGACTGTCCTTTTTGTTCAATCAATCTGGTTTATCATAAGATAAGAAATAAAGTTTTATGTCACTATTGTGGTTACTCCATGGAAATGGAACGAGACTGCTCTTCAAAGGACTCTAAATGTGATTTTAGCTTTAGTGGTCCAGGTGTAGAAAAAATACTCGAGGAAATAAAAAAGATTTTTCCTAACAAAAACACTTTAATTTTCTCAAGTGACACCATGAATAAAAAGGACTCATCTTCTAAAATCCAAGAGATAATAGATAATAAGATTAATATTTTAATTGGTACTCAATTGATTTCAAAAGGGTTTCATTTTCCTAACCTGAATTGTATAATTGTATTGGATATTGACTATTCCTCTAGAGGCTACGATTTAAGAAGTGCTGAAAAAACTGTACAACTTTATCACCAATTATCAGGCAGAGCCGGTCGAGAAGGAAAGCCTTCAACTGTTTATTTTCAAACAATGAATTTTAACTCAGATTATATATCCCAAATAGTAAATCCTGATCCTTATATTTTTTTGGATAAAGAATTAATTCTGAGGGAAAAGAATTTATTACCTCCTTTTGAGAGATTTATATCAATAATAGTCAGTGCTCAAAATAGTAAAAAATCTGACCAAGTATCATTTGAATTGTCGGAATTTTTAAAAAAAAACCTTAAGGTTAAGATTCTTGGACCAGTAAATGCTCCGATTTATAAAGTAAGAGGAAATTACAGGAATAGGATTTTATTAAGATCTGCAAAGAATATTTTAGCTCAGAAAAACTTAAAAATGGCTCTTAAAAGATTTAATATCCCAAAAGGAATAAAACTTTCAGTTGATGTTGATCCAATAAATTTCAATTAACTGTTATTTTTGTGACTTTTTTTAAAGCTCTTACTTGATCGTTACTTGCCTATATGTTAATTAATCTGAAAATTTATCAGCAATTACAAAGGATCTAACTTGTCTAATTCCCAAACTAAAGCAACAAACAGTTATTCTCAGTCTTTATTTGAGCTTGCGAAGGAGAATAGTGTGTTAGATGAAATTGAGGTTCAGGCAAAGTCCATATACAGCGTAATTAAAGACTCTCAGGATTTCTCAACTTTTATAAAAGATCCTACATTCAAACAAGATAAACAGCTTGAGGTTTTCATTGCAATTTTTGAAAAAATAAAATTGAACAGCTTGTTTATTAAGTTCATTAAATTTCTTATTCATAAAAGAAGAATATTTTTTTTAAAAAATATTTTAAACGATTTTATCACCTATTGTTCAATTCAAAGAGGAGAAGTTAGAGCTGAACTTGTATCTTCAAAAAAATTAGATAATTCCCAGATAGAAAAAATTAAAGAGGAAATGACTAAAGACTTTAATTCAAAAATTAACTTAAGTTATAAGGTTGATGAATCATTGCTTGCTGGAGTAAAAATAAAAATTGAAAGTATTATGATTGATAACTCTTTAAAGAATAAATTAATGAAAATGAAAAACTCAATGAAGGAAGTATAATGGATATTAACCCATCAGAAGTAACAAAAATATTAAAAGAACAAATTAAAAAATTTGGAGATAAATCTGAAGTAACAGAAATTGGTCAAGTTTTATCTGTAGGAGACGGAATAGCAAGAATATACGGACTCGACAATGTTCAAGCCGGTGAGATGGTAGAATTTGCTGATGGTTCTAAAGGTATGGCGTTAAACTTAGAAAGCGATAACGTTGGGGTAGTTATTTTTGGTGATGATAGAGCAGTTAAAGAAGGTGACACAGTCAAAAGAACTGGAGCGATTGTTGACACACCAGTTGGGAAAGAATTACTTGGAAGAGTTGTTGATGGATTAGGAAACCCAATAGACGGCAAAGGAGCTTTAGACAAAAGTATTAAACGAAGTAGAGTCGAGGTGAAAGCACCGGGAATTATTCCAAGAAAATCTGTTAGCGAACCAATGCAAACAGGTTTAAAATCAATTGATAGTTTGGTTCCAATAGGTAGAGGTCAAAGAGAATTAATTATTGGAGATCGTCAAACAGGAAAAACTGCTGTTGCTATCGATGCGATAATTAATCAAAAAAAGATAAACGAGTCAGGTGATGAAAAACAAAAACTTTATTGTATTTATGTTGCAATAGGTCAAAAAAGATCAACTGTTAGACAAATAGAGAAAACTTTAGAAGAGGCTGGAGCTATGGAATATACAACAATTGTTGCGGCAACAGCTTCAGACGCAGCCCCATTACAATTTTTAGCTCCATACACTGGATGTGCTATGGGTGAATATTTTAGAGACAATGGAATGCATGCTCTAATTATTTATGACGATCTTTCAAAACAGGCAGTAGCCTACAGACAAATGTCACTTCTTTTAAGACGTCCTCCAGGAAGAGAGGCATATCCAGGAGACGTTTTTTATTTACACAGTCGATTACTTGAAAGAGCAGCAAAATTAAGTGACGAACATGGTGGAGGATCATTAACTGCGTTACCAATAATTGAAACTCAAGCAGGAGATGTGTCAGCTTACATACCTACTAACGTAATCTCAATTACTGATGGACAAATATTTTTAGAGACAGAACTATTCAATCAAGGAATAAGACCTGCAATTAATGTTGGCTTATCAGTTTCAAGGGTAGGATCTTCTGCTCAAACAAAAGCTATGAAAAAAGTTTCTGGATCTATGAAACTAGAACTTGCTCAATATAGAGAGATGGCAGCTTTTGCACAGTTTGGATCTGACTTAGATGCATCAACTCAAAAACTTTTAAATAGAGGAGCAAAATTAACTGAATTATTGAAACAAAAACAATATTCTCCAATGACAGTGGCTGAGCAAGTCATTTCCGTCTTTTGTGGTGTAAAAGGTCACTTAGACGATATCCAACAAAAAGGTATATCAAAATTTGAGAAAGATATAATTGAGAAATGTAAATCTGAGCAACCAGATTTAATAAATTCAATAATTTCATCTGGAAAACTCGAAGAAGAAAATGAGAAAAAATTAACAAGCATTATTTTGGATTTAAAGAAAAATTTTGATAAATAATTATGGCTAGTTTAGACGATTTAAAAAAAAGAATAACAAGTGTAAAATCTACACAAAAAATTACAAAAGCAATGAAAATGGTTGCAGCCGCAAAGCTAAGAAAAGCTCAGGAAAGTGCTGAAAAAGGGAGACCTTATTCTGATAAGATGCATAATATAATCTTAAATTTGTCTAAGAACATTAATGATAAAGAAAATGCACCGAAGCTTTTAGCCGGCTCAGGTAAAGATAATGTGCATCTCTGTGTGGTAATGACCTCTGACAGAGGTTTATGTGGAGGTTTTAACTCAAACATCACAAAAAAAGCAAAGTCCTATTTCAAAAAAATATTAGATAGTGGTAAGGAGCTTAAGATAGTAACTGTTGGATCAAAAGGATTTGACCAACTTAAAAGAGCTTATAAAGAGCAAATAATTGAGAATATTTCTTTCAAAGAATCTAAAAACGTAAATTACTTTGATGCTGATAAGGTAGGAAAAATGATAATTGAGAAATTTGGGAAAGGAGAATTCGATGTTTGTACAATCTTCTTTAATAAATTCAAAAATGTTATTACCCAAATACCTCAAGAACAACAAATTATCCCATTAAAATCCGAGAAATCAGACGAAAAAAATGATGTTGTAAATTACGAGTTTGAGCCCGAAGAGGATGAAATATTAAATAACTTGTTACCGAAGAATATTTCAACACAAATTTTTAAAGCAATGTTGGAAAATTCGGCTAGCGAACAAGGATCGAGAATGAGTGCAATGGATAATGCGACAAGAAATGCCGGCGAAATGGTTGAGAAACTCACAATTGAATATAATAGAAGTCGACAAGCAGCTATTACAAAAGAATTAATTGAAATAATATCAGGAGCAGAAAGTTTATAATATGAGAAAAGGAAAAATAACTCAAATCATCGGAGCAGTTGTCGATGTAAATTTTGAAGGAGAATTACCTGAGATTTTAACTGCACTAGAGTGTAAAAATTCAGGGAATAGGTTAGTTTTAGAAGTTGCCCAACATTTGGGAGAGTCTAGTGTAAGAACTATTGCTATGGACTCTACAGAGGGTCTTAAAAGGGGAGATGAAGTAACAGATACAGGGGCACCAATTAAAGTTCCAGTTGGACCAGAAACATTAGGAAGAATTATAAATGTCATTGGTGAACCTATAGATGAAAAAGGTGATGTTAAGAGTAAAGAAAATTGGCCAATCCATAGAGCAGCTCCAGAATTTAATGATCAATCTACAGAGACTGAAATATTAGTTACAGGTATAAAAGTAATTGATCTTTTAGCGCCATATGCAAAAGGTGGAAAAATTGGATTATTTGGTGGTGCAGGTGTTGGAAAGACTGTTTTAATTATGGAATTGATAAATAACGTTGCTAAAGCACATGGTGGCTTTTCGGTTTTTGCAGGTGTAGGGGAAAGAACTAGAGAAGGAAATGACCTTTACCATGAGATGATTGACTCAGGAGTAATTAAGCCAGAGGGCAAAGGTTCAAAAGCTGCACTAGTCTATGGTCAAATGAACGAGCCCCCAGGCGCAAGAGCAAGGGTCGCGTTAACTGGATTGACTGTTGCTGAGTATTTTAGAGATCAAGAAGGCCAAGATGTATTATTTTTCGTTGATAATATTTTTAGATTTACGCAAGCTGGCTCGGAAGTTTCAGCATTATTAGGTAGGATACCTTCAGCAGTTGGATATCAACCAACTCTTGCTACTGATATGGGTAACTTACAAGAGAGAATTACGACAACAAACAAAGGTTCAATTACATCAGTGCAAGCTATTTACGTTCCTGCGGACGATTTAACTGACCCTGCACCAGCAACATCTTTTGCTCACTTAGATGCAACAACAGTATTATCGAGACAGATAGCAGAAATAGGTATTTATCCTGCGGTTGATCCTTTAGACTCTACTTCAAGAATACTAGATCCAAGAATTGTTGGTGACGAGCATTATAGAGTAGCTAGAGAAGTTCAAAAAGTGCTTCAGACCTACAAATCTTTGCAAGATATCATTGCAATTCTTGGAATGGATGAGCTATCCGAAGATGACAAATTAGTTGTAGCCAGAGCTAGAAAAATACAAAGATTTTTATCTCAACCATTCTTTGTTGCAGAGGTTTTTACTGGATCACCTGGAAAATTAGTAGATCTAGACTCAACTATAAAAGGGTTTGATGCAATTTGTAAAGGTGAATATGATCATCTTCCTGAGGCAGCATTTTATATGGTTGGTACTATCGAAGAGGCTATTGAGAAAGCTAAAAAAATGGAGAAAGAAGCCGCTGCATAATGTCAGATTCGTTTAACTTGGAAATTGTAAATCCAGAAAAATTATTCCTTTCTTTAGATAATGTATCTGAAGTAGTGGTACCTGCATTTGAAGGTGATATGGGTATTTTGAAAGATCACATATCTATAATCTCATTTTTAAAACCTGGAATAGTCAAGGTTTTTACAGGTAATGAAAAAAAAGAATTATATGTTGAAGATGGAATTATTGAGTTTAGTGAAAATTCTTTATCAATTCTTACCAGCAGAATTATCGATATAAAAGAGATAAAAAAAGACGATTTAAGATCAATAATGAATGAGGCCAATGAAGCTTTAAAAGATGAAAATTTAGACGATCAAAAAAGATTTATAGCAAATCAAAAAATTGATGTTTTGAATAGACTCAGTTAATTTATTTTAAAATATCCAACACTTTTTTTTTGACTTCATTATAAACGTCTAATTTGAAATCAACCACATTTTTTGTTATATCTTCAATGTTTATCCATTTCCACTCTATGAACTCAGGCTTTTTGGTTTTTATATTTATTTCGTTATTACTACCCAGAAATCTCATACAAAACCACTTTTGCATTTGACCTTTGTATTTTCCTTTCCATATAATTCCTAAAAGATTTTGAGGAAGTAGATAAGTTTGAAAACCGTCCAACTCTTTAATCAATTTAACATTTTTTATACTTGTTTCTTCTTCTAACTCTCTTGTAGCTGCATCAAGATAGTCCTCATTTTCATCAATTCCACCCTGAGGCATTTGCCAATAATTGTTTGGATTATCTATTCTTTTTGCTACAAAGACTTCGTTATTTTGATTAAGTAAAACAATGCCCACTCCTTTTCTAAGTGGCAACTTCTTAAATTTGTCAAGCATCTATCCTGCTAAAAGTTTACGTGCAAAATTTAATTGATTATCAGTTTCTGTATCAATTCGAAAATCATTTTCTTCTTCTTCAATTGATATATCTGGAGCTACACCAACTTCTGAAATTGATTTTCCTGAAGGTAAATAATATTTTGAAATTGTTAGTCTAATTGCTCCCTCATTTTTAAGAGGAATTATTGATTGAACAGAACCTTTGCCATATGTGCTTTCACCAACCAAAACTGCTCTTTTGTGATCCTTTAATGCTCCCGCAACTATCTCTGAGGCTGAAGCGGATCCATTATTTATTAAAACCACGAGAGTTTTACCATTTATTAAATCTCCACTACTTGCAAACCATTTTCTATTTTCACTTTTTTGTCGACCCTTGGTCGATACAATTTCTCCATCTTCAAGAAAAAAATCTGATATTTTAATTGCTTGAGATAATAATCCTCCAGGATTATTACGTAAATCAAGGATATAGCTTTCAATTTTTTTATCTCTTTTAAATTTTTTAATCTCAATTTTGATTTGACTACCACTATTTTCATTAAATGACGTCAATCTTAAATAACCAATTTTCTTATCATAAGTCTTTGATTTCACTGATGCGATTTGAATAATTTCTCTTGTAATATTGAATATTAATGATTTCTTTTTCCCAACTCTTCTAACTGTAATTTCGATACTACTTCCAACTGGTCCTCTCATTAAATCAACGGCTTCAGTCAATGTCTTTCCTTGTACCTGCGTGTCATTTATTTTTACTATATAATCACCTGCTTTAACACCAGCTTTGTCAGCTGGAGAATTATCTATTGGAGATATTACTTTTACAACACCTGCTTCCATTCCAACTTCGATTCCTAATCCCCCAAATTTACCGCTTGTTTCAGTTTCCATTTGTTTAAGATCCTCTGGTGATAAATATGCAGAATATGGGTCAAGCGATCTTAAGACGCCATCGATTGCAGCATCCATTGCTTCAGCTTGATCTATCTCTTCAACATATTCTTTGTTGACTTTATCAAGCACTTCTCCAAATAAATCTACTTTATCGTAAATGTTATCACTATTTGAAAATGCAAGTGTTAACGTATGAAAAATTATAATTATAAAAATAATTATTCTCATTAAACAATAACTTTCTCTTTTGGAATTAACTCAGACCAAATTTTTTCTAATTCATAAAACTTTCTTTTCTCTGGATTAAAAATATGAACTACAATGTCTATTCCATCTACTAGTTTCCACTCAGCACTATCTTTTCCCTCAATTTTACAATTTTTTAATCCATTAGTTTTAAACTTTTCCAAAACTTGCTCAGAAAGAGACTGGATATGTCTAGAAGACGTTCCACTTGCAACAATCATATAGTCAGCTATTGAGGATTTATCTTTAAGATCTATAGATACTATGTCTAAAGCTTTGTTACTATCGAGTGTTTTGATGATAATTTTTTTTAAGTCTAAGTTTTCGGCCATTAATTATTTACCTTATCAAATATTTCTTATTTGAGAAGATGAAATATTTACCTTATTATAATTTATGTATTTTAGACCCCTTTTTTTTAAGTTCTTATAAGCCACTGATTCCTTTGATCTTTTCTTGTACCCGCTTCTATCAAAAACTAAAATTTTTGCCAACTTTCCAATTTTAGACCAATTATTCCATTTATGAAAATTTATGAGATTATCAGCTCCCATTATAAAAAAAATTTCGTTACTGCGACTCTTTTTAAAAAATTTTATAAGCTTAATTGTCTTATTAGATTTAATTTTTTTTTCATAAAAACCCACAGTCACATACTTTGTTTTTTTTGTTAAACTCTTTGCAATTTGAACTCTTTTTTTAAGGCTATAAAAACTTTTACTTTTAAAAGGGTTTTTTTCTGTAATAGCCCATACAATTTTGTCTAATTTGAATAATTTTTTAGCTACTTTAGAAATTTTTAAATGCCCTTTGTGAGCAGGATCAAAAGTTCCGCCAAGAATACCTAGTCTAACTTTTTTTTTAAGATCGTATTTGGCCATTTCCTATTACTTCATATTTATAAGATACAAGTTGATTTAAACCAACAGGACCTCTAGGTGGTAATTTATTAGTTGATATACCTACCTCACCACCAAAGCCAAGTTCAGCTCCGTCTGCAAATTGAGTCGATGAATTATGAATTAATATTGAACTTTTCACATTTTCAAAAAAGTATTTTGTATTTTTTTTATTATTAGAAATAATTGCCTCAGTATGTGAGGTACCATACTTATTAATGTGTTCGACGGCATCCTCTACATTGTTGACTTTTTTAACGGAAATTTTTAATGACAAGTATTCGGTCGACCAATCTTTTGGTGTTGCTTTATGAATTTTTTTTGGAGAAATTTTTCTGATAGTGTCGTCAGCATATATTTCACAATTATTTTTTAATAAATCATTAATAATTAAATTGATGTTTTCGCTAGATAGTTTTCTATGAACAAGTAATGTCTCTGTAGCACCACAAATTCCAGGGTTTCTTAATTTTGCATTTAATATAATTTTACTTGCCATTTTGTGGTTTACGTTTTCATCTACAAATGTATGACACAAACCTTCAAGATGTCCTATGGTGGGTATATTTGAATATTTTTTTACCTTTTTTATTAAATTTTTGCCGCCTCTTGGAATTATTACATCTATGTAAGACTCCATTTTAGACAGTAAAAAATCTACCACTTTTCTATTTTTTTTTTCAATAAATTGAACAAAATTTACATCTACCTTATTTTTCTTAAGAGCTTTTCTGAATAATTTTGAGATAATTTTATTAGAATTAAAAGCCTCTGAACCTCCTTTTAATATTACACTATTCCCAGATTTAAAACATAAAGAAGAGACGTCTGAAGTTACGTTTGGTCTACTTTCATAAATAACTCCAACTACCCCAATAGGAATAGTAACTTTTTTAATCTTTAATTTGTTAGGTCGACTCCATTTAGAAACCACTCTATTTACGGGGTCTTTGAGTTTAATTATTTCTAAAACAGATTTCCTGATACCTTCAATTTTTTTATCATTAAGCTCTAATCTATTTATTAAATTAATATCAAGTTTTTTTTGTCTAGCTATCCTCAGGTCCTTTAAATTTTCTTTTAAAATTTTGTCATTATATTTAGTTAATAAGCTAACATAATCTTTTAAAATCTTATTTTTTTTTTCTTTATTAATAATTTTTAATCCTGCCTTAACTGCCTTTATTCCAATTCTATTTAAATAATTTCTCATTTACTAAATCCCACCATATCATCTTTATGAACTACTTCAGACTTAGTTTTATACCCTAATATTTTATTAATCTTGTCAGAATGTTGCCCTTTAATCTTACTTATCTCTTCAGATGAGAAAGAGCTTAAACCTCTTCCTAATTCAAAATTTTTCTCATCTACAATTTTTATATGATCCCCTTTATCAAAGTTACCTTTTATATTTTTAATTCCAGCTGCAAGAAGACTTTTTCCTTTTTTAAGAGCTATAATAGCTCCATTGTCTATCATCAACTCACCTTTTGGTGAGACAGAGCTTGCTATCCACTTCTTTCTTGCATCTAATTTTGAAATTTCTGGCAAAAACCATGTGCACTCTTTAGATAAATTAATATGTTTTAATGGGTTTAATATTAAACCACTTGAGATCACCATTTTACATCCTGCTAAACCACATATCTTTGCTGCTTCAATTTTAGTTAACATACCTCCTGACCCGTATTCACCAGTTGTTTTATTTGCAATTTTAAATACATTCTCATCAATTTTTTTCACCTCTTTAATTAATTTTGCATCTTTATGAACTTTAGGATTTTTATTATAAAGCCCCCCAACATCTGAAAGTAGAATAAGACAATCAGCGTTAGATATTTGGGCCACTCTTGAAGCAAGTCTGTCATTATCACCATATTTTATTTCTGATGTAGCAATACTATCATTTTCGTTTACCACCGGTATAAAACCAATATCAAAAAGATTGTCTAATGTTCTTCTTGCATTTATGGCTCTTCTTCTTACTTCAGTGTCCTCAAGTGTAATTAATATTTGAGATATATCCATTTTCTTTTTAGAGAAGTTTTTTTTCAATAGATTCATTAATTCTATTTGACCTATTGATGCGACGGCTTGGCTCTTATCAATTTTAAGATTTTTTTTATCAAGATTAAGTTTTTTACATCCTAAAGCTATCGCTCCTGAACTTACAATTATAATTCTTTTACCTGCTTTTTTGAAACCCCGGATATCCTTTACAAAACTATCTAGCCATTTACTCCTAATCTTTTTTTTCTCATCAATTATTAATGATGATCCAATTTTAATAACTATTGTGTTTAATTTATCAAAATACATATTCTAATAGTTTCGATTTAATCTTTGAAATTTTTGATTTATCTAAGGTAGATAAATCATAAATTTTTTTCTTGATTTTGCTGCTTAAAATTTTCTTTTTTGAATCTAAATTTTTTTTATCAATAAGATCAATTTTATTAAGCACAATTATCTCGTTTTTTTTTAAAAGAGATTTACTATATTTACCTAACTCAGCTCTTATTTGTTTATATGATCTAATTAAATCTTTTTCTGTTACATCAATTAAATGAAGCAAGGTTTTACACCTTTCAATATGTTTTAAAAATTTTGTTCCTAAACCAACACCTTTGTGAGCGCCTTCTATTAGTCCAGGGATATCTGCTAAAGTAATTTCTTTATCATCATATACTGCAACACCTAAATTAGGGTTTAGGGTTGTAAATTTATAATTTGCAATTTTTGGGTTTGCGCTTGTTATTGATGCTAGTAAACTTGATTTACCTGCATTAGGTAATCCTATAATTCCTATGTCTGCAATAGTTTTTAATTGCAACCATATCCAAAAATCTTCCCCCTTAAACCCTTTAGTAAATTTACGTGGCGCTCTATTAGTTGAAGATTTAAATCTCGTATTTCCAAAACCACCCTTTCCACCTATTGCGGCTGTGTATTCGTCTTTTTCTTTTTTAAAATCGAAAATTAAAGTTTTATTATCCTCTTCGAATACCTGTGTTCCTATCGGAACTTTTAAGTATAAATTATCCCCACCTTTTCCAGTTTGATTTTTTCCTTTTCCATCACCACCTCTTTCGGCTTTGAAATGTTGTTGATATCTATAATCTATCAAAGTATTTAAGTTTCTCTCAGAGACAAGTACTACTGATCCACCTCTTCCACCGTCGCCTCCATCAGGGCCACCAAATTCTATAAATTTTTCTCTTCTAAAACTTGGAGATCCAGATCCACCGTCGCCAGCTTTAATATATATCTTTACTTGATCTAAAAATTTCATAAAACAACAGGGTAAGTTGTTTGGATATTAATTGGGTTTAACTGAAACGTAAGTCCTATCGGACTTTGATTTTTTGAAAATAACTTTCCCTTTTACCACTGAAAAGATTGAATGATCCTTCCCCATACCAACATTTTGTCCAGGGAAAATTTTTGTTCCCCTTTGTCTAACAATAATATTTCCAGGCACTACAAATTGACCCCCATATTTTTTAACTCCTAGACGTCTGCCCGCACTATCTCTTCCGTTC
Organism: uncultured Pelagibacteraceae bacterium; assembly: GCA_902528375.1. Lineage (GTDB taxonomy): Bacteria > Pseudomonadota > Alphaproteobacteria > Pelagibacterales > Pelagibacteraceae > Pelagibacter. Next base: position 14,454 of record CABZSS010000007.1, read on the forward strand.
CTTGACGATCCACCTGCTTTTTTTGTTGCCATTATTTAACTTTAGTTGTTGTTTTTTTTTCTTCTTTTTTTTTGCTTACTTTAGTAATTTTCTCTGCCTCAGACAAGACCTTTCCATCTTTTGACATAATTTTGTTTACTCTAATTAATGAAAATTGTTGTCTGTGACCGTTTTTTCTTCTTGAATTTTTACGTCTACGTTTTTTAAATATTAAAACAGTTCTATTTTTTGAATTTTTTAATAATTCAGCCTCAACTTTTGCACCAGAAACAACAGGGTTACCTAACTCAATGCTTTTGTCATCTCCGTAAGCCAAAATCTCTTTGAACTCTATTTTACTATTTGGCATTCCTTCTGGAAATTTTTCAATTTTCAAAATTTCTCCAGCTTTGACTTTGTACTGTTTTCCGCCTGTTTGTATGACTGCAAATGACATAAAAGTGTTTTCTAAATTATGCTGCAATATAGTTCCAAGGTATTTATAGTCAAGTTATATCGATTTAAAATTATCCTTTAAATCCCTTAATTTTGAAAATTCTTCCTGATTTTTTGCCCTTAAAAAAATGTTACAATTCAATTCATCTTTTATTGTAGTTGGCACAGAAGGAAAACCACTATCTAGTTTTTTTTTAATATTTAGAATCTTTTTATTAAGTTCAGAATTGTTTTGGTCAAATCTTTGACAAAAAATTGCATTATTCAAAGTATATTCGTGCCCAAAGTATACTTTTGTTTCAGGAGGTAAAATTTTTAATCTTAATAATGAATTAAACATATCTTCATAGCTCCCCTCAAAAATTCTTCCACACCCCAAAGAAAACAATGTATCTCCAGTAAAAACTGTTTTTTCGTTAAAAAAATGAAAGCATATATGTCCAGAAGTGTGCCCAGGTACATGAATTACTTTAAATTCAAATATGCCATCCTTCCAAACCTGATTATCTTTTAAGGGAATATCAATCATAGGAATTCTATCTTTATCATCTTCAAAGGCTAGAATTTTTGCGTCAAACTTATTTTTAAGGATATTATTTCCACCAATATGATCACCATGATGATGAGTATTTAGAATGTATTTTAAATTTAAATTATTTTTTTTGATATACTCTAATACTGGTTTTACCTCACCAGGATCTACCACGCAAGTATCCAGGTTTTTTTCATTGATTAGCAAATATGAAAAATTGTCAGTAAGACATTTTATTATTTCAATTTTCACTTTATTTCTTTAGTATAAAAATTCCTAATTCAGAAAACAAATTCTGAAATTTTAAATTTTTTAAATTAATCTTAATATTTCTTTGATTGCAATAATTTTCAAAATCTTTAATTGTACACATATGCAGATTTGGAGTATTATACCATTCATTAGGTAAATTTTCTGTAACTGGCATTGTGCCCTTTAAAAGTAAATGGAGTCTTACTTTCCAGTGTCCAAAATTTGGGATTGATACAATTGCTTTTTTGCCAATCCTTAGTAATTCATTCAATACATTTTCTGGATCTAAGAAAGCTTGTAAAGTTTGACTTAGAATTACAAAATCAAAAGAGTTATCTGGAAATTGCCTTAAATCTTTTTCTGCATCACCTTCAATAACAGTTAAACCTTTTTCAACACACTTTTGAACATTCGATTTTGATAATTCAATCCCCCTTATATCTTTACTGATATTTTCAGTTATATATTTCATTAATTCGCCATTTCCACACCCTACATCTAAAATCTTGGCGTTTTTTGTCACTAAGTTTGCGATATTATAAAATTCTTTTTTCATTAAATTTTCTCATAAGATTTGTTTAAAAAATTCCTCACAGTGCTGAGGAAGTCTGGAACATCAAGTAAAAAAGAGTCGTGTCCTTTATCAGATGTAATTTCAACAAATCCAACGTCTTTACCAATAGCATTAAGTGCTATCACTATTTCTCTGTTTTCAGATGTTGGATAGAGCCAGTCTGATGTAAAAGATATAATAAAAAATTTTGTATTACTTTTTTCAAAAGCTTTGGATAGATTGCCGCCAAACTTTTTTGTTAAGTCAAAATAATCCATAGCTCTTGTGATATATAAATAGCTATTTGCATCAAACCTATCCACAAAAACTGAGCCTTGATATCTTAGATAACTTTCTATTTGAAAGTCAGCATCAAAGCTAAACTTTAAATCATCTCTTTCTTGTAATTTCCTTCCAAACTTTTCTTGAAGACCTGCTTTGGATAAATAAGTTATGTGCGCTGCCATTCTTGCAACTGCAAGCCCTTTATCCGGTTGTGTATTTTGCTCTTCGTAAAAGCCATCTTGCCAATTACTATCTGCCATTATTGATTGTCTACCAAGTTCATTAAGAGCAATATTTTGAGCTGAATGACTTGCGGTGCAGGCAATTGGTATTGCGGTATGAGCCTTGTTTGGGAAGTTAGATACAAACTGAAGGACTTGCATTCCACCCATAGATCCCCCAATAACGCAAAATAATTTTTCAATTTTAAAATATTCTAAAAGGTTATATTGAGCATTAACCATATCATTTATTGTGATTACAGGAAAATTAGTTCCGAAAGGTTTTTTTGTCTCCGGATTAATATCACTTGGTCCAAAAGAACCCATGCAACCACCTATAACGTTAGCTGCAATTACAAAGTATTTATTGGTATCAATAGCTTTATCAGGTCCAAGGGCATAATTCCACCAACCGTCTTTTTTCGTAATTGGATTTATTCCTGAAGCAAACTGGTCTCCCGTTAATGCATGAAAAACCAATATAGCATTATTTTTTTTATCACTTAATTTTCCATATGTTTCATAAGCCAATGGAAAATCACTGATTGTCTGACCACAATCTAGTTTCAACGGTTTTTTTACCAGTAAAGTTTTTATTTTATCTTTTTCACTCATAGTTTTTTTGAATTGTGAGGAAAAAAAACTTATTTAGCGGTTTTTTTAAAGCGCTCGCAATTCAGTTAAATCAGCGCAAAATTCTTTTATAACATGTAACTATTTATGTCAATTATATCCCGTATAGGGTTAATTTTATTTAAATAACCGTTATATTATTTATATATATCGTTATGCAAAAATTAAATTACAGAAAAATAAATGTGCAAAGCTATGTACCGGGCAAGTCAAATATTTTTAGAAAAAAAAATATTATTAAACTATCTGCAAATGAATCTGCACTTGGCCAATCACCTAAATCCAGAAAAATAATTTCAAGTATAAAAAAGCTGGATAAATATCCAGATAGCAAAACAAGAACTTTAAGGAGAGAAATCTCACAAAAATTCAAATGTAATTTTGATCAAATTATTTGTGGCTCAGGATCTGACGAAGTCATACAATTATTGTGTCAATTATTTTTACAAAAAAAAGATGAGGTTATCGTTCCTCAGTTTAGTTTTTTAATGTATAGGATTTACAGCAATATAATTGGCTCAAAAGTAATCTTTTCTAGGGAAAATAAATTTAAAGTTTCAGTTAAGGGAATTCTGGATAAAGTTTCGAATAAAACAAAAATTGTTTTTTTGGCTAATCCTAATAATCCGACAGGTACTTATTTAACAAAAAAAGAGCTTCTTGAATTAAGAAAAAAACTTAGACAAAATATTCTTCTTGTAATTGATGATGCTTACTATGAATATATGGTAAATAAAGATTACAAATCTGGATTAGAATTATTTAAGAATAAAAAAAATGTATTTGTTCTAAGGACATTTTCAAAAATTTACGGTTTAGCTTCACTAAGAATAGGCTGGGGTTATGGGTCTAAAGATATTGTAAAAGAACTTCTTAAAATCAAACCACCGTTCAACATAAATAAAATCGCTGAAATGGCTGCAGTTGAGGCATTAAAAGACAAATCATTTATCACAAAATCAATTAAACATAATCTAAGATGGGCTTATAAGATTAAAAAAACTTTAGAAAATTATAAAATTGAAACTAATAAAGTTACAGCAAATTTTCTTTTTTTAGATTTTGATAATTGTAAATATTCTGCTATTAAAATAAAAAAATTTCTTGAAAAAAAAGGAATTCTTTTAAGAAGTTTAGAAGCATACAAAATTAAAAATAAGTTAAGATTAACAATTGGGAACACAAGAGAGAATATTCTTCTTCTTAAAACCTTAGAAAAAATATTTGGAAAATGATCAATAAATTATTAATTGTAGGCTGTGGCTTAATAGGCTCATCAATATTAAAGAAGGTTTGTAAAAAAAAGATTGCCAAAAAAATATTAGTTTTTGAAAAATCTAAAAAAAATCAAAGAACATTAAAGAGATTTAAGCTTAAATTTCAGTTAATTAAAAAAATGGATAAAAAAATATCTGAATGTGATTTTATTATCATTTGCACTCCCCTAAGCGAATACAAAAAAATATTTTTAGCATGTAATAAATATTCAAAAAAGAATGTATTGATTACTGATGTTGGCTCTGCAAAGAGAGACACAATCATCAAAATAAATAGAATTAAAAGAAAAGATATTAACTGGATTTCAAGTCATCCAATAGCAGGCTCCGAAGTTTCAGGACCATTGAATGGTAATGAAAATCTATTTGTAAATAAATGGTCAGTAATAATTAAACCAAAAAAATCACAAACCAAAGAAATGAAGAAAATATTGAGATTTTGGAAACTACTTGGCTCAAAAACAGCTGCCATGGATGCAGATCAACATGATAAGATATTTGCAATAACGAGTCATTTGCCACATTTGATTGCTTATAATTTAATTTTAACAGCAACTAATTTTAAAATTTCAAATAAAGATAACGTTCTTAGATTTAGTGCAGGAGGATTAAGAGATTTTTCTAGAATTGCTGCTTCAAATGAAATTATGTGGCGAGATATATTCTTTAATAATAAATCAAACATGCACAAAGTGATTGATCTTTTCATTAAAAATTTAAAAGTATTTAAACGAGATATTAAATCAAATAAAAAGAATTTAGAAACTAAATTAAGAAATTTAAAAAAAGTAAGACAAAAGATAGTTTTATTAAAGCAAGATACTTCAAAACCAGATTTTGGCAGAACCTAGATCTAAAACTCTTTTATAAAATCTCCAATCATACTTTTGTAATTTTTGATGGAATTAGAAACTTTTTTACTTATTGGTTTATTTGCTTGGTCAAAACTTAAAGTTCTTATTATACGTGAATTTTTGTGGTGGTTCATGACGTTTTCATCCCATTCCAAACCACAAAAATTTAAAATTTTCTCAATTTGATGTTTTGGATTTTCTACCAACGTTTCATAGTTTAGATTGAAAATACTTTGAGGGAATTCTTTTTGCCAAAATTTCATTGTATTTAAATAAAGTTTATAAAATTTAGTGATATCCTTAAAGTCATTCACAAACTCTGTTTTAATTGGAAAATAATTTTTATAAATTGACCAACAATTATCTAAAGGGTCTCGAGTACAATTAATTATTCTGGCCTTTGGAAACAAACTCAAAATCAATCCTATATTACAAAAGTTTAATAATTCTTTATCTGTAAAAAAAGAAGATGAGTCATTTAATTCTGATATTAAAGAAAGATAATCATTTCTATACTTGTCGATTGAAGAGACATCAATCTTTTTCTCACTAATTATTTTGTTAGCAATTTTCTGTATGTACTGTATCTCACCTCCACCAAACACGTTTTTATGAGACGAAAGTATTTGTTCAATCAACGATGAACCCGAGCGCGGCATACCCACAATAAATATTAAATTTCTATGAGCCTCAGATGATTTTAAATGTTTAATCTTTTTGTATAGGTTTATATAATTATTAATCTTTTTTTCGTCTTTACTAAAGTTATATTTTGTCTCCTTTTTTACCAATTCGTTCCCTATCTTCAAAAATTTAAAAGCATTCTTATAATCTTGAATATCTTCATAAGCTTTATGAACTCCATAATAGAGATGTATTTTTTCTAAATTATTTAAATCCTTATCATTTATTTTCTTTAGCATTTCGTTCAAGTGAGGGTCGTTTTTGACGTATTTATGAACCAAAGAATATTGACGATCAGCATCAGTTAATTTTCTATTTAATTCTAGTATTTTTTTACAATATTTTTTCGATTCCACTTTTTGATTAGTAATTCTATAAATGCCAACTAGATTAAATAAGGCTGGAACAGCATCTTTTTGTATACTTAAAACTTTTTTATAATATCCTATCGACTCTTCAATTTTATTAGTCTCTCTTTTTAAATTTCCCAAATTATTAAGAATATGAAGATGATTGTTATCTATTTCTAAACCTTTTTCATAATATTTTTTTGCTACTGAATATTTGTGTAACTTATAAAAACATGTGCCTATATTATTTAGGAAATTTGGATGATCGGGATTCAAAGCTAATGCTTCTCTCATAACATCTATTGACTTTTCAATTTCCCCATTTTTCTGGTAAGCAACGCTTAATAAATTAAAAAATAATTGGTGTTTTCTTTTTTTAAGTATTTTATTACATTCTCTTATAACTTCTAAAGATTTCCCTTTGACAAATTTTTGGTAAAGCTGATCATATTTTTTTTTTAGTTCTTCATCTGAGACTATATTCATTTTATTCCAATTACATCAAGTTTAGCGGTTTTTTTTATCAAATTTATTGTTTTTTTAATATCCATAATAATTACTTTTTTCTTCGGACCATAAGCATGTATCAACTTTTTTTTTGACAAACATACAGCTACATGGCCTTTCCAAAAAATAATTGCATTTTTTTTAATTGATCTTAATTTCTTGAAATATTTAAATTGAGGTCCTGTGTCTCTTGGACAGTAAAGATTGTTAAATTTATAAAATAGTTGTATTAATCCAGAACAATCTACTCCATCAAACTTTTTTCCTCCCCATTTATATTTAACATCTCTAAAAATTTTTATTCTTTTAAATATTTTTTCTTTATAACTTAAAGGGACAACGTCAGATTTTTGTATCCAATAGTTATCAAAACTAAAAAATCCTTTATTACTCGATTTTACTTGTATCAGGGAAGTGAAACTCAATTTCATCCTAACTTTAGAAGTTTTATAAGGTTTTAAAAAAACCTTTGCTTTTAAAGAAGATACTTTATGTGTAGGCTTATGAAGGAAATTTTCAAATTTTTTTTTTTTAATAAAACCAACATATTTGTCATAACTGGTTTTTATTTTGTACCAATCTTTGTATCTTCTCAAAATTGTAAATTTTTCTCCATAAAGAATTTGTGAGGATAGTTTTGAATACTTTTTTTTATCTTCGTATATATTTATGCAAGAATACTTATTAATCATTAATCTTTTATTGGTGCAACTATACCTATCCAATATATCAAGAATAATACCGGCACTCCTAACAAAGCAGTAAGTATGAAGTAATTACTATAGCCCATTACATCAACCCATGCACCAGAATATCCTGCTATAAGTTTTGGTAAAAATAACATAATTGAGCTAAACAAAGCATATTGAGTCGCAGTAAATTTGATTGAGGTTAATCCAGATAGATAAATTACAAAAGCTGCCCCAGCAAATCCACTTGATATATTATCCGCTGTAATTACCATGATTAAATAATTTATATTTGCATCTACTGTTGCTAGCCAAGCGAATAGTAAGTTACTTAAAGATGCAATTAAAGCACCTAAAAATAAAGCTGTCATTGTGCCTTTTTTAGAGGCAAAATAGCCTCCTAATAAACCACCTATTATAGTTGCAAATACCCCGAAGAATTTTGAGTAAGTAGCAATATCTTTTATTGAGTAGCCTTTCTCCAAATAAAATATATTTGCCATAACACCCATAACTACATCAGCAATTCTGTATAGAGAAATAAGCATAAGGATAATTAAAGCAAATTTTCCATATTTTTTAATAAAATTTGTAATTGGAGCAATATAACTTTCAGCTACCATTTTTTTTTCAATTATTTTCATTTTTGTCATCAATACCAACAAAGTGCCTGAGACCAAAAAGCAAAAAGTCAACTTTAAACAAGTTAGTACAAATATTAAAAAATTATTATCTTTGACAGAAAAACTTATGTTTGAGTAGAGATAGATAAATATAACGATAGTTAATAATATAGATAAAAAGAAAATCAAATGGTTATTTGTTTTCTTAAATATATTTTTTTTTACTTTTGGTTCATCTGAGGTTAGATTTGCAAATATACCAACCAACATAAATATAGCCATTATGCAATAAACTTTTTGCCATACAATTTGATCATAAGTATCTGAGCCAAAATAAGCAGCTAACCATAAACTTCCAGCTCCACTAACGAGCATACCTATTCTATACCCCGCAATATACATTGAAGATAAATATCCCTGTTTACTTTGAGAAACTGACTCAATTCTAAATGCGTCAATTATAATATCTTGAGATGCACTAAAAAAAGCCAAAAGAATGATAAAAAATGCAGTTGCGTAGAGATTTTTTTGTGGATCGCTAAAGGAAGTGAGTAGTAAAGACAGAATAATTAAAAGTTGAACTAACAAAAGCCAACTTCGTCTATGTCCAAATTTTTTAAAAATTGGTAAACTAAATTTATCTATTATTGGAGACCATAAATATTTAAAAGCATACGCGAAACCTGCCCAACTAAAAAGTGTTATTGTGCTTCTCTCTATACCCGCTTTAGATAACCAAACTGATAAAGTTGAGAACACCAATAATATTGGTAATCCAGAGGAAAAACCAAATAAAAGCATTTTTAATGACTTTTCTTTGAAGAAGTAATTGGAATTATAAGTCAATTAGCTTCTCCAAAAAGATGGTAAGAAAATTACTAAAATCGCAAATATCTCCAAACGACCTAAAATCATTCCAGTAGACAAAATCCATTTGGATGTAGCTGGCAAACTTGCGTAATTACTGTTTGGCCCAATCTCGTTCCCAAGTCCAGGTCCAACATTTGATATTGAGGAGGCAGCTCCAGAAATTGCTGTGATAAAGTCTAGACCTGTTAAAGTTAAAAGTGCGGATATTACAAAAAAAATAATAATATAAAGATAAATAAATGATATTATTGAAGCGATTAATTTATCTTGAACTACGTCATTATTATATTTTAAATTAACAATTGCCCTTGGGTAAATTATTTTCATTAATTGATTCTTTAAAAAAAAATAGAGCATGTGAACTCTAAATACTTTTATTCCACAAGTAGTTGATCCTGCACAGCCACCAATAAACATAAGTAATAAAAAAAATATTAAAGGAAAATTTCCCCACTGATCAAACTCTTTGGTAACATAACCGGTTCCCGTTAATATTGAAACCACATTGAAGATAATTGCTCTTAATTGAATTTCAAAAATGTTTTTATTAACAATTGCTAAGTAAATAAAAAGTATAAAAATTGAAAAAAATATTAACTTAAAGAATAATTTTATTTGTTCGTCTTTAAATACTATTTTCTTATTACCAGATAAAAATTTTATATATGATATAAATGGGATACTACCTAAAATTATAAAAACTATAGACACATACTCAATTTTGGCACTTTCAAAAAATCCTATTGATTGGTTATAATTGGAGAACCCCCCCGTAGCTATAGTAGTCATTGAGTGTGTAAAGCTATCAAAGAAATTCATCCCACAAACTTTATAGAAAAATGCACAAAGTAAAGTTAAAGAAAAATAGATTAGAACTAACCTGAGAGAAATTTGTTTTGATTTGGGAAGTATTTTCTCTGAACTATCCCCACTTGAAATTTTCAAAAGCTGCATACCACCAATATTCATTATAGGCATCAAAGTAATTGCCATTACAATAATTCCAATTCCACCTAGCCACTGGAGTATTGCCCTCCAGCTTAAAATTGCCTTAGGAGTGTCGGATAAATTATTGATAATTGTTGCTCCGGTAGTTGTAATTCCAGACATACTTTCAAAGAAAGCATCGGTTAAAGATAGGTTTAAGTCTGAAAATATAAATGGAATAGACCCGAAAATTGCAACTCCTATCCATGATAATGCTGTGAGGAGAAATGCCTGCTGAGTGCTCAAGCTTCTGTTATGATCGATATTGGCTAAAAAAAACAAAGTACCAAAAGTAATTGTAATTATTGAAGATATTATAAAGGTTGAATTAAATTCATTATAAATTAATTGTATGGTAATAGGAACTAACATTGAAAAACCTAATACAATCAACAATACGCCTAAAGTAAAAAAAACAGTTTTATAATTGGACATTTAATTTGAACATTATTTTATGGAAAATAAATTTCAACATTATATGAATTTAAATATAAGCTAATTATACAATAAATTCGATTTTTGATGATAGAAATTAACAAACAAGACATTGAAAAATCAAACTCATGGCCAATCGTTGAGGCAAAAAAAATTTTGAAAGAGAGAAAGTCTTTTATTGAAAAAAAAGGAAAGATAGTTCTTCAAACTGGCTATGGTCCATCTGGGCTACCTCATATAGGAACTTTTGGTGAGGTGGCACGTACATCAATGGTAGTAAACGCATTAAATTTATTAACAGACTTGCCTAAAGAAATTATTACATTTTCTGACGACATGGACGGTCTTAGAAAAGTTCCAGACAATGTGCCTAATAAAAAAATTTTGACTGATAATCTTCATAAACCTCTCACTATTGTTCCAGATCCTTTTCAAAAGTTTGGTAGTTTTGGTGAACATAATAATGAAATGTTAAAAAAGTTTTTAGATCAATTCAATTTTAAATATAATTTTTTAAGCTCAACAAAGTTGTATAAAAGTGGATTTTTCAATGAGCCGCTTAGAAAGATTTTAGAAAATTATGATGGGATAATGAACATAATAATCCCAACTCTTGGTAAAGAAAGACAAAAAACCTATAGTCCTTTTTTACCAATATGTCCAAAAACCGGTCAGGTTTTGGAAATTCCAGTTTTGGAAATAGATAAATCAAAATCGACTATTATATTCGATAATAAAGGAGAAAAAATGAACGTCAGTATTCTTGATGGTAAATGTAAACTCCAGTGGAAGGTGGATTGGGCAATGCGTTGGTATGCTTTAGATGTTGATTTTGAGATGTACGGAAAAGACTTAATTGAAAGTGCAATCCTCTCAACAAAAATTATGAAACTTTTAGGTAAAAAAAATCCTTCTGGTTTTGCTTACGAGTTATTTTTAGATGAAAAAGGAGAAAAAATTTCAAAGTCCAAAGGTAATGGTGTTACAATTGAAGAATGGTTAAGATATGCCTCTCCAGAAAGTCTATCTTTGTTTATGTTTCAAAATCCAAAACGAGCAAAAAAACTTTATAAAGAAATCGTGCCGAAAGCAGTCGACGAATATTTAGATTGTCTAGAAAAAAGTAAAAATCAATCCAACAGGGAAATTTTATTGAATCCAGTTTGGCATGTTCATAATGGAAATATTCCTAAAGAAAACAAAATTATGAGTTATTCAATGCTATTAAATTTAGTTGAAACAAGTAATGCTAATTCAAAAGATGTTTTGTGGAAATTTGTTGAGAGGTATACAAAAGACCTTAATAAAAAAGATTATCCAATATTTGATAAACTAATTGAGTACTCAATAACATATTTTAACGATATTGCCAAAAGCAACAAAAAATATAAAAAACCAAATAATGATGAAAAGAAAGCGTTACTAAACTTAATTAAGATGTTAGAGAATTCCCGAGATAACCTTGAACCAGAAGACATCCAAACAAATATCTACACTGTTGGTAAAGAAAATGGTTATAAAGAAAATTTAAGAAACTGGTTCAAATTAATTTATGAAGTAGTATTTGGGGTTGAAAATGGACCAAGGTTAGGTTTTTTTATAAGTTTCTTTGGTGTAAAAAATACTATTAAATTAATAAAAGAAAAAATTAATTAATGTTTTCTAAAATAAGACCTTTTATTTTCAAGATTGATCCTGAGATTGCGCATGACCTTGCAATTAAAGCTCTAAAAACAAATTTAATTGTTAAAAAATATAATAAGGATGAATTAATCCTTAAAACTCAATTATTTGGAAAAGAAATTCCAAATCCAATTGGTATAGCTGCTGGGTTCGATAAAAATGCAGAAGTTTACAACCCTTTATTTAAACTTGGTTTTGGTTTTGTAGAAGTTGGCACTGTTACCCCTTTATGCCAATACGGCAATCCAAAACCCCGAGTTTTTAGATTAGAGGAAGATTGTGCACTAATAAACCGCCTAGGCTTTAATAACAATGGTGCTGATGATGCAAGATCAAGAATAATTAAAAAAAAACCAATAGGATTATTGGGAGTGAATATAGGACCTAATTGGAACTCAGAAAATAAAATTGAAGATTATTTAAAATGTATTAGGAAATTTCATGATATTGCAGATTATATAACGATAAATATTTCATCACCAAATACAGAGAATTTAAGAGATTTTCATAATAATGAAGAATTCAGAAAACTACTAGAAAGTATTCATAACGAAAGAGAAAAATTGAAAAGTAATATTCCAATAGCTATTAAAATATCACCCGATATTGATCAGAAAAAAATCGAGGAAATCTGCAGAACAATTTTGAATTATGATATTAAAGCCGTAATTGTTTCGAACACGACAGATGGTAATCGGGACAGTTTGAAAAATCACAAGAAATTTCAAAAAGGAGGACTTTCAGGAAAACCTTTGAATGAAATATCCAATAAATTGATAAACAATTTTTATAAAATATTAAATGATAAGATAGATATAATCGGTGTAGGTGGGGTAGACTCTGGTGAAACAGCTTATCAAAAGTTTATACACGGGGCAAAGTTTGTTCAGCTTTATACAGGTATGGTCTTTCAGGGCCCAAAAATTGTTAGCAAGATTTCAGATGAGTTAAATAATATTCTTGAAACTAATAATGTAAAAAAATTAAGCGATATTATTGGAAAAATTTAAAATATCGACTTGACTGACAATTAAACTACATTTATACCACGTTAACTATCATGACAAAAAAATGTGAACTTACCGGTAAAAGACCTTTAAAGGGTCATAAAGTTAGCCACGCAAATAATAAGGTAAAGAGAAGATTTTTACCTGGTATCAAAAAGGTAAATTTTAAAAGTGATATTTTAAACAAAAGTTTACGACTAAATGTCTCAAATTCTGCTATGCGATCTATTGATAAAAAAGGTAGTTTTGATCAATTTATGAAAGAAGTTAAATCAAAATATTTATCAGATAGACTTAAAAAAGTTAAAAAAAATATTCTACAAAAATCTGCATAATGAATAAAGTTTTTCTAACCCTTTCCTTTTTTATGGGTTTGGTGGTTTTAGCATCAAACTACCTGGTTCAATTTCCAATAAAATATTACGGTTTGGAACAATTGCTAACTTATGGTGCTTTTAGTTATCCTATAGCTTTTTTAATTACAGATTTAGCAAACAGATCATATGGAAAGATTGCAGCGAGAAAAATTGTATATTTTGGATTTGTAATTGGAATTAGTTTTACACTATTTTTTTCAACTAATTTTGATGATTTAATATCAGTTAGAATTGCTATTGGATCAGGATCGGCATTTTTAGTTGCTCAACTTTTAGATGTACAAGTTTTTGATAAATTAAGAAAAAAGAAATGGTTTATTGCTCCATTAACCTCATCTATTGTTGGATCTACAGTTGATACCTTTCTATTCTTTTCAATTTCTTTTTACGCAACTGGTGTTCCGTGGATTACTTTATCTTTAGGGGATTTAGTGGTTAAAATATTTGTAGCTTTGGTAATGTTAATACCTTTCAGATTTTTATTAGGCACTTTAAAGCCTGTTTAAGGTTAAACTTTAGGCTCTTGTTGGGTCATGCAATGAACAGAACCAAATCCCCAAATAAGTTTTGAACAATCAATTCCAACAATTTTTTTGTTTTTAAAGTACTTTTTAAATATTTTAATTACTTTTAAATCGCATTCATCATTAAAAATTGGCAGCAAAACAATTTTATTACATATTAAAAAATTCATATAACTCGCGGGTACTCTAACTTTATCGAATGATATCGGTTTAGGCATTGGTATTTTTATTATTCTAAATTTTTTCCCATTTGAATTCTTGGCACTTTTTAGAATTTTAAGGTTTTTTTTCAAAATTTGGTAATTTTCATCCTTTTTATTGTTTTCGATTGCTGTCATAATAGTATTCTCTGAGACAAACCTACTTATATCATCAACATGTCCGTGAGTATCGTCCCCGACAATACCTTTATTAAGCCAAATGAAATTATCTACATTTAGTAACTTTGATAATACTCTTTCATAAGTGAGCTTATTAATTCCTGGATTTCTCAATTGAATTTTGCTTAGCAAGCATTCTTTAGTTAACATGATAGAACCTTTACCATTAACGTCTATAGCTCCACCCTCAAGTATAATTTTTTTATATCTATTTTTAATCTTTATTCTTGGTTCAATTTTTCTTATTTGAGTTTTTTTGTGGATAACAAGGTTAACTTTGTTATCTTTTTTAAAATTTTTATATTTTGACCATCCATTAAACTTGAAGTTTATAAAAATTTTGCTTTTTGTTCTGTTATTCACAAGATAAATAGGGCCAAAATCCCTAATCCATATCCTATCTGTTTGTATTTTAAGTAGTCTAATATTTCTTAATTTTGCACTAAAAAATTTAAGTATCCGTATTATTTTATTTTCTTTTTCATTTAATTTAATAATGAGATTAACTTTTTGTGTTTTTGAAATTATAGAAACTATTTCTGCTACTTTTTTTGGAATAGTTTCAAAAAGGTCTGGCCAATCTTTTTTGTTATAAGGCCAAGTTATCCAAATAGATTCTTGTTTTTCCCACTCTGCGGGCATTCTATATCCAAGATTGGATAAATTTTTATTCATCTTTTGGATTATTCATCAAACCCCTGTAGGCATCAATTCTTCTATCTCTTAAAAATGGCCAGTGTTGTCTAACATTTTCAACTTTTCTAAAATCAATATCACAAATTAATATACCTTCATTCTTAGAGTTAAGTTTTGAAATAATATTTCCACTTGGGTCAATAACAAAGGAATTACCCCAAAATTCGATTTTTCTTTTACCTTTTTTTTCCACTCCGACTCTATTTATCGCAGCAACAAAAATACCATTAGCTATTGCATGGGACTTTTGAATTGTAATCCAGGACTCTAATTGTGATTTACCGTACCTTTTTTTTTCATTTGGGTGCCACCCAATAGCGGTTGGATAAAATATTAATTCAGCACCTTTCAAGGTTGTAAGTCTTGCTGCTTCAGGAAACCACTGATCCCAGCAAATAAGTGAACCGATGTTTCCAAATTTTGTTTTTACTTTTTTAAATCCTAGATCTCCAGGTGTAAAATAAAATTTTTCATAATATCCAGGATCATCAGGAATGTGCATTTTTCTGTATTTGGAAATAATTTTACCCTTCTCGTTAATTGTTAAATTTGTGTTGTGGTACATTCCAGATATTTTTTTTTCAAATAATGATATGATAAGAATAATATTTAATTCACGTGCGAGTTCACAAAAAATTTTGGATGTTTCGCTGGGAATTTTTTCAGCTAACTTAAAGTTTAAATGATTTTCTGTTTTACAAAAATAGTTTGATAAAAATAGCTCAGGGACACATATTATTTTCGCACCCTTCTTTTTTGCCTCTCTTATTTTTTTTATAGAGTTTTTCAAATTAAAATTTTTGTTGTTTGAAATTTTAAGTTGAATTAAACCAATTTTGGTTTTTCTCGTCATTTTTGATATAGCTTTGTAAAATTCTTTCTCTCTCGACTTTTCCACTCTCCTCTGTGATAAGCATCACTAGCAATTAAAGGCAATACGCTAGTAGCTTCAGCGAAAACCATTTGCTCTTTTGTTATATCCACTTTTCCCCATGAACTAGCTTCTTTGAGAGTAGAGCTACTACATGCTCCATCTCTTGAGTCTGCTACAGTTATTTGAATTGCGTATTTGTGCATATCTACTTCTTTACCTAATAACTCGGCACAAATAACCGTATCTTGAATAAAATTTTTTGGAACACCTCCACCTATCATAAATAGACCAGAATTTTTTGATTTAATTTTAATTTCTGTTAATTCTCTAAATTCTCTAATTGAATCTATAGTGATGTGTTTATTTGGATTTTTTTCTTGATGCATAACCAGTCCAAATCCAGCGCTAGAATCAGTAAAAGCAGGGCAAAAAATAGGAACATTATTATCAAATGCTGTTTCTATTAATGAACCTTTTTTTTTTGAATTATCTTTTAAATATCTTCCCATCTCATATATAAATTCTCTAGAGGTATATGTTTTTGGGGGCAATTTATCAGCTATTTCACATATAATTTTATCGCACATTTGTAACTCATCTTCATCAATATAAGTATCGTAAATCCTATCAATGTAATTTTTTCTAAGTTCACTATCATCTTGAAATTGTGAACCTTGATAATGTTTAAAACCCAAACCCTCAAAAAAATCCATATCAACAATAGATGCGCCAGTAGCAACAATAGCATCTACCATGTTGTATTTGACCATATCTTTATAGATATTCATGCATCCCGCAGCAGAAGTTGATCCTGCAAGTGTCAAAAAAATTGTACAATTTTTATCTTTTAACATTTCGTTAAAAATACTTGCAGCGTTTCCTGTTTCTCTGGAGACAAAAGACATTTTTTTCATCGACGATATAATGTCTCGAGAGTCGAAAGAAGTTATGTCAATGTGCTCTACAGGTTTGTTAAGAAAACTTTTTTTTGTATTGTGGCCTAAATTTTTCTTTTCTGACATTTATGCGACTAGAGATCCTTTATTTTTATCTCTATCGTACATAGTCATTATTGGTTCATCCTCAACTTCATAAATCTCGTTAGAATAAAAGCCGTTAAATTGAGTTCTAAAAGTTAATCCATACGCTCCTAGTTGACCAAGTTCTATGTAATCATTCTCTTTTACATTATTAGGTAAAATAAAGGGTCCTTTCATATAATCAAGGCTATCACAAGTTGGTCCATAAAAATCAAAAGCAGTCATTTTTTTTGAAATCATTCTTCCATTCGTTATAATCCTTGAAGGATAAACTATATTCGGAACTCCACCATCAAATAAAGTTCCGTAAGTTCCATCATTTATGTAAAGCTTCTGTTTTTTTCTTAAATTCACTTTTACTATCGTTGATCCTGACTCTGCGACTAATGCTCTACCTGGCTCGCAAATTATTTCAGGCATTTTATTTAATTTCAATTTTTCAAGAGCTATTTTAATCTCATTAAAATAACCATCCAGGGAAGGTGGAATTAGATCTGGATAAATAGTTGGAAATCCACCTCCAATATTTATTACATCTGGAATAATTCTTGTTTTTTTGATTATATTTCCAATTTCAGAAATACCTTTGGCATAAGAAATAGGGTGCATACATTGCGAACCTACATGAAAACTTAAACCAATTTTTTTTGCATATTGTTTAGTCAACCTTAATAATCCGATTGCTTCAGAACTTAATGCGCCAAATTTTTTTGATAAATCAATCTCAGCATGTTCATTGGAAACAGCTACTCGTACATATAACTCAAGATCCTTAGCTTGTTCTGTAGATTCAATAATTTTGATTAATTCCTCTTTTGTATCTAATGAAAAACTTTTAACATTATATTTAAAATACGCATCTCTAATACTTTCTCTACTTTTTACAGTATGCATGTAAGAACATTCTAAATCTTTGTTAATCTTTTTAATCATCTCTATCTCTTTTAGTGAAGCAACATCAAAATTCTTTATTCCTGATTCTATAAGAGTTTTGACTACAAAAGGATGTGGATTAGTTTTAACTGCGTATAAGATTTTACCCGGGAAATTTTGTAAAAAAACTTTGGTAGCTTTTTTTATCAAGTTCTTTCTGATGCAGTAAACTGGATCAGAAGGTTTGATTACATTAATAAGTTCATCAACAGTTTTAAATTTTTTCATTTTTTTAGCTCCGTAAAAAAAAATTTAACAAAAAAAATCTGCATAATAGCTATGCAAATTTCATTAAATTGAGCATTTAAGGGATTCTTCACCTAGTGTAAAGAAAATAATTGATAAAAATCAATGTTTCCCAAGCCCTTGAAATTTAAAAAAAAAATTCTATATAGATGTCTATGAACGTCCAAAACGTAAAAAATATAAGCCAATTTGAAGACAAATCTCTTCTAATTGTAGATGATGACAATCCTTTCAGAGAGCGCTTAGCTAGGGCTATGGAAAAGAAGGGATTTAAAGTTTCACAAGCTGAAGGTGTAAAAAAAGGAATCGATGCTGTTAAGACTAATAAACCTGCATTTGCTGTAGTGGACTTGAGGCTCGGTGATGGTAACGGATTGGAAGTTGTAAAAGAAATTCAAAATTCTAATGCAGATAGTAGAATTGTGATGCTAACAGGCTATGGCAATATTCCAACAGCTGTTGCAGCAATCAAACAAGGTGCAATCGATTATCTTGCTAAACCAGCTGATGCCGATGACGTTGAAAAAGCACTTTTAGCAGATCCAAATAGAAAAGCTGACCCACCAGATAACCCTATGTCTGCAGATAGAGTTAAGTGGGAACATATACATAGAGTTTTTGAATTATGTAACAGAAATGTTTCAGAGACAGCTAGAAGATTGAAAATGCATCGTAGAACTCTTCAGAGAATTTTATCAAAAAGATCGCCTAGGTAAACTTTTTAAAAAATCAATTTTCGTCGAGATTATAACTAAAAGTAATATTTTAAATAATTCGGCTAGTAAAAAAGGTTTTGCTCCTAATTCAAAAATTGGTTTATCCCAACCAATTAAGACTCCTAACCAAATAAGTCCTAATATATAAATTGGCAAAACAGATAAAACAATCTTTATAAAATTTAAAAGATAGTTTTTATTAAAATTAAATTTTCCAGCCGCATAAACTGCTATTATAAAACCTAAAAGGTATCCCATCGTTGGACCTGTAAAGTAAATCATCCCAACACCTTTTTCTGGAGAATTAGAAAAAACTGGTATTCCAAGAATGCCTTCAAACAAATAAAGCGCAACTGTAGCTAAACCCAATTTATAACCGAAACACATTCCTAAAAATATTACAACGAATGTCTGCATTGTCATTGGAACTGGGTAAAAGGGTATTTTCACTTTTGCTGAAACTGTTAACAAAACCGTTCCTAAAAATACAATAATAGCGTTTTTAACTACTTTATTATTTTGAATAAGCTTAATAGTTTCCATAATTTAATAATATATTAATTTTAGTTTTTAATCTAGTTATTTGTTAAATTCACAAAAACGTCCTCTAAATTGGGATCCTCGGATTTAATATCTTTAATTACTATTCCTTGATTTTCTAATAATATAATTATTTTTTGTATATTAAATTCTTGTTTATTATATTCTATCTTAAATTCTGAATCTGTATTTTTTAAAATATTATAATCTTTATTATTTATATCATTTAAAGCTACTTTTTTGTTAGTTTCAAATCTTATGGTTTTTGTTTGTATCTTATTTAACATATTTTCGGTTGTATCTAATGCTATAAGACTACCTTTATGAATTATGCCAACTCTATCACACAATTCCTCAGCCTCTTGAAGATAGTGTGTGGTCAGAATAATTGTAACCCCCAATTTTCTAAGAGATCTAATATTTTCCCATAAATTCCTTCTCAATTCGACATCAACGCCTGCAGTTGGTTCATCTAGTATAACTATAGGTGGTTTATGAACCAAAGCTTTTGCGATCAATAATCTTCTTTTCATACCGCCTGATAAACTTCTCGTATAACTATTTGATTTATCTTTTAAGGCGACTAGCTCAAGTATCGTATCTGTAATCCTATCTTTTTTCTTGACGCCAAACAAACCAGCCTGAAGATCCAATAGTTTTTTGGGAGTAAAGAAAGGGTCAACGTTTATTTCTTGAGGAACTATTCCTAGGGAAACTCTAACTTGGCGTGGATTTTTGTCTAAATTAAATCCCCAGACAATTACTTCACCTGAGGTTTTATCTGTTACACCCGAAAGAATATTTATAAAAGTACTTTTTCCAGCTCCATTAGGACCTAGGAGTCCTAAAATTTCCCCCTCTTTCACCTCCAAGTTTAAATCTTTAAGTGCATGGATATTCCCACGATAAATTTTATTTAATTTTTTAACAGAAAGTACTTTTTTTTTACTCATTTAGATTTATAGGCTTATAACATTAAGGTAAATTAATAATAATTAAATAAATGGCTAAATTACATAAAAAAAAACATTTTTATCTTATTGATGGCTCTGGGTATATTTTTCGAGCATATTATGCACTTCCACCACTATCCAGAAAATCAGATGGTTTACCAACTGGTGCTGTTGCAGGATTTTGCAATATGCTTTTTAAGTTATTAGAGGATGCAAAATCAAAAGAAAACAAACAAAAACCAACTCACTTCGTAGTTATTTTTGACTCCGCTAGAAAAAATTTCAGAAATGACATTTATGAGGACTATAAAGCTAACAGATCAGATGCACCTGATGATTTGATCCCACAGTTTGAATATATTCGAAAATCTGTAGAGGCTTTTAATATTCCTGCTGTTGAAATGATTAACTACGAGGCCGACGATTTAATCGCAACTTATTCAAAACAAATTACAAAACTCGGTTCTGATGTAACCATTGTTTCATCAGATAAAGATTTAATGCAGCTTCATGACAAAAAAGTAAGAATTTACGATCCAATGAAAAATAAATTTATTAATAAAGAGGATGTAATTGCTAAATTTGGAGTTACTTCAGACAAAGTTATTGATGTTCAATCTTTAGCTGGCGATTCAAGTGATAATGTGCCAGGTGTCCCTGGCATTGGAGTAAAAACTGCAGCAGAGTTAATAAATAAATTCGGAAGTCTAGAGGAACTTTTAAAAAATGCTGAAACAATAAAGCAGAATAAAAGAAGAGAAACGATTATTGAAAATAAAGATAAAGCTTTGATAAGTAAAAAGCTTGTGACCTTAAAAAATGATGTACCTGTCAAACATAAATTAGATGATTTTTTATTAAAAGAAATTGATAAAAAAAAACTCTTCAATTTTTTAAGGGATATGGAGTTTAATAGACTGTTAAGCTCAGCAATTTCGACATACGGACAAATTGATTTCGAAAAAGAAAATAAAGATAAAGCTCAAAAGACAAATGATAATCTATCTAAATCAAACTATAATTTGATAAATAGTGAAGAGGAATTAAAAAAGTTAATTAACAAAGTTGAAGAGGTTGGAGAGCTTGCTATTGATACAGAAACAAACTCTCTTAACCCGCATCTTGCCAAATTAGTCGGTATATCTATATCTTTTAAAATAGGTGAAGCTTATTATGTTCCTTTAAATCATTCTAATGGAAAAAATTTGGATGAAAAGAATATACTGAAAATTTTAAAGCCATTATTAGAAGATAAAACAATTAAAAAAATTGGTCAAAATATAAAATTTGATTACATAATTTTTTATCATCGAGATATAGAAATGAAGTTTTTGGAAGACACGATGTTGATGTCTTATGTTCTAGATGCTGGAAAAAACAAACATAACATGGATGAATTATCAAAAATTCATTTAGATCATAAAACAATTTCTTATAAAGATTTAGTTGGTACTGGAAAAAAACAAATTACTTTTGACAATGTAGATATTGAAGAAGCAAAAGATTATGCTGCGGAAGATGCAGATGTTACTTATAGGTTATACAAAAAATTTTTGAAAGATATAAAAGAGGAGAAATTAGTAAATATTTACGAGTCTTTTGAAAAACCAATGATCGAAATTTTAGCCAAAATGGAAATCAACGGAATAAAATTAGACAAAAATTTCTTATTAAAGCTATCAAAAAAATTTGAAAAAAAAATAGCTAAATTAGAAAAAGAAATTTTCAAAATATCTAAAAAAAAATTTAAAATTGGTTCAACCAAACAGCTTGGTGAAATAATGTACAATGATTTAAAAATTTCAGCATTAAAAAAAACAAAAAAAGGAAGCTTTGCTACAAGTGCTAGTGTTTTAGAAGATCTGGCGTTCAAAGGGCATGAATTACCTAAGTTAGCCTTAGAGTGGAGGCAAATTTCAAAGCTTCAAAATACATATTCAGACTCACTTCCAGAATATATTAATCCTGTTTCAAAAAGAGTTCACACATCCTTTCTGCTGGCTGCTACAACAACCGGAAGGTTGGCATCAAGTGATCCAAACTTACAAAATATTCCAATTAAGTCTGAAGATGGAAAAGAAATAAGAAAAGCTTTTATTTCTGAAAAAGGAACTTCACTTCTATCTGCTGATTATAACCAAATCGAAATGAGGATACTCTCTGATTTAGCAGACGTGAAGGAATTGAAAAAAGCGTTTAATAATAATGAGGATATTCATTCTTTAACAGCGAGCCAAATTTTTAGCGTAGATATTAATAAAGTCACTCAAGAGATGAGAAGAAAAGCAAAGGCAATTAATTTTGGTATTATCTATGGTATTTCACAATACGGATTAGCAAAACAAATTTCTGTTTCAACAGCTGATGCTGAAATCTTTCTAAATGCGTATTTTAAGAAATTCCCTGAGATAAAAGACTATATGTCGTCCACAATAAAACATTGTAGGAGGAGTGGATTTGTAAACAATATTTTTGGAAGAAAAACGCATATTATTGGTATCAACGACAAGAATTTTAATATTAGAAACTTTCAAGAGAGGGCAGCAATTAATGCGCCAATACAAGGTTCGGCATCGGAGTTGATGCGAATAGCTATGATAAGAATTTTTAATAAACTCAATGATGATACGAAATTAAAAACAAAATTGTTATTACAAATTCACGATGAGCTAATATTTGAAATACCTAATAACGAATTAGATAGAATCAAAAAACTTATAAAAACAGAAATGACCAGTGTTAAATCAAGTGAGCATCACACTTTCTCTATACCTATTCTAGTAGATGTAAATATTGGGGATAATTGGGGTATGTTGCATTAAATATTAGTGTATTGTCTAAATTGGGACAATTTAGTATTTTTATATTAGGCTATGACACAAACAATTGCGCTAATAGATGATGACAGAAATATTCTTACAAGCTTGAGTATTGCCTTAGAAAAAGAAGGTTTTAAAGTCCAAACTTATTTAGATGGAGAGAGTGCACTTATAGGATTAACAAGAACACCTCCAGACTTAGCAATAGTAGATATTAAGATGCCTAAAATGGATGGGGAAGAGTTGCTAAAAAAATTAAGAAAAAAAAGTTCATTACCAGTAATTTTTTTAACTTCAAAAGATGAGGAGGTGGATGAACTTTTAGGTTTAAAGTTAGGAGCAGACGATTTTGTAAAAAAATCTGGTGGTTTTTCAATAAAAGTTTTAGTCGAGAGAATTAGGGTTCAACTTAGAAAGAAAAATATTAGTGTAGATGACAGTAAAAACATAATTTCTCATGGCAAACTCAAATTAGATCCCTCACAACTTGAATGTGAATGGGACGGAAAACAGTTGCCAGATAAATTGACAACAACAGAATTTTTAATCGTTCAAGAGCTTGCTAAAAGACCTGGGATAATTAAAGAAAGAGCACAATTGATGGATATTGCTTATAGAGAAGATACTGATATCGAAGATAGAACTATTGATAGTCACGTTAAAAGAATTAGAAAAAAATTTAAAAAAATTGATTCGAGTTTTTCTGCAATAGAAACAAGGTATGGAAGTGGTTATAGATGGAATGTTAATTAATGTTTTCTTCGATCATCAAAAACCTCTCTATTCTTAAAAAATTTTTATTCATCAATCTTTTAATCTTTATATTTATTGGTACATTAACCATAATCTACCTTAATTATGTTCAACCAAATCTAATTAAAAAAAAAACATCTCTCCAAATTGAAGTTATAAATAATACAATTAATAATCTTAACAGACTTAATATAGAATTTGAAAAAAATGAGGTAAAAAAATTTCTATTATCGACAAGATTTTTATTTCAAAATCTTGATAGGGTTATTTTTTTTAATAAGTCGTTCGAGATTTTAGCAGACACAGATACACTCGATCTTGACCCAAGATCCTTTTCATCGAGAATTGAAATAGTTGAATTTGATTTACAAAATAACCAAGATAAAGAAAAATCTACAGATGAATTAATTAATTCAGAAAAAAAGAGTGAATTTGAAGAAACACTTCAGGAATATTCAATATCCGATGATTATGGTAAGCCTGTTACTTTTACAAATGAAACTTATAATAAATTTAAATTATCAACGATAAAGAATGTTTTGATTGATGATGAAAATGTTGGGTATATTCTGATATCTCAAAACGCCAATGATGTTAAAACAGCAATCAATGAAAGAAAAACTTTTGTAATTCGTACGGCAATATTAATCGCAGTTGTAATTTTTATTTTTTCATTAGTGTTAAATAGATATTTTTTAAAACCAATTAAAAATCTTGTTAATTATACTGAAAATATAAAAGAAAAGAGTAAAAAGAGAATAGATATTAAAAGTTTAATAAAAAGAAATGATGAACTGGGAACTTTATCATTATCTCTTGATGAAATGACAAATGAATTACAAAAACGAGTAAACACAGCTGAAAACTTCTCCACAGATTTAGTTCATGAAATTAGAAATCCTTTAGCTTCACTTAAGAGTGCATCTGAAATATTAGAAGTCACAAATGATAACATTGAGAAGGAAAAATTGACAAAGATTTTGACACACGATGTAGAAAGAATTGAAAGATTAATAACAGATTATTCTCAAATGCTTAAAGATGAAGTTGCAATAACTAAGGAAAGTATGAAAACCTTAGACTTAAAAAAAATTGCAGACTCAGTCGTTGATGATTTTAATGCAATATATAATACAAAACGTGGAATCAACATTGATTTACAGTTTAAAAATTCTGGTGAAAAGTTTAATATAAAAGGCATTGAAAATAGGATCGAACAAGTTTTAGCAAACCTCCTTGAAAATTCTATTTCATTTAGCAGTGATAATCAGAATATTGTAGTTAAACTCTTACAAAAAAAAGATGGAAAAATTTCTCTTAGTGTAATTGATGAAGGAATTGGGTTTAAAGAAAAAAATACAGATAAAATTTTCAAAAGATTTTATAGCAATAGACCAGATAAATTTGGTGAACACTCTGGATTAGGATTGAATATTGTTAAAAATCTAGTTGATCTTCATGGGGGTCAAGTGATCGCATCAAATAATGTTAATAAAAAGGGAGCAAAAGTAGAAATTATTTTCCCAAAATTAAATTGATATATTGAATAAATTATTCTTTAATGTAAAAGATTTGCAAAAATGAGTGATTATAAAGTAAAAGATATAAAGCTAGCTGAGTTCGGTAGAAAAGAAATTTCTCTTGCCGAAACAGAAATGCCGGGACTTATGGCATTAAGAAAAGAATACAAAGGAAAGTTTCCTTTAAAAGGAGCTAGAATTTTAGGTTGTCTGCACATGACAATTCAAACTGCTGTGCTTATTGAGACATTAGTAGCTCTTGGTGCAGAGTGTAGATGGTCATCATGCAATATTTTTTCAACACAAGATCATGCGGCTGCAGCGATAGCAAAAGCTGGAATACCTGTGTTTGCCTGGAAAGGTGAGACAGAGGAAGAGTATTGGTGGTGTGTAAAACAAACAATCGAAGGTAAAAAAGATTGGAAGCCAAATATGATTTTGGATGATGGTGGTGACTTAACAGCTCTAATGCATAAAGATTACAAAGATTTAATGAAAGATGTTAAAGGGTTGTCAGAAGAGACAACGACTGGTGTACTAGCTTTAAAAAAAATGGAGAGCGAAGGGACATTATTAGTACCGGCAATAAATGTTAATGACTCAGTAACAAAGTCAAAATTTGATAATTTATATGGGTGCAGGGAAAGTTTAGTCGACGGCATTAAAAGAGCTACAGATGTGATGATGTCAGGTAAAGTTGCAATTGTTGCAGGATTTGGTGATGTGGGCAAAGGTAGCGCAGCATCATTGAGGCAATCTGGAGCAAGAGTAATGATTACTGAAACTGATCCAATATGTGCGTTACAGGCAGCGATGGAAGGTTATGAAGTAGTCTTAATGGATGAAATGATTAAAGAAGCTGACATCGTGGTAACTGCGACTGGCAACAAAGATATTATAACAGCAGATCATATGAGAGATATGAAGGATAGAGCGATACTATGTAATATTGGACACTTTGATAATGAAATCCAGGTTGAGGCATTAAAAAATTATAAGTGGGATGAAATTAAACCTCAAGTGCACGAGATAGAATTACCAAGCAAAAAAAGAATAATTCTTTTAGCCGAAGGTAGACTTGTTAATCTTGGATGTGCAACAGGTCACCCAAGTTTTGTAATGAGTGCATCTTTTACAAATCAAGTCACTGCTCAAATAGAACTTTGGAATAATTCATCTAAGTACGAAAAGAAGGTATATGTTTTACCAAAACATCTTGATGAAAAAGTAGCTTTGTTACACCTAGAGAAAGTTGGCGCAAAGTTAACAAAACTATCAAAAGAACAGGCTGATTATATTAGCGTAAAACAAGAAGGGCCATATAAGCCAGATGCTTACCGCTACTAATCGTAGCAATATTAAAATTTCTAAAGAAATTGAATTAAAAAGATTTTCTGAGAAAACTTCAAAATTTGTAAAAAAGTTTAATATAGTTTTTTTATACGGGGAACTTGGAGTTGGAAAAACTACATTTGTAAAATATTTAATCAATAATCTGCAAAAAAGGGAAAAAACCAAGATTACAGAAATACCAAGCCCAACGTTTAATATAGTTTATGAGTATCGTATCAAAAAAAAAAGAATACAGCATTTTGATTTGTATAGATTAAAAAATAAAAAAGAATGTCTAAATATTGGCCTTTTTGAGGATGATAATGTGATTTCAATAATTGAATGGCCAGAAAAAGTACATTTTAAACCTAAAAAAAGGATAGAAATTTATTTCAAATATTTTGATAATTATAATTCAAGGCTATTAAAGATTAAATTTTTTGGAAAAAATGAAGCTTAATAATAAAAAAGTAACTAAATTGGAAGGGGATGCTTCAGAGCGAAAATTTTATAGATCAAAAAATTCCATAATTATTTTTTCTAAAAAAAATAAAAAAAAAAATTTACTAATCTATGATGCAATAAACAGAATACTAAATTCAGGGGGTATTTGCGCTCCTAGATTATTAAAAAACAATTACAACAAAAATTTAATAGAAGTGAACGATTTGGGGGATATCACATTGTTCAAACTTCTCAAAAATAAAAAAAACAAAAAAAAAATTTTTATAAAAGTATTAGATTTATTATCTAAAGTTCAAAAAATAAAAAAATTTTATAATAAAGATTTTACAGGTAGAAAATATAACATGGCAAGATATTCAAAAGATAAACTTTTAAGAGAGGCCTATTTGTTTAACGAATGGTATCTTCCTCAAAAACTTAGTAAGAAAAAATTAAATCAATTTAAAAAAAGATTTAAGAAAATTTTTTTAAGATTATCAAAGGCAATTAAATTACCCGATGATGTTTTTGTACATAGAGACTTCCATGTTTCAAATATAATGCTTAAACAAAAAAAATTTCATTTAATAGATAGTCAAGATGCAGTCATTGGAAACCCAGCCTATGATCTTGCTTCACTAATTGATGATGTAAGACTTAAAACCACAAATAATTTAAAAGAAGAAATGTTCAATTATTTTACGAAAAAATACTTAAATAGAGATCTTAGAAAATTTGAAAATGATTTTTTAATTTTATCTGTATTAAGAAATTTTAAGATTCTTGGAATTTTTTCAAGACTTGCAAAAAGAGATGATAAAAACAGATATCTTAAATACATTCCTTATACATGGAATCTTATTAAATCAAGAACTAAAAATGGAAAAGTATTTGATGAGTTAAGGTTAATTTTAAATAATAATAAATTTATATAAAATTTAATTGTATGAAAAAAATTGAAGTTGCGGTGATATTAGGTGCTGGTTTTGGAAAAAGATTAACTCCAATTACAAACGAAATTCCAAAACCTCTTGTTCAAATTGGAAATGAAACTATGCTAGAAAAGACTATTAAACTTGTAAAAAAATTAAATCTCAAAAAAATTCTGATAAACACCCATTATAAACGAGACAAGCTTAAAAATTATATTGAAAAAAAAAACTTTGATATTGATATAGAATTATTTGAGGAAGTTCCTGAAATTCTCAATACTGGTGGAGGAATTTTAAATATGATCATGGAAAACAAAAATGAATATTTTTTAACTTTTAATCCAGATACTTTATGGAACGAAAATTATATTGCTGAAATCTTAGAAATGGAAAATCAGTTTTTTAACTTAAATTCAAAAAATATTTTATTAGTGGTAAATAAGGATAAAAGCTTCGATCAAAATTTGATAGGAGACTTTAATCTTGAAGTGAACAAGCTTAACAAAACAAAGCCCTTAAATTTTATTTACACAGGATGTCAGATATTAGAAAAGAAAGTATTTAAAAAATTTAATAATAAATCTTTCCCAATGTCGGAGGTGTGGAATGATTTATTATCAAGAAATGAATTGATGGGTTTTGAAAGTAAAGTGAACTTTAAACATGTCACTAATTATGATATTTATAATAAACTTTTAAAAAGCAACTAAATTTTTGGCTCTTTCTTGATCAAGATATGTTACAGATGAAATTTGAAGTTTGTCCTCAAAAATTATTAAAAGAGGATTTGCAGTTGGTATTTCCATTTTAGAAATTTCCCTTTCGTTGATTTTAAAAAGATACTTGCATAGAGCTCTTAAAGAATTACCATGGGCCGAGATGCATACACCTTTACCATTTTGAAGATCTTTTAAGATTAATTCATTATAACAATTCACTACCCGTTTATGTGTATCTTTTAAAGACTCAGTGTCTGGAATATTAGATACTGGAATATCTTTATAAGTTTCTATATTGAGCGGATGATAGGGGCTTTTCCTATCTAAGGCTCCAGGTTTGACATCCCATGATCTTCTAAATTGATGGATTTTCTCTTCTCCATATTTTTTCTTCATATCTTCTTTATTTAAACCTGTAAGCTCTCCATAATGTCTTTCATTTAATTGCCATTTTTTAGTAATTGAGTTTTCGTCTTCATTTAATTCTTTCATTATAATTTTAAGAGTATCATTTGCCCTTTTTTGGTAGGAGCTATAAAAAGTATCAAGTTTAATTTTTTTCTCTTTTATTAATTCACCAGCTTTTTTAGCCTCAGCTCTACCTTTATCTGTTAATCCGACATCGACCCAACCAGTAAATCTTTTTTGTTGGTTCCACTCACTTTGTCCATGCCTTATAAGAATAAGATGTTTCATTGAAATATTTGATATATTAATTAATAAATAAAATAAATAAAATTAATGAAAATTTTTACAAATAATCTTCAGTTAATTTTCAAATTATCTAATATATGTTTAATAATTTTATATCTGTATCCAGGAAGTATATTAGGTTTCTTTTTATATAATGATTTCAGTAATCAACCTCAAATCACAAGAGATTTATTTCAAATATCCTCAAATCACATTTACGCTTTTTCTCTGATTTCAATTCTTGGTCTTTTCACTTTTAAAACAAAAAAAAGATTATTTGCATATTTGGTTTGTTTATCCATAGTCCTTGAATTTTTCCATTTGGTTATACCAAATCGCAGCTTTCAAATAGGTGATCTAAATGGTAACTTATTGGGTGTAATAATACCCTTTTTGATTCACAAAGTTTATGAAATCTTATTACAAACTAAAAAAAAATAAAATTATATATTTAATTTTGTTTATAATTTTTTTTTTAAAAACCAATTCATATTCAGATGAAATAACAGGGTATGCAAAGGTAATAGATGGTGACACAATTAGAATAAAGGGAAATAAAATTAGACTTTACGGTATTGATGCACCTGAAAAAAATCAAATATGTTCTAAGCCTTGGTTAAGCTTGAACGTAATCACATTTAATAAAGATTATGAGTGTGGACTTAAAACTACTAATTTATTAAAAAAGTTCCTTAAAAACGAAATAATAGTATGTAAAAAGAAATCCGTGGATAGATATAATAGAGTTGTTGCTATTTGCTTTAAGAAAAAAAGGGACGTTAACTCTTGGCTTGTTAGGAACGGTTTAGCTGTCGCTTACACTAAATACTCAAAAAAATATATTATAAATGAAAATGATGCAAAAAAAGAAAAAAAAGGTTTATGGGCAGGAAATTTTGAAATGCCTTGGGAATGGAGAAAAAAACGTAAATAAATTATAAATAAAGGGTGATTCGTTTTAAACTTTTTTTATCTTTATCAATTTTTTTATTTTTGCTGAGCTGTTCATCTATTCCAAAAAATACCTCAAGTAGTTGCTCAATATTTTCTGAAAGATACTTTTGGTATAAACATGCAAAAAAGACTGAAGAAAAATGGGGAATACCTATGCACATACAACTTGCAT
The DNA here is from genome assembly GCA_902528375.1 of uncultured Pelagibacteraceae bacterium. GTDB lineage: Bacteria > Pseudomonadota > Alphaproteobacteria > Pelagibacterales > Pelagibacteraceae > Pelagibacter. The sequence continues at coordinate 44,948 of CABZSS010000007.1, forward strand.
TTATTAAATTTGAGTCAGATTTTCATTGGCTTGCAAAA
>CABZSS010000008.1 GCA_902528375.1 uncultured Pelagibacteraceae bacterium
TAAGACCTTTAAGAGATGGAGTTATCGCTGATTTCATAGTTACAGAAGAAATGATCAAACATTTTATTAAAAAGGTTCACAAAAGAAGCTCTTTTGCAAATCCAAGAATTTTAATTTGCGTCCCGACAGGTTCAACACCAGTGGAGAGAAAAGCAATTCAAGACAGCGCCCTTGCAGCAGGTGCAAGACGTGTTCAGTTAATTGAGGAGCCAATAGCAGCTGCTATCGGTGCAGGTCTACCAATATCAGAAGCAACAGGATCAATGGTAATTGATATAGGTGGAGGCACTACAGAAATCGCAGTTATGTCTCTTGGTGGAGTTGTATATTCTAATTCTTTAAGAGTTGCTGGAGATGCAATGGACGGCGCATTCGCAAATTATATGAGGAAAGAATATAATTTAATGATTGGCGATAGTACTGCAGAAAAAATAAAAAAAGAAATTGGAACAGCGATCGCAACAAATAATAATACATATGCTGTAAAAGGTAGAGATTTAAGATCGGGAACACCTAAGGAAGTAGGTATTACTGAAGAGGACTCTGTTGAGGCTTTAAATCCTATTTTAAGAGAAATGATTAATGGAATTAAAGATGCTTTAGAAAATACACCACCTGAATTGTCGGCAGACTTAGTTGATATGGGTTTAACTTTAACGGGAGGCGGTGCATTATTGAAGAACATTGACAAAAGATTATCTAAAGAAACTGGTCTACCAGTCCATATCGCAGATGATCCTTTAGCTTGTGTTGCAATCGGAACCGGGAAGGCATTAGAACAAGAGGAAATATTCTCTACTGTATTATCTGAATATTAATAAGCGATGCAAACAAACAGAGATGATTTCATTATTGCAATCAGATCTGCATTTCTTAAAAAGGGAAACCAACAAAGATTTTCATTAATAGCTCTTATACTTTTTTCAATTTTTATAATAGTCCTTGATAAATATAATTTTAAAGGAGTAAACTTTTTAAAATTATCTATAAAAGAAATTGTCTATAGGACAACGTTTATTGTATCTGTTCCAGAAAACTTTGCAATAAGTAGCTATCAAAAAATACGTGATCATTTTAATTTATATTCAAATTACGAAAATTTAAAAAAAGATTATGAAAGCCTTAAGGCGAAAAAGTTGAATACAGATTTCCTAAAATCTGAAAACAAAGCACTTAAATCAAAGATTGATGATGTATCAACACAATCATCTGAACTATTAGCAAAAGTAATTATAGATAAAAAAAGTCCGTTTTTAAGATCTGTAATAATAAACAGAGGCAGTAAAGATAATGTAATTTTAGGAATGGCAGTTTTAGACGGAAAATTTCTTGTGGGAAAAGTTGTGGAAGTAAATTATTCAACTTCAAGAGTTTTATTATTGTCTGATTTAAATAGTAAAATTCCTGTATCTATAGAACCAAATGGTGTTCAGTCAATACTTTCAGGAACTGGATCAAGTTTTGGAGAAATCCAATACATCAAAGATGATTATGAATTAGAAACTGACTCTGAAATTTTTACGTCTGGATCAGGAGGAATTTTTCGTTCAGGAATTCCTATTGGGAAAACGATTGGTGATGAGGAAATTGGTGTTGATACTATTAAAATTAAGTTTCACTCAGATTTTTCTCAATTACGTTTGGTAAAAATTGTTTCTTTTAAAGAGGTAAAAAAAAATGATTGAAATTTCAAAAATATCAATTTTAAATAAAATTTTTAATTCTTTACCAATTATTATATTATTTATATCAGTTCTTAACGAATTTGATTTCAATTATCTTAACTTTAAATATTTCTCTTTTAATTTTCCGTTTATTTTAATTTTTTATTGGAGCTTAAAAGGTGGAGAAAAGCTGGGATATGGCCTTGTTTTTATTGCAGGTTTGATAAATGATGTCGTTATTGGCTTACCTATGGGTGTAAGCAGTCTTTCATATTTATTGATATGTGGTTTTGCAGTATACTTAAGAAATATAACCTTAAGGCCGAATTTAGTTAAAGATTGGCTTTTTTTTCTATTCTCAATCTCTCTTGTAAATTCGATAATTTACATTGTTTTAATTATTTTTTTTCAAATAGATCTGAACTATTATTTCTTATTTTTTAATATTATTTTTACATTTATGTTTTATTATGTTTTTTCATATATTTTTGATTATTACTCAAAATTTAATATTACGAGATAATTATGTTTAGTAGTGGAAGAGACTCAGGATACAAAAAACTTAGCACAGTAAATAGAAGAATGTTCATTATGACTGCTGCTAAATTAGTAATATTCGGTGGAATTATAACAAGACTTTTCAGTCTTCAAATAAATGAAAATAAAAAATATTTAACCTTATCGGATAAAAATCGATTAAGAGAATGGAGATTGCCGCCTGTTAGAGGAGATTTTGAAGATTTTTTTGGAAATAAAATTGCCAGTAATCTAAAAGTTTATCAGTTACATGTGGTACCCGAACAAGTAGAGGATTTTAGATATTTAATGATAAGACTAAGAGATATCTTAGATTTAGATTCTCAAACTTTTAAAAAGATTTTGAAGAAAAGAAGCCAGCAAAAATCTTGGGAGACATTGATAATATCAGAAAACTTAAGCTGGGATCAATTCGCAAAAATAAATTTTTACCTTCATGAATTATCAGGTGCTAAACCTGTTCTTTCTGTTGCAAGAAACTATCCTTATGATGAAAAATTTACTCATTTACTTGGATATGTTGCTCAAGCCAGTGAAAAAGATTTAATTGAGAATGAAGTTATTAAGAAAAGTCACGTTCCCGGTCTAAGAGTTGGTAAAATTGGATTAGAAAAAACTTATGAAAATCAATTAATTGGCTCAAATGGTATTCAAAGATATGAGGTAAATGCATATGGAAAACGAATTAATCAGATTGATTTTGTTGAAGGAAAAAAAGGAACGAATATTAAACTAACAGTTGATACAGAAATACAAGCTCAATGTAACGAACTTCTTAAAGATAAAGCTGGATCAATATGTGTTATGGACATTTATACTGGTGAATTAATTGCAATGCATTCTTCTCCATCTTTCGATCCAAATTTATTTTTATATGGAATAAGTCATGACAATTGGAATGAAATACTTAGTCATCCAAAAAAACCTTTGATAAATAGATCTATACAAGGTTTATACCCTCCCGGATCAACTATTAAACCAATTGTTGCACTTTCAGCACTTGAAAATGACGTGATCTCAACAAAGTTTAAAGTTAACTGCACTGGCAAAACAGAAATGTACGGTCAAACATATCACTGTTGGAAAGATACAGGTCATGGCATCGTAGACTTAAGAGAAGCTCTTAAAGTGTCCTGTGATACTTTTTTTTATGAAATGTCAAGAAGACTTGGAGTGGATAGATTAAATCTTACAGCAAAAAAATTTGGTTTGGGTGAAAAGGTATTTAACGGGACTTACAACGAAGAAAAAAAAGGATTGATACCATCAACACAATGGAAAAAGAATGCGTTAGGAAGAGGATGGGTTTTAGGAGAAACTTTAATTACCGGAATAGGCCAAGGATATATGCAAACAACACCACTTCAATTATGTCTTATGACTGCGCAGTTAGCGAACGGAGGATTTAGAATTAAACCTAAAATTATTTATGACAAAAAAAGTGACTCTTATGAAAAAATAAAGTCCGAAATGGAAAGAAATAGAATTGAACTATTGAGCGATTTCCAACAAGATGATGCATTGGTTGACTTTTCTTTAGAGAAGAAAAAAGGTGATACCGATCTTTATAAACCTTTGTATAGAAACCAGGAGAATATAAAATTTGTTCTTGAAGCTATGTTTGCATCTACAAACGAAGTCAGAGGCACATCCTATTCATCAAGAATTAAAGATAAAAAATACCAATTTGCAGGAAAAACTGGAACTTCTCAGGTCAAAAAAATTACAGAAATACAAAGAGAACTTGATTTAGATATATCGCAAATTCCTTATGAAGAAAGAGATCATGCCTTATATGTAGCATTTGGACCATATGTTAATCCAAGATATGCTTTAAGTGTTTTTGTGGAACATGGTGGGGCTGGAAGTTCTGCTGCTGCACCTTTAGCAAAAAAACTGTTTAAAACAATCATTGATAGACACGAAGAGAGAGAAAAAATAAGAGAAAAAAGTTTAATGGAAATATAAATGTTTAAAGAAACAGCACTAAGTGGACAAACAACATTCTTTCAAAAATTAAGATCGCTCGATTATATTCTTTTAGTCTGTATTTTAATGTTAGGAGTCATAAGTTCTTTAGCAATGTATGCGACTGACGGAGGTGAGCTTTTATACCATACAAAAAGTCATGTTTTAAGATTTATAATTTTCTTTGTAATGATGTTTGCTCTTTCTTTCCTAAATATAAGATTTTGGCATGCGACTGGTTATTTATTCTACATTATAGTTTTAGGATTACTCGTATGGGCATCTCTTTATGGAATTACTGCATCTGGCTCTCAAAGATGGGTTGATTTGCACTTCATAAATCTTCAACCGTCAGAATTGATGAAAATTGCTATTATAGTTTGTTTTGCAAAATTTTATCACAGAGCACAGATAAACCAGATTAACAACTTTAAAAATTTACTTATTCCAATGATGATATTGATTCTACCAATATTGCTAGTTGTCAGTCAACCTGACTTAGGAACCTCAATTTTAATTGCATTAAGTGGAATCATAGTGCTATGGCTTGCAGGCATTAATTTGAAATATTTTGTATATTCAGGTTTATTTTTATTAATTTCATTGCCTTTTGTTATTTCGTTTTTAAAACCTTATCAAAAACTAAGAATTTTAACTTTTTTCAATCCCGATAAAGATCCATTGGGAGCTGGCTATCAAATTATTCAATCTAAAATAGCAATAGGATCGGGTGGTCTTACTGGAAAAGGTTTTTTAAAAGGAACACAAGGTTACCTTGAATTTTTACCTGAGAAACATACAGATTTTATTTTTACTTTATTTTCTGAAGAACATGGTTTTATTGGGTCCTTAGCACTTTTATTTATTTATGGTGTTATTATTTATAGGGTGATAGACATTGGAAAAAACGCTAGAAGTTTTTTCGGCAAACTATTTTGTTTCGGATTTGCATCATCAATTTTTGTATTTATTACTGTAAATATGTCTATGGTTTTAGGTTTGTTACCAATAGTTGGTTCTCCTTTACCGATAATGTCTTATGGTGGTTCCTCAATGTTAGCAACGATGATAGGTTTTAGTATTGTGATGAGTGCAAAAATTTATCAAAAGCAGCTTATTGCTTAATTTGTCGCAACAATTTTTTATTTTGATATTGTATCTTTAAGGATGAGTAATACTAAAATTGGAATAGTTGGCGCTGGTATTCAAGGCGTTTGTAATGCTTTGTTTCTTCAAAAAAAAAACTACGAAGTGCATCTTTTTGACAGAGAAGAACCCGGCTCAGCAGCATCTTACGGAAATGCTGGTCATTTTTCACCATATGCATCTGTACCACTTAATAGACCAGACATATTAACAGATGTTCCTGCTATGCTCATGAGCTCAACAGGACCATTAGCTTTAAAATGGAATTACATTCCAAAAATGATTCCATGGTTTTTTAAATTGATTAAAAACTGCACCTCAAAAAAGATGATGCATACAGCAAAATACATGCATCAAATTTTGGATTTAGCATTACCTGCTTATGACGAACTATTTGACGAAATTGATCTTGATGGTTTGGTAAAAAAAAATGGTATAATGTACGTTTGGACCAAAAAAAATATAGCTAGTAGGGAATTAGAAATAAAAATTAGGGATCAACTCGGTGTAGAACAACAATTAGTAACTCCAAAAGAAATAAGCGATTTAGAGCCTAATTTAAAAAAATTTTATCATGGTGGAGTTTTTTATCCTAATGCAAGACACACCATAAACCCAAGGAAAGTATTATTGAAATTATTTGATCTATTTTTAAAAAAAGGTGGTAAATTCAAAAAAATAAACGTAGAAAATATAATTTTCAATGGCGATACACCAATCATAAAGACTACCAATGAAAAAATAATTTTTGACAAAGTAATTGTTGCATGCGGAGCATTTTCTAAAAAATTAACTGATAATTTAAACGAAAAAATTCCTTTAGATACTGAAAGGGGATATCATGTTCACTTTAAAAACTGTGAACATTTAATTTCAAGACCTGTCGTTTTTGCTAATAGAGGCTTCGGCATGACACCAATGGAACAGGGTTTAAGAGTTGTTGGAACAGTAGAATTTGGAGGATTAAATAATCCACTTTCAAAATCTAGAATTAAAAATTTAATAGATAATGCAAAATATATGCTTGATGGATTACCTGAGCATGAGGATGAATGGCTAGGATTTAGGCCAACACTTCCAGATTTTTTACCAATAATTGGAAGTTCAAAAAATCATAAAAATGTTTATTATTCTTTTGGTCATCATCATTTAGGATGGACTTTAGGTGCAATTTCAGGAAAAATAGTTTCAAAAATAATTTCTGGAGAAAAAACCAATTTAGATTTGGAACCTTACAGTTCCATAAGGTTTAGTTAGAATTGATAAGAAAAATTAATTTTGCTTATATATTTCTATTTTTAGCAGTTTTATTCTGGTCTGGAAATTTTTTAGTTGGAAAATATGCGAGTTATCATCAAATTCCACCCTTTTCTTTAAATTTTTACAGATGGCTATTTGCTTGGCTTATTTTGATACCTTTTACATATAATGAAATTATTCTTAACAAAAATTATATAATAATTAATTACAAATTTTTCATTTTACTAGGAATAACAAGTGTTACAGTTTTTAATTCTATAGTTTATTATTCTCTTAACTTCACCCAAGTTATTAGTGGTGTTCTCATGATTTCAACAATTCCGGTAATGATTATGTTCATTTCTTCAATCTTAAAGATTGAAAAAGCTAACAAATTTCAATTGATTGGTGTAGCATTATCATTTTTAGGTGTCATTACAATTATTACAAAAGCTAATTTTGATGTTTTAAGAAATCTAAATTTTAATAAAGGTGATTTAACTATGGTTGTTGCAATGTTATCTTGGGCTACATATTCGGCCTTACTAAAGGTAAAAAAACATGATGTATCTCAAATTTGCTTATTACAAATAATTATTTCTTTTGGTCTGCTGTTTTTAATTCCAGTATATTTTTTTGAGTTTATTTTAGGTTATCGTATTGAAATTAATTTACCTTTCACACTAACACTTACTTATGTTGTTTTATTTCCAGGCTTATTATCATTCATCTGTTGGATAAAAGGAATTTCATTGATTGGTCCAAACAGATCAGGAATCTTTTTGCACCTAATGCCAATATTAAGTGCGGTAATGGCGATGATTATTTTTGATGAGAGATTTATGTTTTTTCATGTATTAGGAGCCATTTTTATTTTAAGTGGAATATTAATATCTAATAAGAGAATAAGTAATTAAATGATTTTACCAATAACAAATCACGATGACTATGTTGCAAAAATAAACGATGATAACAAATTTCCTATTAAAAAATTTGGTGAGCTTGCAAAATATCTGATAAGCGAAGGAGTTACTAAAAAATTTATTCAACCTGAATTTTGTTCTGTTGAAACATTAAGTAAAGCGCATTCAGTAGACTATATTAATAAGATAAAAAATAAGAATTTAGATACTCAATCTCAAAAAAAAATAGGCTTTCCTTTGAATGACAGTGTAGTTAATAGATCATTTAGAGCTACAGGTGGGACGGTCTTAGCGAGTAAATTGGCTTTACAAAATCGTTTATCGTGTAACACAGCTGGCGGGAGTCATCACGCAACACGAGATGAAGGAGCAGGTTATTGTGTTTTCAATGATGTAGCAGTTGCAGCCAAGCATGTGCTTTCAAAAAAAACTATTAAAAAAGTATTGATAATTGACTTAGATGTCCATCAAGGTAATGGAAATTCTGAAATTTTCAAAAATGATAGATCAGTTTTTACTTTTAGTATGCATTGTAAATCTAATTATCCTGCAAAAAAATCAAACAGCGATCTAGACGTCGAATTAATAGATAATACTGAAGACAAAGAATATATTGATGTTTTAAAAAAGAATTTACTCATTTTGAATAAAGAAAACTTCGATTTAATCTTTTATATTGCTGGAGTAGACATTCATTATAATGATAGATTAGGTAAATTAAAAATCACTGATGAAGGTATAAAAAATAGAGAAGAATTAGTAATTTCCAATTTTTTTGATAAAAAAATACCATTATGTGGAGTATTGGGTGGTGGATATAATAAAGATTTTAAAAAATTAGTTGAGCTTCATGCAATTTTACATAAATCTTGTGCATCAATATTATGAAAAAAATTAATTCAAAACTTTCTTCAGAACAAAAATTAATTCTATTTGAAGAGGCCACTGAAAGACCAGGTTCAAGTATCTTAAATGAGGAAAAAAGAGAAGGATCTTATCATTGTGCAAATTGTGATATAAAATTATTTGACTCTAGCTCTAAATACGAGAGTGGTTCTGGTTGGCCTTCATTTTATGATGCCTTACCCAACGTGTTTGAAACAAAAACTGACCATCATATTGGTTATGCAAGAACAGAGTATCATTGTAAGAAGTGTGGTGGACATCATGGACACATATTTGAGGACGGACCTGAACCAACAGGAAAAAGATATTGTAATAACGGTTTATGTTTGGTGTTCAAAGAAAAATAATTATTTTAATTTTTCTTTTAAATTATTAGATTTTTCTAATTCTCGAAGTTCTGTATAGCCTCCTACATGATAATCATCAAAAAAAATCTGAGGAATTGTTCTTTGGCCATTTGACTTTTTTATCATTTCTTCTTTAATTTTTTCTCCTGAAGAAACATCGATTTCACTAAAACTTAATCCGTTTCTCTTAAGTAATCTTTTTGCAGCATCGCAAAAATTACAAAAGGGCCCTGTATAAACGACAATATTTTTCATCTTTTATATATAATCATTTTTTTTAATTTTTCTTCTTATTTCTTTTCTAGATAATTCAAATTTTTTTCTATGTTTGATGCTTTGATTTTTAGCCCTTTTTCTCCAGAGCTTAAAAGAGGAGGGTTTAAGTTTTTTCCTCATTATTTTAATTACGTCACTTTCAGAATATCCAGATTTCTTTTTAATTTCCTCAAAAGTGATACGATCCGCCCAAGCAGCCCATACAACCCAATCTGGACTCACAGAATTTGGCTCTGGATTTTTAACTTTCGTAATAGGCCTGTGACCTTTTTTCATAATTAATTACTAAATATCAAAAAATTGATTAATGCAATTTTTATGGAGTGTGATATATTGCATTAGATAGTCCTATCTGGCCATCTTTAGCTCCCGGTTTTTTAGGACTATCCCTTAAAAAAGCCTCTACACTTAATTATTAGTACCACATCAATATTTTAGTTTTTATGATAATAATAATCTTATAGTTATGAAATTAGGATTTATCGGAACTGGTGAAATTACAAAAGCTGTAGTTATTGGGATCTTAGGGTCAAAATTAAAGGTTAAAAAAATTTATTTATCAGAACGCAATAAAAAAATTTCCTCATATCTAAGAAAAAAAAATAAAAAGATTCAAATTGAAAAAAACAATCAGCTTTTAATTGATAAGTCAGACTGGGTTTTTTTAGCTGTTACACCAAAGGTTGGCAATCAAATCATTGGAAAACTCAATTTTAAAAAAAAACAAGTTATTGTTAGCTTTATTTCTACAATACAACTTTCAATACTAAAAAAATTAACTAAAAATAACAAAGATATTGTACGCGCAATTCCTTTGCCTCCAATTTCTCTAAGAAAAGGTCCAATTCCAATATTTCCACAAAACAAAAAGGTGAAACAATTTTTTTCAAATTTAGGCACAGTAATTGAAGTTAACAATGAAAAAAAATCTCTTAATTTTTGGTCAATTTCTGGAATGATGGCGCCATTCTATGAATTTATAAATACGTTATCGAGATGGCTTTTTTTAAAAGGAATTAAAAAAGAAAAGGCTCAAAATTATATTACATCATTATTTGTGGCTCTTTCTGAAAATGCACAAAAAAATTCTGGAAAAGATTTATCAATTCTAGTAAAAAATTCTCAAACACCCGGAGGATTAAATGAACAAGGTGTTAAATTATTTAAAAAATTCAAATTTTATAAGTCGACTGATAAAACTCTTAATGATATTTTGAAAAGATTGAAAAAAAATTGATATGAGACAAATTTTTAAAAATGTAAAACAAAAATTAGTTTCTAAATATATAAAAAATAATGCCACAAAAAACACTAAGGAAGTTCTTCAAACTGTAAAAGAACAATTAGTTTCTAAATATACAAAAAACGATAATTTGAAAAGTTCCAAAAGGTTTAAACCAAGAATTAAAGCAAGAATCAGAAGAAACAAACAAATTTTATCAAAAAATATTGATAGTTTTTTTGACTGGATTAAAGGAGCGCAAATAGTTGAACTTAAAAAATGCAATATAAGTGAAGATCCTGTCAGACCAGAATTAGATAATAAATTTAGGACTAGCTATGGTAGAAAAATTTATGGAGTAAAATATAAAGGTGAAATTCATGCTGTAATGTGTTTTGCCTTTACAAATGAAATTCCAAAAAGTGTTGAAGAGTTGGATATGATGAGCAAAGATGCTTTTCTTCAAAGTATTCGTAGAGACTATCAAGTAGGAAATATAGCTATTGCATATACCGTTTGGTCAAAAAAAAGAGGTGGAGGTAAATTAATTGTAAAAGAGGTATTTAAATTAATAAAAAAAACGCATCATTTAAACCGGTTAATTACTTTATCACCACTTACAGAAATGGCTAAGAAATTTCATTTAAGTAATGGAGCTGTTCAAATACAAGTAAACGAGACCACTCAAAACTTTGAATACAAAAAAGTTTGAAGTTCTTTTTTAAATGAAATACGTTTGATAAGTTAATTCTTATAATAAGGAACTAACTAATGAACAGAAACTTATTCGTACTTTTTTTTAGTCAAATTTTCAGCTTTACAGCTGCACCGGTAACAGTTTTTCTAAGTGGTATTATTGGATCACAAATAAGCCCTCTGAAATCCTTATCAACCTTACCAATGTCAATATCTGTTGTTGGTATCGCATTGGGAGCAATTGTTGCCACCAAAACGATGAGTTTATTAGGAAGGAGGACGGGTTTTATTATTGCAGCTATTTCTAATTCTTTAGTTTCATTGTTGGCTGCATATTCAGTTATGTCACAGAATTTTATTTTGTTTTGTGTTGCAAATTTTTTTATTGGCGTTGGAATGGCTTTCACCCATCAATATCGATTTGCTGCAGCTGAAAGTGTTGATAAAGATAAAATACCAAAAGCAATCTCAATAATTCTTCTAGGGGGTATCGTCTCTGCATTTATTGGACCTGGCACTGCTAATTTTACAAAAAACTTTATATCAGAACAATTATATGTTGGCTCTTATGTATCTCTTGCGGTATTTATGTTTCTGCCAGCTATTTTCTTTTTATTTTACAAAAATAATACAATTGAAAAAAAAGATATAACTTTCGTTGGTAGAGGCTATTTTGAAATCATTTCTCAAACTAGATTTTTACAAGCAATGGTGGCAAGTGCATTTGGATATGCAATAATGACCTTTTTGATGACTGCTACTCCAATAAGTATGCATGTAATGGAAAATATGTCTTTAGATAAGACAAGTTTTGTTATTCAGATGCATGTTGCTTCAATGTTTTTACCATCCCTAATAACTGGAAATTTAATAAAGAAATTTGGACATAGCAAAATTATGTATGTCGGCCTGCTACTTTATTGTGTAACAATTTTCTTAAGTTTACTTGACCAAACTTTTCTTAATTATTTAATTTCTCTGATTTTTCTTGGGTTTGGCTGGAATTTTTTATTCATATCAGGGACAAGTCTTTTGGTAACAACCTATAAAGAGCACGAAAAGTTTAGAGCTCAAGGTTTAAACGATTTTGTAGTATATTCAGTACACGCAATAGGAAGTTTATCAGCTGGCATGTTGTTAGTTTTGACTAATTGGAAGTTAATGAATATCATCTGCATTCCTTTAATAGCAATTATATTGATCACGATACTCAGAGCAGAATTTATTGAAAAAAAAATCAGAAATACTTTTTAAACTCTTCAGCTACCTTTAATATTTCTAAATCAACAAGACCTCCAATAATTAATTGAATAGCTACAATTAAAATAAAGCCTAAACCTATATAAGCAATCCATAAATGTTTTTGTATGTAGTTTGCAAGGTATGTTGCAAGCGCACCTGTCAACACAACCGATAAAACTAAACCAAAAACCATAAATCCAAAATTTCCCTTTGCAGCACCAACCACCCCAATAACATTATCGAAACTAATTGTTATATCCGCAAAAAGAACTTTATAAACACTCTGTATGTATGAAGGTTCTTTTGATACCTTAGTAGGAGATTTAATCTTTTTAATCTCAAATAAATCTTTCCTTAAGTCGTTGACAATCCACACCAAGAGTAAACCACCCAAAATTTTGATAAAATAGAATTTAAATAAGTAAGTAGCAAATATAGCAAAAATAACTTTAAAAACTAAAGCACCTGCAACACCCCACAATATAATTTGTTTTCTGTGTTTAGGGACAAAATTGGCTGCTATTAGTCCAATTATTATTGCGTTGTCCGCTGCAAGAATAATATCTATAAAGATAATTTGTAACAGTATAACAGATTGTTCAATCAAGATTCCTAGATAATATAAAATTTTGAGTATAATTCAATTAAAAGTAGTGAAAATTTATATTGATTTAAATATTTATACATAATCAAATGGATTTTTAAAAAATAAGGAGGAGAAATGAAAATATTTAAATATATTTTATCAATTTTTGTTGCTCTACTTGTATTTACTTATTCAAATGCTGCTGAAAAATGGGATATGGCTCTAGCTTATGGCGCTGGAAACTTTCATTCAGCGAACGCTACTGAATTTGCAAATAATGTAACAAAAAAAAGCAATGGTAAACTTACAATAGTAACTCATCCAGGTGGTTCTCTATTTAAAGGGGGAGAAATTTTTAGGGCTGTCAGAACTGGCCAGGCTCCAATTGGAGAAAGATTTATGTCAGCTTTAGGTAAAGAAGATCCATTACTAGAAATTGACTCACTGCCATTCTTAGCAACTTCCTATTCAGATGCTATGAAACTTTACAAAGCATCAAAAGCTGAAATTGCAAAAAATTTGGATAAAAAAGGACTTGTGTTTTTATACGCAGTTCCATGGCCGGCTCAAGGTCTATACTCTAAAAAAGAAATCAATAGCGTATCAGATCTTAAAGGTCTTAAGTTTAGAGCTTATAACAGTGCAACTGTAAGAATTGCAGAATTAACTGGTATGGCCCCAACTAAAATTGAAGCTGCTGAAATATCCCAAGCATTTTCAACAGGAGCTGTTGAAAGTATGATTACCTCTCCAACAACTGGTAAGAACAAAAAAATTTGGGAAAATGGAGTAAAATATTTTTATGACATTGCAGCATGGTTTCCAAAAAACATGATTATAGCTAACAAAGAGGCGTGGAATAAGTTAGATAAAGCGACTCAAGATTTAATCATGAAAGAAGCAGCAGTAGCTGAGAGAAAAGGTTGGCAGCTTTCTAAAATGGGAAATAAAAATGACAAAAAAGCTTTAGCTGATGCTGGCATGACTGTTGGTAAAGTTAACGCTGCTTTAAAATCTCATTTTGAAAAAGTCGGTCAAGCAATGTCTAAAGAATGGGCTAGCAAAGCTGGTTCAAGAGGACAAACTGTTTTATCAAAATATTAATAATTTAACATAAAAGGCCATCTATATAGGATGGCCTTTTTAAATTATGTTAATCAAAATAGAAAACTTCCTTCATCGAGTTTATAAATTTTCAGGTACATTAGCAGCTATATTTCTCATATTTGTTGCAGTTTTTATTTTAATTGGAATATCGTCTCGAATTTTTGATTTTTACATAAGAGGTTTGTCAGAATACTCAGGATATTGTATGGCTGCCTCAACCTTTTTTGCACTTGCTTATACATTTTCAGAGGGCGGCCATATAAGAATTACTTTGTTTCTAGAAAAAATGGGTAATCGATTAAAAAAAATATTTGAACTGTGGTGCTTATCAATTTCGTCTATTTTTTCAGGATTTCTTTTTTTCTATTTCACCAAAATGCTATTTATTTCATATAAATTTCAGGAGAGAAGCGAAGGTGCTGATGAAATTTTAATTTGGATACCCCAGACAAGTTTAGCTTTAGGATCTTTAATCTTTTTTATTTGTATTTTACACCATCTATTTAAAGCACTGAAAAATGACTGAAATTATATTAGCAATTTTTTTTATTACTGTTTTATTATTATTTTTAAGTAGTGGTGTATGGGTTGCTTTAAGCATGATTGGTGTCTCAGCTATTGCAATGGAATTGTTTACCTCAAGACCAGTTGGTGATGCAATGGCGACAACAATTTGGGGAATGTCATCTTCTTGGACTCTTACTGCCCTTCCATTATTTGTTTGGATGGGTGAAATTTTATTTAGAACCAAATTATCCGAAAATCTTTTCGAAGGACTTTCTCCTTGGATGCAAAAGCTCCCAGGGGGACTTATTCATGTAAATGTTGTTGGATGTGCAATTTTTGCAGCCATTTCAGGTTCCTCTGCAGCAACAGTCGCGACTGTGGGTAAAATGTCCATACCAGAACTTCGTAAAAGAAATTATCCAGAAAAGATATTACTTGGAAGTCTAGCTGGGTCTGGAACCTTAGGTTTGTTGATACCACCATCTATAATTTTGATAATTTACGGTGTAACAGTTCAAGAGTCTATTGCTAAGCTTTTTATTGCAGGAATTTTCCCTGGAATAATGATTGCTATTATTTTCATGACTTACGTTGTTATTTGGTCATTGATGAACAAAAATAAAATGCCTGTCTTGACAGAAGAAATACCTTTTATTGAAAAAATAAAAAAATCAGGCAAACTAATTCCAGTAATATTGTTAATTGTATCCGTAATTGGATCTATCTATTCAGGTTTGGCCACTGCAACAGAAGCAGCTTCATTAGGGGTAGTTGGAGCATTAATATTATCTTTTTTCCAAAAAAGTTTAACTGTGGACTCATTTAAGAAGTCCTTATTAGGAGCAACCAAAACCTCTTGCATGATTGGATTTATTCTGGCCGGATCAACTTTTCTTTCGTTAGCAATGGGTTTTACTGGATTACCCAGAAATTTAGCAATTTGGATAGATACAATGCAGCTCTCGCCTTACATATTAATTATTGTGTTAATGATTTTTTATATAATTCTTGGAATGTTTTTAGATGGAATATCAGCAGTTGTTTTAACGATGGCAATAATTGAACCTATGATAAGACAGGCGGGTTTTGATATGATTTGGTTTGGTATATTTTTAGTTGTTGTAGTTGAAATGGCACAAATAACTCCTCCAGTTGGTTTTAATTTGTTTGTTCTACAAGGCATGGCAGAAAAAGATATGGGATATATAGCAAGAAGTGCTTTTCCACTTTTTCTCTTAATGGTTTTAGCAACAGTTATAATTATTGTATTTCCTGAAATAGCTCTGTGGCTTCCTGAGAAAATGATACAGAATATAAATTAGTATTTAGACTCTTTTTTGCCCTCGATCACTAGTTTGAGTTCTTTATACTCTTTACAATTACAATCTTTTAGAACAGCAAGTCTCTCTTTAGCTTTGTCCAGTCTATTAGTGACTACGAATAATTCTCCCATGTATTCGTTTATACCTACATGCTTAGGATCTAATTCAAGTCCCATTGAATAGTATATTTCTGCATTTTCATAATCACCAACTTTTCTATGTGTGAAGCCTAAATAATTTAGTGTATCTGGATCTGAAGGAAATTTTTTATTGTGCTTTAATAGATATCCAATAGCTTTTTTGTAATGTTTTTGTGCTTTATCTGTCTTATTTTTTTTTTCGAGTTTTTTTGCTTTTTTAATCATTTTTTCTGCGATTTGGTACTGTGTTACTGGTTTTTCTTCTCCACCACCACTAGATCCACCACTGCCACCAGCTGAAAAAGCTGGATTAGTAATTAAAACAAACAATAAGACAGTTAAAAATTTTTTATACATCATTTAAACTTTTTTAATTCATCTAACGGCAATAAGCTTAAGTTATTTTTTTTTAAATTTTCTCTAACTTTAAATGCCGTATCTAAGGACGAATAATTATCACCATGTATACAAACTGAGTCAATTTCACAAGGAATTTGTTTACCAGAGAGACAATTTAACGCTTGGTTTTTTACCATCCTTAGAACGTGTTTTTGCGCTTTAACTGGGTCTGTTATTAAAGCGGTATTTTTCTTTCTTGAGACTAGGTTTCCATCATCTTCGTAATTTCTATCTGCAAAAATTTCACAAGCTACTTTCATTCCTAATTTTTTTGCTGACATCTCCATTTTTGAACCTGTTGGAACTAAATAAATTAAATCTTTATTAATTTTGTAAATTGTTTTTGCAATAATGGTTGCCAACCCAAAATCTTCACATGCCATGTTATTTAACGCACCATGAGGCTTAATATGAGATACTTTAACTTCATTTTGTTGTGCAATGCTTTGAAGTATATTATATTGCTCTTGAATAAGTTTTTCTATTTCAGCTGATGAAAGATTTATTCTTTTTCTTCCAAAATTTTCAGGATCATTAAATGATGGATGTGCGCCAATACTTACACCGTTTTTTTTGGATATTTTTATAGTTTCTCTCATGGTATCTTCATCTCCCGCATGATAACCACAAGCAATATTTGCAGAATTGACTATACCTAATAGTTCAGGATCATATTTATTTGAGTGGTGTTTAGATTTCTCACCTAAATCACAATTAATATTAATTTCCATAATTTATGAGTTAAAGTATAACATGGCATGATCAAAAATATATACAATCTTGGCGACGCAGCTTTATATTGTGATTTTGGCGACACTGTAAATAAAGAGACTAATCTAAAAGTTATAAATTATTTTAATGATTTAAGAAAAAAAAATATTACCGGTATAAAAAACATTGCACCTTCGTATAATAAATTAATAATTTATTTTGATTTAGAGACTACCAATTATAAAAAAATAAAAGATACTGTAGAAAATCTAGATGTTTCAACTTTTGAAGCAGCTAAAACAAAACTAGTAAAGATACCGGTGTGTTTTGATGATGAGTTTGCACTTGATTTAGAAAGAGTTGAAAAAAGAGCGGGATTAGAAAAAAAAGGGATAGTCAATCAATTAATATCTCAAAAATATTTTTGTTATATGACAGGATTTATTGCTGGCATGCCTTTCCTTGGTGATATTAAAGAAAAAATTAGATTAGATAGGCTTGAAACTCCTAGAGTTAAAGTACCTAAGGGTTCAGTAGGTATTGCAGAACAATTCTGTAACATTTATACTTTTGAAAGTCCAGGTGGTTGGAATATTATTGGTAATTCACCTAAAAAAGTTTTTACTAAAGATCCAAATAAATTAACATTAATCGATCCAGGTGATGAAGTAGAGTTCTTCGAAATTTCAAAAAAGGAATATTCAAAATTTAATGAGCAAAAATAGTTTTAAAGTATTAAGACCTGGTATAAATACCACTTTTCAAGATTTAGGAAGAGATAACCTATATCATGTAGGCCTTCCATTTAGTGGAGCAATAGACAAAAGGAATTTTCTAATCGCTAACTCAATAATTACAAATAAAGAAGATGATGCAGTATTAGAGTTTGCATACCAAGGACCTTTATTCGAATTTTCTGGAAAACAAACTTCTATTGTAATCACAGGTAATGTTAATTTTAAGATAATTAAAAAAGATGACTCTGAAATAAAAGGTGAATGTTATAGAACTTACAATTTAAATAATAAAGACTGTCTTGATATTATATCTACCGAAAAGTCAGTTTATGGCTACCTTTCGGTAAAAGGTGGTTTTCAGATTAATAAATTTTGTAATAGTTATTCGACAACTGTTAGAGCTGAAGTAGGTCCTAATGATGGGAAAAAAATAGAGATCGGGCAGAAAATAATCTTAAATTCTGTTGATAGCTCTGTTAAAAAAAATTTAAAATACTTTAACTCAAAAATAGAATTTATAAGAGTAATAAAGGGCACAAACTTTGATTATTTTTCAGAGGACTCAATTAAAGATTTCACAAGTAAAGAATTTATAGTTTCAAAACTTACAGACAGAATGGGAATGAGATTAAGTGGACCAAAAATTAAAAATTTAAAGAAAACAAACATCAAATCTGAAGGATTAGGAAAAGGAGTAATACAAGTTCCAGCTGACGGAGACCCTATAGTTATGCTTTCAGACCACGGAACAATAGGCGGTTATCCAAAAATTGCTGTTGTAATAAGTGCAGATTATGACAAGTTAGCACAGTGCCCACCTGGAGAAAAAATTAAATTTAAAATTATAAGTCTAACAGAGGCAGAAAATTTGTTTAAAATTTATACTATGGAAACTAAGAATATAATTAATAAAATAAAATGAATTTAATAACAAGATTACCGGGTCCACTATTGGTTTTTTTTGGTGCCACTAGTTTAAGTTTTGGAGGTATGATTGTAAAATCTTTTGAGGGTGCCACATTATGGCAGATACTCTTTTGGAGATCTCTTTTTTTTATTTTAGTTGTATCAATTTTTTTACTCATTACTTATAAAAAAAATGTTTTTCATGCTTTTAAGAAATCAGGTTTCCCTGGTCTTATTGGCGGTATAGTTTTATCTTCAGGATTTTGTGGTTATGTTTTTGCAATGTATAATACAACAGTAGCCAATGCTAATTTTATTATTCAAACTCAAACAATTTTCCTAGCAATCTTTGGATATTTATTTTTAAAAGAAAAAATTTCAAAATTAACTCTTTTATCAATTATACTAGCTATCTCTGGTATCATTTTAATGGTTGGAGGATCTTTGTCTCCAGGACAAATGTCTGGAAATATTGCAGCATTTATTATGCCTGTGTCATTTGCAATCTTAATTATTATTATTAGAAAATATCCAGATGTAGACATGGTACCGTTACAATTAATTGCTGGTATAGTTGCAATGTCTATTGGTTATTTTATTGCAGGTAAAATTAATATTTCTTCACATGATATATTTTTAGGTTTTCTAGCAGGTTTTTTTCAATTAGGTTTTGGTTTTATTTTTATAACAATCGGAGCAAGATCTACGCCCTCGGCAATTGTTGGTATCATAATGCTCACTGAAGCTATTCTTGGACCTCTTTGGGCATGGTTATTTGTGAGTGAAAATCCACCATTTATTGTTTTAATTGGGGGGTCAGTTGTATTATTTGCAGTATTACTACAGTTTTACAATGTTATTAAACTTGAAAAAAAAACTATTTCTTGATGACGATTATCAAAAATATGCTAATATGATTATATACGGGAGAGACTACATTAAGTAGCGCCGAAGGAGCAACCACCCCGGAAACTCTCAGGCAAAAGGACCGTACATATTAACTCTGGAAAGAGACAAATTCTCGCCGAAGGAGCTAAAATCTCTCAGGCACCACGACAGAGGGGGTAGAGAGTTAATATGAATATAAAAAAAACTGCACTGTACGAATTACACAAAAATCACAACGCTAAATTCGTTGAGTTCGCTGGTTATAGTATGCCAATCCAATATTCTGAGGGAATTGTAAAAGAACATAACATTACAAGAAGTAAGTCTGGAATTTTTGATGTTTCACATATGGGTCAACTATTTATTAAGTTTAGTGAAGACATAACAAGTAAACTCCAAGAAATTTTGCCCACCGATCTTAAAAATTTAAAAATTAATCAAAGTAAATATTCATTTTTAATGAAAGAGAATGGTGGAATATATGATGATCTTATTATCACAAGAATGAAAGATCAGTACATGATTATTTTAAATGCAGCTTGTAAAGAAAACGACCTTCAGATTATAAGAAATAAATTAAATGATCAAAGTTTAGAAATAAACAATGATTTGTCTCTTGTAGCAATTCAAGGTCCCGAATCCAAATCAATACTTGAAAATGTTATTTCAAATATATCAAAATTAAAATTCATGAATGGTGAAAACTTTTCTTTTGAAAACAATGAAATCTATATAACGAGATCTGGATATACAGGTGAAGATGGCTTTGAAATATCATTGCCTAATAAAGTTGTAAATTCTTTTGTAGGAGAATTAATCTCTAAAGGGTCAACATTAATAGGTTTAGGTGCAAGAGACACTCTAAGATTGGAAGCAGGTTTATGCTTGTATGGTCATGATATTAATGAAAATACCAGTCCAGTCGAAGCAAATTTGAAATGGGCAATTTCAAAAAATAGAATTGATGATAATTTTACGGGGTCTCAAAAAATAAAGAAACAAATAGAAGAAGGTGTATCAAAATTAAGAGTCGGTATAAAACCAGAGACTAGAGTTATAGCAAGAGAATCAACAAAAATTTTTGATGAAAAAGACAACGAGATTGGAAAAGTTACTAGCGGTACATTTGGACCAAGTGTTAACGCATCTATCGCGATGGGCTACATTTCAAATTCTCACTCTAAAACAGATACAAAAGTTTTCTTAGAAGTAAGAGGAAAAAAAGTACCTGCCAATGTTTGTGATTTACCGTTTTATAAAAAAAGTTATGTGAAAGGAGAAGCTAATGTCTGATACAAAATTTTCAAAAGAACATGAATGGATTACACTAGATGGGGAGGTAGGAACTATTGGAATTACAAAACATGCAACTGAAATGTTAGGTGACATAGTTTTTGCTGAATTACCTGAGAAAGGATCTAATGTTGAAAAAGATGGAACTGCGGGGGTGGTAGAGTCCACAAAAGCTGCTAGCGATGTATATACTCCAGTAAGTGGTGAAGTTGTAGAAATTAATCAATCAATTGTTGACGATCCATCAAAAATCAATGCTGACCCAGAAGGTGGAGCATGGTTTTTTAAATTAAAGTTAAAAGATAAATCAGAACTTGATACTCTTATGAATAAAGGAGAGTACGATAAATTTGCAAAGGAGACATCAGCATAATGTTACCAAATTCAGAAAAAGATTTTTTAAAGAGACACATTGGACCTTCTAAAGAAGATCAATCAAAAATGTTAAAAGAATTAAATTATAAATCACTAGATGATTTAATTGACAGCACAGTACCAGAAAAAATAAAGTTTAGAGGTGAATTAAATATTGGTGAATCAAATTCAGAATATGAAGCTTTGAGAAAATTAAGAGCAATATCAAAAAAAAATCAAGTTTACTCAAATTTTATTGGTATGGGTTATTATGGAACTTATACACCTTATGTAATTTTAAGAAATATATTAGAAAATCCAGGTTGGTATACTTCATACACGCCTTATCAGCCAGAAGTAGCTCAAGGAAGACTTGAGATGTTATTAAATTTTCAACAAATGATTGTTGATTTTACTGGAATGGATATAGCTAATGCCTCTTTATTAGATGAGGGTACAGCAGCAGCGGAGGCTATGGGCTTAAGTCACAGATTGAACAAAAAAGATAGTAATTTAGTTTTTGTATCTGAGGATTGTCATCCTCAAACAATAAATGTAATTCAAACTAGAGCTGAACCGTTGGGTTTAAAAGTATTGGTTGGTAAAGAAGATGAGGTTCTAGACCAGTTAAAAGAAGATTTAGTTTGTGGAATTTTACAATATCCTGGAACTTTAGGAGATATTAAAGACCCAAGTGAAGCAATTAGCAAAATTCATAAAAAGAATGGTAAGGCTGTATTAGCTTGTGATTTGTTAGCATTAGCAAAATTAAAAACACCAAGAGAACTTGGTGCTGACATAGCAGTTGGAAGCTCACAAAGATTTGGTATCCCAATGGGATATGGAGGTCCACACGCAGCTTTTTTTGCAACAAAAGATGAGTACAAAAGATCAATGCCAGGAAGAATTGTCGGTGTGTCAGTTGATAGACACGGTAACAAGGCATATAGATTGTCCTTGCAAACTAGAGAGCAACATATCAGAAGAGACAAGGCGACAAGCAACATTTGCACCGCCCAAGCTCTGTTAGCAATTGTATCAGCAGCTTATTCTATTTATCACGGCCCAGATGGAATTAAGAATATTGCTGAAAGAGTCTCACAATTAGCAAAAAATTTTGCCGATAAAATAAAACAGTCTGGATATGAACTTTATTCTAGTTATTTTTTTGATACTGTCACAATCATTACTAAAGAAAAAACCGATCAAATTTATAAAAATGCTTTAAATCAAAAAGTTAACATACGTAAAGTAAATTCTGAAATGCTTGCAGTTTCTTTTGATGAAAGAAAGAATGTTTATAGAGTAAATCAACTGTTAAAAATTTTTAACGCAGCAGAATCAATTAAAAAAGAGGATCCTTCAGTAAGTTTACCCAATCTTCCAAAAAACTTATTGAGAAACTCAAAATATTTAGAACATCCAGTTTTCAACTCATACCATTCTGAAACTGAAATGTTGAGATACTTAAAAAGATTAGAAGATAAAGATATAGCATTGAATAGAACAATGATTGCACTTGGTTCATGCACAATGAAGTTAAATGCTGCCGCTGAGATGATCCCAATTTCATGGAAAGAGTTTGCAGAACCTCATCCATTTGTCCCAATTGAACAAATGGAGGGATTCAGAGATCTATTTACTGATCTAAAAAATTGGTTGCGTTCCATAACTGGTTTCTCGGGTGTTTCTCTTCAACCTAATGCAGGTGCTCAAGGTGAATATGCGGGATTAATGGTTATACGAAAGTATCATTTAGATAGGGATGAGGCCAATAGAAATATATGTTTAATTCCAAGTTCAGCACACGGTACTAATCCGGCAAGTGCACAAATGACTGGAATGAAAGTTGTTGTTGTTAATTGTGATAAAGAAGGAAATGTTGATTTCGATGACTTAAAGAAAAAAGCAGAGCAACATTCTGAAAACCTTGGGGCATTAATGGTAACTTACCCATCCACTCATGGAGTTTTCGAAGAAAAAATATCAGATATTTGTGAGTTAGTTCATAAACATGGTGGTCAGGTTTATATGGATGGTGCAAATCTAAATGCATTAGTGGGAATTGCTAAACCAGGAAATTTTGGTCCAGACGTTTGTCATATAAATTTACATAAAACGTTTTGTATTCCTCATGGTGGGGGAGGACCTGGAATGGGACCAATTGCTTGTAAAAGACATTTACAAGTTTACTTGCCCAACCACCCAGTAATAAAAGATTGTGGGCCAACTTCTGGAATTGGAGCAGTTTCTGCAGCCCCTTGGGGAAGTTCAAGCATTTTATCAATTTCTTGGATGTATATTAAAATGATGGGATCAACTGGATTAAAGCTTGCTACCCAAGTTGCAATATTGAATGCAAATTATATAGCTCATAGATTAAAAGATCACTTTCCGATTTTGTACAAAGGTTCAAATGGCAATGTGGCACACGAATGTATTATTGATATTAGAAAAATTAAATCAGAAACAGGAATAACGGAGGAAGATATTGCGAAAAGATTAATTGATTATGGTTTTCATGCACCAACTATGTCCTGGCCTGTTGCTGGCACAATGATGATAGAGCCAACCGAAAGCGAAAGCTTAACGGAAATAGATAAATTTTGTGGAACGTTGATTAAGATTAAAAAAGAAATAGATAAGATCAAGTCTGGAGAATTTGATAAAGTAGATAATCCAATTAAAAATGCACCACATACTGATCTTGAACTGTCTTCTGATGAATGGAAACATAAGTATTCAAGAGAAGAGGCGGCTTATCCATCTAAATATTTAAAAACAAATAAATTTTGGCCTCCAGTTGCAAGAGTTGATAATGTTTATGGAGACAAGAATATTTTTTGTACATGTCCAAGTATTGATGAATTTAAAGAAGATGCAGCTTAAAATTAGATGAAAATTGCTGTAATTGGATCAGGAATTTCAGGATTAAGTGCAGCATATTTTTTATCAAAAAAACACAAAGTTGATCTTTTCGAAAAAGAAGATCGTTTTGGTGGTCATTCCCACACTTTAGATATTTTAACAGATAATCAAAGTAAAAAAAAAATTCGTGCAGATATTGGATTTATTGTTTTTAACAAACATACTTATCCAAACTTAATTAACTTTTTTAATGAAATCGGCGTAGAGATAGAAAAAAGCAATATGAGCTTATCATTTTTGGTAGAAGAAAAGAATTTAGAATACAGCGGTAAAGGGGTTCAGGGGGTATTTTCTTATAAAAAAAATTTATTTGATCTTAATTTCCTTAAAATGTTTTATGAGATTATAAAGTTTTATAACAAGAGCTCTAAACTAAATAATATAGATGAAAATTTAAACCTTGGATCATTTCTTCAAAAAGAAAAAATGTCAGATTTTTTTATCAATTATCATATTTTACCAATGGTGTCAGCCATATGGTCAATGCCACCCGATAATGCAAAAAATATGCCTATTAAGTTTTTTTTAAAGTTTTTTCAGAATCACGGTTTGTTTAAGTTTAAAGATAGGCCTCAATGGTACACTGTGAAAAACAGAAGTATTGAATATGTAAATAAAGTGATAAAAAAAATTAGTGGGGAGCATTTTAAAAATTACAAGATTAATAAAATTACAAGATCTAATAATGCTGCACGTATTTTCTATGGAGGAGAAAGTGAATATTTTGAATATGACAAAGTTGTAATTGCTACACACGCAGATGAAGCTTTATCTTTAATAGATGAGCCTACTAATGACGAAAAGGACATATTAAGTAATTTTAAATATAAAAAAAACTTAGCAGTAATTCATTCAGATGAAACTGTAATGCCAAAAAAAAAAATTAATTGGAGTGCGTGGAATACATTTGTATCGGAAAATAATAATAGTTCAGTTACCTACTGGTTAAATTTATTACAGAATTTAAAAATAGAAAAAAATATCTTTTTAACTTTAAATCCACATTTCAAAATTGATGAAAAACTCATGATTGATAAAATTCTATTTAGTCACCCATATTATGATCATGATACTTTAAAAAACCAAAAAAAATTAGATCTATTGCAAAATAAACAAAATATATTGTTCTGTGGAAGTTATCATGGTTATGGTTTTCATGAAGATGGTATTAAATCAACATTAAATATGCTTAAATTCATTAATGATTGAAAATTCATTTATATATACGGGCGAAGTCATTCATAAAAGATTCAAACCAAAACAACATTTCTTTAAATACAGTGTATTCTCTTTACTAATCGATCTTAGCGAAATAAGACTTATAAATAAAAAAATTCCATTTTTTTCTTACAATAAATTCAATATTCTAAGTTTTTTTGATAAGGATCATGGCGAGAGGGACGGTTCTGATTTAGGAATATGGGTAAGAAAAAAATTAAAAGAAAAAGGAATAACTTCAGAAAATATTAAGATTAAAATTCTTTGTTACCCTAGAATTTTCGGATATGTTTTCAATCCACTAAGCATTTTTTTTATTTATAATAAAACTAGTGAACCAATTGCAATTTTTTATGAGGTTAAAAATACATGTGGCGAACAACACACCTATATATTTAAAATTAGAAATTCAAACACACAAATTAAGAATGATTGCAAAAAAAAGTTTTTCGTATCTCCCTTTATGGACCTTCAATCAGAATATTTCTTTAAAGTATTATTACCCAATGAAAAATTGTCTGTCATTATTGATCAAAGAGACAGGGAAGGTAAGCTTTTGTTTGCATCCCAAGATGGAAACAGGCATGATTTAACACTAAAAAACTTATTATTTTGCTATTTAAAACACCCATTAATGAGTTTTAAAGTCATATCAGCTATACATTTTGAAGCATTAAAATTGTGGATCAAAGGCGTTAAATTAATTAAAAAAAATATTAAAATAAAAAATAACACGACCTTTGAAAACTAATGATAAATAAAATTTCAGATAAAATTGTCTTTTCTGTTTTAAAGTTAATAAAGCACGGCAAGTTAAAGGTTACAACTTTCCAAAATAAAAAATTACAGTTTGGAAAAGATGATAATTTAGAAGCAAGCATTAAAATTAATAAGCCGGATTTTTTAAAAAATATAATTTCAAAAGGTAGTGTTGGTTTAGCAGAATCTTATATGAGTGGTGATTTTGAAACGGATGATTTATCTAAATTAATCGAATTAAGCGCTAAGAATATTAAACTAGTTCATAAATTTTCTGGAATACTAGATTTAACATATTTAAATTTTTTTAAAAAATTTATTAATCGAAACACTAAAACAAAAAGTAAAGAACATATTTCAAAACACTATGATCTTGGAAATGAATTCTTTTCTTTATGGCTTGATGATACATTAACATATTCAAGTGCGATTTTTGAAAATGAGAAATCGAATTTATATGAAGCACAAATAAATAAATATAAAAAACTTTCAAATCTTATTAAGCCAAAGTCAGGTGACAAACTACTAGAAATTGGATGTGGCTGGGGAGGATTTGCAGAATATATAGGAAAAAACCATGATGTTAATCTTGATTGTATTACGATATCAAAAAAACAATATGAATTTGCCAAAAAACGTATTCATGATGCTGGCCTTAATGAAAAAATTAATATTCAAATGAAAGATTATAGAGACGTAAAACAAAATTATAATTCTATTGCTTCTATAGAGATGATAGAAGCTGTAGGTAAAGATTATCTAAAAAATTACTTTCATACAATTAAGAAAAATTTGATACCAGGAGGTAAGGCTGCAATTCAAGCTATTACAATTGATGATAAATTATACAATAGATATAAAAGAAAAGAGGATTTTATCCAAAAATATATTTTTCCTGGAGGTTTTTTACCATCTAAAAAATCTATCTTAGACTATGTAGAAAAAACTGGATTAAATTTTGATCAATGCAATTCTTATGGTTTACACTACAGCAATACTCTTAAGATTTGGAGAGATAAATTTTCAGATAGATGGGAAGAAATTTCAGATCAAGGTTTTGATAATACATTTAAAAGGATGTGGAATTTTTATTTATCTTATTGTGAAGCAGGATTTAAATCTAAGAATATTGATTTAATTCAATTTTCTTTGACCAATAAAGCATAATAAAAATGAAAATAATAAATTCAATTTTGTTGATAATCACTTTAGCTTTAGTTACAAGCTGTTCTAATAATATGAAACCAGAGGATTTTAAAAATACAAAACCAACCCTTTTAATTGAAGAATATTTTGAGGGGAAAGTGAAAGCTTGGGGAATTTTACAAGACCGAAGTGGTAAAGTTACAAGACAATTTAAAGCAGACTTAGTTGGATCCTTTAAAGAAAATGTCATCACCTTAGATGAAGATTTTTATTGGACTGATGGTGAAAAACAAAAGAGAACATGGCAAATAAAAAAAATTGATGACAATAATTATGTTGGTACTGCTGCTGATGTAGTAGGGGAAGCAACTGGGGTTCAATATGGATCAGCGTTTAAATTTAAATATGATTTAATGGTACCTTTTAAAAATAAAAATATCAAAATTTCATTTGATGACTGGATATTCAAACAAGACGAAAAAGTTGCGATTAATCGTGCAACGCTTACTAAATTTGGATTCAAAGTAGGAGAACTTACAGTATTTTTTATGAGAGACTAATCTTTAATTCGCTTCATCCCTTTTTCAAGAATCTTAAAATATAAACCATTTGGAATTACCTTAAGAACCTTCATAATTGTTGTGAAAGACTTTGGAAAATGAATTTCAAAACCTTTACTTTTTGTTAAGCCTTTAAACATTTGTTCTGCAGCAAACTCAGGTGATTTAATCATTGGCATTGGAAAATCATTTTGATCAGTCATAGGAGTTTTTATAAATCCAGGACTTACAAGAGATACTCTTACATTACTTCTTTTGAGGTCAAAATATAAACTTTCAGCAAAACTAGATAAAGCTGATTTAGACGCACAATAAGCTCCCGCTGCAGGAAGACCTCTGTAACCTGCTACAGAAGATACAATAGATATTTGACCCGCCTTTTTGTTTTTATAATAGTCATAAACTGCATTTATTGAATTTACTGTTCCAAAAAAATTTACTTCCATAATTTTTCTTACTTTTTCAATATTTAATGTTTTTTCAGATTTTGGATCGTGAATCCCTGTGCAGAAGACAGATATATCAACTTCCCTAAGCTTTTCATTTACTTGCGAGAATACACTTTTGCATTTTTCTTTGTCAGTAACGTCTATAGGAAAAGCAAAAATATTCTCATTAGATTTAGATATTTCATCTAGTAAATTTTCTCTTCTTGCGGAAATAGCAACTTTCCATCCCTCTTTAGCAAATTTTAGAGCTAGGGATTTTCCTATACCACTGCTAGCTCCTGTAATCCAAATTGTTTTATTATTCATATAAGATTGATGTATAGTATGATTATGCTTAAAAATAAATTTATATCTTTTGTTCTATTTGCAATAGTTACATATTCAGCGTCTTTTATCGGTAGTATAGCGACAATTTCTTACAAAGAACCATGGTACTCAAGTTTAAATAAATCGTTTTTAACTCCACCAGATTGGGTATTTGCTCCTGTATGGACTACATTATATTTATTCATGACCATAGCAATATGGGCAGCGTGGCATAAAAATTATAAAAATATTAATCTTGTATTAATTTATTTTATACATCTATGCTTCAATACAACTTGGAGTATAGTTTTCTTTGTTTTTCACAATATTCTTTTTGCTCTTATAAATTTATTAGTAATTATTTTTTTCATAATAGTTTTAATTTTAAAATATAAAGATATAAACAAAATGAGTTATTATTTAATGATTCCTTATTTAATTTGGAGTTGTTATGCATTAACTCTAAATTTTAGTTTGTTAATATTAAATTAATATGGATGATGTTGTAATAGTAGGTGGTGGTATAATAGGAGCTGCAACAGCTTATTTTCTCTCGAAAGAGGGCAGAAAAGTAAAAGTTATTGAGAGAGATCCAACTTATAGAACTGCATCTTTCCCTTTATCATTAGGTGGTTTCAGAAGACAATTTTTTCAAACAGAAAACATATTGTTAGGCAAATTCGCTAGAGAATTTATTTTTCAAATACCAGAACTTTTAAAAACAAAAAAAAATCCTAAACCTACTGCTAGTATGGTGCCAAACGGATATTTGCTCATGTTTGGTACAGAACATGCAGAGGAGCAATATAAAGCTCTTGAAAATCATAAAGCATGCGATGCAGGAACAAAAAATATAAAAGGTTCTGATCTAAAACAATACTTTCCTTACATAAATAACGAAGGTATTGAAACGGCGACGTTTACAGACAACAAAAGTGAAGGTTGGATTGATCCATTTATGTTTCATGGAGCACTCAAAAGTAAAGCAATCGAACTAGGCGCTGAGTTTATAAAAGGTGAAGTAAAATCTTTATCAGATATAAAGGCTAAGACTATTGTATCAGCAGCTGGATGTTGGACAAAAGAATTGTTGGAAGATATTCCAGTTGAGCCTCAGAAACATACTGTCTTTAGAGTTAAGTGTCCCAAATATATTCCTGAAATGCCTTTAACAGGAGACTTAACTACCGGAGTTTATTGGCGACCAGAGGGAAAAGAGTATCTTGCAGGATCTCCCAAATCTGTTTTTGATTCTAAAGATCTAGAACCTGCTTGGGATGACTTTGAAGAGTTAGTTTGGCCAGCTCTTGCTCAAAGAGTTCCAATATTTGAAGAATTAAAACTAACAGGCGGCTGGGCAGGATACTATGACTGCAATAGATTAGATAATAATGCTGTGGTTGGGAAACACCCAAAGTTTGAAAATGTTTACTTAGCAACTGGGTTTACAGGAAGAGGGTTAATGCAAGCTCCTGGGATAGGTAGGGCATTAACAGAATTAATTACGACTGGAGCATATCAGTCTATTGATATTTCCAATATGGCAGTCGAAAGAGTTTTAGGAAAAGAGGCAAGACCTGAGCCCTACGTTCTTTAAGAGTCAAGTCCCACAAAACGTTTGATATTTTTCATCACTTTTAGGTGGTGGAGACTGATATTTAGTTAAAACCTTTTGATTTGTGTATGGATTTTTCATTGCTTGAAGCAAATCATTAAATGGGGTTAGATCATTATTTTCAGCTGATTTTAAAACATTTTCAACGTTATGATTTCGAGGAATTATTACAGGATTATTAAGTTTCATTAACTTTTTGCTATCTTTAGCTAATCTTTTCTGCCATTTTATCTTCCAATTATCAAATTCTTCATTTTGATAATCTTTTTTATAATTTAATTCTTGGTCCATTAAAAATAAAAAAGTGTTTGTGTAGTCTAATTCTTGCTTTTTCATAATTTCTAATAATTCAAAAATAAGTAAATAATCTTCATTATCATCACCAATTAAGCCCAACTTTTTTTTCATCATATTAAACCATTTTTCCTCATAAATTTTATCGAACTTATCAATTAGTTCTGTTGCCATTTTAAGCGCATCATTTTTTTCTGGATTAATCAAAGTTAATAAACACTCAGCAAATCTAGCTAAATTCCATTTTGTAATTGCTGGCTGGTTTCCATACGCATATCTTCCCATGTGATCAATTGAGCTGAAACATGTATCTGGATTATAAATATCCATAAAGGCACAAGGACCATAATCTATCGTTTCACCTGAAATTGCCATGTTATCAGTATTCATGACCCCATGAATAAATCCTACACGCATCCAATTAACTACCAAATCAAGTTGTTTATCAATCAATTTGTCGAGTAACTCGTAAGCTTTAGTTTTTGATTTAGATATTTCAGGATAATGTCTTGCAATAGTGTAGTCTACCAAAGCATTAAGCTCATCTAAGTTTTCTCTTGTTCTAATAAACTGAAATGTTCCAACTCTAATATGACTTGATGCAACTCTTGTTAATATCGCTCCCTGCAATGGTCTCTCTCTAATCACTTTTTCTCCAGTTTTCACAACCGCTAAACTTCTAGTCGTAGGTATATTTAATGAATACATAGCTTCGCTCATTAAATATTCTCTTAACATTGGACCCAATGCTGCTCTTCCATCTCCGTTTCTTGAAAAAGGTGTCTGACCCGACCCCTTAAACTGAATATCAAGTCTTTTATTACTCTTTGATATATGTTCACCTAATAAAACTGCCCGTCCATCACCCAATATTGTAAAATGACCAAATTGATGGCCTGCGTATGCTTGAGCTAATGATTTAGATCCTTTTGGAAGCAAATTCCCAGAAAATATTTTTGCCAGCTCTACATCACCTCTGTCAGAAAAATTTAAATTCATTTGATCAGCAAGATCATAATTTAAAATTACTAACTCTGGACTTTTAACTGGAACAGGAGATATTTCATAAATAAAAGATTTTGGTAAATTTGAATATGAATTATCAAAATTCCATCCAATTGTTTTTTCTTTAATCGTCATTTCCAATTTTTTTCACATACAAACCCAAAATTCCATTAAAAATCGAAACAGCGATTATAATAGATTGACCTTTAAAAGAATAAAAATCAAAAGTTGGGTAAAAACCTATAGCAACACTCAGGAAAAGATAAGTTAAAATGAATGGTCTTAAAAATTTCTTTATTTTCAATTTTATTTTTTCTTGTATTTTGCGGCCTCCTCAGAACCACTTGTTGCTGAACCTTTGCTGTAAGAATGCGCACCCATCCCAGCTAATTGTCCATCCTTAACAATGAGATACTGATCTCTAATTGACTTTTTATCGAAGAAACATTCTAATATTTCTCTTACCCCATCTGCATATCTTGCTTGAGCAGAAAGCGAAGTCCCTGATGTATGAGGTGTCATTCCATGATTAGGCATTGATCTCCAAACATGTTCATTAGGAGCAGGTTGAGGGAACCACACATCTCCAGCATATCCACTTAATTGACCAGATTTCAATGCAGCAGCTATATCGTCTTTATTACAAATTTTTCCTCTGGCAGTGTTTACTATGTAAGCACCTTTTTTCATTTTGCTAATCATGTCTTTATTAAATAAGTTTTCAGTTTCGGGATGAAGTGGACAGTTAATAGTTACAACATCACAAACCTTCACCATTGATTCAACAGACTCATGAAAAGTTAGATTCAATTCCTTTTCCACACTGTCTGGCAATTTATGCCTGTCAAAATAGTGCAAATGTACATCAAATGGCTTCATTTTTCTTAAAGCATCAAGACCTATTCTTCCTGCAGCAACTGTTCCAATATGCATTCCTTCAACATCATAACTTCTATGAACAGCATCAGCAATATTCCAGCCACCTTCATTAACTATTCTATGTTGGTTATGATAATCTCTCACCATTGATACAATCATCATAACTATATGTTCGGCAACAGATCTAGAGTTACAAAAGGTTACTTCAACTACATCAATTTTATTATCCATTGCCGCTTGTAAGTCTACGTGATCAGAGCCTATACCGGCAGTAATTGCCATCTTTAAGTTCTTAGCTTTAGCTATTCTCTCTTTAGTTAAATAATATGGAAAAAAAGGTTGAGAAATTACGATGTCTGCATCAATAATATGTTTGTCTGCTTCACATCCATCACCATCTTTACTATTAGTAACAATAAATTCATGACCATTGCTTTCTAAAAATTTTCTAAGTCCTAGCTCTCCTGATACACACCCAAGTAATTGACCAGGTGTAAAATCTCTTCCCTTAGGAGAAGGTAAAGTCATTCCGTCAGGATATTTTTCAAGTTTCGGCAAATCACTCAAAGGATAAGATTTTGGCATTCCACCTTTTGGATCATCGTATAAAATACATAATATTTTCATTTTTTCTCCTAGTTACTTTTAAAAGCAATTATCTTGAATTTATACAAATGACTCTAGCACAATAATTAAGCGTCTAGCAAATAAATAGTGTTTATTTTGGATAGTTTTTTTTGAGTATAAATTTGTTTAATACAACCCCAAAAATTATAATAATCACAGAGCCAGTGATGACAGGGCTAACTAAGTAATCAAATGAGGCAGAACCTATGATAATAATTATAGGGTTGCCTCCTGCTGGTGGATGTGTAACGTTTAACATAATCATAAAAAAAACCCCAAGACCGACTGCTATGGGAATTAAAATGTATTCTGGTAGAGGAATAAATGTTAAAGCAATTACTCCTACAGTAGCTGTCACTAGATGCCCAAAAAAAATATTTTTGGGATGCGCGAAAGGGCTTTCCGGATAACCATACAATAATACCATTGTTGAACCAAACGAGGCTACTAGAAAGAGTCCATAATCAGTCTTATAAGTTAGCAGTGTTAATACACCGATTGTAATAGCTGAAAAAAGACCAGCTATAGAGTTGTTGATAATTTTTTTAGTTTCCATTAATTAGGCCTTTCTTTAAAGCGTTGAAAGGTAGAAGTATACATTCTTTTCTGCTAATATTTTTTGAGCTTATTAATTCCTTATATTTTTTTAAATTATTGGGTAAGTCACCTTTATTTTTAAAAAATTTGTTAGCACAATCACAAACTTCAATCATCTCTTCAACTTTTTTTCCATTTGAATTACTTGATAACAAATTTGCAGAAGCTTGGCAGTAAACACAATTTTTACCTTGATATGAAACTTTAGTAATTTTTCCTTTATTTATTTTAAAAAATAATTGGATCTCATCTCCGCATAATGGATTTTTAGCTTTAGAGTTGTGTGTAAAATCTGATATTTTTTTTTGAGATTTTGTATCAGAGGCCAGTCTTAAAATTTTAAGGTCCATTTTCCCAGTATATGAAATTGGCTTAAATTTACCAGTTGATAAGTTATCCAACTCAAATCGGACTAAAATTGATATAGATTTTTGTTGTTAAAGATTAAGAATAATAATATTAATTTGAAATGTTAGAGCTGAGAAATGAGAAAGTTGCTATCCCAGTGGTACTGTTAGCAGGTATTTTGTGGTCATTTGGACCTTTAGTTGTAAGACATATTGATCAGCCTGAATTAGTTCCATGGCAATATCTTCTTGGGAGAGGTGTTACAATTTTTTTAATACTTAATTTATATTTATTCTTTGAAGAGGGATTTCCTTTTTATAAAAATTATAAAAAAATTGGAATATCAGGATTGATTGGGAGTACTGGGCTGGGTATCGCCATGATCACATTTATTTGGTCAATAACAAATACCTCAGCTGCAATCACTTTATTGTGTTTGGCGGCTATGCCCTTCATCACCGCATTTTTAGGTTTCTTATTCTTAAAAGAAAGAATTTCGTTTAATGTTTGGATAGCAATAATTATTGCTGCTATCGGAATAATAATTATTGCGTTTGGTAATACTAACAAAGGTTCATTTTTTGGTCTTTTATTTGGAATTCTATCTGCAGTGGGTTTTTCAGTTTTTTCAGTGTCACTTAGATGGAGACCTGAAACTCCAAAATTTACAACAGTTGCAATTGCAGGTTTGATTTGTGCAATAGTATCTATTGTAATATTGGTTGAGACTGACAGTAATTTACTTTCAACAAGTCGTAATCAAGGTTTGTTTTCAGTACATGGTACATTAGTTTGTATAGGACTAATTCTTTATTCATTAGGCTCCAGAATGATACCAGCTGCTGAACTTACACTGTTGTCATTAACAGAAGTGATTGGTGGAATTTTTTGGGTTTGGTTACCAATACTTGGAATTAATGAAGTTCCTTCTAATAACACAATTATAGGCGGCTTTTTAATTTTTATCTCAATAATTTATTATAGTTTAATTATAAAAAACAATAGAAGATTTATTGCATTAAACTAAATGACGAATAAAAAAATTGTTAATAGTTGGAATGAGTGGGATCCGCTTAGGCATGTGATTGTTGGAAGAGCAGACGGTTGTTGTATACCAGCGCCAGAGCCAGCTTTAGATGCAAAAGTTCCCGAGGACTCAGGTATGAAAGGCAAACACGGACCTCGGACTAAAGATACCGTCGATAAGGCTAATCAACTTTTAAATGACTTTGCTTCCTTACTTGAAAAAAGAGGTATCAAAGTTGATAGACCCGTACCTTTAAATCATAATCAAAAAGTTTCTACACCCGATTGGGAAGTTGAAAGTATGTTTGGTTGTATGCCTGCAAGAGACATAATTTTAACAGTTGGAAATGAAATGTTAGAAGCCACGATGAGTTATAGATGTAGATGGTTTGAATATTTAAACTACAGACCACTACTTAAAAAATATTATGATCAAGATAAAAATATGAGACATGAGTCAGCTCCAAAACCTCGGCTTACAGATACAGATTATAGAAAAGATTATTTGTCTGATAAGATTGATGTAAAAAAAAGACTGGAGTGGACTGAAAAAAAATTTTTTGTTACTACAGAAGAGGAACCATTATTTGATGCCGCAGATATATTACGATTTGGTAAAGATTTAATAGTTCAACATGGTTTTACTACAAACTTAAGTGGAATCGATTGGTTAAGAAGACATTTCAAAAATCACAGAGTGCATGCTGTAAATTTTCCAGGAGATCCATATCCAATTCATATCGATGCAACTTTTACTCCTGTTACAGAAGGTATAATTATAAATAATCCTCAAAGAAAGC
The DNA here is from genome assembly GCA_902528375.1 of uncultured Pelagibacteraceae bacterium. Taxonomy (GTDB): domain Bacteria; phylum Pseudomonadota; class Alphaproteobacteria; order Pelagibacterales; family Pelagibacteraceae; genus Pelagibacter. The sequence goes on from CABZSS010000008.1 coordinate 35,674, forward strand.
TACCAGCTTCACAGCGAAAACTTTTTGAAGACAATGGATGGAAAATATTAGACTCAGCTCAACCAGCTCATAATACTCCACCTCCATTATGCTATTCTTCAGTTTGGCTTTCAATGAATGTGCTCGTTTTAGATCCAAAAACAGTTTGTGTAGAAAAAAGCGAAATTTACCAAGCAGAGCAATTAGATAAATTAGGTCTTGAAGTTGTCCCAGTAGAGATGAGAGATGCATATGCTTTTGGCGGTGGTCTTCACTGTTGCACTGCAGATGTATACAGGGAAGGGGACTTAAAAGATTATTTTCCTAAACAATAATTAATTTTTAGAAGAATTTTCAACGTCAAGAGCTTCTAATTGTTGAGTGACTTCATCATTATTATTAGTGACTTCATCATTATTATCAGAATACTTTACATCGTTATTTTTTCTAATGTTTTCTCTCATTCTTAATTTTTCATCTTTTAATTTTTCTTGCTCTTCTTTAGCTCTTTGTTCTCGATCAAATCTTTCTTCCCATTCTTTTAATTTAAGCGCCTCGAGATTTCTTTTCTCTTGATCTTTTTCATCTCTTAATTTTTGCTCTCTTCTTTTTCGTCTTGTTTCTTTTAATTCTTTTTGTCTTTGTTCATCTTCTCTTACTTTTAAATCAACATCCTTACGATTTTGTTCTTCAGATCTAATTTGAAGCTCTTTGTCTTTCTTTTTGAGATCTAGTTCTTTATTTTTTTGTTCTTCCCCTTTAAACTTTAAATTTAACTCTTTTTCTTTTAAGGAATTTTCTTTGGTTTTTAATTCATTGTCTTTTAATTCTAATTCTCTTTCTTTAAGCTTTAAGTTTTCAACTTTTATCTGTAATTTTTCTTCTTGTTTTCTAAAGTTTTCTTCTTTAGCCCGTAATTCCTTTTTTTCTAAATTAAGTTTACTAAGTTCCTGTTTTTTTAAATCCTTTTCTAACTGTTGTTGCTTAAGTTTTTGATTATGTTTGTACCCCTTTATTGCACTCGAAGTAAAACTTGCGAGTTTTGTAAACGCACCATGCTCAATTTTTTTTTTCTTTTTTTTTTTAGGCATTTTTTTTTTAGTTCATTTAAGCAAATAAAATTAAATTCAACAAGATTAAATTTTCTTTATTGTTTAATTTGAGTTACAACTTTTAATAGAATTTTTATTTTATCTTTTCAGGTTCTTCAATAGGCTCTGCCGACGGGTTAAGCTCAAGACCAACAGGAGTTATTGTAGTCGGAACTGCAACAAATTGTGAGTCTGGATTATCCTCAGAAGGTCTGACTTTCATTCTATGAATTCCATAAAAGCCAATAATACAGTGAAAAAAAATCAAAAAGACAAAAAATCCATTGTTTCCTACTAAGCCCATTAATAAAGAGCATAAAAATGGTCCACTTATTGCACCTAGACCAAATGCAAATTGTAGTCCAGCTCCCGCAGCAACAAACTTGTCTCTCGTAATAAAATCATTTGTATGCGCTAAAATTAAGGAGAACATTGGCAAACTACAAACTGAAAATAAAACTAAAAAAATATAAAACCACAATTTAGAACTTCCCAATCCTTCAGGAAGATACATAGTTCCTACAGAAAAAATTGCTAGAAAAGCAAAAATTGCAGCTCCAAAAGTAGAGTAAATTATTACTTTTCTTCTGTCAAATTTGTCAGATATGTAACCTACGGGATATTGAGATACAGCTCCAGAAATGGCTAATAGAAAAGTTACAAGCGATATGTCAAAAATACTAAAATTCATTGCGGCTGCGTAAACTGCCAATAAAGTAAATAAAGCTGATTGAACAATTCCATATAAAACCGCACTAACCATTCCTAATGGTGAAGAGTTATATAGATCTTTAAGACTCATACTTTGTATTTTTTTAAATTGCGGAGGCTTTCTTTTTGTTAATAAAATTGGCAAAAGTGCTGCAGACATTAGGACAGAAATTAAAATGAATGGTTGAAATTTTTCGGGACTACTAAAATTTAACATAAACATACCCAAACCCATAGAACCATATAAAATTATCATGTAAATCGATAAAACTTTTCCTCTGTTTTTGTTGCTTGATCTATCATTTAACCAACTTTCAGCTATTGTATAAATTGAAACCATTGAATATCCAGTTATCACTCTTAATAAAAACCAGGTTAAAGGATTTATAAAAATTGAGTGAACTAAAATCGCTAATGATGCAACTGAAGCAAAAGCTGCAAATACCCTGATATGACCTACACCTGAAATCACAGATGGAATAGTTCTAGCACCTATAAAATACCCAACAAAGTATCCGGACATCATAAACCCTGTTGATGCTAAACTAAAATCCTCAATTACAGCTCTAACACCGAGTAGAGCATTCTGGTAACCGTAAGCTAACATGATTGCTCCCATACCCATAAATAAGGCCCAAGAATTTCTAAATACTTTATTCATAAACTGGCTGCTTATTATTTCCGATTTGAGACTAAATCAAGAAATTATTATGACTAACTTATGTCTTTTTTAATTTTAAGAAAGAGTGGGCAGCTATCGTTAATACAATTATAGCACCCCCCTATGATTGTTTCAGGTGTAGGCTGTTCTTTAATAATGAGCCAGACCCAAATCGGCCCTATTATGGTCTCTAATAAAAAAAATAAATTTACCTCTGCCGCCGTAATAAATCTTGGCGCAATTGTAACAAGAACAAAAGGTATAGCCACACACATTACGCACATTAATGGAACAATATAAATATCGTTATTGTTCAAAGAATAATCTTTTACAAAAAACATTGCAAAAATAGCGATGATTAACTTTCCGGCTACTGCAGACGGCACTAGATTTAATTTTTTCGCTGATCTAATTATAACAGCACCAACTGCCAAACCAATGGCAGCAACAAATCCTAAAATATCACCAAAAAAATTTCCTAACTTTATTGAGTCGTAGAAAATATACAATGCAGCAAAAAAAGTTATAAAAATTGCTACCCAAGTTTTTTTATCAGGATTTTCTTTAAGGAAAAATGATCCAAGAATGGCAGATAACATTGGTGCAGTAGCAATCATTATCAAGGTATTAGCAACATTTGTATTTTGGATCGAAACAACGAAAGCAATGTTGGTAACTGAAAAAGTTAAAACATAAGCGAAACCATAATAGCCATTTGACCTTAATAAATTAAAGAATTTTAATTTGTAAATTAAAAACATTCCAATAAAAACTAAAACAAATGGTATGATGCCTCTATAAAAAACCAAACTCCAAGTCTCAACATTAGATAGTCTAATAAATAAAGAGTCTGGCGTTATGAACATCACAGCCACAAGAGCCATCAAAGACCCTTTTTTTTGATCAGTTAAACTATTCATGCTTTAAGTTCTTTCCAAAAAGTTTTTGCTAGATTTTTGCCTGATATATCATAGTAAGTTTTTATTCCTGTCGGGGATGTAACATTTATATCCCCGTTATGCTTTTGATCAATCAAGTCAATTCCAGAAAAAAAAATGTTTTCTTTTTTTAAATCTTTAGCAATTAAATTTGAAATTTGTTTTTCTACTTTAGTTAATTTTGTATTAATCACTTTTGCGCCCTTGCTCATATTGCTTAAAAAGGATCCTTTTTTTTGGAATTCTTGAAATTACACCACATAATTTACCGTTTATAACAAAAACTCTTTTGTCTCCGTTATTTATTTTTGGAAGAAATTTTTGGCACATAATATAACCATTTTTTTTTATAAATCTTTTAATTAGATTTGATTTAAATTTAGTTAATAAATGAATATCATTTCCACTGTAACCATGAATAGGTTTTAAGATTACTTTTTTATTTTTTTTAAAAAAAGCCTTAATTTGATTTATGTTTTGAGTAAATATAGTGCTAGGCATATATTTTTGGTACCTAGATGAGAATAACTTTTCGGAAATACTCCTGATAGATGTTGGATCATTTATTATCTTAACCTTATTTTTTATCGTGTCTAAAATATAAGTTGTTGAGATATACTCAAGATTAAATGGTGGATTCTGACGAATAAGAATAAACTTACATTTTACAAGTTCAAGAGACTTTTTTTTTAAAATTTTATAGAATTTTTTTTTATGATAATTAATCGTTATGAAACATCCTTTAGCCACCACTTTTGAATTAATAATTGCGAGATTTTTTGGCTCGTAATAGAAAATTTTATACCTTTTATTTTGAATTTCATTAGCTAAAAAAATACTAGTATCTGTTTCAGGATTTAATTTGGAAGGACTATCTCCTTGAATGGCAACAATTTTATTTGTCATACAATTCATCTAAATTTTCATTTTTTGAAAATTTTTTAATCATATGATCTGCATTTGTAATCTTATTATCAATTACTTTTTGTAAGTGGTTTAAGAAGACTGTCTCGTTATTTCCATTTTTATTTAAGATATCTCTACTTTCTAAACCTTTTCTTGCCAAATTAAGTAGGACGGAAGACCAATAATATAAATCTTTTCCCATTAATTGGGTATTAAACCCTTTTTTTGGAGCCTCCAAATAAGCATTAATTATTTTGTCTTTGTCCCATTTTGAAACTAAATCGTGAACTTCATCTAAATTTCCATAAAGCATACCTATATTAAAAGCGGGTCCTGCACACAAACATTCCCAACCGCATGAATCCATAGATCTTATCTCAATATATTTTTTAACTCTATTTTCAGTAAAAATTGTACTTAAATGAGTTGCCAAGTCTTCTTGTGTTGGAAGTCTATTGTCAATTTCGTCGATTTTTCCTTCCATAAAATCTTTAAAAATATATTTTCTACCAGAAATGTATTGATCATTATGT
>CABZSS010000009.1 GCA_902528375.1 uncultured Pelagibacteraceae bacterium
TCAATGGGGAAACATCGTTAATGGTGTTGAGTTAATTAAGAGATATTCTAGTAAGCAAGTTTACGGTTTAACAACGCCATTAATAACTTTAGCATCTGGTGCTAAAATGGGTAAAACAGAGAAAGGAGCTGTTTGGTTAGATAAAAAACTGTTGTCATCTTATGACTACTGGCAATTTTGGAGGAACACAGATGATAGAGATGTTATTAAATTTTTGAAGATGTTTACGGACATGGATGTCTCTGAAATTGAAAATATAAAAGATAAAAATATAAATGATTTAAAAACTCTTCTGGCCAACGAAGCAACCGCTCTTTTACATGGTAAAGCAGCCACAATAAAAGCTTCAGATACTGCAAAAAAAACATTCGCAGGTGGTTCAGGGGGTGAGCTACCAGTTATAAAAATTAAAAAAGATCAAGTTGATAACGGACTAAATATAATTGACCTTTCTATTAAAACTAATTTGTTTAGTTCAAAAAGTGAGATCAGAAGAACAATAAAAAATTCTGGTTTGAAAATAAATAACTCTACAGTCAAAGATGGGAGCTTAATAATTAATGTATCTCACTTTGAAAATGAAGTTTTAAAAATTTCTCATGGTAAGAAAAAACACGTTTTAATAAAAATTATTGGCTAGATTTTTTTATTTTTTCTAATGTTCTAGTTATAAATCTTGGAGTTAAAGTTTTGATAGGATTAACTGTTGTTTTTAAATCATCTGGATAGCCTTTGATCTTAAAACTAACTCCAAAAACACCCTCTCCCGCTTTTTTGCCAACAAGCAAATCTCCAATCACTGGAATTGAGCCTATGACTTTATTTACAGTTGTTGCGGGTACCAAAGTACCCCTTAGACTTACCAAATCATCTTTTTGTATATATCCATCCATAAGAATAGATATCGAAGGTCCTAAAGAATAAATTTCCTCGATCGTCATAAGACCATCTTTATTATTAAAAATCATTTCGAATTCATTAAATCTTATACCTACCCCAGTAAGAAGATCTGCGATACCCTGTAAAGAGGCAAGAGTAAGTAATTTTGTTAATGCTGGTACTTCTTTCAATTTAAAATCAAAAATTTTTAAATTTGAATTTGAGACTTTATTTTTTTCAATAGAGTCAAACTTTAAATACCCACCATCAAAACCTTTTATAAAATCATATTTTTTGACTAAAGGTTTTGCATTGCCTGCAAATAAGTCTGTTATCCTTTCATTGTTTGAATTTGTTTTTATTGAAAGTTTTAAATCTTCTTTAGTTGAAAATTGTGAAGATAGAATTAAATCTTTAATTTGATTATTATTAACAATCATATCTGCTTTGAAATTAGTTAAATAATCTTCATTTGTAATATAAGTGGTGTTAAAATTTATTGTAATTTTAGAGTTTAATTTTTCAAAAACATCAAAAAAGTTTCCGTCACTCTTTGAAAATAATATTCTATCAAGGATTTTTGTTCCATCAAATATTTTGCTATTAATTGAATAATTGCTTTTTTTTCTTTTAATATTCAATTGACTGTTTTTATCATTATTGTTTACAAGATTTATGTTAATTTGATCAATCCTTTTTAATTTTTTTTTGGAATTTAAATCGATATTTTTAACTTTAATTAAATTTTTAGATTCAGCGAAGTTTATTTTATTTAAAAAGACTGAATTATTCTTGTTTACAACTCCTTCTACAATAAGATTGCTTTTAACATCTTTTTTTTTTGTATAATTCAAAAGTTCAAGATTTAACGCGTTACTTTTGAGCTCAAAATCTGTTTTAAAAAAAATTTTATCTTTTTTCTTCTCAATTGAATAACTTAGGCTATCTATATCTTCATTAATATTTAGTCTACTATCTCCTGATATTTTATAATTTCCATTTTGATAATCTAAATTTACGACATTATTTTCAAATTTTACCCCATTTTTGTAACCTGGAAAAAATTCCTTTAAACTAGAGTTCGGGTATTCTAAGCTTTCTATATTAAATTTTGAATTTGATTTCATATTTGAAAATTTAAACTTGTTACTTAACTCAAAAGAAAACTTATTATTTGAGGAAAATACAATTTTATCATTTTTAATACTCTCAAAATCAAGTTGGAATATTTTTGATATCGTTTCAAGACTAAGATCATCTTTTGATGTGGATATATTACCGTTAAATAAAAAGGCGTTGTCTTTTTCTTTAATTCGAATTTCGTCTGATTTAAATTTTATATCTTGATAAAAGGATGAGGCATTGTAAATAACGTAATCATTATTTTTTAAGATGAAACCAAATTTAATATTTTCAATAATATCTTTATTTATCAACCTAAAACTAACATTTTCAAGATCACCGTCTATTACATAATCTTTTAAGATGCTGCCGTCCTCAGAAAAATTTATCTTGGCTTCTATGGAAATATCTCCAGATTTCACCATCTTTTTTAAAATGAATAATTGAGGAGTATTTTGAAAGCCTCTGCCAAACTCAATTAAATCTTTTACCTTATTTTTTTTTGTAATAAATTTCAGATTTTCTATTTTTGCTTCTTGAGTAAAAATAGATAACAAAGGTAAAGCAGTGCTTATACTTTGTAACTCTATTTTGTTTTTTTTATAAAATATGATTGGATTTTTTGTTTTAGCCTCTAATTTAAAACTTCCTATATCTAGAAAAATCTTAATCTTATTTAATTTTATATCGAAATCACTATCTCTCTGTGATATTTTCTCATTGATAATTCCATTAAGCTTATCAGTATTTATTCCGTAAACGCTTAGATAAACACAAAAAGAAATTATTAAGAAAATTATGATAAATAATATTTGAGAAAGTTTTTTAAGCATCTAGTTTAAATAGAGAGTTTTCTAAAAAGCTATCTATATCTCCGTCTAATATCTTTTGTGGATCACTTGACTCATGATTGGTCCTATTGTCTTTAACTAATTGATATGGGTGCAAGACATATGATCTTATTTGATGACCCCAACCTATGTCTTTTTTAGAGTCTTGTTTGTTTTCGTTTTCTTTTTCTCTCTTTTCCAATTCAAAATTATATAATCTTGCTTTAAGCATTTGCATACAAGTTTCTTTATTTTTATGCTGAGATCTTTCATTTTGACACTGTACGACTATTTTCGTTGGAAGATGCGTAATCCTGACTGCGCTGTCAGTAGTATTTACGTGCTGTCCACCCGCTCCACTAGATCTGTATGTATCAATTCTTAGGTCTTTTTCTAAAATTTCAACATCAATGTTCTCATCAACTACAGGATAAACCCAAACACTTGCAAAACTTGTATGCCTTCTAGCACCGGAGTCAAAAGGCGATATTCTTACTAATCTATGAATTCCAGACTCTGTTTTGAGCCATCCAAAAACATAATCGCCAGATATTTTTATTGTTGATGATTTGAGACCTGCTTCATCACCTTTATGTTCACTAATAATATGGTTTTTAAATTCTTTTGACTGAGCCCATTTCATGTACATTCTTCTAAGCATCTCTGCCCAGTCTTGACTTTCTGTTCCTCCAGCACCAGCATGAATTTCTAAAAAACAATCATTGCTATCAGTTTCTTTTGAAAGAAAACATTTAATCTCATTTTTCTTAACTGTATTTTTAAGGTTTTTAATATTTTCTAATGTTTCTTGAATTAAGTTCTTATTATTTTCCTCTAAAGCTAGATTATAAAATTCCTCTAACTCTTTTAAATATTTGGTAGTTTCTGTATAAGAATTTATTAAAGTTTCATGGAATTTTTTTTCTTTAAGAACTTTTTGAGCTTCAGATTTATCCTTCCAGAAATTTTCCGATAAAATTAAGTTATTATAATTTTCTATTTTTTTTTCAAAGTCATGCTTTTCAAAGATACTCCTTTATTCTTTGATTAACTTTGTTGACTTCAGTCACATTTTGAAAGAATTCTTCACTCATTAATAAAATCTTAATATATTATTATTGTTAAATCTATTATTAATTTTTTTCGAAATATTAGTTTTTTCTAGAACTTTATTGCTCTTAAAAGACTCTATTAATGTTTTCTTAGAAGTAAAGCTTACTTTTTTTCCAGTTTTAGAATCAACAACCATCATAGTAATGTTTTCAGGTACTTTAAATGGTCTCGTATTTTCTTTTTTTAAAGCTGATTTAATAAAACTTTTAAATATGGGCATTGCTGTTTTAGCTCCAGTTTCAAATTTGCCAAGTGATTTTGGTTCATCATAACCAACATAAACACCTATTACTAAATCTGAAGTAAAACCGATAAACCAGGTATCTGTGTTTTTATTGGTTGTGCCAGTTTTTCCAGCAAGATCCATTTTTAAATCTCTCAATTTTTTTGCTGTACCGGTTTTAGTTGCTCCCTCTAAAATTGATGTAATTTGATAAGCAGTCTGGGGTGAGAAGATTTGTTTGGAGTCATCTTTAATTTCAGGCACATCATTGCTCTGTATAGATACATCTTCACAATTTTTACATTTTCTTACCTCAGTTTTATATATTGTGTTTCCTTCACTATCTTGAATTCTGTCTATAAGTTTTGGTTCTATTAATTTTCCACCATTTACAAATGAACAATATGCACTTGTTAATTTTAGCAATGTAGTCTCCGCAGATCCTAAGGAAATTGATAATAATTCATTTGGATTTTCATATATTCCAAGTTCCTTAGAAATTTTGGTAATTTTTTTTAAACCTAAGTCCTGAGAAATTCTTACAGTCATAAGATTTCTTGATTTCTCAAGACCCATTCTTAAAGTTGATGGACCATAAAATTTCTTTCCATAATTTTCAGGTTTCCACATCTTTAAGTCTGTCCCTTGGGCTAAAACTAAAGGTGCGTCTAAAACTAATGTTGATGGAGAATAGCCATTTTCTAAAGCAGCTGCGTAAACAAAAGGTTTGAATGCAGATCCTGGCTGTCTTTGTGCTTGGGTTGCTCTATTAAATTCACTTTGATTAAAACTAAAACCGCCACTCAGAGCTAGAACTCTTCCATTGTATGGGTCCATTACTACGATTGCTCCATTTGCATTAGGAAGTTGTTTTAAAATGTACTCATTAGATCCCTCTTTTTTTTTTACATAAATAATATCACCCTTTTTAAAAGAGGTATTTATTTTTCTTGTCCATTTAATATTTTCATTTGTAATAAAACCTATATCTCCATCTGAAGTAATGATTTCAAAGTTTGAAATACCAATTTTTGTTACTCTTGCAATTTTCCAGTCAAGAGTTTTTTCAAGTTTTTTTAATTTAATTTTGTCAGACCATTCTTTAATACTAAGATCAATATTTTGAATTGGTCCCCTCCATCCTTTTCTTCTATCATATTTCTCTATCCCCTCGCGTAATGAATTTGTTGCTAATTTTTGAAGTTCTAGATTAAGAGGTGTTTTAATATTTAATCCCTCTTTATAAACTTTGTCATAACCTAACTGTTTAATTGTATTTTTTCGTATTTCTTCAACATAATATCTAGAATCCTCTAAAAAGACTTTTTCTCTTTTTTTTAATTTAATCTTGGAACTTTTAAATCCTTCATACTTTTTTTTATCTATATAATTATTATCAAATAGATTCTTTAGAACTAAATCTCTTCTAAATTTGGCAAGTTTTTTGTTTTTGTATGGATTGTATCTGCTTGGCGCTTTTGGTAAAGCTGCTAATAAAGCAGCCTCTACATATTGAAGCTCATCCACAGATTTATCAAAATACTCTAAGCTTGCAGATGCAATACCATAAGTTCCTTGACCTAAATAAATTTGATTTAGATAAAGTTCAAGAATTCGTTCTTTGCTCAAACTTCTTTCTATTCTAAATGCTAATATAGCTTCTTTAAGTTTCCTATTTAAACTGACTTCATTAGATAATAAAAAATTTTTCGCTACTTGTTGGGTAATTGTTGAAGCACCCTCCAATCTTCTTGAATTTACTATATTTGAAAAATTCTTTATTACTGCTCTTAAAACTCCCTTTGCATCTACACCGGGATGATCAAAGAAATTTTTATCCTCAGCTGAAAGAAATGCATTTATAACTTTGGGCGGAATAGAATTATAAGGTATGAAAATTCTTTTTTCTGATGAAAAATCTTGAATTAAATCACCATCTCCTGAGTAGACTTTACTAGAGACTGGTGCTTTATAATTTTTCAAAAACTTATAATCAGGCAAATCATTAGAAAAACCCCACAATATTGAAACTGTTACAATCAACAATAGTAAAATTGATGAGAGAAAAATTGTTAATGTTTTTTTAAAATACTTACTCATTTTAGTTTCATTTAATTCATGAATTTGTTAAAGATAAGGCATCAGAATTTAAAAAAAAATGAAAAATTTAACACTAATGCTATGGAAAAGAATTTATACATTGATGCTTCGCATCCGGATGAAACACGCGTTGTTCTTAAAGAAAACGGAAATATTGAAGACTATGAATATGAAGGTATAAAAAATACTCTCATAAAAAACAATATTTATTTAGGAAAAGTTAGTAGAATCGAACCGTCACTCCAAGCTGCTTTTGTTGATTTTGGTAGGGAGAGACATGGGTTTTTATCATTCAATGATATTCAATCAGATTATTACCAAATACCATTAAGTGATTTAGAAAGAATAAAAGAAGAGGAAAAACAGGTAAGAGAGGAATTAGCAAAACAGAGTGAAAAAGAAGAGTCAGAAATTGATATTGATAAAAATGATAATGAGGCTGTTGAGAAAAAGCCAGAAGTAGAAAGTCAAAATGAAGGGCATTTTAAGCAAAGCAAAGCTCCTTCAAAAAGATATAAAATTCAAGAAGTAATAAAACCAAATCAAGTTATATTAGTTCAAGTTTTGAAAGATGAGAGAGGCTTAAAGGGTGCGGCTCTATCAACTTTTATATCTATCGCGGGTAAATACATAGTCTTAATGCCAAACACACCAAAAGGCGGTGGAATTTCAAGAAAAATTTTCAACTCTGGTGAAAGAAAAAAAATTAGGTCAATATTAAATGAAATAACTATTCCGAAAGAAATGGGATTGATTGTTAGAACTGCTGGATCAAATAAAAGTAAAAATGAAATAAATCATGATCTACAAAGTTTAATCAAATCTTGGGAGACAATTAAAGAAAATGCAATGAACTCAATCGCACCTAAATTGATACACCAGGAAAGTGATATTATAAAGAGAACTCTAAGAGATATTTATGATGATGAAACTCAAAATATAATTATTGATGGTAATGAAGGATATCAAAAAGCAAAAAACTTTATGAAAATTTTAATGCCGAGTCATGTCAAAAAAATAAAAAAATATAGAGATAAAATTCCATTATTTATTAAAGAAAATATTGAGAATAAATTAAATGATATTTATGATACACAGGTCAAATTATCTTCGGGTGGTTATTTAGTTATTAATCCAACAGAGGCTTTAGTCTCGATAGATATAAACTCCGGGAGATCAATAAAACAAAAGAATGTTGAAAGCACTGCGTTAGATACCAACCTCGAAGCGGCGGAGGAAATCGCAAGACAAATTAAAATAAGGGATCTCTCCGGACTAATTATAATAGATTTCATTGATATGATGAGCTTCGGTAATAGAAGACAGGTAGAAAGACGTTTAAAAGAAAGGTGTAGAAAAGACAGGGCAAGAATTCAGATTGGAAGAATAAGTAGTTTTGGATTACTTGAAATGTCTCGTCAAAGATTAAGAGAAAGCAGTGTTCAATGGAATATATCCCTCACAAATGAGTCATTTGCTCAAAAAGTTATTAAAATTATTGAGATTAATGCGATTAAAAATAAAGCAAAATTGGTTGAGATTACTATACCAGAAAAAATCAAAAATTTTCTAAGTGAAAATTTCAAAGAAGATTTACTTTATATTGAAAAAAAAAATAAAATTAAAATAGCTTTTAAAGGAGATTTATCCCTTTTGGTGCCTGAATATAAAATTGAATTTTTAAATAAAAGTAAAAAAGTTCTTGAAAAACTTGAAAATTCAATAGAATTGAAAAAAATAACTGTTGAAAAGAAAATTAAAAAAAATCTCAAAATTAAATCTAAATATAAATCAAAAAATTTCAAAAAGAAAAAATTCTTTAGCAAGAATAGAAGTAAAAAAACTTAGATAATCCCTTTATTTGTTGTTGAGGCAGATCCGTGTAAAGTTTTTAAAATTCTACCAGAAATAAAAGACTTTCTTCCAGCAATAACAGCAAACTTCATGGCTTGGGCCATTTCAAACGGTTTCTTTGCTTTAGCAATCGCTGTATTTATCAAAACCCCGTCACATCCTAGTTCCATGGCAATGACTGCGTCTGAGGCTTGACCAATTCCAGCATCTATTATTACAGGTAACTTAGTTTGGTTTCTGATTATTTTAATGTTTGTATAATTCTGAATTCCTAGGCCAGATCCAATGGGGGCAGCTAATGGCATAATTGCTACTGCACCTGAGTCTTCTAAACGTTTTGCCATTAATGGATCATCAGTACAGTACACCATAACCTTAAATCCCTCTTTTGACAAAATTTCTGTTGATCTTAATGTTTCAATCATGTCTGGAAATAAATTTTTTTTATCACCTAAAACTTCAAGTTTTACCAATTTCCACCCACCTATTTCTCTTGCTAGTCGCAAAGTTCTAAGTGCATCTTCTGAAGTAAAACACCCAGCTGTGTTTGGAAGATAAGTTATCCTTTTGGGATCAATATAATCCATTAGTAAAGGTTTTCTTTTATCAACTATATTTACTCTCCTTACTGCTACTGTAACTATTTCGGCACCAGAATATTTAATTGCTTTTGCACATTCTGAAAAATTTTTATATTTTCCAGTTCCTACAATTAACCTAGACTTAAATTTTTTATTTGCAATTTTAAAAAGATCTCTCACTACCCTCCTCCAATAAAATGTACTATTTCAATCTTGTCTTTATTTTTTAAGTATAAATTTTTTATTGTTCTCTTGTTAATTATTTCCTTATTCAATTCAATGGCGACTTTATCTGTTGATAATTTCAAAGACCTAATTAATTCATAAACTGATATTACCTTTTGCAAAGATCTCGACTTTCCGTTCAAAATAATTTTGATTTTTTTGTTTTTTTTCATTATGTATAACTTATGAGTTTAAATATACTTTTTCTAAACGGTCCAAATCTTAATCTATTAGGTCAAAGAGAACAATCACAATATGGATCAATTACTTATGAAGAACTTAAAAAAAAATGCGAAGAAAAATGTAAAGATCTGGATCTTAAAGTAGAATTTTTCCAATCGAATGTTGAAGGTGAAATGGTATCATTAATACAATCAGCAAATGAAAAATTTGATGGGATTATAATAAATGCCGCAGCATTCTCACATACTTCTGTCGCTATTAGAGATGCATTGGAAATATACAAAAAAAAGAAAATAGAAGTTCACATATCCAATATTTATAGAAGAGAGGAATTTAGACAAAAATCACTGATAAGTGATGTTGTAAATGGCGGAATTTTTGGTCTTGGAGGCGACGGATATATTTTAGCCATAATAGCAATGCATAAACTCCTAAAAAATGAAAATAAATAAAAAATTAATTAAAGAACTTGTTGAAAACTTAGAAGAATTTAAACTAACTGAGCTTGAGTACTCTGAAAAAGATATAAAGATAAAAGTATCAAGACAAATTCAAACTAGTCAAAATATCTCGACACCTGTCACGACAGAAAAAAATAATATTAAAATCGAGACTGTATCTGGAACTGAGATAAAATCGCCAATAATAGGAACAGCTTATTTAGCGCCTGAACCTGGGGCAAAAAGATTTGTTGAAACTGGAAAAAAAATTAAAAAAGGCGACACTGTCATGATAGTTGAGGCCATGAAAACGATGAATCATGTCCCTTCCCCTAAAGATGGTGTTGTTAAGAGTGTGAATGTTGAAGATGGTCAACCTGTTGAATATGGTCAGACTCTTATTGTAATCGATTAAAAAATGTTCAAAAAAATTTTAATAGCAAATAGAGGTGAGATAGCTGTTAGGATTATCAGAGCATGTAAAGAGTGGGGAATTCAAACAGTTGCTATACATTCAGACGTAGATAAAGAAAGTATGCATGTCAAACTAGCTGATGAAAGTGTTTGTGTTGGTTCACATCAACCTGCAAATAGTTATTTAAATATTCCAGCAATATTATCTGCAATAGAAATAACTAACTCCGAGGCAGTTCATCCAGGATATGGATTTTTGTCAGAAAATTTTAATTTTGCCAACATGCTTGAAGAAAACAATATTAAATTTATTGGACCGTCTTCAAAACTTATCAAAATGATGGGTGATAAAATTGAAGCAAAAAAAATTGCAAAAAAATATGGTTTGCCTGTTATCGAAGGTTCTGAGGGTGGTATCTCAGATTTAGAAAGTGGTAAAAAGTTAGCTAAAGAAATTGGTTTTCCTATCCTTATAAAAGCTGCTGGTGGAGGTGGTGGGAGAGGAATGAAGATTGTAAGGTCTGAAAAAGAATTTGAAAACTTGTTTTTAACTGCTAAATCAGAGGCCAAGAATTTTTTTGCGAATGATGAAGTTTATATTGAAAAATTTTTTCAAAATCCACGTCATATTGAAGTTCAAGTGCTTTCAGGAAAAAATCATACAGTCCACTTGCATGAAAGAGACTGCTCTGTTCAAAGACGACACCAAAAATTAATTGAAGAAACTCCAAGTCCTGTTTTAACTGATAAAATTCGTAAAGATCTCTTCGATAAGACAGTTAATATGGTATCTAAAATTGGTTATGAAGGAGCTGGAACAGTAGAGTTTATTTATGAAGATGGTAAATTTTATTTTTTAGAAATGAACACAAGAGTTCAAGTTGAACATCCTGTTACAGAGATGGTCACTGGCATAGATATTATTAAAGAACAAATATGGATTGCATATACAGGAAACACTGCCTTAGAACAGTCTGACATTAACCCGAGAGGTCATGCTATTGAGTGTAGAATAAATGCGGAAGACCCAAGCAGAAATTTTCAGCCATCCCCAGGATTAATTGGAATGTGTCATCAACCGTCAGGGTTTAGAACCAGAGTGGATAGTTCGATTTATCAAGGTTTCAAAGTAACACCCTACTATGACAGTATGGTATGTAAATTAATTTGCCATGGCAGAAACAGAACAGAAGCAATACAGCGAACTTTAAGATCTTTAGATGAATTTGTTATAGAGGGAATTACAACAACAATTAAGTTACACAAAAAACTTTTAAATCACGAAAAATTTATTGAATCAAAATTTAATGTGACTTGGCTGGACAACGAAAAAATTGTTTAATAACACTTTAAAATCCATAAGTCGTAAACTGGGTGATCAAAAACTTGAATTGACGGGCTAGATGAAAAAGTCCATCCATTAAAAACAAAAACCTCATCATTATTGGAATTCTTATTATCCTTTACTTGAAGATATGTGGTTATATCTGGATTATCATCAAATTTAGAATTTTTACATTTCAAAACTTTAATTTCTAAATTTTTATATAAAAAATTTTCACCAATATCTAAATTTAATAATTTACTTTTTGAACTAAGTTTGTCTAAAATTCTAATATCAATTTTTTTTCCAAAATAATCAAGGTCATCAGCTTGAGCAGTACTTATCGTCAGAAGATAAAAGAAAATTGGAATTATTGGGATTTTACTCTTTCCAAGATTTATATTTTTTAGTTTCATTTTCACTTTTTTTGGGATGATAGGCTTTGTCTGTTCCAGTAAGATTGGGTTTGTGGGATTTTTGCCAAGAAAATTTTTTTTGATCTTGAACTTTTTCTATTTTATTTTTTGTGAAATGAATCCAAGAAAACCATTCATTTGGTATTTTTGTTGAATCTACTTCTCCATTATATATTACCCATCTTCGTCCATTTTTACTCTCATAGTATTTGTTACCATTTTCATCTTTGCCAACAAATTTTCCTTTGAAAAAAGTGTGAAGTCTTGTACCTAGAGTTTGATGATTCCACCAAGTGAAAATTTGTTTAAATAGAGTCAACATAAAAATTTAGTTTTTTTCAATTTTAAATTGTAAAAAATAAATTAGACTAAAAATTAATTTTGTATATACAATAGAATCTCTAAGACTCAAAATAAATAAGGAAATTATTATGGCAAAATATCTCGTTGAAACCTTTTATACCTGCACTTTTAAAGTCAGTCACTACCTAGATAAAATTGACGAAAATGAATTAGAAAATCTTGAAAAAAAAGAAGATGGAAAATTTGAAATACTAGACATGAAAATTGATAATCGAAAAACTAAGAATTTAGACAAGAATCTTAAAACAGTGGACAATCTCAGCGATAAAGAAAAACAAATTGAGAAAGTAAACAAAATTGATGACAGTAAAAATATGAATAATACTTTTGTCAAAAATCTAAATGAATCAGTTAATAAAAGATTTGGCATGCCTGACAGAAGAAAAGGTTACATTCAAAAAGCTACCATAGGAGATCATAAGGTTTATTTACATACAGGTGAATATGAGGATGGAAAGATTGGTGAAATTTTTATTGATACTAGTAAAGAAGGTGAACTAGTGAAAGCTTTAATGAACAATTTTGCAATAGCTGTATCTTTGGGTTTACAGTATGGCGTTCCACTAGACGAATTTGTTAGTGCTTATGTAGATACAAAATTTGAACCATCGG
Source organism: uncultured Pelagibacteraceae bacterium (assembly GCA_902528375.1). Lineage (GTDB taxonomy): Bacteria > Pseudomonadota > Alphaproteobacteria > Pelagibacterales > Pelagibacteraceae > Pelagibacter. The sequence goes on from CABZSS010000009.1 coordinate 12,680, forward strand.
GAAAAGTTTACGGCAATGATAGAATTCTTTCTGCCTCATCTATTTTAGATTATATTTTTAGAGAACTTGCTATTTCATACTTAAATAGAGAAGATCTTGCTCACACTCCATCAATTGGAAGAACAGACAAGACGGATGAAAAAAATGCAGGTGTTATGAATGATGAAAATAATGAGTTTATTAAAATTGTTAAAGATATCACCAGCAAGGGTTTTGTGAGAAACGATTATAAAAGAAAACTTATTGACTTATCCGATATAAGAATAAATCTTAAAGGAAAAAAGTAATTATTTTTTTTTGGTAATTGAAAGCTGAAGTTCTTTTAATTGATCTTCGCTGACCTCAGATGGTGCCATCATCATTAAATCTTGAGCGTTCTGGTTCATTGGAAACATTGTAACCTCCCTGATGTTGGTCTCATTTGCAAGTAACATTACTATCCTGTCAATTCCTGGAGCTATTCCGCCGTGAGGAGGTGCACCATAACTTAGTGCATTTATCATTCCGCTAAACTTGCTATCTACATCTTTTTTTTTGTATCCAGCTATTTCAAAAAGTTTATACATTAATTCTGGAATATGATTTCTAATGGCACCAGAAGATAACTCTATTCCATTGCAAACAATATCATATTGGTATGCTTTCATTTCTAATGGTTTGGAAAAATCAACATCTTTAATATCCCCTTGAGGCATTGAAAAAGGATTGTGACTAAATTTAATTTTTTTTGTCTTTTCGTCTAATTCATACATAGGATAATCAATTATCCAACAAAACGAAAATATATCGTTAGATATTAAGTTCAAATCCTCAGCAATTTTATTTCTTGCTAAAGAAAGAATTTTTTCAACATCTTTTTTTTGTCCACATGACATGAAAATACTGTCACCAATTTTAGAATTAGTTAATTTCAAAATTTTTTCACAAGCTTCTGAAGAAAAAAACTTTCCAACAGGACCTTTACCTACAATTTTGTTATTTTCTTCAATAAAGGTGAAATATGCTAAACCGCCTGAACCTTCTTTCTTGGCCCAATTATCAATATTATCAAAAAAACTTCTTGGTTTTTCTTTCGTATTCTTTGTAATGATTGCTTTTACAACTTTTCCTTTTGAAACTTCATTTTTAAAAATATCAAATTCAACATCATCTCTGCTAAAAATTTCTGTAATATTCGAGATAATCAGCGGATTTCTAAGATCAGGTTTATCTGTTCCATATTTTTCAATTGCTTCTGAATATTTTATTCTAGGAAACTTTTCACTTGCTAGTTTTTTTTTCGAAAATTCCTTAAACAATTTTAGAAACAGATTTTCAATTACTGAAAAAATATCTTCTTGTTCAACGAATGACATCTCTATATCTAGTTGGTAAAATTCACCAGGACTTCTATCTGCTCTCGCATCTTCGTCTCTGAAGCAGGGCGCGATTTGAAAATATTTATCAAATCCTGAAATCATTATTAGTTGTTTAAATTGTTGGGGTGCCTGAGGCAAAGCGTAAAATTTTCCAGGATTTAATCTACTTGGAACAAGAAAGTCTCTTGCTCCCTCAGGACTTGATGAAGTTAATATGGGAGTTTGAAACTCTAAAAAATCCATCTTCTCCATTTCTTTTCTGATAAAGGAAATTACTTTTGATCTTAAGATAATATTATTATGAATTTGTTTTCTTCTTAAATCTAGAAATCTATACTTAAGTCTTATCTCCTCAGAATATTCTTGATCACTAAAAACAGGGAGAGGCAACTCTTTTGTTTTTCCGACAATTTCAAATTTTTCAATAGCAACCTCAATCTCCCCTGTTAAAAGATCTTTATTAATTGTCTCTTTGCTTCTTTCTATAACTTTTCCATTTATCTTTATAACTGTTTCAAGTTGAAGCTTTTCCAACTCTTTAAAAAATTTATTTTCTTTGTCAATTACACATTGTGTTATCCCATAATGATCCCTTAGATCGACAAAAAGAAGATTTCCATGATCTCTTTTTTTATTTATCCAGCCAGATAATATTACATCTTTTTTAGTAAATTTTTTTATGAGTTCACCACAAGTATGTGTTCTAAATTTTTTCAATTTGATACTCCTAAAATTTCTTTAATTATTTTTAAATTAACAGGTTTTTTTTTTTTTAAACTAATTTTGTCAATTGTACATATAAATTCCGATATTTTATCGTAAGATCTAGCTATTCTTTTACAAATAAAATTAATTAGTTTTTTATCTAAAATTATTTGGCTATCTGAAAAATTTTTAACTATTAGAGCATAAATTAGTTCATCGTCTGGTTTATCAATTTTGGCTGTAAGAATATTCTTAAATCTTGAATTTAAATCTTTAAGTTTTGTCTCCATCTCATTTACAGCTTTTACAGACGTTATTAATAAATATTTATTCTCTTTTTCAACCATATCAATTAAAGAATAAGTTGTTTCCTCATCACATCTTTCATTAAAATCTTCAATTACAATATTTTGATATCCTTTAATTTTATCGAATATTTTCTCGTTCAACTCTTTAAATTTAAATTTGATACCTTTTTTGTTTTCTAAAAAAATTTCAGATAAATGAGACTTGCCTGATTTCCGTTCACCATAAATATTTAATATTTTTTTTTCCCAATTAGGCCAGCTTTTAATTAAATTAAATGCAAAATAATTACATTCACTTACAAAAAAATCGTTTTTATCAAAATTTGATAGTTGCTCAAACTTGAATATTTCTTGCCTTAAGTCTTTTATCTTACTTTCCATATTTCTTGATTTGTATCGATGTCGATATCTTTCTCTTTCATTAAGGTTAAAAATTGATTTGGATTACCATTAAAAATTATTTTATAAATCGTATTAATATTATTTAAACTTGTAACATAAAAGTTTGAAACTAAATCAAGTTGTGCTAAATAATTTTCAATTAATTGAATTTGTTTAACTTTTTTTGAATTAACGGAAATATTTATTGGAAGTTTTATTGAAGTATTAATTTGGTTATTTTGTTTCCAAATATCTTCAAAAAAAATCTTTGTTTTTTCTATAATATTTAATAGTTGTAAATCATCTGAAATGTCAACTTTTTTATAACCTTGATTTGAAATCTTTACTTTACCTTCATAAAACATTTTTGAAAGAACCCTTAGATTATTCTTGTTCTTAAAATATATTGTGACTATGTAATCCTCTGTATCATATTTTTTTACAATTTGATCAAATTTAAAATTTTCAATAATATCTTTATTTTCGTTGATAAACTTTAGATCGAGAATATCTTCTTCGTGTAATACGTAATTTATTTGGGAGAAATTTTTTGTATCATCATTCCATTTTGAATAGAAGGGATTTCTATCAAATAAAAGAACTTTGTCTTCGTCATTGTCTATAAGTATAAGTAAAGTTAGAAATTCTTTTTTTTTATACATTGATGGAAATATATTTTTCTTTTCAAAAAAACTTAAAATTTTAGGCTTATCAAAATTTACCTCGAAATTTGCTTGATAATTTTTATTTAGGAACTGCTCATTAGTAATAGTAAAAGAATCTATAAGATATTTAATATCTTTTAATTGTGTATTTTTAATTTTATTTTTATCATTAGAGGTTATTAAGCTGTTCAAAAGAATATCAAATGCTTCGCCAAATGCTTTATTAATAACTTTTTCTTTATTAAAATTAGAATTAAAAGGCTCCTCAATTTCTATGTCTTGAATTTTGAAAATTTTACCAAAAGTATAAGTGTGAATAAAACAAATAAAAAATACTACAAATATAGTAAAAACCATATAAGATGATGACTTCAAAAAATTCTTTTTTAAAAACATTTTAAAATATGAAAAAATATAAATTTACATATCAAAAAAGCGGAGTAAACATAAATGCATCTAATCAATTCATTAAATATATATCTAAATTAACCAAAAAAGGAAAATCTAAAAATAAATTTAAAAATATAGGTAGTTTTGGTTCAATTAATGAAATTCCAAAAAAGTTCAAGAATCCTCTTTTAGTAAGTAGCACAGATGGTGTTGGAACTAAACTTGAAATAGCAAATATTTTGAACAAGTTCGATACAATTGGAATAGATTTAGTTGCAATGTGCGTAAATGATATTTTGGTACTTGGGGCAAAACCACTTTTTTTTTTAGATTACATTTCAATTGACAAAGTAAATTTAACAAAATTAAAAAATATTATTAAAGGAATACATCACGGTTGTAAAATAAGTGACTGTCAATTAGTAGGAGGAGAAACAGCTGAAATGCCAGGAACCTACTCTAAAAATAAATTTGATTTAGCAGGATTTTCTGTAGGGGTTGTAAATAAGAATAAACTTTTGAAAAAGGAAAGTATAAAAGAAAATAATTTAATTTTAGCAGTGCCTTCCAATGGATTACATTCAAATGGATATTCCTTATTAAGAGAAGTTTTAAAAAAAAAGAAAATTAACTTTAGAAAAAATAAATTTTTGCGAAATGAAATATTAAAACCCACTAAAATTTATGTAAAAGAAATTATAAATTTAGTTGACCGGAAATTAATCAATGGATGTGCAAATATAACAGGCGGAGGTATTGGTGACAATATTGAAAGGGTAATACCAAAAAATCTTTGTGCAAGAATAGATTTAAACAAAATAAAAACTCATAAAATTTTTAGTTGGATCAACAAAAATGGTGTTTCTCAAAAAGAAATGCTCAAAACCTTTAATTGTGGGGTAGGTTTTTGTTTGATCATTAAAAGAAATAATTTTCATAAAATTTTAAAGTTTTTTCCTAAAGAATATTGCCCCTATATTATTGGAGAAATTATTAAAAATAAAAGCAGAGTAAGATATACTAGCAATATACGTTGGTAATGTGATCAAAGAAAAAACTAATATTGCGGTGTTTATCTCGGGAAGAGGAACAAATCTCAAAGCATTAATTTTAAGATCAAAGAAGAAAAGTTGTAATTATAAAATTAGGTTTGTTGTAAGCAACAAAAAAAATGCTGTTGGATTAAGAATCGCAAAAAAAAATAAAATTTTAACAAAAATTATTTCTCAACAATTTTTAAAAGCTGAACAAAAAAAATTAGCAAAAATCCTCATTAATAAGAATATACAGTTTATTTGTTTAGCAGGGTTTATGAAAATTTTAAGTCCATATTTCCTTAATTTTTTTAAGAATAAAATAATTAATATTCATCCATCTTTATTACCTAAGTACAAAGGGCTTAATACACACCATAGAGCTTTAAAAGCTAAAGAAAAATTTTCAGGATGTACAATACATTATGTTAGTAAAAAATTAGACTCAGGTGAGATCATTGCAAAAAAAAAGGTTAAGATCTTAAAAAAAGATACTATAAAAAAATTGGAAAAAAGAGTGTTAAAAGAAGAGAATAAACTTTATCCTATTGTTTTAGAAAAAATAATTAGCTCTTAAAAAAGAAATTAATTTCTTTATTGGCATTTTCAACACTGTCGGAACCATGAACTGAATTTTTATCAATAGATAATCCGTATTTTTTTCTTATTGTTCCCTCTTCTGCCTCAGTAGGATCAGTTGCCCCCATAACTTTTCGGTTTTCAGAAACTGCATCATTTTTTTCAAGTATCATTGCAACAATAGGTCCAGAAGAAAGATAATTGCAAAGATCATTATAAAAAGGTTTTGTTTCATGTACTTTGTAGAAAATTTCAGCATCTTTTTTTTCTAATTTAACCTTTTTTTGTTTAGCAATTGTAAAGCCAGATTTAATGAAAAATTGTTTTATTTCCTCCTCTAAATTTCGCTCAACTGCATCAGGTTTGATCAATGAAAGAGTTTGTTCAACTTTACTCATAATTATCTTCGACAAACTTGTTTAAAAGTCTAACCCCATAACCTGTAGCACCACTTGAATTAAGAGCTCCCGCATATTTTGAAAAGGCCATACCTGCAATATCTAAATGAGCCCAAGGTGTTTTGTTTAAAATAAATCTTTGCAAAAATTGGGCTGCAGTAGTCGACCCTGCTCCACCGACATAATTTATATTCTGCATGTCTGCATTTTTGGAATTCATAAGTTTGTCGTAATTAGAGTGTAAAGGAAGTCTCCACGCTTTTTCCTCAACTTTTTCACCAGCTTCATGAATTTGCTTTGATAAATTATCGTTATTAGAAAATAATCCAGCATACTCTGATCCCAATGCAACTACAATAGCGCCAGTTAGTGTTGCTAAGTCTACAATCAAATTTGGTTTAAATTTTTTTTCTGTAAAAGTTATTGCATCTGCTAAAACTAGTCTTCCTTCTGCATCAGTATTTAATACTTCAATTGTTTTTCCGCTATATGATTTAACAATATCACCAGGTCTTTGTGCATTTCCTCCTGGCATATTTTCTACTAATCCTACGACACCAACGGCGTTAACTTTTGATTTTCTTAATGCTAAATTTTTCATTAGACCCACGACAACAGCTGAACCAGCCATATCATAAGTCATATCTTCCATAAACCTTGCAGGTTTTAAAGATATTCCTCCAGTATCAAAACAAACCCCTTTACCTACAAAAGCTAATGTTTTTGAATTTGATTTATTTCCTCTCCATTCAAGAGTTACTAAATACGAGCCTCTAATACTTCCTTGTCCAACGCCAACCAATGCGTTGCAACCCATTTTTTTTAATTGCTTTTCATTATAAACAGAAACCCTAAGACCAATTTTTTTCAATTGAATTAGCCTTTTAGCATATTCATCTGGATGCAATATATTTCCAGGTTCTGACACTAAATCTTTTGTGTAGTTCACTCCTAATTCGATTGCTTTATATTTATCATAAATTTTCTTGTTTAATTTTTTTGATGAAGCTATATTTACTTTTAAGATATTAGACTCCTTTTTTGATTTATATCTATCAAATGAATATGACTTTAATCTCATGCCATGTAAAAATTCGTAAATAGCATCTGATTTTAAATTTACAGAGATTGTATCTGAAACAATGTGAATAAGTTTTGCCCCCTCACCACTTAAAAAATCAGTGAGCTTAGCTCCACTTTTTTCTGTTTCATTCGTTTTCTGGTTTTTTTTAGAAGAAATGAGGATTATTTTTTGATTGGGATTAAGATCGAAAGATAATAAACCTTTTTTTGTATTCTTATTTTTTAAAAGCACATTTAGGTTTTTATAGTCACTAGAACTTAGATACTTTTTTAGATGAGCGATTTCTGACTTTTCATTAGTAAAAAAGGCAATACATCCGTATAGCTTCGAGATATTTGTAAATTTTGAAAAAGTGTCTTTTACAATCATAATTTTTTATTCATTTTTCTACCAAAACGTGTATATGTTTATTTTGAAGAATTTCAATGAAAAAAATTATTTTTAAAAACTTTTTACGCGAAACAACAATATTTTTTTTACTTTCTTGTAGTTCTGTCGCACTTATTGTTTGGGTAATTCAAGCTGTAAACTATTTAGGTTTCGTGACTGAGGACGGTCACGGTTTTAAAATTTATTTTCTATATACTTTATTATCTTTGCCAAAAATCATTAATGAAATTTTACCATTTATGTTTTTCTTGGCTATTTTTTTTACACTTGTAAAATATGAAGACCAAAATCAAACCCTCATATTTTGGTCAAATGGAATAAAAAAAAGCGAATTTTTAAATATTATTATCAAATATTCTTTAATTTTTTTAATTTTACAATCAATAATGAATGTTTTTTTAGTTCCATTTACCCAAGATAAGGCAAGATCTTTTATAAGACAATCAAATGTTGATTTTTTACCTTCTCTTGTGAAACCAAAAAAATTTATGGATACAGTAGAAAAACTAACAATATATGTTGATAAAAAAAACGATTTGGGTCAATTTGAAAACATAGTTATTAAAGATACATATAATAATAATGATTCTAGAATTATATATGCAAAAACTGGATTTTTTTCTCAGCTTAATAATCAAAATTTTTTAATTTTAAATGAAGGAAAAATTTTAAATATCAATAAAGGGAAAACAACTGTAATAAACTTTAATAAAACACAGCTTAATTTATCTGATTACAGTTCAAAAACTACTAAATATCCCAAACTGCAAGAGGTAAGTATCTTCATTTTAACAAAATGTATATTTCAACCTAAGGATCAAAGAACTCAAATAATGCTTGGTGATAATAATGAATATGGGTTTCAATGTTCGCATGAAACAAAGCAATTAAATAATATTTCACAAGAAGTTTTCAGTAGAATATTTAAACCCCTGTATATTCCACTTTTGGCAATCGTCTCTGCTTTACTTTTAATAAAATCAAAAAATTCAATTGGATATTCAAGGTATAAAATAACAATTTTTGTCACAGGGGTTATATTAATTGCCTTTTCGGAAATTTTAACAAAATTTTTTTCTTATAATCTTAATAAAAGTTTTTTATTGATGATTACTCCAATTTTAATCTCAATAATATTTTCCTTTTTATTTTACAAGCAATCTTTAACTTCTTCGAAATGATATTAAAAGTTTATCAAAATTATATAAGTAAACAATTCTTATTAACATTTTTTAAAACTGTTTTTATTTTTTTTGCGTTAGCTTTCATATTAAATATTTTTGAAGAAATTAATTTTTTTAAAGATTTAGATGTTGCAATCGGATTACCAATATTCTTAACCTTTTTGAATATTCCTTCAATTTTATTTGAAATTTTCCCATTTATATTTTTAATTTCAACTCAGTTTTTTTTTATAAAATTAATAGAGCAAAATGAAAATATTTCATTTAAAAATTTTGGTTTAAGCAATTTTAAAATTATTAAATTATTAGCTATTTTAAGTTTTTTAGTTGGTGTGGTTATAGTGACAATTTTTTACAATTTATCATCTAATCTTAAACATTCTTATTTAAATATAAAAAATTCATATGCAAAGGATAATAAATATTTAGCTGTAATTACTGAAAATGGAATTTGGATTAAAGATGCGAAAGATGGAATAACAAGTATTATAAATGCAGAAAATTTAAAAGGAAAAATTTTAAACAGAGTGGACATAGTTCAGTTTGATGAAGATTTTAACTTTATACAAAATATATATTCTGATAAAATTGATATAGGAAATAGAATTTGGAAATCAAATAGTGCTTTACTAAATAATGAGCGAAAGTCAAATCAAAGAATAAATGATTTTCAATTAAGCACTAATATAAACTTTCAAGATATCAATTCTTTATTCTCCAATTTGACCTCTCTCTCAATTTTTGAATTAAATGACTTAAAAAACAAATATGAAGATATAAATTACTCGTCTATCGAGATAGACTCTGCAATTCAAAAAATTTTTTCTTTTCCGTTTTATTTAATGTTGATGACTATTCTTTCTTCTTCAATTATGATGAATATTAAGCAAAATAGGACAAAAATATTCCATCTAATATTTGGGGTACTTATTTCTGTCATAATTTATTATTTAAGCTTCTTCTTTGAAGAACTTGGAAAAAATGAACAAGTTCCAGTAGTAGTATCCATTTGGATACCGCTTTTGATGATTAGTATAGTTTCAATAATTAGTTTGGTTAGGATAAATGAAAAATAATTTTATTACAAAATTTTCATTTTTTTTATTATTTTTTATCAATTCTTTTAGTGTTTATTCAGAGGAATTAAAATTTGAGGCAACGTCAATTGAAATATTAGATAAAGACAAAATAGTTATTGCAAAAGACGGTGTCAAAATTTTTTCAGACAATGAGATAGTTATTGATGCAGATCAAATGAAATATGATAAAGAAAACAAATTTCTTAATGCTAATGGAAATATAGTCATTACCAATCAAATAGAAAATATTAGAATTAATAGTGATAATATTTCCTACGACAAAAATTCAGAAAAAATCGTTTCCTCTGGAAACGTTAAGTTAAATTTTGAGGATAATTATACACTAAGTACAAAAGAAATAATTTACTTAAAAAATTCTGAAGAAATTATAATAAATAATATATCTAGAATAAAAGATAATTTAGGAAATGAGATAGAGTTTGAAAAATTGAATTACAGTGCAAAAGATAAATTAATAAAAGGTAAGAAGGTAAAATTGTTGGATCTTGAAAAGAATTCTTATAATTTTGATAGTGCAATTTTAGACTTTTCAAAAAATAGATTAATAGCTGATAATGTTAATATTGATTTCAATAAAAGTATTTTTGGAAACCCACTAAATGATCCTAGACTTAAAGGAAATTATTTTTTTAGTGACGGGAAAAAATCAATTATTAAAAAAGGTGTTTTTACAACGTGCCAAAAAAATGATGAATGCCCCCCTTGGCAAATTAAAGCTGGAGAAATTAGTCACGATAAGGAAAAAAAGGTTATCAACTATAAAGATGCGTGGCTTGAAATATACGATACACCAGTAATTTACTTTCCTAAATTTTTTCATCCAGATCCGACTGTAAAAAGACAATCAGGTTTTTTGATGCCCCAGATTATAGACTCCTCAAGTTTAGGACTTTCCTTTAAATTACCTTATTATAAAGTTTTAGGTGATAATAGAGACCTAACATTTGCTTCAAGAATTTTTTCAGAAAATGAGGCATTATTTCAAAATGAATATAGGCAAGTAAATAAAAATTCTAAACACACTGTTGATTTAAGCTTAAAAGAAAAAAATTCAACATCCAAAACACATTTTTTCTCAAACTCCATAACTAAACTAAACATTAATACATTTGATATAAGTGAAATTGAATTAAATTTAGAAGCAACTTCTGATAATAATTATTTAAAAACCCATGACATAGAATCTTCAATTAATAATAATCAATCTTTATTAAGATCTTTTTTAATTTTTAGAGGTAATAGTAGAGATATGAACCTAGAGACAAAAATTGAATCTTATGAGGATTTAACAAAAGACAGATCAAGTGATTCATATGAATATATTTTTCCGAGCTATGAGTTTTCAAAAAGATTTTCCTCCAATTATAATGGTACTTATGAAATAATTTCAAAAGGTAATTATAAAAATTATGATACTAATATTTTTGAAAAAGTTTTAATAAATGATTTAAAATTTTCATCAAATCCAAAAATTACACCTTTGGGACTCATAAATAAATTTAACTTGGTTTTAAAAAATGTTACTTCAGAGGGTGATAATTCATCAAATTATAAAAACGAGTTTAGTTCTGAAAATTATGGGTCTATACTTTATGATATATCCTTCCCATTAAAGAAAGAGGGGAAATTTTTTGATAATTTTTTTACTGCAAAAGGATCTTTGATGTATAGTCCCAATGCTAATAAAGACTTAAAAAACTTAGACAGAAAAATTGATATAAATAATATATTTACCCAAAATAGGTTAAGTTTAAATGATACTGTTGAGGGAGGTCAATCTTTAACTCTTGGTGGAGAATATAGTTTAAAAGATAAAGAGTCGGGAAATGATTTTATAAAAGGAGGCTTAGCAACAGTTTTAAGAGATAATGAAGAAATAAATCTACCAACTAAATCAACATTAAATAACAAAGGATCTGATTTTATTGGTTCTTTAATATTTGAGCCTAACAAAAATCTTAAATTCGATTATAACTTTTCTATGGATAGTGATTTCCAGTCTTCAAATTATAACTTACTTAAAACGGAAATTTTAGTTAATAAATTTGTCACATCTTTTGAATTTCTTCAAGAGGATGATGAAGTCGGAAGTGAAAGTTTTTTATCTAATGAAACAACTTATAATTTTAATGATGCAAATTCACTTAAGTATAGAACTAGAAGAAATAAGAAAACTGATTTTACTGAATTTTATAATTTAATATATGAGTATAAAAATGATTGTTTGACTGCCTCAATACAATATAATAAAGATTATTATTCAGATAATGAGTTGAAACCAACCGAGGAAATATTTTTCTCAATTTCAATAGTACCTTTAGCAACAGTAAATACTCCAAGCGCTAGATAGAAATGAGACAACTTATTCTAAAAATTTATATTATCTTAATTCTAAATATGATTGCGCTGCAGAATGTTCAGTCTGAGATTTTTATAGTAGCTAAAGTAAATGAGGAGGTAATAACTAACTTAGATATTGATTTCGAAAAAAGATATTTAATTTCTTTAAATCCCAACCTTAAAAAATTAGATAAAAACCGTATTTCAGAATACGCAAAAGACTCTCTTATAAATGAAAGAATTAAAAAAAAAGAAATAGAAAAAAGATTTAAAATTGTTTCTAATGAAACGCTACTTTCGAAAGTAATTGCAGATATATATTCTAGCATTGGTATTTCTAGTTTAAGCGAGTTTGAAAGTTATCTGTTACAAAATAATGTAGATATCGAAAGGGTGAAAGAAAAAATTTCAATAGAGATTGCGTGGAATAATTTAATTGTAAAAATTTATGAAAATGAAATAGAAATTGATCAAAATGCAATGAGTAAAGAGCTTGAAAAATTTGATGAAAAAGAAGTAGACAATTTTTTGCTTTCAGAAATAGTCTTTACGATTAATGAAAAAAAAGAGCTTGAATCTAAATATGAAGAGATTGAAAAAAGTATTAATGAGATAGGATTTGGAGAAACAGCAAGAATTTACAGTTTATCTGATAGTAAAAAAAGTGGAGGAAATTTAGGTTGGATTTACAAAAACCAGCTTTCTGAAGAAATAAAAGATAAGCTCAATGATTTAAATATAGGAGATTTTACAAAACCAATTGTTGCTAGTGGAGGTTTTTTGATACTAAAATTAGAAAATATTAAAAGTGAAAAAATTAAAATTGATAGAGATACTCAATTAAAAAAGATGATAGAATTTGAAAAGGAGAGGCAGTTCACGAAATTTTCTACTTTATATTATAAAAGAATTTTTAATAATGCCGAAATAAATGAAAAATAAATCCATAGTAATTATCAATGGGGATCCAGAAAGCACCTTTAATGAAATTTTAATTAAGGCTTTAAAGAAAAAAATTTTTAGAAATATAGGCTTTTCAATTATTCTGGTTTGCTCAGAAAAATTATTAAAAGATGAGCTTAAAAGACTCAATACAAGAATAAATTTTCAAAAATTTAAAAGTAATAATAGCTTGAGTAAAAATAATATATATATTGTTGATGTTCCACTTAGTTATAAAAATTTATCGGTAAAAAACAAAAATTTTTATATAAAAAGATCTTTTGATGTCGGGCTTAATTTACTTAAAGAAAACAGTTCTTTAGTTTTAATAAATGGACCAATTTCAAAATCAACTTTTCTAAAAGGAAAATTTAATGGTATTACTGAATATTTGGCTCATAGAACTAGGTCCTTAAATGAAGTGATGTTAATATTTAATAAAGAACTAAGTGTGTGCCCATTAACAACACATATAGCAATTAATGAAGTAACAGAAAAAATTAAGAGAAGAATTATTGTAAATAAAATAAGCAGTATAAATAAATTTTATAAAAAATTTTTAGGTTTCAAGCCAAATATAGCCATCACAGGTCTTAATCCCCATTGTGAAACATTTGTGGGCAAAAATATTGAGAAAACAGAGATTTTGCCAGCTATAAAAATTTTAAAGAAAAAAAAAATAAAAGTTTTAGGTCCTTTTTCAGCAGACACAATTTTTTTAAAAAAAAAACGAAAAGAATTCGATGTGATTGTTGGCATGTATCATGATCAAGTACTTACACCTATGAAAACAATTTTTGGTTTTGATGCAATAAATATTACAATTGGTTTACCCTTTGTAAGAATTACTCCAGATCATGGGCCTAACTATGAAATGTTCGGGTTAAATAAATCAAAACCAGATAGCTTAATCCAAGCCTTCAGTTTTTTAAAAAAATATGTCAATAAAACCTAAAAAAAGTTTAGGACAAAATTTTTTACTGGATAAAAATATTATCGATAAAATTATTAATGCTTCAAAAATTAGCTTTAGTGATGTAGTGCTGGAAATAGGTCCTGGAACAGGAAACTTAACAAAATTCATTATTTCTAAAAAACCAAAAAAAATATATGTAATAGAAAAAGATGAAAACCTAATAAGTACTCTTGAAAAACAATATTTTGATAAAATAAATATCATCAAAAAAGACATTCTTAAAATTCCATTCAAATTTTATTCTGGAAAAAAATTTTTAGTGTTGGGTAATCTTCCATATAATATTTCAACTAAAATTTTATCTAATTTTTGTACTAATAGTGAACTTAATGTTTCGAGAATGATATTGATGTTTCAAAAAGAAGTTGCTGATCGAATTTTAGCTAATGTCAATTCAAAGGAGTATGGTAGAATTACAATTTTATCAAAATGGAAATTTGATATAAAAAGAGTTACAGATGTAAAACCAAATAGTTTTTTTCCAAAACCTAAAGTCTATAGTACAGTCTTAGAATTCATACCAAAAAAAAGCATTCATGAAATTAAAGATCCAAAAAATCTAGAAAAAATTACAAAGGTCTTTTTTAATCAAAGAAGAAAAATGGTCAAAAGGCCTATCAATATTTTATTTAAAAAATATAAATTTGACTATAAAAGGTTGAATATAAACCCTACCGATAGACCACAAAATATAGATATAAGCAAATATTTAAAGATTGTTAATGAATACGAGTCATTAGGAATTTAATTTTTTGATATGATTTTTTATTAAATTTGAATCGTAAGAGCTCTTTTTTTTACTTATTTCACAATCAATATAATCTGATATTTGTTTATAGCAAACCTCAAGATCATTATTTATAATTACGTAATCGTAATCTTTCCAATGCAAAATATCTTTATCAAATTGTTTCATTCGTTCTTCAGCAATAAGTTTATCTTTCATGTCTCTATT
>CABZSS010000010.1 GCA_902528375.1 uncultured Pelagibacteraceae bacterium
AGGAGATAAAGATCCTAAAAATGTAACTGGGATAAAAATAAAAAATGTTAAATCTAATAAAACAGTAGATCTAAAAGTTGATGGGCTGTTTATTGCAATAGGTCATGATCCTGCAACTCAATTATTTAAAGATCAGCTTAAAATGGATAAGGAAGGATATTTGATCACTAAATCTGATTCAACTGAAACAAATGTGCCTGGTGTATTTGCTGCAGGCGATGTTAAAGATAAAATTTTTAGACAGGCTGTAACTGCGGCAGGTATGGGGTGTATGGCTGCACTTGAAGCTGAAAAACATCTTTCATCATGATAAATGAATGAAAAATAATCTACATGTTTTTTTAGGAGCCACTGTTGCGGATGCTGCAGCTAGACCTTTACACTGGGTTTATAATCAAAAGAAACTACTAACTTATATTAAAGGAAAGAAAGATTTTACTTTTTTAACAAAAAACAAAAGTCCTTTTTACAATATCAAGACTGGAAGAGTTTCAGGCTATAATGAAGTTGGCCAGGTCATGTTTAAAACATTGGTTGAAGGACATGAAAATATAGAGGAAAGATTTAAAAAAAATATTACTAAAAACTTTGGTCCAGGAAGTGAGTATTGGAAAAACCTTAATCTAAGAGCCAAATATAGAAAGGTTAAAGATTGGCGAGGTATAATTAAAGGACCTTGGATACATCAAAATATCATTGAAACAGTTAAAAATATTAAAACTAAAAAGAAATTAACAGGTGGCGCTAAAGTAAACGAGTCTGATGGCTATTGTGCTGCTTTACCCTATTTTTTATATGGTTGTGATTTAAATAACTTAAAAAAAATTATCTCAACAGTTACCGTTTCAAAAGTAAGCCTTAAGTATGCTTTGGCTAAATTTTATCTAATAGATTTAGCTCTAAAAGGTGCTAAAAATCCAATAAATGAATTCTTAAAAAAGTTTAAAAAAAATTCATATTTTAAGAGTGTTGTTGACGACATTAAAAGAGTAAAAAGATTAAAATCAAAACCTCATGCAAAGGTGGTTAAAAAATTAGGAATGGCGTGTAGCTATCCTGGGACTTTTAATAGTTCAATACACTCAATTATTAATTCAACAAATTATAAAAGTGCAATTTTGGGAACAATTAAGGCTGGTGGTTGTAATTGTTCTAGGGTTAATTTCATTGGAGCTTATTTTGCAGCTTTAGAAGGTGTTAATTCAATTCCTAAATCTTGGATAAAAAAAACAGATCGTGCTAAAAAGATCTTGAGTCAAAAATAATATAGAAAGTGTCAATAAAATGAATAATAAAGTGTTGCTAACTGGAATAAGTGGATGGATAGCTAAGCATACAGCAATTCAATTATTAAATTCAGGGTACGAAGTTTTAGGAACAGTAAGAAATCAAAATTTAATTGAGCAAACAAAAGAAACTATAAGTAAGTATGCTTCAATAGACAAACTATCATTCGTAGTATTAGATCTTTTAAGAGACGATGGATGGGACCAGGCAGTAAATGGATGCAAATATATAATGCATATTGCCTCCCCTTTTCCAATGAAAGTCTCCAGTAATAGGAATATATTATTACCAGTTGCGGTTGATGGTACTTTAAGAGTTTTAAAAGCTTGTTTAAACGCCGATGTGAAACAAATAATAGTAACTTCTTCAATTGTAGCAATGTTTAGAAAACCTAATAGATCTAATCCTTATTCTTTTGGGGAAAATGATTGGACGGATGAAAATTGGATTGAGGGTGTTAGTGACTACTTTTTATCAAAAACAATAGCTGAAAAAGCAGCATGGGATTTTATGGAAAGCAAAGGTATGAAAAATAAATTAACAACAATTAATCCAGGTGGAGTGTTTGGTGATGCACTGGATAAAAAAGGTGGTACGTCTATCGAATACATAAGACAATTTCTTAAAGGTAAATTTCCAGCTGCACCTAAATTTGCAGTTTTAATTTCTGATGTAATGGATGTTGCAAAATCACATATTGCTTGCATCGATAATAAAAATGTTGGGGGGAGAAGACTAATTGTTGGAAAAGACGTAAAAAAGTTAGTTGAGTTATCACAGATAATGGCTGAAGCAATGCCTGAGTATGCAAAGAAACTTCCAAAAAAAGAATTGCCAAATTTTATGGTAAAATTAATTAGTTATATAGATTCAAGTGCTAAAACGATGATTCCTGATCTTGGAATTATAATGCAAACCGACACGACATATGCTGAAGAATTATTAGGATTTAAATTTAAACCTGCAAAAGACTGTATAATTGAAAATGCTAAATCGGTTGTTAAATTGGGACTAGTTTAAGCTTTCACAAAATTCTTTTATTTTGTTCATCGCTTTTTCTAAATTTTCCATCGACGTAGCATAAGAGATTCTAAAAAAACCTTCTAAACCAAATGCAGAACCTTGGACTACAGCAACACCAAAATTTTCTAAAAGTGACTGAACGAAATCAGTGTCATTTTGGATTTTTTTTCCTTCTTTATCTTTTTTTCCTATCAATTTTTTGCAATTTGGAAAAACGTAAAATGCGCCGTCAGGTTTTAAACAACTTATTCCATCAATCGCATTTAAAGAATTAACTACAAAATCTCTCCTTTCCTGGAAGGCTTTTGCTCTAATTGGAATAAAATCTTGTTTGCCATTAAGTGCCTCAACTGCAGCAGCCTGACTTATTGACGAAGGGTTTGTTGTTGATTGAGATTGTATTTTAGCAATAGCTTTTATAATTTCTTTATCTCCAGCTGCATAACCTATTCTCCAGCCTGTCATTGCATACGATTTACTCACACCGTTCATTGTTACTACTTTATTTTTTATTTCTGGAATTTGCGCAATAGTAAAAAATTTGAAGTTATCGTAAGTTACGTGTTCATAAATATCATCACTTAAAATATTTACATGTGGATTTCTTTTTAAAACCTGTGACAAATTTTTTATTTCAAGTTCCGTATAACATGCCCCCGTTGGGTTTGATGGTGAATTAAGTATAAGCCATTTAGTGTTGTTGGTTATTTTAGCTTCCAAATCCTTCGCGCTAAGTTTAAAACCCTGTTCCTCAGAGCACTCAATTACTATTGGATTAGCTCCCGCCAATAAAACAATATCTGGATATGACACCCAATAAGGTGCAGGTATAATTACCTCATCACCCTTATTCAATGTTGCCATCATTAAGTTGTAAATAACATGCTTGCCCCCTGCTCCTACAGTTATTTGGTCAGTTGTATAGTTAAGATTATTTTCCCTTTTAAATTTTTTTACAATTGCTTCTTTCAAATCTTTAGTTCCATCCACAGCTGTATATTTGGTATCACCAGCTTTAATGGCATCTATTGCAGCTTTTTTAATATTATCTGGAGTATCAAAATCTGGCTCTCCAGCGCCTAAACCAATTACGTCTTTTCCTGCAGCTTTAAGTTCCTTGGCTTTTTGAGTAACAGCGATAGTTGGGGAAGGTTTTATTCTTTTTAAGCTATCCGATATAATGCTCATTGAAATATAATTTTATTTTATTACTTTGTTTAATATATGCAAAATACATATCAAGATTTAATTACCGATTTAGAGGGAAAAAAACCACAAATCAGTGGAAAACTTGAGGGAGGCAAGAAGTTTAAAATAGTATCAAATTTTACACCAGCGGGTGATCAACCAGAAGCAATAAAAAAACTAGTTTCTGGAGCTAATAAGGAACAATTTAATCAAGTTTTATTGGGAGTTACTGGATCGGGTAAAACTTTCACAATGGCAAAAGTTATTGAAGCTACGAATAGACCAGCTTTAATATTAGCTCCAAACAAAACATTAGCTGCTCAACTTTACGGCGAAATGAAAACTTTTTTTCCTGAAAATGCTGTAGAGTATTTTGTTTCATATTATGACTACTATACTCCTGAAGCATACGTACCAAGGTCAGATACATATATCGAAAAAGAAGCTTCAATAAATGAACAGATTGATAGAATGCGTCACTCAGCAACAAGATCTTTACTAGAAAGAGATGACGTACTTATAGTTGCGAGTGTATCGTGTATTTACGGATTAGGATCCGTTGAAGCTTATAGTAAAATGACACTGACACTCCAAAAAAATTATGAATATAACAGGGAACAAATTATTAAGTCTTTTGTTGCTTTACAATACAAAAGGAATGATCAAAACTTTTATAGAGGCACTTTTAGAGTAAGAGGTGAAAATCTTGAAATTTTTCCTTCACATCTAGAAGATAGAGCCTGGAGAATAAGTCTCTTTGGAAATAAACTTGAACAAATAGAAGAGTTTGATCCTTTGACCGGTGATAAGGTCAGAGATTTAAACTTAATAAAAGTTTATGCAAACAGTCACTACATTACTCCAAAGCCTACTGTAGAGCAGGCAGTGATAAATATCCGAAAAGAATTAGAACTTACTCTTAAAAAACATAAATCTGAAAATAAGTTATTAGAGGCACAAAGACTAGAAGAAAGAACAAAATTTGACTTAGAAATGATAGAGGCTACTGGATCTTGTGCGGGAATTGAGAACTATTCGAGATTTTTATCTGGTAGAAAACCGGGTGAACCTCCACCGACTCTATTCGAGTACTTTCCAGATAATGCAATTATATTTGTTGACGAGTCTCATGTAACTGTTCCTCAATTAAATGGAATGTATAAAGGAGATAGATCAAGAAAAAGTACACTTGCTGAATATGGATTCAGATTACCTTCATGTATGGATAATAGACCATTAAAATTTGAAGAGTGGGATTTAATGAGAACACAAACCATCTTTGTTTCGGCAACCCCGGGACCGTGGGAACTAGAGCAGACAAAAGGTAAACATATAGATCAAGTTATTAGACCTACTGGATTAATTGATCCAGAGGTAGAAGTAAGGCCAGCAAAAAATCAGGTGGATGATTTAATGCACGAATGTAAAAAAGTTGTTGAAAAGAATTATAGAGTTCTAGTTACTACTCTAACAAAAAAAATGGCAGAAGATTTGACTGAGTACCTCCATGAGAATGGGATTAAAGTTAGGTATCTACATTCTGATATTGACACACTTGAAAGGATAGAAATTATGCGGGACCTTCGTATGGGTGTTTTTGATGTTTTAGTTGGAATTAATTTATTAAGAGAAGGTCTTGATATTCCTGAATGTGCGTTAGTTGGTATTTTGGATGCAGATAAAGAAGGTTTTCTTAGATCTGAAACATCTTTAATTCAAACTATTGGAAGAGCTGCAAGAAATGTTGAGGGAAGAGTAATTTTATACGCAGATAAAGAAACGAAAAGTATTAAAAAAGCAATACTGGAAACAAAAAGAAGGAGGGAAATTCAATTAGATTATAACAAAAAAAATAAAATTGACGCTAAATCAATTAAAAAAGAAATAAGCGATATTTTAGAAAGTGTTTACGAAAAAGATTACGTAAAAATTAGTGAGGGATCAAATATAGGTGGCAACTTAAAAAAACACTTGAAGGGTTTAAATAAAAAAATGAAAGATGCTGCATCTAACTTAGAGTTTGAAGAAGCGGCTAAATTAAGAGATGAGATTAGAAAATTGGAAAGTACTGAACTTGAAATTACTTTAAATCCTAAAATAAGACAATATGATGTAAAAAATAAGCTTTATCCTAAAGGCAGATCCACTCTGGGAATGCCAGGAACTAAGGTTACTAAAAAAAGAGATAAAAAGTGGAAGCACAAAAAATAATAATTACTGGGGGAGCAACTAGAATAGGTGCTGCAATCGCTAGGAGTTTATCTGGAATTAATAAAGATATAGTCATTCATTATAATAAATCAAAATCGAAAGCTGAAAATTTGAGAAAAGAGCTAATAAAAACAGGATCAAATGTTTATCTTATTAAGGGTGATTTAGGAAAAGAAAAAGATTTAAATAAAATAGTAAAATTTGCAAAATCAAAACTTAAATACTTTGATTGTTTAATAAATAATGCATCAATTTTTGAGAACGATAAACTTGAAAATTTCAATTCAAGTAGTTGGGAAAAACATTTATCTATTAATCTTAAAGCTCCAGCAATATTATCGAGAGAATTTGGAAAAAATATAAAAGGAAAAAATAACAACATAATAAACATAATTGATCAAAGAGTTTTTAAACTTACCCCATTTTTTTTTTCATATACTTTAAGTAAAACAGGTCTTTATACTTTGACTAAAACTAGTGCCATGAGCCTTGCGCCTCGTGTAAGAGTAAATGGCATAGCACCTGGACCAACGATTAAAAATAAAAGACAATCAAAAGGTCACTTTAGAAGGCAATATCTCTCAACTCCTTTAAGAAAACAAGTGGACGTGGAAGAAATATGTAGTGCTGTTGACTTTTTTATTAAAAATAGATCTATTACAGGACAAGTAATTTCAATCGATAGTGGTCAAAGCTTAAACTGGCAAACACCAGATGTCTTGAAAGGCAAGGAATGAAAAGAAGTAATTTAAAGATCGTAAAAATTAATAAATCTAAAAAACTTTTTAATTATGAAAAAAAAGTTCTTGTAAAAGAATTATTACTAGATCTTAAAATTGGATATTTTGACTTTGAAAAAGAAAAAAAACAAAAAGTAAAATTTTCACTTGAAATTGATTATGTAGACAAAAAACCATCAAGTGATAAGGACATCAAATCAATTGTAAATTACGCAAAAGTTGTAAGATTAATTAAAAAACTTGTTAAAAAAAAACATTATAATTTTCTTGAAACATTGGCAGAAGATGTTTTTGATGAACTTTTCAAAGATAAAAGAATAGATAAAATAAGCCTTCAAATAGAAAAACTCGAGATAATGAGAGACTGCTCTTCTGTTGGGATACAAATCTCAAAAAAAAGAAGTCATGATTAGTTCTGAAATTGGAAAAGAAATCATAAAGAAAGAGTTGCCTTTAATTCCAAAGCTTCCAGGTGTTTACAAAATGCTGAGTGATAAAGATCAAATTCTTTATGTTGGTAAAGCAAAAAACCTGCCTAACAGACTCAAAAGTTATGTATCGGAAAAAAATCATATTATTAGAACTGAGAGAATGCTATCTCAAACACGAAAAATTGAGATTACAACCACATCAAATGAAAGTGAGGCATTACTTCTTGAAGCTAATCTTATTAAAAAACATAAACCAAAATTTAATATCTTACTAAGAGATGACAAATCTTTTCCATTTATTTTTATCGGTAATAAAGACAAGTGGTCTCAAATAAAAAGACATAGAGGTAAAAAAACTAAGGAAGGTTTTTATTTTGGTCCCTTTGCATCTGCTGGATCTGCTAACTGGACTATAAAAATGATCCAAAAAATATTCCATCTTAGAGTTTGTGATGATACTGTTTTTAAAAATAGACAGCGACCTTGTATTTTATATCAGATCAAAAGATGCTCGGGTCCTTGTGTTGGTTATATTGATGAAATTGAATACAAGAGAACAGTTGATGATGCTATTGAATTTGTCTCTGGTAAATCAAGAAAGATACAAAAAAATTTATCCAATCAAATGGAAAAAGCTAGCGAGAGTCTTGATTTTGAGAAAGCAGGAATTCTCAGAGATAGAATAAAATCGCTTAACATAATTCAATCTTCTCAAAGGATAAATGAAGCAAACTTAGTTGAAGCTGATGTAATTGCGGCATATAAAGAATCTGGACAAACTTGTATACAAGTATTCTTTTACAGATCTAAACAAAATTGGGGTAATCAAGCTTTTTTTCCAAAACATGATCCTGATGAAAATTTAGGCAATATTTTAAATTCTTTTGTTTCACAATTTTATGAAAATAAAAGTGTCCCATCCTCAATTATTCTGTCCCAAGAAATTAAAGAGAAAATTTTGATAGAACTGACGCTTTCACAAAAAGAGAGTAAACAAGTGAATATTTCAGTGGCCAAAAAAGGTTCTAAGTTAAAAGTAATTAATCAAGCAATTAAAAATGCAAAAGATAGTTTAAATAGAAAGCTTCATGAAACGCAAAATAACAGGGAGCTATTTGAGTCGGTTGTCGCAAAATTTAATTTAGAAACAAATATTAATCTTATTGAAGTTTACGACAACAGTCATATTCAAGGAACAAATAGTGTTGGAGCATTAATTTCTTATGGAGATGAGGGATTTATTAAAAAAAGATATAGGAAATTTAATATAAAAATGAAAAAAAATGAACAAGACGATTATGGTATGATGAAAGAAGTACTTACAAGAAGATTTAAAAAAGCAGTGCAAGAAAAAGAAGGTCATCTTTCATTTCCTGATCTTATTTTTGTTGATGGAGGAAAAGGTCAATATTCAGTAGCAAGAGAGACATTAAATGAACTTGGACTTCACGATATTCCATTAATAGCGATTGCTAAAGGGAAGTTTAGAAATAGTGGAAATGAAACTTTTTTTCATAATGGAAAAGAATACAAGTTTTCAAAAAATGACCCTACTCTATTTTTTCTTCAAAGAATAAGGGACGAGTCTCACAGGTTTGCGATTAGCGCTCACAGAGCTCGAAGAAAAAAAGGTATAAGTAAATCTTTATTGGATCAAATAGAAGGTATAGGATCAATTAGAAAAAGAGCTTTGCTTAACCATTTTGGTTCAGCAAGAGCAGTGGAGTCTGCTAGTTTGGATGAGATTAAGTCAGTGGAAGGAGTTGAGGAAAAAGTTGCAAAAAAGATATATAATTTCTTCCACGAATGAAAATAAAATTTCCTAATTACCTAACTATTGGACGAGTCATAATAGTCCCAGTATTTGTTTTAACATATTACTTACCTGGATTTTACGGAGATATAATTCCATTTACGTTATTTGTTATTGCATCTTTTACTGATTTTTTGGATGGCCTACTTGCACGATTATACAAAGAGGAGTCTAAACTCGGAGAACTCTTAGATCCTATAGCAGACAAAATTATTGTAGCAACAGCACTTATTTTACTCGTAATGGATGGAACAATAAAAAATTATGAGGTAATTGCAGCAATAATTATTTTAACTCGTGAAATTTTAATTTCAGGCCTGAGAGAATTTTTAGCAAAAGGACAGGTGAATTTACCAGTATCAGGATTAGCTAAATTAAAAACTTTCTTACAAATGTTTTCAATATCATTACTTTTAACTGGTGAAACTGGAAATAAAATAATTAATTTTCAAGACTACAATGCTCAAACCATTGGTATTATTTTGTTGTGGCTTTCGGCTTTTATCACTTTGTATACAGCATATGATTATCTGAGAAAAGGCATTGATCATGCAATATCAGAAGACAACAAATAATTAAGCTGCAATTTTTTTTCTAACGAAAGATTGATAACTATCTGATAAATCCATTATTGTTTTGCAAACTTTAAAAGAATAATTTGATATTTTCGAAACAGGTGTTACCTCTGCTGCAGTACCTGTTAAGAAGCACCCAACAAAATCCTTTAATTCGTTGGGTGAGATTTTTCTCTCAATAACTTTGATATTTTTAGATTTTGCGATTTCAATCACAGTTCTTCTAGTAATTCCATCTAAGAATGAGTCTGGCACTGGAGTATGTAGTTCCCCTTTAGTATCCTTGAAAAAAATATTTGCACCAGTTGCTTCTGCAACATTTCCCTCGTGATCTAACATTAGAGAATCTGTATAGCCTTGTCTTTCTGCCTCGTGTTTTGACAAAGTGCAAATCATATAAAGTCCTGAGGCTTTTGTATCCCATGGTATTGAGTCAGGAGAAGGTCTTCTCCAATTTGATATATTTAACTTAATACCTTCAGTTTTAAGTTTAGGGTCGAAATAAGATCCCCACTCCCAAGTTGCAATGGCTACATGGATTTTTGTTTGTTGAGCTGATATTGCCATCATCTCGCTCCCTCTCCAAGCCACCGGTCTCACATAACCATTTTTTACATTTTGAGCTGATACAATTTTTTTTGTTGCGATATTAATGTCGCTCTCAGAATAAGGAATTTCAAAACCCATTCTTTTTGCTGAATAGAAAAATCTTGAAGTATGTTCCTCAAGTTTAAAAATATTTCCATCATAAACTCTTTCACCTTCAAATACACAACTTCCATAATGTAAACCATGACTTAAAACATGTAGCTTCACATCAGACCAATCAACTAAGTCTGAATTGTACCATATTTTACCGTCTCTTTTATCGTAAGGAATCATATTAAAAAGATTTATTTATAAAAAATATATTCCTATATATAATATGTCAATATAACTTACCAATTATGAAAAATCTTCTTTACCTAAAAGATGAACAATTAAAAGGTTTTATTGAAAAAATCTTTGTTGGTTACAGGGAAACGTTTAATGATTCAAAAAAAGTACTCAAAAAATACAATCTAGGAACTGCTCATCATAAAGCTCTGCATTTGATATCATTTTATGATGGGATAACTATTACTCAATTACTTAACAAGCTAAACGTAACAAAACAAAGTTTAAATAGAGTCATAAATGATTTAAAAAAATTAAATTATCTAGAATTTAAAAAGGATACTAAGGACACAAGAGTAAAACATATTTTTTTAAATGATAAAGGTAAAAAAATATTTGACGAAATTTTTTTATCCCAAAAAAAAAGGATTTATAAAGCATTACTTAACTCAAGTTCGAAAGAAGTGATAAATTTTGAAATAGTTTTAAAAAGAATAATCGATGGAAAGTTTTAAATCACATATTTTAGTAGTAGATGACGACGAAGGAATAAGGTCATTACTTAAACAATTTTTAAATGAAAATGGGTATTTAGTAAATACTGCTTCAAATGCATTAGAAGCAAAAGAAAAGATTTCAATAATAAAATTTGATCTTTTAGTCTTGGATATAATGATGCCTGGTAAAAGTGGGTTAGAATTTATTTCTGAAAATAAAAATAATTTAAATGCACCAATCATTTTGCTTACAGCTAAAGGAGAAGCGAGTGAAAGAGTTGAAGGATTAGAATCAGGTGCAGATGATTATTTGCCCAAACCTTTTGAGCCTAAGGAACTTTTGTTAAGGATTAATAATATCTTAAAAAAAACCAAAAAAGTTAATCTTAAACACGTCCTCGAATTCGGCTCAATTAAAATAGATTTAAATAAGTTGATGATTACCAATCAAAATAGTAATTTTAAAATTAACAATACTGAAAAAACTATTTTAGAAAAAATGATAAATAATCCTGGTAAAGTATTTTCAAGAATTGATATTGGTAATTTAATTAAAATTGATAAAGAAAGATCAATAGATGTTATTATTACAAGACTTAGAAAAAAAATTGAGACAAATCCAAAAAATCCAAAATATTTACAAACAATTAGAGGTTCCGGCTATGTTCTCTGGGTTGAGTAGTTATATCAAAAAGTTACTTCCAAAAAGACTTTTTTATAGAGCATTACTAATTGTAGCTACACCAATAATAATATTACAAATTATTATATCGATTGTATTCTTCGATAGCCTTTGGATAAAAACAAACAAAGGTATGACCAGGGCTTTAGTAGGTGAAATTAAATTTTTTATAGATGCCTACGAAAATGAAGAATACGAAAAAGAAAATTTGATTAAATTATTTAAAGAACATCATAATTTTAATGTGAAGTTTCAGACATTTGGGGATATTCCAGAAACAGATATGGAAAGATGGTTTAGTCCCATGGATAGAACTCTGAGAAGAGAACTGAAAAATAAATTTAAAAATTATTGGTTTGATACAACTACGTATAAGGAATTAATTGAGTTGAAGATTGAATATCTTAATGGTTATTTTGAATTTTTAATTCCAAAGAATAGAGTCACTAATACATCAGCCAGATTATTTGCGTTGTGGATAACATTCCCAGCATTTTTGTTAATTACAATCGCTCTAATCTTCTTAAAAAATCAAACTCGCCCAATAATAAATTTAGCAAAAGCATCAGAAAAATTTGGCAGAGGTGAAGATGTTGAGGAGTTTAGACCTTCGGGTGCTCTGGAGATAAGACAAGCTGGTTTTGAATTTGAGAGAATGAGAAAGAGAATATTGAAACACCTAAACCAAAGATCTGAAATGCTTTCAGGTATAAGCCATGACTTGAGAACTCCACTAACTAGAATTAAACTTCAACTTGCTCTAATTAAAGACGAAAAGATTTCACGTAAATTATCTGAGGATGTTGAGGATATGGAAAAAATGTTAAATGAATACCTTCAATTTACTAGCTCTACATCATCGGAAAAAACTGAACTTTTTGATATTTCAAAATTACTAAATCATTCAATTATGAAATATGAGAATAATAATATTACTTCAAATATAGAGCAAAAGATTTTTTTTAATGGAAGAAAAAGTTTAATAAATAGATGTATAGATAACTTAATTAGTAATTCCCTTAAATACTCAAATAAAGTTTTAGTAAATTTAAAAAAGATTCATAAAAGCTTGATAATTACTATTGATGACGACGGTCCTGGAATAGCTGAGAGTGAATATGAAAATGTTTTTAAACCATTTTACAAAATAAATAAGGGAAGAGGTGATTCTAAGTCTAGTGTTGGCTTGGGTTTATCAATCTCATCAGATGTAGTGAGATCTCACGGGGGTAGTATTACATTGGATAAATCAAGTCTTGGCGGATTAAGGGTTAAGATCTCTTTACCTTTTTAATTTTTTTTGACTTTAAAGTTTTGATTTCCTTTTCTAATTTTTCTATACGTTTCTTTAATACCTCAGTTTCCTCTTTGGTAGAAATCTTCATCCTTAAAACAATCTCATCTCTTTGAGATCTTACAATATTAACGATTTCTTCGCTTAAATCTTTATAAGATATAATTCCTTGTTCAAATAATTTTGCAAATTTTTCAATGATAAATTTAGACTTTGACATATTTTTTTTTTTTACGATAGTATATCTTATATTTCATTTTTATTATGTTTGTAAATAATCTAGATCCTGTCGCATTTGAATTTTTATCCTTTCAAATAAGGTGGTATTCATTAGCATATATTTTTGGTTTTTTAATAGGTTGGTTTTATATCAAAAATTTCTTAATTAAAGATTTGAGGGAAAAAACTTTAGTCGACGATTTTATCACTTATCTAATTTTAGGAGTAATTATTGGTGGAAGGCTAGGCTACGTAATTTTTTACAATTTTTTTTACTATTTAAGTCATCCATTTGAAATATTTTTTATTTGGCAAGGTGGTATGTCTTTCCATGGTGGCTTGCTGGGTGTTTGTTTAGCCACTTATATATTTACTCAAAAATATAATTTAAACTTTTTTAGATATACAGATTTGGTGTCCCTTGCAGCACCGATAGGAATTTTTTTAGGTAGGGTTGCAAATTTTATTAATTCTGAACTTTACGGCAGAGAAACTGATTTTATTTTTTCAGTCAATTTTAAAAAGGTAGATAATCTTTTTAGACATCCTTCGCAATTATACGAAAGTTTTTTTGAAGGTATTGTTTTGTTCATAATCCTAAATTTACTTTGGAAAAAATTTTCAGAAATTCCTGGAGTAATATCATCACTATTTTTAATTTTTTATTCTCTTTTTAGATTTATAATTGAGTTTACAAGGGAACCAGATGCTCATCTAGGTATCTTAGTGAATATTTTTACATACGGGCAAATGATATCAATTGCATTTTTTATTTCTGGAGTAATACTTTTTAAATTAGTAAAAAAATGATCTTAAAAGCTCAATCACTAGATAAATTTATTGATAAATCTCTTTATGAAAAAAATAAAGGTTATTATCAAAGAAAAATGGAATTTGGTCGAAGAGGAGATTTTATTACATCTCCAGGAATTTCAAAACTTTTTTCTGAAATGATTGCTATTTGGGTTGTATCATTTTGGGAAAATTTAAATAAACCAGAAAAAATCAATTTAGTAGAATTGGGTGCAGGAAATGGGGAACTCATAGAAATCTTAATTCATACATTGAATAAATTAGAAATTGTAAAAGATAAATTCAAATTTTTTATTTTTGAAAAAAGCGTATCTCTTAAAAAATTACAAAAAAAAAAATTTTCAAAAACTGTTAAGTGGTTGGATAATTTTGATAAATTACCAAATTCTCCAACTATATTTTTGGCTAACGAATTTTTTGATGCTTTGCCAATAAAGCAGTTTATTAAAATAAATAAAGAATGGTATGAAAATTTTGTATTATTAAATAAAAGTGGAAAATTCTCTCTTGAGAAAAAAAAAATTACTAAAAAAAAGATGGAGAAAATTTTTAATCAAGGGATAGACGAAAATCAAAATTTTATAGAATTTTCACCTTTAATGGTCAAATATCTAAAAAGTATTTGTAAAAAAATCAAATCTTCTGCGGGGGGTATTTTATTAATTGATTATGGTACCTCTGACAAAAAAATGTACGATAGTTTACAAGGGATTAAAAATCATAAAAAAGTAAATATTTTTGATGACTACCAAAATATTGATATAACTCATCATATAAATTTTAACTTTATCCAACAAATTGTTAATTTAAATGGATTAAAAGTTGGTGGTATCACTAATCAAGGAAATTTTTTAAAAAACATGGGAATAAATTTAAGAGCTGAAATAGTATCGAAAAAAATGAGTTTCCAAAAAAAAACAGATCTTTACACAAGAATAAGAAGGCTAACACACAAAGATGAGATGGGTGAATTGTTTAAAGTAATGTTTGTAACCAAGAAGGATAACAATTTCAAGGCGGGGTTTAATGACATTAAAATCTAAAAAATTAGTAAAGTTTAAAAATATTTCACATGGTTTTTTTGGAAAAAAAGGAGGAGTATCAAATGGAATTTATAGTGCCTTAAATTGTGGCCCTGGTTCTAACGATAAAATTTCTAATGTTAAAAAAAATTTAAAAATTGTATCAAAAAAGTTTAAAGTTTCTCCAAAAAACCTAATATTGCTTAAACAAACACATAGTAACAAATGTCACTTTATTTCGAAAAGACCCTCAAAAAAACTCGTTGGTGATGGCTTGATTACCTCAAAAAAAAATTTAGCTTTAGGTATTTTAACCGCTGATTGTGCTCCAGTTCTTATTTATGACAAAAAATTGCCAATGATTGCGGCTATCCATGTTGGCTGGAAGGGTGCTTTTAAAAATATTCTTAAAAAGTGTATAGAATTTATGATTAAAAAAGGCTCTCAAAACCAAAATATTTCTGCAGTAATAGGTCCATCGATATTTAGAGAAAACTATGAAGTGAAAAAAGAATTTATGAAAAAATTTTTAAACCTTAATGATCGAAATCGTAAATTTTTTTACTTTAAAAAAACTAGAATTTTTTTTGATTTAAAAGAATTTATTAAATCTCAATTAAGATCATTAAAAATAAGTAATATAGATATAATTAACAAAGATACTTTTAAAAATAGGACTGAATTTTTTAGTGCAAGGAGGGCTTTAAAAAATAAAGAAGACGATTATGGTAGAAATATATCTATAATTATGCTTAAATAACTTTCTTTCTAAAAATGAAAATTCTCACAGGAAATAGCAATAAAAATCTCAGTTCAAAAATCGCAAAATATCTAAAAGAAAAACTTGTAAATTCAAACATAAGAAAATTTAAAGACGGTGAAATTTATGTTGAGATAAATGAAAATATAAGAGGCAATAATATTTTTTTCATTCAGTCAGTATCTTCTCCGGCAAATGACAATTTGATGGAAATGTTACTTTGTATAGATGCTCTTAAAAGATCTTCTGCAAAAAATATTACAGCCGTGATTCCTTATTTTGGTTACGCTAGACAAGACAGAAAAGTGGTGCCTAGAACCTCTATTTCTGCAAAATTGGTTTCGAACTTAATCACACAAGCAGGAGCGGATAGAGTTGTTACTGTAGATTTGCACGCTGGACAAATTCAAGGTTTCTTTGATATTCCTGTAGATAACCTTTTTACAACCCCATTATTCGCAAGACATATTAAGAAAAAAATTAAAAGTAAAAATATAATTTGTGTTGCGCCTGACGTCGGAGGAGTTGAGCGGACAAGAGCCTTAGGTAGAATTTTAAATGTAGGACTTGCAATTGTTGATAAAAGAAGACCTAAGCCTGGTCAATCACAAGTCATGAATGTCATTGGAGATGTGAAAGGAAAAACTTGCATAATCGTTGACGATATAATCGACTCTGGTGGAACAATCATTAATGCAGCTAAGGCACTTAAACAAAGAGGTGCCAAAGATGTATATGTTTACATTTCTCACGGTGTTTTAAGTGGAGATGCTGTGAAATCTATTAAAAATTCTCTAATCAAAAAACTTGTAATTACAGACACAATTAATAATGAGAATAAAGTGAGATCCGCAAAAAATATTGAAATTTTGTCAATTTCTAACTTAATGGGCGAGGCGATTAGAAGAATATCAAATTCTACCTCTGTTTCGTTTTTGTTCAAATAATTTACTTGTTTTATTAACTTAGTTGCGTTAAAACGCTTCTTCCTTATGAATACAATAGACGCAAGTTTAAGAAATACTAAAACTTCAGGCGAGGTAAATAAACTTAGGTCAGAAGGTAATGTTCCTGGCATAGTCTATGGTGGAAAATCTGAAACTCAAAAAATATCTATATCAAAAAAATTATTAAAAAATCTTATTGATAAAGACAACTTTTTGTCAAGTATGTTAAATTTAAAAATTGATGGCAAAGATGAAAATGTTTTACCTAAAGAAATTTCTTACGATATCTTAACTGATGATCCAATCCATATTGACTTTTTAAGAATTGTAAAAGGTTCAAGCGTCATAATTGAAATACCAGTAAATTTTATTAATACAGAAAAATCTCCTGGTTTGAAAAGAGGTGGTGTATTAAATATAGTTCGTAGAAAAGTAGAGCTTAAATGTCCATCTGAAAATATTCCAAGTGAACTGGTTGTTGATTTAGATGGGGTTGATATAGGACATTCTTTTAAAATTTCTTCAATTAAACTTCCTGAAAATGTTGAACCAACTATTCGTGGTAGAGACTTTGTGATCGCAACTGTAGCAGCACCAACAGTTATTAAAGAGCCAGAGAAACCAGCAGAGACAGAAGAAGGAGCAGAAGGTGCGGAAGCAGCAGCAGCAACTGGTGAGGGAGCTGCAGAAACTGGTGATGCAAAAGACGCTAAAGGGGCTGAGAGTGAGAAAAAAGAAGCTGATAAAAAAGAGGACCCAAAAAAAAGTCAGCCAGAAAAAAAATAATTTACAATTGAAGAATTTAATTAAATAATGTTACTTTTTGTTGGCCTAGGAAATCCTACACCGAATTCTGAAAATAATAGACACAACATCGGTTTTAAAATTATTGACGCAATAAATAATAAATTTAAATTATCTAAACAAAAACCAAAATTTAAAGGACTTCTTACTACCGGGAGCATTAGTAATAAAAAAGTTTACGCAATCAAACCACTTACATTTATGAATAATTCTGGAATATGTATTAGAGAATTAATGGAGTACTTTAAAATTGATGCAGAAGATGTGATTGTTTTCCATGATGATTTAGATATTGATTTTGGTAAAGTGAAAGCAAAGTTTGGAGGCTCAGATGCAGGCCATAATGGTATTGCCTCAATTGATAAGTTTATAGGAAAAGAATATTCAAGAGTTAGAATTGGTATTGGCAAACCGAAAAATAACATAGCAGTTAATGACCATGTCCTGAAAGATTTTGACGAAGATGAGAAAACAGAACTTGAGTCAATAAAAGAAAATATCACAGATAATTTATCAATTTTGATTGAAAAAAAACTGGACTTATTTTCAAGTACCGTAAACAATAAATAATTGAATGGGTTTTAAATGCGGTATCGTAGGTTTGCCTAATGTTGGGAAATCAACTTTATTTAATGCATTAACAAATTCTACTAAAGCGCTTTCTGGAAACTTTCCTTTTTGCACAATTGAACCCAATGTTGGTATGGTACCTGTTGTAGACACAAGACTCGATAAACTTGTTCAGATTTCAAAATCCAAAAAAAAAATTTATACAAGTATTACTTTTGTTGACATCGCCGGACTTGTAAAAGGAGCCTCGAAAGGTGAAGGGTTAGGAAATAAATTTTTGTCCCATATAAGAGAAGTTGATGCGATTATACATCTTTTAAGATGTTTCGACTCTACTGACATTCAAAACGTTAATGGTACTGTTGATCCAATTAGAGATTTAGAAATTATAGAAACCGAAATGAAATTAGCAGATTTAGAGTCAATTCAAAAAAGAATTGAAAAAAAAAATAAAAAAATTTTAAATGAAAAAGAGTTTAAATTACTTAATCAAGCATTAGAGTTGATTAATAATGATAAGCCAATTGATAACTTAAAGCAGAATTTCGATAAAAATGCGATATCCTCTTCTGGTCTTCTCTCATTAAAACCAAAGTTATACGTATGCAATGTTGATGAAAACAGTATACAAAATGGTAATAAATATACTGAACAAGTAAAAAATTCTGTAAACGTGCAAAATGTTTTAATTATATCAGCTGATATCGAAAACCAAATTAATCAATTAAACAATGATGAAAAAGAAAATTTTATGAAAGTTATGGGAATCAAAACAACAGGTTTAAATAACTTAATTAACAAAGGTTATAAATTGTTAGAATTAAATACTTTTTTTACGTCAGGCCCTGAAGAAAGTAGAGCTTGGACAATTGAAAAAGATAGTTTGGCACCCCTTGCTGCAGGAAAAATACATACAGATTTCGAAAAAGGTTTTATTAGAGCGGAAACTGTCTCGTATGATGATTTTTTAGATAATGATGGTTGGGTCAATTCTAAAAATAATGGTAAAATGAGATTAGAAGGAAAAGATTATATTGTGAAAGACGGCGATATTTTAAACATTCGTTTCAACTCTTGACCATATTTTTTTCATACTAAAATAGACTAGAACAGTAAGTATAATCAAATAAACAATTGCTCTAAATCCTGTTTTATGTCTTTGTTCTAAATGAGGTTCTGCAGTCCACATAAGAAAACTTACAACATCTTTTGCCATTTGTTCCTCTGTAGCATTTGTCCCGTCAGAATATTCTACAAGACCATCAGAAAGTTGTTTGGGCATCTTGATTTTATTTCCATACATATATTTGTTGTAATAAACCCCATCGTCTAATTTTATATTTTCAGGTGGGTCGACATAACCTAGTAAAACTGAGTATATATAATCTGCTCCGCCTGCTCTTGCCTTTACTAATACAGACATATCCGGTGGATAGGCACCTCCATTAGCAGATTTAGCTTCCTCTTCATTGCTGTATGGCATCGCAAATTTATCAGAAAGTTTCGCTGGTCTTGTAAACATTTCACCGTCTTGATTTGGGCCATCAGTAATTTCAAAACTTGCAGCAATGGCTTTTGCTTCTTTTACAGAAAATTCTGGCCCGCCTTTTTCAGACAAGTTTCTATATGAAACATATTTTAAAGAGTGACAAGAAGCACAAACTTCATTGTAAACTTGATAACCTCTTTGAAGTGAAGCTCTATCGAATTTACCGAATAGACCTTTAAAAGACCAGTCAGTTGTTAATAATTTAGTTGAGTTTTCTGCAGTTATTGAATTTGCAAAATTTGTATTCAGAATTAAAAGGAAAAAAAGAATTTTTAATATTCTTTGCACTATAACTTCTCTTTTCTTACATCTATACTTTTTGCCATTACGAGATCCGCAGATCCTCCTAAAACTGGACTAGTAATACTTAGAGGTAAAGGTGTTGTTTTTTCAATTTTACCCAAAATCGGAAGTATCAATAAAAAGTGTAAAAAATAATATGCCGTAGCTACTCTTGCAATTAATAAATATAATCCCTCAGCAGGCATTGCCCCTACGTAACCTAATATCAAAACATCAATTACAAGTATCCAGTAAAATTGTTTATATAAGGGTCTGAAAACTGCTGATCTTACTTTTGAAG
This sequence comes from uncultured Pelagibacteraceae bacterium, assembly GCA_902528375.1. Taxonomy (GTDB): domain Bacteria; phylum Pseudomonadota; class Alphaproteobacteria; order Pelagibacterales; family Pelagibacteraceae; genus Pelagibacter. Next base: position 19,885 of record CABZSS010000010.1, read on the forward strand.
TATCTAACCACGGTAACGCCGCTAAAATAAATATCGCCGATAACATTGCAACAACTCCTAAAAGCTTATCAGGAATTGATCTTAGGATCGCATAAAATGGTAACAAATACCACTCTGGTACAATATGAGCTGGGGTTACTAACGGGTTTGCTTCTATATAATTGTCTGCATGCCCAAGAATGTTTGGAGAGTAAAATACAAAAAAGGCAAATACAATCATAAACAACAATAATGCAAATAAATCTTTTATTACAATGTATGGATGGAAAGGCACAGTATCTTTTGAGGGCTTTTGAATATCTATTCCAACTGGGTTATTATTACCTGGAACATGAAGTGCCCAAATGTGTAAAACAACCAGACCCAAAATCAAAAATGGTATGAGATAGTGTAGTGTAAAAAATCTTGTCAACGTTGGATTGTCAACTGAGTAACCACCCCATAACCATGTAGTTATACTTTCGCCTACTAAGGGGATGGCACTAAACAAGTTGGTTATAACTGTAGCTCCCCAAAAACTCATTTGTCCCCAAGGTAGTACATAACCCATAAACGCTGCGGCCATCATTAATAAGTAAATCATAATTCCCAAAATCCATATTATCTCTCTTGGGGCTTTATACGACCCGTAAAACAAAGATCTAAATATGTGAATGTAAACTGCTAGAAAAAACATTGAAGCTCCGTTTGCATGAATATATCTTATGAGCCATCCATAGTTTACGTCTCTCATAATGTGTTCAACGCTACTAAAAGCTAAGTCTGCATGAGCTATGTAATGCATAGCTAAAACAAGACCTGTAATAATTTGAGTAATTAGACAAAATGTTAAAATACCTCCAAACGTCCACCAATAGTTTAAATTTTTAGGCGTCGGGTAATCTGTTAAATGATTTGCAAGTGTAAGTAAAGGTAATCTATCGTTAAACCATTTTCCGAATTTTGATGAAGGAGTGTAATTGTGATCGCTCATTTTAACCTATCTTAATTGTGTTACTATTTACAAATTCGTACTTTGGAATTTCTAAATTGGTTGGGGCCGGACCTTTTCTTATTCTTCCTGCAGTGTCATAATGAGAACCATGACATGGGCAAAACCAACCACCATATTCGCCTTTATCAGCCAGTGGTACACATCCTAAGTGAGTGCAAACTCCTAACATAACTAACCACTCTGGATTTAGCGCTCTATCCTCATCTTTTTCAGGATGTTTTAAATCAGAGATTTTTACGTTTCTTGCTTCACTAATTTCATTTTCTGTTCTTCTTTTTATAAACACAGGTTTGCCTCTCCATAAAACAGTAATTGACTGACCTGGCTGCAAACTACTTACGTCTACTTCTGTGCTAGCAAGAGCCTTAACAGAAGCGTCTGGATTCATTTGATCAATTAAAGGCCATGCAGCAGCTCCTGCGCCAACTGCTCCTACAGCAGCGGTAGCTGTAAAAATAAAGTCTCTTCTATTAGGTTTTTCTTTGTCTGACATTAATACTTAATTTATTTATTATATGATTTCATATAATATAAAAGTGGAATTTTTCTATAGCAAGAATGACACATTATAACCCAAAATTAACAGCCAAAATTGCTCTATATCAGCCTGACATTCCTCAAAATACTGCATCAATAATAAGAACTTGCTCATGTTTGGGCTTAAAATTGGAGATTATTGAACCATGTGGCTTCACTTTTCATGATAAGCGTTTTAGAAGAGTAGTAATGGACTATCTAGATGAAAAAATGATTAAAATTTACGAAAACTCAGATCAATTTTTTGAAGCAAAGAAAAACTCAAGAGTAGTGCTAATGACTACTAAAGCTAAAGATTCGTTAAAATCATTTAAAATAAAAAAAAATGATACTTTTTTATTTGGTAGAGAAAGTGCAGGTGTACCAAAGAAAATTCATCATAAAGTAGACAAAAGAATAAAAATACCTATTCTTAAAAAAAAAAGATCATTAAATTTATCGACCACTGTATCTATGGTGGTGTCGAAATTAATATTATAATCAAATTAATCTATGGAAGAAAATATTAGAAAAAAGTTAGCGCGAAATTGGTTTTTAACAATTCAGGAGTTAATTTGTCATGAAATTGAGAATATTGAAAATGGATCCTCTTACTTTAAAACTAAAGTATGGTCTAGAAGCGAAATAAAAGATGAAGGCGGTGGAAAATCAAAGCTTCTTAAAAACGGAAATGTTTTTGAGAAAGTAGGTGTAAATTTTTCTGAAGTATATGGAAATTTTTCAAATGAATTTAAAAAAAAAATACCTAGATTTAACGACAGTAAAAATTTTTGGGCATCAGGAATATCAATTGTTATGCATATGAAAAATCCTTATATCCCAGCAATGCATTTTAATACTAGATACATAATTACAGATCATGGATGGTTTGGTGGAGGGATGGATTTTACTCCGTGTTTTAAAGACCCAGTGCTGGAAAAAATTGTTGAGAAAAAATTAAAAGTGATGTGCAACAAACATGGCAAAAATTATTATAAAAAATATAAAAAATGGTGCGATGATTATTTTTATTTACATCATAGAGATGAACCTAGAGGAATTGGAGGGATATTTTTTGATTATAAGAAGGAAAATTGGAACAGAGATTTTGCTTTTGTAAGAGACGTAGGTATAGCTTTTTCATATTTATTTAAAGAAATAATTACAAAAAAATTTAAAAAAAGATGGAAAAAAAATGACAAACTAATCCAGAATAAAAAAAGAGGTAGGTACGTTGAATTTAATTTGCTACATGATAGAGGTACAAAATTTGGATTACAAACTGGGGGAAATGTAGAAGCTATTTTGATGTCTTTACCTCCTACAGCAAATTGGGACTAAATTAATTTATGAAAGAGCCGA
>CABZSS010000011.1 GCA_902528375.1 uncultured Pelagibacteraceae bacterium
ACCTATTAAGCTTGTAGATATAGCTATGGAATATGGAATGGGTGGAACAACTTGTGTAACTTCAAATGCTTCAGGTATTACAAAAGCTAATGCTACTGAACTTGAAGGTAAAAAAGTTGCTGTACCACTAGGAACAATGGCTGAATACGTTTTCGACGAAAGTATGAAAGTTGTTGGCGCTGACAGAAAAAAAATGGATATCATTCAAATGGACCCTGAAGAAGGTGCTGCTGCTTTAGTAAGCGGTGATGTTGTAATGTCATGTTTATTTGGTGGTAATTCAATTAAAGCTGCAACAGCTGTTGGAACTAGATTACTTACAGTTCAAGAAGCAAGAGACGCTGGTATCTTGGGAATAGATATAACTTCAGTAACTACTAAGTTCATGAAGGAAAATCCTGAAATGCTAAGAACTTTTATAGAAGTGACTCATGAAGCTAATGACAGATATAGATCTGGCAAAAGCGACATGAATTCTATGTCTAAAGCTTCTGAAATGAAAGTTGGTGATATGAAAGAAACTTTAAGTGGTTTCAAATTTTTAACACCATCTGAAACTAAGCAATCTATGACAAAAGGAAATCTTGATGCATTCTTAAAAGGAATGGGAACACCAAGAGGGAACGTAGACACTAGTTTCTTACCTTTATAATCATAAGGTTAAATATTTTAATAGGCGCCAATTTTTTTAATTGGTGCCTATTTTTTTTATACAAATTTTAATGTAAGGTCTCTTTATGAGCGATTTAGTTTCTCAAAATCTAAATATGATCTTTAAATCTCCTAAAGGAGAAACTGTTCATGCATTAAAAGATTTAAATTTCACAATCAAAAAAGGGGAACTATTAACAGTTCTTGGTCCATCAGGATGTGGAAAAACAACTCTACTAAATATTGCAGCAGGTTTTATTAGGCCTACATCAGGAACAATAACTTTAGGATCAAATGAAATTAATGGTCCTGGAGTTGATAGAGGAATGGTATTTCAACAAGGTGCTTTGTTTGAATGGTTAACTGTTTCTGAAAATGTCAACTTTGGATTAAGAATGAAGAAAAAAGATTTAACTGAAACTCAAAAAAAAGTTGATGAGTGGTTAGAAATAGTTGGTCTAAAAGGTTTTGGAAATACTCCTACTTATCAATTATCAGGTGGTATGCAGCAAAGAGTAGCGCTTGCGAGATGTTTAATTAATGATCCTGATTTAATTTTAATGGATGAACCTTTAGGTGCATTAGATGCTTTAACTAGAGAAAAAATGCAATCGCTTGTTTTAAAAATTTGGAAAGAAACTGGAAAAACAATTATCTTAATTACTCACTCAGTTGAAGAAGCTTTGTTATTGGGTGAAAGATTATATGTGATGGCGCCTAGACCAGGTAGAATTCATAAAGAATATAAACTTCCATTTGCAGAAATGGGTTTAAAAGAAGACTTAAGAGAAATTAAAAAAAATAAAGAATTTTCATCAAAACGAGAAGAAATACTATCCATGATATGGAACATGGAAGAAGAAATAATGGGGAAAGATAACTAAATGTTTACCCAATTTATTACAATATTAATTTTGGTATCGATTGTTGGATGCATTCTTTATGGAAGAAGATTAATTCGAACAGAAAAAGTTGATGCTGTATTTGGTAACCCCGAGAGAGCTAAAGGTGGAACGCATTGGATTATTGTTGGAAGCAGTGCGATACTATTAATTTGGTTATATTATTCTTGGGATATAGCGAAAGGATTTTATCCTAAATCTGCTAATGAATTGTGCCAGGTTGCTAAGGTAAATGAATCTCTTTTAGGTTTAAAGTATCAATTTCCAATAGAAGAAAGAGAATTTAAAAGCACATCAATAATAAAAATTGAAAATAAAAACCTTCAAATAATCACTAATGAAATACAAAGCTCACCAGATTTAAGCAGTCCACAGAAAACAACTTTGGTTGGATTTATCAACGAGACGAGAAAGTTAATTCCATTACTAACAAACGAAAATTTAATGGAAACAGATACAAAAATTCAGATTAAAGAGATGACTGAAGAAATAAGGCTTTTAACTTCGAACTTTAAAAAGAACAATTACCCATTTGAAACTGATGAGCAAAAAAATGAAAGACTAAGAGCAGTATCTGAAGAAGGTGGTTGGGGTATTACAAAAGTTCAATCTGGTACTGGTTCAATAGAAAACACAATTGAAGTTCCCTTAGTTCCAGCTACTAATAAAGGTCTTAAATTTGATGCTGCTGCAAAAGAACTTGAGATAATAAATGATAAATTCTTTAAATTAAGAAATCATAATCCACAATTTAAAAATTCTATTAAAGCTTTAAAGGATAAAATTAAAGATTACAGAGGTGGCTTAGATGATACAGAGGAAGTTGCATCTACCTTTGCAAAAAATATTGTTAAAATTGCTAGAAGAATAGAGTTTGCAAGTATTTATCCGCCAAATGCACTCAATGAAATGCAAAATGCAATTGTTGAATTCGATAATGTTCAAAAATCCGAACAAGGTGGGTTACGATTTATAGATATGTTTTTATTCCCTGCGGGAACAATTGTATCAAGTGGAACAAGTTGTTCTGAACAAGGTTCTGGAAGATGGCTGCCTAAACCATCAGATACTCTTAATAAATTTATCTTAATGTCAAAACCAAGCGTCGGTTACAAAAATATACCTTTACTTTGGATTGATATGATGGATGTAAGTAAAATAATTGGATTTATTTTACCAGATTGGATTGCTGACGTTCTTCCAGGGGAATATCCTACTCATACCAAAGACGGTGTAGTTGAACAGAACTTTAAAGGTAGAGTTCTTAAAGTTGTTACAGGAGATTTTAAATTATTTAAAATTCCTGTTCCTTATGGACACATTTGGGATTCATTTTTAAGAGTATTTTTAGGACTTATCTTTGGAATTTTAATTGGAGTTCCACTTGGATTATTTATGGGTTTAAATAGATTTGCTAAAGGTTTTTTTGATCCTTTAATTGAACTTTACAGACCTGTACCACCATTAGCATGGGCTCCCTTGATCATTTCAGTTTTAGGTATCGATAATACTGGAAAAGTATTCTTATTATTTATGGTCTCATTATCAATCATGATTATTTCTGCAAGAGCTGGTGCATCTGGAACTCAACTTTCTAAAATTCATGCAGCACATTCTCTTGGTGCATCTAAAAAACAAATTTTGAGATACGTGATCTTCCCTAACTCTTTGCCTGAAATTCTTACAGGAATTAGAGTGGCGGTTGGTATGTGTTGGGGAACTCTTGTTGCAGCAGAATTTTTAGCAGGTACTACAGGAATTGGATTTGTTGAAAATGTCGCAAAAAAATATTTCCAATATGAAGTTATTTGGATAACTATTTTCATTATGGGTATGCTGGGACTATTATTTGACGTTACATTAAGAAAAATAATAGATAAAACTATTCCATGGCGTGGAAAAGGTTAATTTTATTTTTATTCATATTTGCAGTATCAGCTGAAGCATCAGAATTTAGAATTAATAAAATTTCAGATTTAGATGCTCCTTGGGGCTCAACTTTCATATCTGATAAAGAGTTATTGATTACTGAGAAGTCAGGAAAAATTAAATTAATAGAACTGAGCACTGGAAATGTTTCTGAAGTAACTCATAATCTTAAAATATTAGAGGATGGTCAAGGAGGTTTGTTAGATATTTTATATAAAGATGATATTGTTTTTGTTAGCTACTCAGAGGATCACGGAAAATTTAAATCTACTACTACTATTGCAAGAGCAAATTTAAATAGAGGTGAATTAAAATTCGACAATATATTTGTTGCTCAACCCCCTATTAAATCAGGATATCATTTTGGTTCTAGACTAGCAATTAAAGATGAATTTCTTTTTGCATCCGTTGGTGAAAGAGGACAAGGAATGATAGCACAAGATCCAACACAGCATCCTGGTAGTATTATAAGAATTAAATTAGATGGAAATATTCCAAAAGATAATCCGAAATTTATTGATAAAAAAAATTGGTTACCAGAAATATTTCAAATTGGTGTAAGAAACCCACAAGGTTTAACAGTATCACCTTTTGATAAAAAAGTTTATGCAAGCAATCATGGTGCAAAAGGTGGAGATTGGTTTGGAGAAATCAAAAAGGGTGAAAATTATGGATGGAAAATATTAGGTTGGGGTGGAACAAATTACAGTGGAACTAAGATAGGACCAAAATGGATGCCTGGTTACACAAAAGCTATTAAATATTGGGTTCCTTCAATTGCAACAAGTGCAATAACAATTTATAAAGGTAATGAATTTAAAGAATGGAATGGTCAAGCATTAGTAACATCTTTAAAGGATATGTCTTTAAGAAAGCTTGATTTTTCTGACACAAAAAATGTGCAAGAAGAAATTTTATTTCAAAATCAAATTGGAAGAATTAGAGATATTCAGGTTCATCCCGTCAGTGGAAAAATTTATTTCCTTGGTCAGGACGGTCTATGGTTGATGGAAAAAAACTAAAAAAAATTGTTATCCAAATTTTAAAGAAAAGAGGACTAAGTCTTTCTCATGCATCAATAAGTGCTGATGCTTTAATTAATGCTGAGTATGTCGGTGCATACGGTCATGGTGTATCAAGACTTAAAATGTATTGTGAAAGAATAAAAAAAAAAGTTATTAATCCAAAACCAAAAATCAAGACTAAACAAATATCCAATTCAATTTCATTTATTGATGCAAACAATTCAATTGGTTTTGTTGCTGCAGATACTGCTATTAAAACTTTAATTAAAAATACAAAAAAAACAGGTATAGGATTAGTTGGCGTAAAAAATTCAGGCCATTATGGTTTATCAGGTTATTATGTCGAACAAGCAGTTAAAAAAAATTTAATGGTTTGGTGTTTTACCAATGCACCACCTGCGATCGCGCCCTACGGGGCTAAAAAAACTTTATTCGGGACTAATCCTATTTGCTTTGGAACACCATCAGGAGCAAAGGTGCCATTTATTTTAGACACATCTGTTTCAATGATAAATAGAGGTATTATCAGAGTTGCTGCCCGATTTAATAAAAAAATTCAAGCTGGTGTTGCCCTAGATAAAAATGGCAACCCCACCACAGATGCTAAAAAAGCTTTAAGAGGGGTACAGCTTCCTATTGCTGGCTTTAGAGGATCAGGACTAGCATGGATGGTTGATATTTTAAGTGGGGTGATTACAGGGGCTGCTCACGGCGGAAAAGTTAGAGACCCTTTTGATGATTTTAGAGGACCACAAAATGTTGGACATTTATTTTTAGCTATTAAACCTAATATCTTTATTGGAAAAAACTATATCAAAAGAATAAAAGAAAATATAAGGATTATAAAAAAGCTTCCGCGAGCTAAAGGTTTTGCCTCAATTTCATATCCTGGAGAAAATAAAGCAAAAAGATTTTCAAAAAACTATAAAAAGAAAATTTATTTGCCCAAAGAAATAGAAAAAGATTTAGAAAAATTAATTAGCACTTCGTCTTAATAAAAATACAAAAGTAAATCCAGTTATATACATTATAAGTGCATAGGCGCCAGTTGGTATTGCATATAATATATCAGAACCAAAAATTTGTGTAGAGACAAACAGTGCTAAAGTTCCATTTTGTAAGCCACACTCTAAAGCAATACACTTCAATTGTTTAATCCCAGATGCAAAAATTTTACCAAGATAATATGCAATGATCATCATCGTAACATTTAAGACTAATGCAATAAGACCTGCTTGTTTTAATAAATTTATTAAATTTTCTCTTTCCTCATAAAACGCGGCAAAGAAAAAAACTGCAAATAATACGATGTTAAGTTTGTTAAATATTTCTACTTTTGAAGCTACAAAACTTTCTGCAAATTTTCTTATAATCATTCCTAATATAACTGGCACAGTAACAACTAAAAACATTTTAAATGCGATACCAATCATTGATATGTTTTCTGCAATATTTGTAATTCCAAACAAATCTGCAGATGTAAAAATTATAAAAGGAACTGTAATAATGCTTAATAAACTTATTAAAGCTGTTAAGGAAATTGATAATGCTACATCTCCATCAGCAAATTTAGTCATTATATTTGAAGTAACTCCTCCTGGTGCTGCTGCAATAATCATTACTCCGATTGCGATTTCAGGAGGTGTTTTTAAAATTATAATCAGTAAGTAAGCAACGAGGGGAAGAATTATTAACTGTAAAACAAAACCAATAATAAAATCTTTAGTTGTTTTCAATACTCTTGTAAAATCTTCGAGTTTTAAACCTAATCCTAAACCCAGCATTATTAATGCAAGGATTATCGGTGTTATTTTTGATACAATTTCCACAATTTATATTACCACAAATATGCTCAAATTCCTTTATACTCAGTATAAAAACAAATATAAGATTTTTAATGATTTCAGATAAGCAAATAGTGTGTCCTAACAATCTTTTGGATGCAGCTAGCAAAAAGAAAGGTGTAAGCGCAGCAATTGTAAATGCAGGTAAACCTTTGCCAATGCTTTCAGTAATGGATGCAGTTAAAGAAAACTTAATCAAACCAATTTTTATAGGGGATAAAGAACAAATTCAAAAATGTGCTGAGGAAATTAAATTTGATATTTCTCTATATGAAATAATTCATGAACCAGTAGAAAATAATACAGCAATAGTGGCTGCTAAATTAGCAAAACAAGGAAAAATCAAAATTATAGTTAAAGGTCATATTCATACAGATATATTAATGAAAGAAGTTTTAAAAAGAGAATATCAGCTTTTAGGAAAAACTAGACTTAGTCATATTTGGCATATGTCTTTAGATAAAGATGATAAGCCTTTAATCATTACAGATGGAGCTTTAAATGTTTTGCCAAATGTTAAAACTAAGATGCATATTTTAAAAAACGTAATAAATTTCTCAAAGAGAATTGGAAATAATAGACCTAAAGTTGCAGTTTTATCTGCGACAGAGGAAGTTTTAGATAGTATTCAAAGTTCAATTGAGGCAAAAGAAATAACTGAATTATCAAAAAAAGAAAATTTAGATGCAGATGTTTTTGGTCCACTAGCATTTGATAACAGTATCTCAAAAAAATCAGCTTCTATTAAAGGAATTAAAAATATTGTTGCTGGTGATGCTGATGTTTTATTAGTTCCTAGTGTAGAGGCAGGAAATGCGTTGGTTAAAATGATGATATATTTTATGGGAGCTTGCGCCGCAGGAGTTGTTGTTGGCGGAAAAGTTCCAGTAGTTATAACTAGCAGATCAGACGAAGCGGTTGCAAGATTAGCTTCTATAGCTGCAGCTGTTGTTGCATTAGATTAAGAATGAAATATAAATTTATATAAATGACAATTAAATATTTAAAAAAAGCAACTAAAACAGCTTCAACGGACGATACTAAAACTAAAGAGATAGTTCAAAAGCTTTTAAATGAACTTGAAAAATCAAAAGAAGAAGGTTGTAAAGAATTAACAAAAAAATTTGATAAATACGATGGGGAAATAATCGTTTCTAAAGAAAAGATTGAAGAGATTAAAAAAAAATTAGACCAAAAGACTAAGGACGATATTAGATTTTCTTACGATAGAGTTAAAAAATTTGCTGAAGCTCAATTGAAAAACTATGGACAAGACTTTGAAGTTGAGCTTTCAAATGGATTATATGCTGGACAAAAACTAGTGCCCGTAAACACTGCAGGATGTTATATACCCGGTGGAAGATATGCGCATATCGCTTCAGCTGTTATGAGTGTAACAACTGCAAAAGTTGCTGGAGTTAAGAATATTATTGCATGCAGCCCGCCCAAAGAAAATATAGGTGCCCACCCTTCTATAATTTATACAGCAGACTTATGTGGTGCTGATGTAATTTTAAACTTAGGTGGAGTTCCGGCTATTGCTGCAATGACCAACGGTTTATTTGGTAATGCACCGGCTGATATTCTAGTTGGACCTGGAAATCAATTTGTTGCTGAAGCTAAAAGAATTTTGTTTGGTAAAGTTGGTATTGATTTATTTGCTGGACCAACAGAAATTGGAATTATAGCTGATGAGACTGCAGATCCAGAAATTGTTGCAGTTGACTTAGTAGGACAAGCGGAACATGGTTATAATTCACCAGCTTGGTTATATACAACAAGTCAAAAGCTAGCTGATGCAGTAATGAAAAGAGTTCCAGAATTAATCGATGAATTACCAGAAGTGCCAAGATTAAGTGCAGAAGCAGCATGGAGAGATTATGGTGAAGTTATTTTATGTGACACTAATGAAGAAATGGTCAAAGTAAGTGATGATTATGCTCCTGAACATCTAGAGTTACAAACAAAAGATTTAAAATGGTTCCATGAAAAACTTAAGAATTATGGATCATTATTTATAGGTGAAGAAACCACTGTTGCCTATGGTGATAAGTGTTCCGGTACTAATCATATATTACCTACTAAAGGAGCTGGAAAATACACTGGTGGTTTATTTGTAGGAAAATTTATTAAAACATTAAGTTTTCAAAGAATGACTAAAGAGTCTACAAAGGAAGTTGGTGCTGCAGCTGCTAGAATTTCAAGATACGAAGGAATGGAAGCTCATGCAAGAACCGGTGATGCAAGACTTCGAAAATATGGTTATTCGAATTAGTGGCAAGCAATATTAAACTTTTTTAATCTCCAATAATTATAAGGCCAAGGTGTTATAAAACCTACTATCAACATTAATGGAACAACCCACCAAGTTAATATTGCTCCACCTGTTAAAAGATAATCTGTTAGATTCATTGCAACTTCCATACTAATCATAGATATAAAACTCATCCCTATTGCAGTATTGAATGCTTTTTTAAAATCAAAATTTTGTCTCATGAGTATAAATGTTTCCAAAATTATACTTGTAATTAATCCATTGATTATTGCTAAAGTCATTATACCAACAACTGGAAATGGAATTTTACTTAATTGAAAAAATAAAATTGTTCCAAAATCACCAATAGAGCATCCAAGTAAACACCAAGCTGTGTTTTTTGCACTTCTTTTCCACGTGTGTTTGCAAGACCAATTAAAGGTTAAACTCTCAGAACTCATTTAAGTAAATTTTTTATAGAGTTATTCTAACTCTACTTTAGCTACCATACCAATTTGATAATGGCCAGGAACATTACATGCAATCTCAATATTCATTGCATTATCAAACTTCCAAACTAAATCTCCTTTTTCATTTGGAGCTAAAAGAACACTATTGCTGTGTGAGTGTCCCATTGCCTTATCCATTTTTGCCATTTTTTTCATTTTTTCTTTATCAATCGAGTCTGCTAATAAAATTTCATTTTCAACCATTCTCTCCATCTCTGGCTGGTGTTTTTTATGCATCATTGCATTTGCTATATTAAATTCGTGAACAAGGTTACCTGCATTAACTACTTCAAATTTAATTGTCTCACCCTTTTTAATGTTAAATGATTTTGGTTCATAATAATTATCATACATCTTTACTTTAATTGTTCTATCTACTTCATTAAGTTTTCCTTTTGAACCTATCATCATATTTTTATCTGCAAATGAAGCTGATGTAAAAATAAAAAATATAGTCAATATATATAAATTAATTTTATTCATAATTTCCTTTTAAATTTTCTTTAGTTGTGATTTCTTTTTTAGTTGTATTAACTTTTTCTTTTGTTTTTCTTTCATCTATTACATCGGCAAAGCTGTGATTTACGTCTCTATGTCCTGCCTCATCATCCCTTATAACTTTTACAACATCTTTTAGCGTTGCATGTAATGGTAAATTCCAATAATTAATTGCAACTTCAGGAGCAGGTTGATCCTTAATTTTGCCAGTTTCTAATTCATGTAAGTATTCTGTGTAACTTCTAACAGCTTCTTCCTCAAAATAACCAACAATTCTATGTGCGGTTCTTTGAGAAACTAAATAGATAATTGCATAAGTAATTATGAAAATAAATTGAGCAATCATAATAACTATTCTTTCAATAAAAGTTGGTTTCGCGATATGAATGAATGTCATTAAGTGCATTCTTTCATTTTCAGCTTCATCTAGAAGGATTTTGATCCATCCTTTGTCATCCTCCATCTTTCTAAGAGATTTTAAATGGATTAACATTCCGGCAACCATACCTGGAACTGCGGCTACAGTTTCTAATACGACAGCTCTATGACCGTACCTTTTTTTGAAAAAAGTATCTGCAATGAACCTCAAAAATTTTGTGAAAGATAAAGCTACCTTATCACTAAAATTACTTGGTCTGTAATGACTTTCTAAATTGCTCATAGGTTCTATTTAATCATTATTTAAAAAAAACCAATGGGGCTAAATTGCATTCAAAAAACGTTATTTTTTCTTGTTTATTACTAGAGACAATTTTCGAGGAAAATTGCCCTCATCAAAATTTTCAATACTTATATTTATAAATCCATCTAAAAGACTCTTAATTTTGTATTCTGAAAAATAATGAACAATAAAACCATTCATTTCATACATATCCTCTCCTCTATGCGTTCCCTTCTTAAAATCACCATCTGTATAATTTCTTACAGTGTAAATATTAAAACCGTCTTTTTTTAAAACTCTTAAAATTTCTTTATTTAAATCTTTTAAATCTTGATTTGTAAGAGCCATACAAAATAACATATGTGAGTAACATGCTTGAAAATTTTCATTTAGACAATTCAGTCTTTTTCTAATATCGTAATTCTCAACTTTTATTAAAGCGTCTAAATTGTTTTCTTTAGATCTTTTTTTAATAATATTTGTTGCTGACAAACTGTAATCAATTGCATGCACGTAAATTCCATTTCGTGCAAAAAATATTGTGTCTCTTCCAAGACCTGCGCCAAGTTCAATAATATTTGTAATGTTATTTTTTTTAAAAGTTTCGAGGGCTTTCTTTGCTGAGAAGCTTGGTTCAAAACCGAACATCTCAGGCTTATTTGAGAAATTACTTTCCCAATGCTGAGATTGTTGGTTTAAAAGTTTTTTGTCCAATCTACTTAGATGGATCTGGAACTTTTCTTAAATAAGGCTTAATTGCATTCCAGCCTTTAGGAAACAATTTTTTAGCTTCATCATCCTTAACAGCAGGTACAATGATAACTTCCTCACCTTTTTTCCAATCTGCAGGTGTTGCTACTTTGTGTTTTGCAGTCAACTGCATTGAGTCTATTGATCTCAATAATTCCAAAAAGTTTCTTCCTGTTGCCATTGGATAAGTTAAGAACAAACCAATTCTTTTATCAGGTCTTATAATAAAAACTGTTCTAACTGTTTGATTGTCTACTGCAGTTCTACCCATTGAAGTAGTTCCCGCATCACCTTCTAACATGTTATAAAGTTTTGCAATTTTAAGATCTTCATCAGCTATAATTGGATAGTCTGGTTTTTTTCCAGTTACATCTTTTATATCTTCTAACCACTTTACATGGTCTGATACTGGATCAACACTTAGACCTATTACCTTTACATTTCTTTTTTCAAATTCAGGTTTTAATTTTGCAAGAGAACCTAATTCTGTTGTGCAAACAGGTGTGAAGTCTTTTGGGTGTGAAAATAGAACACCCCAACTATCACCTAGCCATTCATGAAATGAAATATCGCCAATTGTCGATTTAGCTTTAAAGTCAGGCGCTAAACTATTTATTTTTAGAGTCATTTACATCTCCTTTTTAAAAACAATTATATGCAAGATTGATTTACGATGCAATTTTTTATATAATGATAATTGACATGATTTTTGAACAACTATTTGATAATAAGTCTTCAACTTATACGTACATACTGTCAAGCGGTGAAGGTAGAGAGGCTTTAATTATTGATCCTGTGATAGAGCACACTGAGGAGTACATAAAACTTTTAGAAAAACTAAAATTAAAATTAGTTAAAGTAATTGATACTCATATTCATGCTGATCATATTACTGGGCTAAATGAATTGAGCAAAAGAACTAATTGCACAAAAATAATGGGTGAAAATTCTAAATCTGAAGTAGTTGATTTAAGAGTAAAAGAAAATGAAAAAATTAATTTGGATGGTATTGAATTAAAAGTTTTATACACGCCCGGACATACAGATTGTTCATATAGTTTTTTAATGAAAGACAGAGTTTTTACTGGAGATACATTATTAATAAATGGTACCGGAAGAACCGATTTTCAAAATGGAAATGCAAATCAACAATATGACTCTTTATTCAATAAATTACTTAAACTTCCAGAGAACACAATAGTTTTTCCAGCACATGATTATAATGGAAAAAAAAATTCTACAATTGGTAACGAAATAAAGAATAATCCAAGATTGCAAGTTAATTCAATAGATCAATATGTAGAGATCATGAATAATCTAAAGTTAGCTAATCCAAAAATGATGGATGTGGCTGTGCCTGCAAACGTAAAAGGACTTACTTTAAATCAAATTTAAAGCGACAAAATTTGGGTTGATTATTAAGTTATTAGCTCTATATATCAATTATGGCTTGCGACAATTCAAAATGTATTTGCACAAACTGCACTAACGACAAATGTGCTTGCGATGGGGATATGCAATGTAATTGCAAACCTGAAGGTAATTGTTGCTGTTGCAATTAACAAGATAATTTAATTTCACAAAATTATGAATGAATTTTTAGAGTCTATAATTAAGAGAGATCCAGCTGCCAAATCAAAGTTAAGTATCATTTTAACTTATCCTGGTGCTAAGGCTGTTTTTTTTCACAAAATTGCAAATTTTTTTGCAATTGCAAAATTTAATTTAATTGCAAGAATAATCTCTCAGTTTTCAAGATTTTTAACTGGAATAGAAATTCACCCAAAAGCAAATATTGGAAAGAATTTATTTATTGATCATGGAATGGGTGTTGTAATTGGTGAAACTTCAGAAATTGGAGATAATGTAACGATCTATCACATGGCAACCTTAGGAGGTATTTCACCAAGTATAAATTCTAATGAACAAAGAAATATAAAAAGACATCCTACACTTAAAGATAATGTGATAGTTGGGTCTGGTGCACAAATACTTGGACCCGTGACTGTAGGCAAAAATGCAAAGATTGGTGCAAACGCAGTTGTCACAAAAGATGTTCCAGAAAATGCAGTGATGGTTGGAATACCAGCAAAAAATGTTGGAGAAACTTTAGGCTCAGATGAGAATTTTAAACCCTATGGTATAACTCCTGAAAGTGATAAAAATTAATATGAAAAATGCTCAAAATAATTTTATTGAAGGGATTGGTAATACACCATTAGTAAAGTTAAGAGCTGCATCCGAAATTACTGGATGCAATATTTATGGTAAAGCAGAATACTTAAATCCAGGTGGATCTGTAAAAGATAGAGCCGCTTTAGCATTAATTAAAGATGCTCAAGAAAAAAAATTAATTTCAAAAGGTGGGACGATTGTTGAAGGTACTGCAGGTAATACTGGTATTGGTCTTTGTCTTATTGGTAATTCAATTGGGTATAAAACAATCATTGTGATGAATGATAATCAAACTCAAGAAAAAAAAGATATGTTGAAAAATATGGGCGCAGATTTAAGACTTGTTGAACCAAAACCTTTTAAAGATGATGGTAACTACGTAAAAGTAGCAGGTAGACTTGCTGATGAATTAAAGAGTAGCAACAATCATGGTGTGGTTTGGGCTAATCAATTTGATAACACCGCCAATTCTAAAGGACATTACGAGACCACTGGACCTGAAATATGGATGCAAACAGACGGAAAAGTTGATGGTTTTGTCTGCTCGTCTGGTACGGGAGGAACAATTGCTGGTGTAAGTAGTTTTTTAAAAGAAAAAAACAAAAATATTAAAATTTATTTATCAGATCCTGCTGGATCATCCCTTTACAACTATATTGAAAATGGAGAATTAAAGGGTGAAGGCAATTCAATTACTGAAGGGATAGGATCAAGCAGAGTTACAGCCAATTTTGCTGAAGCAAAAATTGATGGTGCTTTCTCTATTGAGGATAAAGAGTCTTTACCAGTGATTTATGACCTAATTCAAAATGAAGGACTAAGTTTAGGAACAAGTTGTGGGGTAAATATTGCTGGTGCTATAAGACTTGGCAAAAAATTAGGACCTGGTAAAACAATCGTTACCATTCTTTGTGACAGATCAGATAAATACAACTCCAAGCTGTTTAATAGAAAATTTTTAGAGGAAAAAGGACTACCGATTCCCGCTTGGATTTAATTTTTTTTAGCGCACACTTTAATAAATCTTTTACATAATAAAGATATTGTAGTTAAATAATTTACTTAATTATACTATGAATGAACTATTTAAAAAAAATTTCTTCTCACTTTTGTTAATTGTGCTGTTTAGTTTGTTTATTTTTTCCTTAGCATTAGCTGATCTAAACAAAAAAGATAAGAAAAAAGCTTGGGATTGTGTTGGAATTTACATGGCTAATTACTTTTTGCCATCTGGAGAAAAATTTGAATATGGTATGAAGGAAAAATCCATGGCAGCTGTAAAAGTTTGGAAAACTTATGCAATCGAAATTGGTATTAAAGAAACTGATTGGGACAAAGGGGTAAATAAAGCTGTCGATAAACACTACGGCTCAAAATATAACGAGAAATTAACTAATCAGTGTCATAAATTCTTAGAAACGACTATTCCAAATGGCGATGAGCGAGTGAAAAAAGTCGCTCAAACTCTTTATTAATAAATGAGCGGATATGTGATTGCTCAGATTAATATGACGAATAAAGAAGGTTTTAAAATTTACGCAGAACAAGTACCTCAAACTATAAAGCACTATGGTGGGAAATATATTATTAGAGCCGGCGAATACACCTCATTGGAAGGTAAATGGGATTACACTAGGAATGTTATAATTGAATTTCCTACCTACGAAAAAGCTTTAGAGTGGTATAATTCTGATTTATATAAACCAGTTAAAGAACTCCGCCAAAAAAATTCCGAGGGTAATTTAATTATAATCAAAGGAGTATAATGAAACTATTTAATGAAAGGAGAAAAAAATGTCAAAATTTTATTTAATAGGCAAGATAAGTGCAGAACTAATGAAGAGAATGCAGAATGAGCCAACTGCAGACAGATTTGCTTCTACAAAAAAGGCAACAGAAGCAGCTGGTCTAAAACTTATTTCTTACGAGTGGGTTAGAGGTAGATTTGATGTAATTTCTTGCGTTGAAGGGGAATATGAACAAGCCGTTGCATTAAAAATAGCTTTTAAAAATTCTGGTCTTATGGATGATTTAATGGTCCATGAGGTTATTAATTATAATAAAGCTTTTAGTAATGCAGCAAATGCAGCTAACAGTGTAATTAAACCAGGAAAATAATATTGAAAGGAAAAAAAAATGGAAAAAGAAATGTTAGTATATCTTAAACTTAAAGAGGGTAAATTAGAAACTTTCATGGGATGGATGCAATCAGATGAAGGTATGGGTGTTAGAAAAAGTGTTGCCTATCCAGAAAAAACTGTTGGGGCTATGATACCAGATAAAAGTGGGCTGTTGTTCAAAGTTAATGTTCATAATGAAGCAGGAATGAAAGAGTTCGTAACTGGAAATAATTCTACAGCAAAAGCAATTTACGCTGAGTGTGTAGAGAGCGCTCAGTTATATGAATTATCTAAAATAAATCTATAAAGGAGAAAATATGAAAAACTATATGGTCACACACACTTTCAAATCTAAAGAAATGAAAGAGAAGTTTACTGAAACAGTGGCTTCAATGAAGATGGAAGATATTGTTAAAAGTATGAAAAGCGATAATGCTGCTTGTCAAATGACTTGGAATACTCCAGGTGATACAATGGAAATGTTCTGTTGGTGGAAGGGTAAAAATGAGGAAGCAATTATTAATCAATTAGGTCAAATGAACGATTTTTTTACTCCACACAAGTTTGTTGAGTGTACAGATCAAGTAATGGACTACAACGCATAGGATATTTATGATCGATAAATTTGGAAACGCTTTTTATTTAATAATTTACTTAGCTCATTTCATAATAGTTGGTGCTTACGCTTACCAATTAGTCTTTGACACTCAGAAATTTTTAAAAGGTAGAGGTGTAGATAAGACAGCAACACTAATTACCAGATTTGCCGGTTCATTTATGATCGCATTAGTTTTAATGGCAATATATGTCGCTTTTATCAGATCAGGTGGTTTAGAGGCTACTTGGGCATTCTTTAATTTAGTCTTTATTATTAACGTTACAATTTTGATGGCAAATTTTTATACATTAAAAATTGATAAGACGGGATTAACTAAGAAAACTAGAAACGATGGAATATATGCTCCGTTAGTACTAGTGATTATTAGTGCGGTTCTTATTTATGGTTTAACTGACAAAATTTACGTATAATAATATAAAAACAAAAAGGAGAAGCAAATGAATGCTAAAGAAAGAATAAAATTAGGTTACGATCTTTTTAATAAACATGATATGGAGACTTTTTTTAAAGAGTTGGTAGATGAAAATACGACATGGACTTTCCCTGGAAAAGAAGGAGTACATCCTTTGTCAGGAGTTCACAAAGGTCCACAAGCAATGATGGGAGCATTTTCAAAAATTCCAGAAAAATGGTCAAATTTCAAAGTTGAACCAATTGAAATGATAAGTGAAGGAAATAAAGTTTTTGTAAGAGTAAAAGGGTCAGCGGATGGTATGGAAACAATGTTTGGCCATTACTTTGAAGTTAGCGATAGTGGAAAAATGATCAGTATGATGACTTTCGATGACACACTAAGCATGTTCAACGCGATGAAAAAATAATTCATCAGCAACTGGAGCTACAAAGTTACTCAAATAATTTAATGTTTCCAAAAAAATATTCAAACTTATTATTTATTTTGATCATGGGTTTTGGAATGAGCCTTATGATGACACTAATTATCACATATATAAATACTGGAATGGATAGTGAATATATTAATAGATTTTTAAAAGCTTGGGTGGTTAGTCTTCCTATAGCAATAGCAGCTGCCTTGTTTGTTGGTCCAATAACAAAAAATTTTGTTGATAAAATAACTAAGTAGTTTTTTTATAATTTTTCATCCATTTTTCAAATTCTTTAATTGCTATATTCATGTCTTTGGTTTTATGGGGATGATTTTTTGCTCTACCTAACATTGTTGCAATAACATTTACCTGATATTTTATAGTTCTATTTTTAATCTTATGTATAGTATAAATAGCCTTATCTTTATTTTTAAAACCCAATCCTGGAGTTGTCGTTTTTGGATTATAATCTGAATAAAGAGATAAATTTATAAGGTTATTTGTTTTGGGTGTTTTTAATTTTTTTAAAAATATTAATAATTTTTTAATATCTAAATTTTTAAACTTTTTTTTCACTGATCCATCAAATTCAATAAATTCTATAAAAAAACCTCTCTTATTTATTTTTGTTACAAGTTTGATGTAATTTTTGTGAAATTTTTTTATATATTTTTGATATATCTTTTTTGAATTTAAGTATTTTTTCTCTTTATAGCTTGGTGTATTAATTAAAAGAATTCTACTTTTTTTTTTATATTTTTTCAAATTCATTAATTTATAGGTTTAATTAATGATGAATCGTTATTAGTTGGTTTATTTACTTCTTTTGATATCTCATGGAAAATAATTTGCGGTCTTTGAAAATTAGCTAATAAATTTTTACCAGATTTTTTTATGTCTAAATATAAATCTATTTCATCTTGGTTAATAATTACAGGTTGTCTATGATGAATTTCGGTCACATTAGAGGTTGCCTCCTCAGTAATTAAACAAAATTCATTTTTATCAAATATCCCTGCAATAAATAAAGGTAGATTATCCTGTCTTTTAAAATAAAAAGGTGTTTTGTTTTCTTTA
The DNA here is from genome assembly GCA_902528375.1 of uncultured Pelagibacteraceae bacterium. Lineage (GTDB taxonomy): Bacteria > Pseudomonadota > Alphaproteobacteria > Pelagibacterales > Pelagibacteraceae > Pelagibacter. The sequence goes on from CABZSS010000011.1 coordinate 17,842, forward strand.
GTTCTTTTCCATTCATAAAATCCGTCCATCACAGCAACACATCTATTGGCCTGAATTAATCTTTTAAATGATATTTTTTCATCAATTGTTTCTAGTCTTGCATTGATTAGTGGTCTAAAATCTTTTTGTTTAGCCCAAGATGGAACAATTCCCCATTTGAGAATTTCTAATGTTTTGCCATTAGAATAAGATTTTACTACTGGTAAACTCTGAGTTGGGTGTGCGTTAAAGTTTTCTTCGTCTTTAACAGTGGTTGTTGACTTTACTAACAATGAAGTCTTTTCTTTAGCTTTTGTAATTACGTACCTTCCGCACATCTAGGATGTTTTTCCTAAAAAATTTACGAGTATCACGCCAATGATGATCAAAGATATACCTATAATTCCGTATATGTTTGGAACTTGATTGTATTTTAATATTCCAAAAATTGTTACAGCAGTTATAGTTAAACCTCCATATGTTGCATAGGTAAAACCAACAGGTATCGTCAACATTGCTTTTGCTAGAAAAAATATACAAAGAACAATTGTTATTATACACATCGTAGTTGGTACAAGATTTGTAAATCCATTAGTAGTTTTTAAAAAACCATTAGAAGTAATTCCTAATATTACAGCCAACAAAAGATATGTATATCCAAGAATATTCGTCATAGTTTATTTATAAATTTTATCTACCTCAACTTGATACGCTTCAACAAGTTTATTATTTTGATTTGCAATACCAACTACATCAATCATTTCTTTTATCATTTCGTCAGTTGCACCTTTTTTTTTAGCAGCAAAAGTGTGGGATCTAGTGCAGTAACTACAACTATTTGTTATTGATACAGCAACATAAATTAATTCTTTAGTGACAGAGTCTAATGCACCATCTTTCATGATTTGTTTAAGACTATTCCAAGTTCTATCTAAAAGTTGTGGGTTATGTGCTATAGATTTCCAAAAATTTGGAATTTTAGTAATTTTCCTCGTTTTCTTAATTTCATTAAAAATTCTTTTTACTTTTGTATTAGCTTTTTTTTCGTTAATTGGTTTAAAAATTTCCATATTCCTCCTCTTTTTTAATGCATTGTAATTTAGTTATTTACATAAATAAATATTTAAATTAATAGATAAAAAGCTAATGAGCTCAAAAAAGATAGTAATCACAGGTGGTGCCGGTTTTGTTGGTACTAATTTAATTAGATTACTTTTAGAAAAAACAAAATATAAATTAATCTCAATAGATAATTACAGTTCAAGTTCACGTAAAAACCATATTAAAGACTCTCGTGTAAAATACTTTAAAGCCCACACAAAAAATATCTCATCAGTGTTAAATCCAAAACAAATTCACTCGATTTTTCATTTTGGTGAGTTTGCAAGAATTTATCAAAGCTTTTTACAAATGGACAAGTGTATCGAGTCGAATTCCATTGGAACAAATGCTGTTTTAAATTTTTGTCTTAAGAACAAAATTAAACTGGTTTATAGCGCAACATCTGCATCGCTTGGAAATAAAGGAAATGATAAAAATTTATCTCCATATGCATTTACGAAAGCGAAAAATTTAGAATTATTAGAAAATTTAAAAAAATGGCACAAATTTAAATATGAAGTGATTTATTTTTACAATGTATATGGTCCTAATCAAATTGGAAAAGGGAATATGGCTACTGTTATTGGAATATTCGAAGACTGCTACAAAAAAAATAAAGCTTTACCAGTAGTTAAACCAGGTACTCAATCAAGAAGATTTACGCATATAGATGATACGGTTAATGTTTGCTTTATAGCTTGGAAAAAAAATCTATGTAGACATTATAGTATTTCCCATAAGCAAAGTTTTACGATTTTAGAAGTTGCAAAGATGTTTAAGAAACGAATTAGGCTTTTATCAAAAAGACCTGGTGAAAGATACGCATCAGCACTTACAACAATGAATTTATCAAATAAAGTTCATAAACACTTTGGTAAAATCAAACTTAGTGATTATATTAAATCTTTTATTAATAATAATTAGTTAAGAGGTCTAAGCATTTTAAGCATCTTAGAGTGTAAAATTTTATTTGGAGAAACTAAAACATTTCCACTTTTAAAATTAAATTGATTTTTCCAATTAGTAACTATTCCACCTGAAGCTCTTATTATTGGTATCAATGGAAAAATATCCCAAATTTTATTTCCACATTGAAAAACAACATCAATTTTTCCTTCGCAAAAATGAGAATAACTTAATGCATCCATACAAGGAAATTGCATCATTGGGAGAATTTTTTTTACTTTCTTGAGCTTGTCTAAAGAAAAATGACCATGAAAGTTTCCAGAAAGTTTTATCTTTTTGAAATTTTTTTCTTTCGAAGATCTTATTTTTGTCTTTTTACTATCCTTAAATAAAAAAGCCTCTTTAGTGTTTTTGTTTATATAAAATTTATTTAGTTCAGGAAAGTTTGCTAACCCAAAAATCGGTTGTCCTTTATAACAGATAGCTACAAGATTACTCCACGAAGGGTTTCCAATTACAAAAGATCTTGTCCCATCAATTGGATCTATTACCCAAGAGTAGTCACTTTTAGTTTCTTTTTTTCCAAATTCTTCGCCAACGATAGAGTGAGACGGGTATTTTTTATTAATCTTTGATCTTATGAATTTCTCAAATTTTTTATCAGCTATAGTGACTGGGTCATAGTTAGAGCCTTTACCTTTGTTAATGGCCTTAAAAGGTTTGTTTAAATTCTTTTTGTAAAATTTATTTAAGTCATTAGCTAAAGAGATTAAAAATCTATAAAATTCAATATTTTTCATTTGTTTTGATTTATCATAAGATCTTATTACTATTTAATTTTGCTTGATTAAAGCTATTTTTTGGTGAAATGTTAATTGTAGATATGAAAATACAATTAGAAAAAAATAACAAAATATTTGTGTTTCTAGGATCAGAAAAGAAAGAATTACATCCTATTTGGTTAAGAGAAAGAGTGTCTGAAAAAGAACATCTAGATGCTAATACCGAACAAAGATTATTTGATCCGTCTTTTCTAAAAAATATAACAATTAAAGATGTTAAAATTGATAATGATCTTTTAAATCTCGAGTTCAGTGATGGAGTAAAGTCTAAATTTGACATTAAAAAAATTGAAAAAGAGTTTTCTTCAGATGAGAAATTAAAAAGATTAATGCAGCCAACACTTTGGAACTCTAATCTCAAGAATAAAAAGAATTTTAAATATGATGATAATTTTTTAGAAAGCGATGAGATGCTTGAGCTTTTAAAATCATTCTATAAAAATGGTTTTATCATTATTTCAAACATTCCAACAAAAGATAATTTTATTGTGAACTTTGCTAATTCAATTGGTAGTATTAGAAGAACAAATTTTGGTGAATATTTTAATGTTAAGTCAAAACCAAATCCGAATGATTTAGCTTATACACCTCTTCCGCTTTCTCCTCATACTGACAATCCTTACAGAAAACCAGTTCCTAATATTCAGTTGTTACATTGTATTGAAAATGAAGTTGAAGGTGGTTATTCCACACTAGTTGATGGATTTGCGGTAGCAGAAAGTTTAAGAAATAAGTTTCCTGAATTTTTCAAAATACTCACTGAAGTAAAAGTAAGGTTTAGATTTGCTGATAGTAATGTTGTGTTAGAAAACTATGGTGAACTTATTGAGTTAGATAACAATAAAAAAATTAAACAAGTAAGATTTAGTACAAGACTGGATTTTGTTCCAGCCTTAGAAAAAGATAAGTTAGACTTGTATTATAAAGCAAGAAATAAAATTTCAGAGATTTACAACTCAGATAAATTTTTAATAAAATTCAAATTAAGTCCAGGTGACTTACTGATGATGGATAATTACAGATTACTTCATGGTAGAACAGAATTTAATCCTAATGAAGGCAATAGATTTTTACAGGGATGTTATATTGATTACGACTCATCAGAAGGAAAGCTTAGACATCTTTTACGAAAATTTAGCTAATTAGATTTTTTTAAAAGCTAAGCTTTTTGAAAGATAAGCATTCTTAGAATAAAAGAGTTCTAATCCGTTTTGTCTAGC
>CABZSS010000012.1 GCA_902528375.1 uncultured Pelagibacteraceae bacterium
AATTTACTTTTATAGGCAATCATTCACATACTCACGAATATCTAATAAATTTTTCATTTTCTGATTTTAAAGATGATATCAATAAATCAATTGAAATTTTTAATACAAATTTAGGATACAACCCAATCTTTTTTTCATATCCTTTTGGTGAATATTCTTTACGACAAAAAAATTTTATTAAAAAAAATTTTAAATATGCTTTTGGACAACACTCAGGGGTAATAGACAGTACAAAAGATAAATATGAATTACCAAGATTTCCTATTAATGAGAATTATGGAAAAATGGAAAGATTCAGCTCCATTATCAAATACTTGCCATTGCAGTATAAAAATTTTAAACCTGAAGATAAGTACGTGCTAGTAAAAAATAATCCTCCTTCGGTTGAAATTGAATTTTTTGATAATCAAAAAAACATAAAGAATATAAATTGTTTTTCTAATGAAGGTGATAATTGGGGTAATCCTAATATTTCATTTAGTGAAAATAATGTTATGAAAATTTCTTTTAGAGAAAAATTTACTTTTAGAAGGGGAAGATTGAATTGTTCTTTAAATGAAAATGGTAAATGGAAGTGGTTTGGTCACCAATTTACTGTTCAAATTCCTAAATAATATTTTTATATTTTACGCTAAGAGGAAGTAGTTTAACTTCATCAAAATCTTTTAATTGATTTTGTTGGATAATTTGTTTTAACACTTTTGTATATTCGGTTCCTGTTTGAGCATAATTATCTAAATATTCTGCGAGTTTCAAACTATCTAATTTTTTGTTATCATCTCTTAATTGCGCCCTTATAAATCTAAATTTCTTATAACTTGAATGTGTATTTAAATTTCTTTGATAAGCTCTGACTGATGCTTTAAGCACATTAAACTTCATTACTTTGTAAGTTGCATTTGTATCAGCTCCGGCTGGTTTGATGCCTTCTCCTGACCAAGTCCATTGGCCAAACAGGGCATTACCCTCAATAGCAAATCTTGATGTTCCCCAACCAGTCTCTTTAGCGGCTTGTGCAATTGCAAGAGACACAGGGATTATATCCATTCTAACTTTTAAAGTTGCAAGATCTTTGTTTACAACTCCATATTGCTTAAATTTTTGATTTAACCATTTAATTTCATCTTTTGAATTTTTATTTTTATTTAAAATTGTAAACAGCTTTTTTCTATCAACAATAATCCTATTATTTTCCTCAAGAACTAGTGGCAATATAATTTTTATAAACAAGTTTTTTCTTTTTCCTGAGTTCTCAATTGTTTTCATTTCATTGGGAAGCAAAGATAATCTTATTGGTTTGACTTGTTTAGTTCTTCTCACTTCGGATAAAGAATAATTAGTATCTTTAAATAGTTGTTCAATTGTAGAGGCACTTAATCGAACTGTGTCCTCTGGCAATTCATCAAACTTGAAAACATCCTCAAGTATGTTTGATAAATCAAGACCTTCATCAACTTTTTCTTTATCATCGATACCTTCTCCACTTAGAACTTTTTGAAAATCAGTTTTTGAATTATTAACTTTAGAATTACTATTACTCGCTATTTGATTATCGATGTCAACTGATAAAGGAATTATAAAAGAAAACGTTACTATTAAAAAAGAAGCTAGTCCAGTGAGATATAAAGATTTAAACTCGTCGAATCTGAAATTTATATTCGAAAAGGGTTTTCTTTTTATTATAATTCCTTGTTTTGACAAAATTCTTTTTAATTCCTTAAATTTTTTTAAGTCAAAATTCTTTTTTGATAGGCCTGAAAATAAATCATTTTTCATATGGCTTCCACTTCCTTCACTTCAGGAACATAGTGGCAGAGTAGGTTTTGGACACCTTTTTTAAGTGTCAGTGTAGAGCTTGGGCATCCAGAACAGCTTCCTTGAAGCTCCACAATAACTTTGCCGTCTTTAAAATCTTTAAATTTAATATCGCCTCCATCTCTAGCGACTGCGGGTCTGACCTTTGTTTCAAGTATTTTAATAATTGTATTTTTTACACTTGATAGTTCCTCTGGATTTTCAGTTCTTTTTTTAGAAATGATACATTCATTACCTTGGTCATAAAAATCATTTATATATGAAATTATTATGTGTTTAAGATCCTCCCATTCAATATTTGAGTCCTTGTTTACTGATAAATAATAATCTGATAAAAAAATTCCTGTAACTCCGTTTATTGATAAAATATTTTTAATAAGACCAACTGATGTTTCGCTTTTATCTTTAAATTCAATAGGGCCAACTAATGATACCTTTTTCTCAGTGAGAAATTTTAAAGAATTCGGATTTGGTGTCTTTTGTGTCTGTATAAACATTGATTTAATATAGTAATTGATACCTTTTTTTAAAGTATAATACTTTTAAAAGCCAATAATTTCTTTAATTCTTTTAACTTTTTCTGATGCAATTATTTCAGCTTTTTCACTTCCATCTTTTAGAATCTTAAGAATATGTCCTCTATCTGATTTTAATTTGTTTATTTCATTTGAAATAGGAGAGATATTTTCTATCACAACCTCTGATAGTTTTTCTTTAAAATTTGAGAAATTTTTTCCCTGAAACTCTTCAAGTGTGTTTGTAATTTTTTGAGATTTTAAACTTGAATATATACCAATCAGATTTTGTATTTCTGGTCTTTTGTTCAAATCTTTTTCATTTGCAGGAAATAATTTTGTATCAGTTTTTGCTTTTTTTATTTTATTATGGATTTGTTCTTCTGTGTCAGTAAGGTTTATACGACTAGCATCAGAAGGATCTGATTTACTCATCTTATTTTTTGCATCTTTAAGACTCATAATACGAGAGAATTTTTCTTGTATAAGAGGTTCGGGTATTTTAAAAAAATCTTGAGCTTTAAAATCTGTGTTAAATTTTTGGGCGATATCCCTTGTGAGTTCTAAATGTTGTTTTTGATCTTCTCCAACAGGAACATGTGTTGCATCATATAAAAGAATATCGGCTGCCATTAAAATAGGGTAAATATACAATCCTACACTAGCTTTCTCCTTATCTTTTCCAGCTTTTTCTTTGAACTGAGTCATTCTGTTTAACCAACCCATTCTTGCAATACAACTGAGAATCCAAGTTCCCTCTGAATGAGCGGGTACCATAGATTGATTAAAAATTATACTTTTGGTTGGATCAATCCCGCTTGCTAAAAAAACGGCAGTTGTCTCGAGGATATTATCTTTTAATTTTAAGGGATCTTGTTTTGTTGTTATTGCATGTAAATCTACAACACAATAAATACATTTTGAATTATCTTCGGATTGTAGTTTTACAAAATTTTTTATTGCACCAATATAATTTCCTAGATGAAGATTGCCAGTAGGTTGAACTCCCGAAAATATATTTTTTTGTGGCATTCTAATATCTTATTTTAATATCACTTAATTTGAAAGCTTTAGTAAGTAAGGATATTACAAAATAGATGATCGCTGATGAAATTACTAATAAAAGAAGATAAATAACTTTAAAATTACTATCATATTCTAATTGAACACTGAAAAAATTAATTGAGCTGAAAAGGAATAAAGCCATTAATAAAACTGAAAAACTAATTTTGAAAAATTGAAATATCAAACTTAAACTTACTTTAAAAAATTTCTTATGATTTAAATAATAATATAATAATAAAGCGTTGATCCAGGATGAAATAGATGTTGCAATTGGAATTACTATAAAGCCAAAATCTCTAAAATAATAAATACTTATAGAAGCGTTAATGATGACTGATACTAACGAGAAATAAAACGGTATCTTGGTATTGTCTCTAGCAAAAACAAAATTTGAGAGAATTTTAATAAGTGAAAATGCAGGTAAACCTAAAGCAAAATAAAATAATGCTTTTGCAGAATTTTGAACGCCTTCTTTGTTAAAAGATCCATATCCAAATAAGGATGATACAATTTCTTCTGAAGCAATTAATAGACCTGCCATCGCAGGAAGGCTTAAAAAAAGTGAAAGTTCCAACGACTTATTTTGTATCAAATCAATATCCCTCAATTTTTTTTGAGCAATATAAGAAGATAATTTTGGAAGTATGACGGTTCCTATTGCTATACCTGCAATAGCAAGATTAATTTGATAAATTCTATCAGCATAATAAAGGTATGATACTGCACCAGCTTGAAAAGAAGCTATGATAGTTCCAATCAAGATATTAATCTGTGTTACACCTGAAGAAAAAATACTTGGCAAAAGTTTTTTAAAAAAACTTTTTGTTTTATTATCAATTTTAAAATTTATTTTTAGTTTAGGCTTATATGTTTTTTTAAGTATTAAAATAAGAAAAACCATTTGAATCAATCCAGCTATTGAGACACCATAGGACATATAAATTACAAGATAATCATCAAGGTACCTGGCACTTAACAATGTTGCTATTAAAACTGCATTTAAGATTATTGGTGCTGCTGAAGCTGCAGCAAATTTATTATGTGAATTTAAGATTGCTGAAAAAAAAGACGCTAAACTTATAAATAATATAAAAGGAAACGTAATCCTTGTTAAGTTAGTTGCTAAAATAAACTTTTCAGGGTCTGATTTAAAACCCGGAGCTATGAGAGAAACGAACAAAGGCATTAATAATTCAACAAGAATTACAAGTCCAAACAGAGAGAAGGTTAGTAAACTAAAAACTTTATTTGCAAAGTTTTCAGAATTCTTTTTAGATTTTGTTAACTCTTTTGCGAAACTTGGTACAAAAGCCGCATTGAAAGAGCCTTCTCCAAAAATTCTTCTAAACGTATTTGGTATTCTAAATGCAACAAAAAAAGCATCTGCAATGGGTCCGTAACCAAGAAATATAGCAATGAGAATGTCTCTAAAGTATCCAGATATTCTACTAATTAAAGTATAAAAACTAAAAGTGCCAGTTGACTTAATTATATTCATAAATCATATTAGTCTTAATATTGGCTCATTTGTATACATAAATAATTAAAATGAAAAAAAATAAAATTGAACATTACTCAGATAAAGAAGCATTAGATTTTCATAATACTAATAAATCTGGCAAGATTGAGATAATTTCTTCCAAACCAATGACTTCAAAGAGAGATTTGGCTTTAGCATATTCACCCGGTGTTGCTGCACCAGTAAAAGCAATTTCAAAAAATCCAGACCTCGCATATGACTATACTACTAAAGGTAATTTAGTAGCTGTAATAAGTAATGGCTCGGCAATTTTAGGTCTTGGAAATTTGGGTGCAATTGCTTCAAAACCAGTTATGGAAGGAAAGGCTGTTTTATTTAAAAGATTTGCAGACATAGATTCGATTGATATTGAAATAGATTCTTCAGATACAAAAGAAATTATTAATTCTGTAAAAAATATTTCAAAAAGCTTTGGTGGAATTAATTTAGAAGACATAAAAGCACCTGAGTGTTTTATAATAGAGAACGAATTAAAAAAATTACTAGATATACCCGTGTTTCACGATGATCAACATGGTACAGCTATAATAACAAGTGCGGCACTTATAAATGCTTGTGATATTGCAAAAAAAAATATTAAAGATGTGAAGGTTGTCATTAATGGTGCTGGTGCATCTGCAATGGCTTGTGCAAATCTTTTTATAAATACAGGTGTAAAAGATAAAAATATCACAATGCTCGATTCAAAGGGTGTTATTCATTCTGAAAGAGACAACTTAAATGAGTGGAAAAAGAAATTTGCTATCAAAACAAAAAATAGAACTTTAAATGATACAATAAATGGAGCAGATGTATTTTTAGGTCTGTCTCAAGCTGGTGTCTTAAAAAAAGAGATGGTTAAAAAAATGGCTAAGAATCCAATAGTATTTGCTTGTGCAAACCCAGATCCTGAAATCACCCCTGAGGATGTTGAAGATGTGAGAGATGATGCCATTATAGCGACCGGAAGATCAGACTATCCAAACCAAGTAAATAATCTAATTGGTTTTCCATATATTTTTAGGGGAGCTCTTGATGTAAGAGCTAAAACAATAAATGAGGAAATGAAAGTTGCGGCAGTTAAAGCTATTGCTACTTTAGCAAGAGAAAGAGTTCCAGATGAAGTGGTTGCTGCAATGGGAGGAGATAGACCTCATTATGGAAAGGAATATATAATCCCATCAACTTTCGATCCAAGATTAATAAGTGTCATTCCGGTTGCTGTTGCAAAGGCAGCAATCAAAACAGGTGTTGCAAGAAAAGATATTGAGAATTTTGATTTTTATGCTGAACAATTAAAAAACCGTTTAGATCCCTCAGTGGCAGTAATACAGGGGATAAATTCTCAAATTAAGAAAAATCAAAAAAGAGTGGTTTTCGCAGATGGAGAAGATGAAAATAATTTGAAGGCAGCAATTGCATTTAAAAATAATGGACTCGGCGAGCCTATATTAATTGCTAAAGAGGATATAGTTAAAAAAAAATTATATGAAATTGGTTACGAAGAAAAACTCGATATTAAAATAATTAACTCGACTGATAAAAAATTAAGAGAGAGATATGTAAAATTTCTATTTGAAAAACTGCAGAGAAAAGAAGGTTTGTTAGAAAGAGACTGTGATAAATTGATAAGAAACGATAGAGTCATCTGGGGGGCTTGTATGGTCTCATGCGGTGATGCGGATGCTATGGTCACTGGAAATACTAGGCGTTATTCTTCATCTTTAGAAAAAATCACAAAAGTCGTAGATCCAAGACCTGGTGAAATAATGTTTGGTCTAAACATGATAATTAATAAAGGAAAAACAATATTCGTTTGTGATACCTCTGTTATTGAATACCCAGATGCAAATCAATTGGCTGAAATGGCAATTTCAACGGCAAGAGTAGTGAGATTATTTGGTTTTGATCCAAAGGTAGCGTTTTTATCTCACTCAACTTTTGGTCAGCCTGTAACAGATAGAACAAAACGAATAAGTGATGCAGTGCAAATTTTAAAAGAAAGAAAAGTGGATTTTAAATTTGATGGCGAGATGCAACCTGATGTCGCTCTGGAGGAAGTTTATAAAGAATTATATCCATTTTCAGAAATAGTTGGCAATGCAAATGTTTTGATAATGCCGAGTCAGCACAGTGCAGCGATATCCTTTAAAACAATGAAATCAATGAGTAGAGCCAAGGTAATTGGTCCACTCCTTATTGGATTAGGACAAGCAATAGAGATAGCTCCTCTTAGAAGTTCAACTTCAGAAATTTTAAACTTAGCATCTGTTGCTGCGTACTCAGCCGGTGTAATTGACTATAATAAAAAAAATTAGTTCTTTTGAATTCTTAAATCTTCCATCAAAAGAATACTTGCTACGACCTTTTCAACATCTAGTATCGATTTTGCTTCATCAACTACTAATTTGAGTTCATCTTTGTTTTCAGCGATACCATAAATATATACACGTTTCTTATATGTATCTATTTGATAATTTCTTGATTTAATTTCTTTATTAAACATTAAAGCTGTTCTTAATTGAGAAGTAATTAAAAGATCCTTAGCCGACTGTTTAAAATTAAATTCTTCTTTAATTTTAATATCATTTCTTACAGATCTCACTCCCTCTGTTTCCCAAGCTATTTTGGTGATTTTGAGTTTATCCTCTGGATTATCAACTTTACCGGTTATAAATATTCTTCCATCAAGAACTTTTGATTTTACAGCTAAAAAATACTTTTTGTCTTCCATGGTGAGTCTGGTTGATAAATTTTTTTGCATTATAGTATCATCTATCTGGGTTCCAATTGACCTTGGATCCACCGCTACTGACACTCCGGTTCCAAATAGCCCACTTGTTCCTGTTCCAACACAAGAGTTTAAAAATATAAGAAATATAAATAAATACCTAATTTTCATTTTTTTTTTCAAGGCAGTAATTATAAATTGTACGTTTTGGAATATTTCTATCTTTAAAATAATGAACAATATCTTTAATTGTTTTATTTGATAACATTTTGTTAATTGTTTTTTTATCATATTCGGATAGATAATTAAAATTGTTAATTGTATTTTTTTTCTCAGAAAAGATAGCTGTTAATTCACCCTTAATATTTAGATCAATTTTTTCCAGATCGCTAACTTTTAATCTAATAAACTCCTCATGTAATTTTGTTATCTCTCTACAAATTACTAGTTCTCTATTATTAAAATATTCTTGAAATTTTTTTAAATTTTTAAGAAATTTTCTTGGAGACGAAAACAAAATAATTGAACAATCAATTTTACTTAACATTTCAAGTTCTTTTTTTAATGATGATAATTTTTCGGACAGAAAACCAAAAAAAATGAATTTTTCTGAAAAACCGCTAATGGACGCTGTTGCTGTAACTGAGGAAACTCCTGGAATTGGTATAATCGGTATATTTTTTAAAACACATTCTTCAATAAGTATTTTACCTGGATCTGAAATAACTGGAGTACCAGCGTCTGAAATAAGAGATATGATATTATATTTTTGAACTTCAGAAATAATTTCTGTACAAATTTTTCTCTCGTTAAATTTATGATACGATATTAACTTAGACTTAATCTCATAATGATTAAGTAATTTTTTTGAATTTCTTGTATCTTCACATAAAATTATATCTGATTTTTTAAGTATATCTATTGCTCTAAAAGTAATGTCTTTTAAATTTCCTATAGGTGTAGAAACTATGTAAAGTCCCTTTTTAAGTTTTTGAGTTTTAGACTTCATTGTTTAAAAAGAATATAATATTTAGTAGTGAAATGAAAAATAAAATTAACTTTTTAATATCTATTTTAACTTTTCTAATAGTAAGCTCTATTTCCACATCAGCTTCTGAGAAAGTAAAGATAGGATTATTATTGCCTTTGAGTGGTGAGAACAAGAATATTGGAACTTCTGTTTTAAGATCTGTGAGTATGGCTGTAAATAAGATTGACAGTTCTAAAATAGAAATTTTACCAAAAAACAATTTTGATGATCCTGAATTAAACTTTAAAGCTGCAAAAGAACTCTACGAAAATGGGGTAAGAATTTTTATTGGTCCAATTTTTGAAAAAAATATTAAGGACTTATCAAAACTTAGTGATGCGATTTTTTTATCTTTTACAAATAAACTTGAAAAAAAAGGTAATAATATTATTTCAGTTGGAGTAAATGCATTATCACAACTTGAGGCAATTGAAAAGTTTCAAAAAATTGAAGGGCTAGAAAAAACAATTTGTTTAATTCCTAAGGATCGTTTTAGGGATGAAATTGAAAAAGGTCTATCGTCAACTAATATAAAATTAAAAAAAAAATATTTTTATGAGTCAGATCCAACTTTGTTAACAAAGAATATCGAAAAAATTACCAAATACGAGAGACGAAAGCAAAATTTAGCGGACGAAATTAAAAGAGTAGAAGAGTCAGATGAATTTAATAAAGAAAAGATAATTGAAAATTTAGAAAAAAAAGACACTCTTGGAAAAGTAAATTTTGACTCTGTAATAATTTCTGCCTTTGATGAGACACTTAAAAGTATAACAACTTCCTTAATATACACTGATGTCACACCAAAAAAAACTTATTTCATTACACTAAACCAGTGGTTCGATGAATCTTTGCTTAACGAAGACAGTTCCCAAAATCTTTACTTTCCCTCAATAAACAAAAAAAATTTTGATGAATTTAAAAAAGAATATTTTGAGAAATATTCATCTGAACCGAACCAAATCTCGTTATTAGGATTTGATTTGGTTGGATTAATCTTTTATCTCTCTAAGGTTAATGACTTTCAATTGAATAATAAAGTATTTGACCAAAAAAATACATTTAAGGGAAAAATTGGTTTATTCGAAATAGAAGATAAACGTATAAAACACGTTTTAAATTTTTATAAGGTGGAAAATAATAAATTTAAAAAAATCTTTTAATTTTCTTAAAAGCTTTTGCTCTATGATCTATTTTATATTTGTAACTTTTTCTCATTTCTGCAAAAGTTCTTTTATGACCATTTGGAATAAATATTGGATCATATCCAAAACCATTTTTTCCCTTTTTGATTTTAGATATTTTTCCACTTACATTACCAATAGAGTAAACTTTTTTTTTGTTCGGCCAATAGATAACAAGAGCACAAATAAATCTTGCTGAAATTTTCTTTGTTTTCCATTCTTTATCTTTTTTATCTAATTCTTTATGAACCCTACGTATTGCTTTATTAAAGTCACCACTTTTTCCTCCCCACCGGGCTGAATAAATTCCTGGTTTTTTTTTAAGTAGATCAATTTCTAAACCTGAGTCGTCTGATAAACATATAAGATTTGTTTTTTTTGAAAAATATTTTGCTTTAATTAAAGCGTTAGATTTAAAAGTTTTGCCAGTTTCTCTAGGACTTTTGAGATTAAAATCTTTGGTTGAGAAAACTTTTATGTTTTTAGGTAATAAATTAGTAATTTCTCTTAGTTTTCCTTGATTATTCGTGCCTATCAATATTTTAAAAATTTTTTTATTATTCATCTAGTAAATACCAAATTTCTTACCATATAACATTTAATGTCTGAAGAAAAAAACACTATAGAGGAAAACAAGGAAGATTTAGATAAAGGAAGTAAAGATAAGCCTGAAGATAATAAGGTAGAAGCTAAAAAAGAAATAAGCCCCGAAGAAAAAATGGTTGAATTGGAAGACAGACTTGCGAGATCCTTTGCCGAATTAGAAAATCAACGTAGAAGATTTGAGAAAGAAAAAGATGAAGCATTTGATTATGGTGGTATGGTTTTTGCGAGAGATGCTTTAAACCTTTTAGACAATCTTGAAAGATCAAAACAATCGATAAAAAATGATCAAAACTTAGATGAAAATTCAAAGAAAAAAATTATTGACCACATAGAAATTATTTTAAATGACACACTAACAATTTTTAAAAAGAATAATATTGTGCCCGTAGTTTCTATAAATGAGAAGCTTGACCCAAATAAACATCAGGCAATGATGGAGATAGAGGACGACAGTAAAGAGCCTGGAACGATTGTGCAGGAAATACAAAAAGGATTTATGTTAAAAGATAGACTTTTAAGACCATCATTAGTTGGGGTATCGAAAAAACTACAGAAAACGGTGGAAAAAGAGCCAAAAAAATAAGATATAGGAACTTGTAGATCAAGAAAAAGCACATATATGAGTTCTAAAGATAAAAAATTATGAGCAAAGTAATAGGAATAGATTTAGGAACTACAAATTCATGTGTCTCCATAATGGAAGGTACACAGGCGAAGGTTTTAGAAAATGCAGAAGGAGCAAGAACCACTCCTTCGGTAGTAGCTTTTACTGAAAATGATGAGAAGCTTATTGGACAACCAGCAAAAAGACAGGCTGTTACAAACCCTGAAAACACAATTTTTGCTGTTAAAAGATTAATTGGAAGAAATTTTTCTGACCCATCAGTTAAAAAAGATATTGAAACATCTCCTTTTAAGATAATTAACTCAGAAAAAGGTGACGCTTGGATAGAAGCTAAAGGAAAAAAATATTCACCATCTCAAATATCAGCGTTCGTTTTACAAAAAATGAAAGAAACTGCAGAAAAATATTTAGGTCAAGAAGTTACCAAAGCAGTAATTACTGTACCGGCATATTTTAATGATGCTCAAAGACAAGCTACTAAAGATGCTGGAAAGATTGCAGGCTTAGAAGTTTTAAGAATTATTAATGAACCAACTGCTGCATCATTAGCATATGGTCTAGACAAAAAAGAAAATAAAAAAATCGCTGTTTACGATCTTGGTGGTGGAACGTTCGATGTATCAATTTTGGAATTAGGTGATGGTGTATTTGAAGTTAAATCAACAAATGGTGATACATTTCTAGGTGGAGAAGATTTCGATAACACTGTTGTGGAATACCTACTTTCTGAATTTAAAAAGGACAATGGAATTGATTTAAAATCTGACAAGCTTGCTTTACAAAGATTAAAAGAAGCAGCAGAAAAAGCTAAAATAGAATTATCTTCTGCAGCACAAACAGAAATAAATCTTCCCTTTATTACGGCTGACAAAACTGGTCCAAAACATATAAACTTGAAGATGACAAGAGCAAAGCTAGAGGCTTTAGTTGAGGATTTAATTAAAAGAACAATGCCACCATGCCAAACTGCTCTTAAAGATGCTGGTCTATCTGCAGGAGAAATTGATGAAATAGTTCTTGTTGGGGGAATGACGAGAATGCCCAAAATAATTGAAGAAGTTAAAAACTTCTTTGGTAAAGAACCAAATAAATCTGTTAACCCAGATGAAGTTGTTGCTATGGGCGCCGCTATTCAGGCTGGTGTACTTCAAGGTGACGTGAAAGATGTATTGTTGTTAGATGTAACACCTCTTTCTTTGGGTATTGAAACTTTAGGTGGTGTATCCACTAAGCTGATCGATAAAAATACAACAATTCCAACTAAGAAAAGTCAGGTATTTTCTACTGCTGAGGATAATCAACCAGCTGTATCAATTAGAGTTCTTCAAGGTGAAAGAGAAATGGCTGCGGATAATAAAATTTTAGGAAACTTTGAATTGGTGGGAATTGCTCCAGCACCAAGAGGTGTTCCACAAATTGAAGTAGCTTTTGATATTGATGCTAATGGAATAGTAAACGTCTCAGCAAAAGATAAAGGGACCGGAAAAGAACAAAAAATTCAAATTCAAGCTTCTGGGGGCTTGAGCGAAGACGAGATAAGCAAAATGGTCAAAGATGCTGAAGCAAATAAAGAAGAAGATAAGAAAAAAAGAGAGGCCGTTGATGCAAGAAATCAAGCGGATACACTTGTGCACTCAACTGAGAAAAATTTAAAGGAACATGGTTCTAAAGTTTCTGAGGCTGATAAAAAAGCTATTGAAGCAGCATCAGCAGACCTAAGAAATGCATTAAAAGGAACTGATGTTGAGGCAATTAAAAAGAAAACCCAGGATTTAGTACAAGCTTCTATGAAACTTGGTGAAGCTATTTACAAATCTCAACAAAGTGCAAAACCAGCTGAAAATGCTAAAGACCAAAAACAAGAAGGAAAAAAGGACGACAACGTTGTTGATGCAGACTTTGAAGAAGTAAAAGACGAGAATAAAGAAAAAAGCGCCTAAGATAGCAACTATTTGTCTAATTTATTATGACAAAAAGAGATTATTATGACGTCTTGGGTATTAATAAAACAGCCTCACCTGAACAAATTAAATCAGCTTATAGAAAACTTGCAGTAAAATACCATCCAGACAAAAACAAAGGTGATAAAGCTTCAGAGGAAAAATTTAAAGAAGCCTCTGAAGCTTATCATGTATTATCTAATACTGAGAGAAAACAAAACTACGATAATTTTGGACACGCTGCTTTTGAAAATGGTGGTGGTGGAAGAGGAGGATTTAGCAATTTTGATTTTTCAAGCCACTTTTCAGATATTTTTGAGGATTTCTTTGGAGAAGGTTTCGGTGGTGGAAGAAGATCAAGAAAGTCTAACAATAGAGGCTCAGATCTAAGGTATGACTTATCCATCTCTTTAAATGAAGCTTATTCGGGTAAAAAACAAGATATAAAGTTTTCAACTTCGGAAAAATGTGAGGTCTGTAAAGGGACGGGTTCTAAACCAGGTCATAGACCAACCACGTGCTCAATGTGTGGTGGGCATGGACAAGTTAGATCTAGTCAAGGATTTTTTACAGTTCAACAAACTTGTCCACAGTGCTCTGGTTCTGGAGAACAAATAACAAATCCATGTTCAAGTTGCAGCGGCCAAGGAAAAAAACAGGCTTCGAAAAGATTATCTGTTACAATTCCAAAGGGTGTCGATGATGGCACAAGAATAAGATTAGCTGGAAAGGGTGAAGCAGGTTCAAGGGGTGCAGGAAGTGGAGATCTTTATCTTTTCATTAACGTTTATTCTCATGATTTGTTTAAAAGATCAGATGAAAATCTGTACTTTGAATGTCCTATATCGATTGCAGACGCTGCTTTAGGAACAACTATTGAAATTCCAACTATTGATGGAGGAAAAGCTAAAATTAAAATACCAGCAGGTACACAAAGTGGAAAACAACTAAGACTTAAAGGTAAAGGAATGCCATATATAAGGGGGAGTGGATATGGTGACCTTTATGTTCAGCTAAATACTGAGGTACCAATCTCTCTTAATAAAGAGCAAAAAGAGTTGCTAGAAAAATTCAGACAAATTGAGAATGAAAAGTCAAACCCTAGTATAAAAAAATTCTTTGAAAAAGCTAAAAATTTTTGGAAAAATTAAATAATGGGTCTCGAACAAATAGTGCCTGCTATAGCATTAATTGCAATTTTAATTTTGATATTACCAAATTTTTTAAGGAGTAATTCTGAAAAAAAACAACTTTTTAAAAACTTGTCTATTTGGGGTATTATTGTTTTGGTTGTTGTGATACTTTCATATTTAATTTTTGCATGAATAAAATTAAATTAGCTGTAACTGGTTGCCTCGGTCGAATGGGTCAACAAATCATAAAATCTTCAAAATTAGATAAAAAATTTAAACTTATTACTCTTACTGAAAATAGAAAAATTAATAGAAAAATTTTTGGGATCAAACCAGAATTCAATGATGAAAATGCTTTTAAAAAAGTAAATGTCATTATCGATTTTACAGTACCAAATTGCACTTTTCAAGTTTTGAAAATAGCATCAAAACTAAAAAAAAAAGTAGTAATAGGCACTACCGGATTTACAAATAAAGAAGAGGAGTTAATAAAAAAATACTCAAGAAAAATTCCAATTTTAAAGGCAGGAAATATGAGTCTAGGGATTAATCTTTTAATGTATCTTACAGAGATTGCATCAAGTTCATTGGGAAATAATTTCTTAAGTAAAGTTTATGAAGTACACCATAAACACAAAAAAGATCATCCATCAGGTACTGCTTTAATGCTCGGTAAAGGTATAGCGGTTGGCAAAAAAAAAGATTTTTATAAAATGATTGGCAATAAATATTTCAATAAGAAATCATTTCCTTATGGGGAAAAAATTAACTTTAATTCAATAAGAAAAGGTGAGACTGTTGGGGAACACGAGGTAAAATTTTCAAGTGGTAAAGAAATTATAACTCTTAATCACGAGGCATTTGATAGGGCTTTATATTCAGAAGGAGCCCTAACGGCTGCTAAATGGCTCATTTCTAAAAGACCTGGGCTTTACTCAATGAGAAATGTTTTAAATTTTAAATGAGGCTCAATGAGGCTGAAAAGAAAAAAAGAGCTAAGATAGTTCTTAAAATTTTAAATAAAATATATCCAAAAATTTCTGTTCCATTACATAGTAGAAATGTATTTACCCTTTTAATTTCAGTTTTGCTTTCTGCCCAGTGTACGGATGTTAATGTGAATAATGTCACAAAAGATATCTACCCAAAATATCATAAACCAAAACACTTTGTAAAACTTGGTAGAAAAAAAATAGAAAAGTTAATTAAAAGAATAGGTATTTTTAGGATCAAAGCTAAAAGCATTTTTAATCTTTCAAAAATATTGATGGAAAAATATAACAACAAGGTCCCAAAAACTTTTCAGGAACTAGAAGAACTTCCTGGTGTTGGGCATAAAACTGCAAGTGTAGTAATGTCCCAAGGTTTTGGTTATCCTGCTTTTCCAATAGATACACATATACACAGATTGGCGCAAAGGTGGGGACTTACTAGTGGTAAAAATGTAGTCCAAACAGAGCAAGATCTTAAAAAATTATTTCCGAAAAAATGTTGGAATAAACTTCACTTACAAATAATTTATTACGGGAGGGAGTTTTGTAAAGCTAGAGACTGTTACGGAATAACTTGTAAAATTTGCACATCTTGTTATCCTAACAGAAAAAAACCAGTCAGAACAAAGAAAGCATAAAATGAAGATCTTAGGAATTGGAAATGCAATAGTTGATGTTATTTGTAAAGTCGATGATGAATTTATCAAAAAAAATAAACTTACAAAAAGCACAATGAAATTAATTTTTGATGAAAACGAATTCAAACAACTGCTTTCAAACCTTAAAATTGAAAAAACTGTTTCTGGTGGATCCGTGGCCAATTCGATAGTTGGATTATCACAATTAGGAAATGATGTTGGATTTATTGGTAAAGTAAACGATGATGAATTAGGTGGAAAATATGAGGAAGGTCTTAAGACAGAGAATGTTAAATATTTTTATTCTAAAAAAAAAGAAGAGTTGCCAACTGGCACATGTTTAATATTAGTCACTCCAGACTCTGAGAGAACTATGTGCACATTTCTTGGTACAGCTGGAAAGATTAATGAGAGCGATGTTGATACCAACGCTATTAAAAAAAGTGAAATTATTTTTCTTGAGGGATATCTTTGGGATGAAGGTGATCCAAGAAAAGCATTTGATAAAGCAATAAATAATGCAAATAAAGTTGCTATGTCATTGTCAGATCAATTTTGTGTAGATAGGCACAAACCGCATTTTCTAGAATTGGTAAAAAATAAACTAGATATAACTTTTTCTAACGAACAAGAGATTATGTCTTTAATTGATACAAAAAGTTTTGATGATGTAATTGATTTTGCCAAAGATTTGAAAAAGTTATTAGTGATAACAAGAGGTGAGAAAGGTGCTGTATCTATAAACGGAAATGAAATAACTGAATGTGGGATTAAGAAAAATCTAAAAATAGTTGATCTTACAGGTGCTGGTGATTTATTTGCGGCAGGTTTCTTACATGGTCATGTTAACAATATGTCCCAAAAAGAATGTTTAGAAAAGGGTACTGAGATGTCATCAAAAGTAATTCAACAGATAGGTGCACGAATTTAATTACTTTTTCTTTCTCTTAAAACTACCCTTTCCCTTTTTTGCTTTAATTACTCTAGGTTTATATTTTTTTGAAAATAAATCTTTTGCAATAAAATTTTTTTTTTTCATCAAATAGTATATCCATCTTTATTACTTTTGATTAAATCATCATTGTCAAACTCATCTTTTATTTTTTTTCTAAGTCTGTAAATATGTGTTTCGACTGTATGAGTTTCAAGGGCTGAGGAATGTTGCCAAATTTCTTTTTCCAATGTTTCAACATTTACTGGTTTCTTTGAATTATTGAGAAACAATATCATGTCGGTTTCTCGTTCAGTTAATTTTAGACTTAATTTACCGTTTTTAAGTTCTCTTGAATTGATATCTAAAAAAAAATCTTTAACATTTACATTTGATTGATCTTGATATTTTTTTTGAATAAATCTTACATTTAAGTTTTCAATAAATGTAAAAATATTTACTGGGGGTTTAAATTTGATAATTTGATCTTCATTAATATTTTTAACAAAAAAATTATATTCTTTTTCATGCACAACTAAGATTGAGTTTTCTGTAGAAATACTTTCACACTTATATTTATCAAAAAAAATTTCTTTATTATCAAATTTTAATATTTCGTAACCAATATGTTCTTTGAGTTCGCTTATGATATCGTAAAAATTTGATAAATTAATTATATATAATTTTTGATTTAACATATATTTTAGAACTTATGATAATTAAACTAAAAAATAAAGACACCTTAATTTGCGATGATTTCCAATTTAAATGCTCTATTGGTAAAAATGGTTTGAAAAAAAAAAAATTAGAGGGAGATAATTGTACTCCGATAGGAACATTTTCATTAGGACCAGTTTATTATAGAAATGACAGGATAGATAAACCTAATACAAAATTAGAAACTCTTAAAATAAATAAACAAATGGGTTGGTGTGATGATCCTTACAATACTAATTATAATAAAGAAATAAAATTAAATAAAAAAATTAAAGCGGAAAAGTTATATAGAAAAGATAAGATTTACGACATTATTATAGTAATAAATTATAACACCCAAAAAATAATCAAAAATAAAGGAAGTGCTATTTTTATTCACGTAACAAATAATTATAAACCCACTAAAGGGTGCATAACATTAAGTTTGAATGATCTAGAAATATTATTGAAGATAATTAAAAAGAATTCAAAAATTGAGATATACTAGCTTCTGTTTCCAAAAATTTTTGAACCAACTCTTATATATGTTGCCTTGTGTTTTAATGCATCCATATAATCGTTCGACATTCCCATACTTATTTCTTTTAATTTTAAACTTGCAGATAAGTTTTGCATCTTTTTGAAAAAAGGGATCGGATCTTCATCAAATGGTGGCAAACACATTATACCAATGATGTTAAGTTTAAATTCATTAATACATTTTTGATAAAAATTTTCCA
>CABZSS010000013.1 GCA_902528375.1 uncultured Pelagibacteraceae bacterium
ATTAACGACAAAATTCAAAAAATCGACACCAAAATAAATTTAAATAAAAAAGTAGAAGATAAATTTATTTCAGATATGATTAAAAAATGTAATGTAGAGGCACAGAAAATTGACAACTTTGAATTTAATGAAGACCAGGTTTTCAGAAGAAACGAAGTAGACTTAAATTGTGAAAGACATAAACGAATTTTTTTTAAATATAACACTATTCCTAAATTTTGTTTTAGTTGTATAAAGATTGTAATTTATTTAGAGAGTCCATTTGATTTAATAAAACTTGTTCTTTTTTTTGACCAGTTTAAAAATTTAAGTTTTTTTAATAGAAAATGTATGATTAGTAAAAGACAAAGTTTTAGAGGCTATATTTATTTTGACAGTATTGAGTCAGCCAAGAAATTATCAAAAGAAATAACACCTGTAATAGAAGTACTACTTGGTAAAAAATTTAAATACGAAATTAAAAGAGGTTGCTCGGAATTCGCCGTCAAATATCCTAATTATAAAGATATAAGTTATGACATGACTTATCCAAGTGAATGGTCAAATAACGAGGAAAAATCTGACAATGATAATTTCAAAGATGGAGTTCCTGTAACCAGAAATACACATAAAAGCCTATCGGGTTTAACATTAAGTGATTTTTTAATATTTAATAAGTGGTTAAACTTATTGAAAACAAAAAAACCTTAAACAAACTTACATCCCATGAATGTTATCTAGAAATGGGATCAATTTTTAAGCGAACATTGGTGGGCTAAGAGGAGCCGTAACAACGGCGTCGACTCTGAGATCTCATAACTGAGTACACTTATGACTCCAATATAAGCACACTTTGACTGGATAGTCTTGCTTGATAATCTGAGACTAATGTAGGTTTAGACCTATACTTGGTGCGGCCAGAGAGATTTGAACTCTCATGGACTAGGTCCACACGGCCCTCAACCGTGCCTGTCTACCAATTTCAGCATGGCCGCCTTATGCGTCACATTAATTGAATGACAATGATCTTTCAAGTTGATACATTTAAAGTATGGAATTTACTCCTGAAATTAAAAAAGCAACTCAGCCAATCTATCAGAAAATTTCTAAGACTATTCCTGAAATTGAATGGTCCACTCACGCTCCTTATATTTATGAAATAAACAAACTTAAAAAAGAGAAGAACGCAGTTATTCTTGCTCATAATTATCAGACACCAGAAATATATCATGGAATATCAGATTTTTCTGCAGACTCTCTTGCTTTAGCTGTTGAAGCAGCAAAGACAAAGGCTGATATAATCGTAATGTGTGGAGTACATTTTATGGCAGAGACTGCAAAACTTATGAGCCCTAATAAAAAAGTATTGTTGCCAGACATGAGAGCAGGTTGTTCTTTATCATCATCAATAACAGGTGAAGATGTAAGAAAATTAAAAAAACAAAATCCAGGTGTTCCAGTTGTTTCATACGTAAACACATCTGCAGATGTAAAGGCAGAAACAGATGTTTGTTGTACTTCAGCGAATGCTGTTAAAATTGTAAATTCATTAGGTGTCAATAAAGTAATTTTCTTGCCAGATGATTATCTTGCTAAATATGTAGCTTCTCAAACTGATGTTGAAATTATCTCATGGAAAGGAACATGTGAGGTACATGAAAAGTTTAATGATACAGAGATTAATGAAATTAGAAAAAATAATCCTGGAATAAAAGTTATTGCTCACCCTGAATGTCCACCAGATGTAATAAATGCAAGTGATTTCACAGGGTCAACAAGTGGAATGATAAAATATGTAAAAGACAATCAACCAGAAAAAGTCATGATGGTAACAGAGTGCTCTATGAGTGATAATGTTCAAGTAGATAATCCAAATGTACAGTTTATAAGGCCATGTAATTTATGCCCCCACATGAAAAGAATTACGCTTCCTAAAATCTTAGATTGTTTAAAAAATGAGACAAATGAAATTTTAATGTCAGATGAGAAAATCGAAAAAGCTAGAAAGTCTGTAGAGAGAATGGCTGAAATAGGCAGATAAGATCTGTGTCCAAAATAATTTTAAGTAAAATTTTCATTAATAATTTCGTTAAGCTTGCATTAAATGAGGATTTATATCCAGGTGGAGATATCACATCAAATCTTATTAAGAAAAGTAGTGTCAAAACATTTAAAATAATCGCAAATCAAAACGGAATAGTTGGTGGAATAGAATTTGCTAAAAGCACATTTAAAATCTTTGATAGCAAGATTCAATTTCATATTAAGAAAAAAGATGGTTCTCAAATTAAAAAGGGCCAGATAATTGCTGTGATCAAAGGTAATTCCAAAAATATTTTAATTTGTGAAAGAGTAGCACTCAATTTTCTTTCTCACATATCAGGTATAGCTAGTTACACTAATAAATTTGTAAAACTTACGAATGGTAAAAGTAAAATTTGCTGTACTCGTAAAACAATTCCAAGCTTAAGAGTAATACAAAAGTATGCGGTTAAATTGGGTGGTGGTACTAATCATAGATTTAATCTAAGCGACGAGTATTTAATTAAAGATAATCACATCGCGAGTTCAGATTTTAAATCTTTAGTTCAAAAGGCAATCAAAAATAAAAAAGGACGAAAAATAACAATTGAGGTCGATAATTTAAAACAACTAAAATTAATTTTGGGATTTAAATTTAACACAGTGCTTTTTGATAATATGAATATTAAGAGTCTAAAAGAGGGTGTAAAACTTGCAAAAAAATCTTACGAAACTGAGGCGTCTGGAAATATAAACCTTAAAAATGTTAGATCAGTTTCAAGAACAGGTGTTGACAGAATCTCTGTTGGTAGCATCACACATAGTGCTCCAGCTATGGATTTCAAACTGGAAATTTAAATTCTTTATTTTTAAGTTCAGCTTGAGCAGCGGCTAGACGTGCAACAGGAACTCTGTAAGGTGAACAAGAGACATAATTCAATCCAATTTTTGAACAAAAATTTATACTTTTAGGATCTCCACCATGTTCTCCACAAATTCCAAGTTTAATTTTTTTATTTTGTTTTCTACCTTTTAACGTAGCTATTTCAATTAAATCTCCTACACCTTCGTCTATAGAAACAAAGGGATCAATATCAAATATCTTATTTTCAATATAATCATTTAAAAATTTTCCACTGTCATCTCTGCTAATGCCAAAAGTTGTTTGGGTTAAATCATTAGTACCAAAACTAAAAAATTCGGCGTGTTTTGCAATATCTTTTGCTTTAATGGCTGCTCTTGGAAGTTCGATCATAGTTCCTACCAAAAAACTTATTTTAGTATTATTTTCGTCTTGAACTTTTTTAGCAACTCTAATTACTAAATCTTTCATTATTTTGATTTCAGCCTCGGTTGATACAAGGGGTATCATTATTTCTGGCATTGTAGATTTGAGTTTCTTTTTTTTACATTCAACTAAGGCTTCAAAAATTGCTCTACACTGCATTTCGTAAATTTCTGGAAAGGAAATACCTAATCTACATCCTCGATGTCCTAGCATTGGATTATGTTCATGCAATTCATCTGTTCTAGATCTTATTTCATTAGCATTAAGACCTGTCACTAAACTTAGGTCTCCTATTTCTTTGTCATTTTTTGGTAAAAATTCATGTAAAGGTGGATCAAGTAATCTAACTGTTACTGGAAGACCATTCATTATTTCAAAAATTTGTATAAAGTCATTTTTTTGATGAGGTAATAATTTTGCCAAAGCCTTATTTCTATCTTCTATAGTTTTTGATAAAATCATTTCTCTTACAGACGAAATTCTATCTTCATCAAAAAACATATGCTCAGTTCTACAAAGACCAATACCCTCAGCTCCAAATTCTCTGGCTGTTTTTGTATCAAGAGGGGTCTCGGAGTTTGTTCTTACTTTTAATTTTCTGTAACTATCAGCCCAACTCATTAATTTTGAAAAATCACCTGAGATCTCTGGCTTTAACGTTGGAACTTTATCTAAAATAACTCTACCTGTAGATCCATCAATTGTAATCACATCTCCTTCTTTTACTTCTACGTTTGAAGAAGTTTTAAATATTTTTTGCTCGTAATTGATATCTATTTCACTTGAACCTGAAACACATGGTCTCCCCATACCTCTTGCAACAACAGCAGCATGACTAGTCATTCCTCCACGGGCAGTTAAAATACCTTTTGCAGCATGCATACCATGGATATCCTCAGGTGAGGTTTCTACTCTTACAAGTATTGTATCTTGCATCATCCCATTTAATCTCTCTGCTTCATCTGATGAAAAAACAACTTTTCCACTTGTTGCACCTGGAGACGCAGGTAAACCTTTTGCAATAGTTTTTACTTCGTTTGTTTCGTCTAATGATGGGTGCAGAAGTGTGTCCAAAGTGTTAGGATCAACTCTTAAAACTGCCTCTTTTTTCGTTATCAATTTTTCTTTAACCATGTCTACAGCAATTTTTACAGCAGATTTTGCAGTTCTTTTTCCAGATCTTGTCTGAAGCATCCACAGTTTAGAATTTTCAACAGTGAATTCTACATCTTGCATATCTTTGTAAAATTTTTCTAAAAGTTTGAGAATTTTTTTAAGTTGGGTATAAACCTTTGGCATAGCCTCTTCCATTGATTTACCTTTTGAGTTTGAATCTTTGTTGGCTTTTTTTGTTATGTAATCAGGTGTTCTTGTACCAGCTACAACATCCTCCCCTTGAGCATTAATAAGATATTCTCCGTAAATTTCATTTTTTCCATTTGATGGGTTTCTAGTAAAAACAACACCTGTTGCACAATCGTCACCCATATTTCCAAAAACCATTGATTGAACGTTTACAGCTGTTCCCCATTCGGAAGGTATTTGATTTAATTTTCTATAAACTTTTGCACGGTTACTTTCCCATGACAAAAAAACTGCTGAAATAGCTCCAAACAATTGTTCATTAACATCTTGAGGGAATTGTTTTTTGGTCTTTTCTTTAACAACGTTTTTAAAGTCTTTGATAAGACCATCCCAGTCATTTTCATCTAGATCAGTATCTAACAAAACGCCCTTAGTTAATTTATAATTTTCAATTAATTCCTCAAAATTATAACTTTCTACTCCAAGTACCACATTTGAATACATTTGAATGAATCTTCTGTAGCTGTCTTTAGCAAACCTTATGTTAGATGTTTTTTTTGCAAGAGCTTTGACTGTTTCATCGTTCAAACCTAAATTTAAAATTGTATCCATCATTCCAGGCATTGAAACTCTCGCGCCTGACCTTACTGAAACTAGTAATGGATTATCTAAATCACCAAATTTTTTTCCACATTCTTTTTCAATTTGTTTTAATTCTTGATTAATAGATTTAACTATTTTCGGATTAAGTTTTTTATTACTTTTATAAAATATTTCACAGACCTCTGTAGAAATAGTAAATCCAGGCGGTACGGGTAAACCAAGTTTTCCCATTTGAGCAAGATTTGCTCCTTTGCCACCTAAGATAAACTTTGGGTTCTTAATCTTTCTTATTTTTTTAGATTTAAAATTAAAAACTAAATTGTTCATTATGCACTTTCAATATTAGAAAAATTTAAATAATTATTGAACGTTTTACATAACAATTGCATAAGTTCCAAACGATTTTTTTTGATTGCCTCATCTTCATCATTAACTATCACATTGTCAAAAAAGTTAGAAACGTCAGTTTTTGCATCAGCCAAAACCTCTAGAGTTTTTTTACAATCCTCACGACTACCTAGGCTTGAAAAATATTTTCTTATTTCTTGTATTCTTTTGTATAGTTTTTTTTCAAAATCAGTTTTGAATAAACCTGGATCAGTCAAATTTTCTAATTCAATCTTATTTTTTGATATTTCGTTTGATAGAATATTAGATGCTCTTTTGTAAGAAAAAATTACATCTTGACCGATATTTTTATCGATTAATTTATTTAAGATAAATGCCTTATTGTAAATTTTATAAATTTGATCTGCACTATAACTATTTATTGAGCATTCTATAATATCTGGTCTTACTTTTTTTTCTTTCATATAAAATTTAAGCCTTTCAGAAAAAAAGTTAAACAGATCTTGTTGTACAGTCTTAATATCAAAATCTAAATCTTGCTCAGCAAACAAAACACAAGAATAATTTATTAAATCTTTTAATTTAATCTCTAATTTATTTTCTATTATCAGTCTTATAAGACCAATTGCTGACCTTCTTAATGCGAACGGATCCTTTGAACTAGATGGTTTTAAATTTATTGTAAAAAAACCAACTAAGGTATCTATTTTATCACTTAAAGCTAGAGTGACTGAGTAAGGTTTTTTTGGTGTCTTTGTCTCTGGACCTATTGGTAAATAATGTTCACTAATGGCCGAACAAATTTCGTTATCGAAACCTTGGGCTTTAGCAAAGTGGCCGCCCATTACACCTTGAAGTTCAGGGAATTCTCCCACTAAGTCAGACACTAAATCTACTTTGCAAATAGAAGATGCTACTTCAACTTTTTCTTTACTAATTAAAAGTTCATCAGATATTAGCGATCCGAGCTTTCTTAATCTTTGAGTTTTATCAAAGTAAGTTCCTAATCCTTCAAAATAATTTACGTTTTTTAGATCTGATATTCCTTTAACTAAATTTTTTGTTTTATTTTTATTCCAGAAAAATTGAGCATCATTTAAACGAGCTTCAACTACTCGCTCATTTCCTAATCTAATTAAACCTTTTGCGTCGTCATTGTCTGCAACTACAAAGAAAACATTCGTTAAATTTTCTTTATTGTCAAAGGTTGGAAAATACTTTTGATGAACTTCCATAGTTGTGACTAATATTTCTGTAGGAATCTTTAAAAATTTTTTGTCAAACTTACATTTAATTATACTAGGTTTTTCAACAATATTTGTTACTTCGCTTAATAATTTTTTGTTTGGGGTTAACTTCAACATGTCTAATTTAGTTTTTTTTAATAATTGATTTTCAATAAATTCCTCTCTTTTATTTTGATCCAATATAATGCCTTCACTCTTGAAAAATTCCTTATAAGTTTTAAAACTTAAAAATTTACTTGTTTTCTCCTCAAAGTCTTTATCCAGGTAGGTAAAATTGGATGAATTTAAATGATGATAATTAAACTCTAAAACTTTATTATCAAAACAAGCAAGAATGGATTTTAATGGTCTACCCCAGTACAAATCATAATCACCCCATCTCATTGATTTTTTCCAAGAGATTTCATCAAGAATTTTTGGTAAATTTTTTTGCAAAATAGATTTTGTATCTACTGTTTGAGCGGGCTTTTTAAAAAAATAAAACTCTCCTTTATCTGTTTTTCTTATAAAGGTCTCTTCTTTAGTTATATTATTAGATTTTATAAAACCATTAAGCGCCTGTTCAGGCGCGATTACACTTGGACCTTTTATTTCGGCCTCTGCTTTTATGATCTTTTGAGAAATGTTTTCGCAGTAAACAATCAACCTATTTGGAGTTGATAGAACAGAAATACTATCTTTAAATTTAATTTTCTCTTTTTTCAAAAAATCTACAAAATTTTTATGAAGTTTTTCTCTAGCTGTTTTCTGTAAAGTTGCAGGAATTTCTTCGCTAAATAATTCTAAAAAAAATTCAGACATTTTATTTTTGGCTATCTGCCCATACTTGACCCACACCTTTGGTCAAATCTCTAATTCTAGCAATAAACTCTGCTCTTTGCGCTACGCTAATCGCTCCTCTGGCATCTAAAATATTAAAAACATGACTTGCTTTTAAACACTGATCATAGGCAGGAAGTGAGAGTTTTTTTTCTAACAAAGATTTAGTTTCTTGTTCCAGCATATCAAAAAATTTAAACAAGTTCTCAACATTTGCAAAATCAAAATTGTAAGATGAAAATTCTTTTTCAGCTTGTAAAAAAACATCTTTATAAAGAATACCTTCATCATTCCATACTAAGTCAAATACATTTTTTTTCTTTTGGGTAAACATACATAATCGTTCTAGACCATAAGTAAGCTCTACAGAAATAGGTTTACAATCCATCCCAGCCATTTTTTGAAAATAAGTAAATTGAGTAATTTCCATTCCATCGCACCAAACTTCCCAACCTAGTCCGGCCGCACCCAATGTTGGACTTTCCCAATCATCTTCAACAAATCTAATATCATGATCATTATGTTTTATTCCAATGGTATTAAGACTATTAAGATATAATCTTTTAATATTTTTTGGTGACGGTTTTATAATCACTTGGAACTGATAATAATGTTGCAGTCTATTTGGATTTTCTCCATATCTTCCATCAGTTGGTCTTCTCGAAGGTTGTACATAAGCTGATCTCCATGGTTTGGGTCCTAAAGATCTTAAGGTGGTTGCGGGGTGAAATGTACCTGCGCCGACTTCTATGTCATATGGTTGTAAAATTATACAACCATTTTTTGCCCAAAATTTCTGCAGATTTAAAATTGTATCCTGGAATGTTTGTATTTTTGAATTTTTTTTTTTAGAGGCCATATCTTTGCCAGATAGATCTTTCTTCAATTACGTTTGCTATCTTATCGATTTGATTCTCTGATGAAATTCTTTTTGCCAACCATCCTTTGCTTTTTTCAAACTTTTTAATAATGACATCGTCACCAAACTTATCTTTTAAAATTTGATTTGCATTTCCTATACCGTCAATTAAGCCAAGTTCTTTTGATTTAGACCCGGACCAAAACTCTCCAGAGAATAATTCTATTCCTTTATCTTTTTTAAGTTTTACACCCCTGCTTGTCTCCACTACGTTTATAAAATCTTTGTGTAAATCAAGTTGAATATTTTTTAATCTATTTATATCTTCTTCTTTCGCATCCACAAAAGGATCTAAAGTGCTTTTGTTTTTTCCTGCAGTATAAACTCTTCTTTCTACACCTACCTTTTGAATAAGATCCTTAAAACCAAAAGAAGAATAAATAACACCAATTGAACCAACAATTGAACTTGAGTTAGCATAGATTTCATCTCCAGCACATGCAATTAGGTAACCTCCTGAAGCAGCAACATCTTCTGCAAAAACAATTACCTTTTTTTTATTTTTTTTGGCCTGAGCTCTAATGAAGTCGTATATTAAGTGAGATTGGACTGGTGAACCACCTGGAGAATTAATCGATATTGCAACAGCTAGAGATTTTTTTATAGAAAATGCTTTTTTTATTAATTCTTCTTGGCCGGCAAAATCAATTCCTTGTTTAAATCTTCCAGCGTTTCCAATAACACCAATCAGTCTTATGTGGGGAACGATTTTTTTTTTTTTGAAAAAAGATAACATGAAATATGCTTACAGAATTTTTAGATTAATATAAAGTCTACTAATAGTTGAAGTTTAAGGTGCGTCAATTGATAAGTATAAAATATCTCCAATTATATTAGTTTCTCAGCAATGGGTTCAGTAATTCAATTAAAAAATAAAGTTAATAACGCTTACCTGGATTTAAAAAATTCAGTCGATGATAAAATTATTTTAGTAGAAGAAAAGATAAAGAATAAACTTATAAGTGATGTGTCTTTAGTAGAAAAGATGACTAGTTATAATTTAGAAACTGGTGGAAAAAAATTAAGAGCCATGTTGACTTTAAGTAGTTCAAAACTATGTGGATACTTAAAAGGTGGTCGAGATATAAACTTAGCTGCATGCGTAGAATTAATTCACGCTGCAACATTAATGCACGATGATGTTCTCGATAATGGAGAGATCAGAAGAGGAAAAAAAACAATAAATTCCATTTGGGGAAATCATGCATCAATCTTGGTTGGTGATTATCTTTTAAGTAGATGTTTTGAAATGATGGTTGAAGATGGAAATTTAGAGGTTTTAAAGTTATTATCAGCTACTTCTGCAAAAATAGCTCAAGGTGAAGTTTTACAACTCCAACACAAATCAGAAATAGATACAGTCGAAGAGACATACTTAAAGATTATCACCTCCAAAACTGCAGCGTTATTTTCTGCTGCATGCAAGGTTGGAGCGATATTGGGTAATAAAGATGAAAAGGTAAAAGAAGCATTATCTTCTTATGGAAAAAATCTTGGAGTAACTTTTCAGATAGCTGATGATACATTAGATTATAATTCTGATCTGAAAAAATTTGGAAAAACGATTGGAAAAGATTTTTATGAGGGTAAAATCACTTTACCTATAATTATTTTAAATCAGCAATGTAAAAGTGGTGAAAGAGATATGCTTAAAGAATTTTTTTCCAAAAGAGAAAGAACTGAAAACGACCTAAAGTTTACATTAGATATCATAAAAAAATATGACATCATTAATCAATGTTACAAAAAAGCTGATCATTTTATTTCTTTAGCATCTAGCTCTTTAAATGTTTTTGAAAGTTCTGAGCAAAAAAATATTCTAAAAAATTTGACATCTTTTAGTATTGAAAGATCTTTTTAAGGATTTAATAAAAATCTTTTCCAGCCTTTTCCATTATTCTTAACGTATTTCAATCTTTCATGAATTCTATTATCTCCATCACGCCAAAACTCAATTTCTTCAGGAACCAATCTCCATCCAGACCAGTTAGGTGGTCTTGGAACTTTTTTCTCATCACGAAACTTTTTTTTAAATTTATCAATTTTATCATCAAGAGACTTCCTGCTTTCTAAAACTTCACTTTGATTTGAAGCCCACGCTCCTATTCTACTCCCATATGCTCTTGAATTATAATAATCATCAGCTTCTTTGTTAGAAACTTGAACAACATTGCCGTAAATCCTTATTTGTCTTAAAAGACTTTTCCAATGAAAACACATTGATGCATTAGGATTTTCTTTAAGATCCTTGCCTTTAGAACTATTGAAGTTTGTGTAAAAAGTAAAACCATCATCACTAAAGCCTTTTAAGAGAACCATTCTTACTTTTGGTTTACCGCTTTTGTCAGCTGTTGCTAATGACAAAGCATTTGGATCATTAGGTTCGGTAGTTTCAGCCTTTTTGAACCATTCTTTGAAGAGATTTACTGGGTTATCCTCATCTTTAAAACAAATATCTAGTCCAAGTGAATTTTTTTCATTCATAATTTTAACAAAATAATTTATATAATAGAATAATGTCATTTAATACATTTGGAAAGTTATTTCGTTTCACCACTTGGGGTGAATCTCATGGTCCTGCCATTGGATGTGTAGTTGATGGATGTCCTCCGAGAATAAAAATATCAGAAAAAGACATACAAAAAGAACTAAATAAAAGAAAACCTGGTCAATCTAAATTCACTACTCAAAGAAAAGAAGATGATAAAGTTGAAATTTTATCAGGAGTATTTAAGGGTGAGACAACTGGTACACCAATATTAATGATTATTTACAATAAGGATATGAAATCAAGAGACTATGAGACTATCAAAAATAAATTTCGTCCTGGACATGCAGATTTAACTTATTTTAAAAAATACGGTATCAGAGATTTCAGGGGGGGTGGTAGGCAGTCAGCTAGAGAGACTGCAGCAAGAGTGGCGGCAGGTGCAATTGCAAAAAAAGTTTTAGAAAAAAAAATTGGTAAAAAATATTATGTTAAAGGTGCAGTGATCCAACTTGGAATTTTGGGCTGTGACGTGTCTGCATGGAATAATAAATTTATAGAAAAAAATCCATTTTTCTGTCCTGATAAAAAAGTTTTAAAATTGTGGGAAAAATATTTGTTAGCTATTAGGAAGTCTGGCTCATCTTGTGGGGCTGTTATAGAATTAAGAGCTAATGGGGTGCCATCTGGTTTAGGCGCACCTATTTATTCTAAATTAGATATGGATTTAGCATCTGCTATGATGAGTATCAATGCTGTAAAAGGCGTCAATATCGGAACTGGAATGGGTGTCGCTCAATTAACAGGCGAACAGAATTCTGATGAGATAAGACAAAAAGGGAGTAAAACAATTTTCAAATCTAATAATGCGGGGGGAATTCTTGGCGGCATTTCAAGTGGCCAACAAATTAAAGTATCTTTTGCAGTGAAACCTACATCTTCCATACTCAATTCAAGAAAAACTATTGATAAATTTGGAAAAAATACAAATATATCAGTGCGAGGTCGTCATGATCCTTGTGTTGGAATTAGAGCAGTCCCCATAGGTGAAGCGATGATGCATTGTGTTTTATTGGATCATTTTTTAATGCACAAAGCGCAGTGTGAGTCTTAATTTTTTTTCTGAACAACTACTTTAGAGTCTAAAACTTCATAAACTTTTCCTTCAATAGCTTTACTATCCAAGCCAGCAATCTGATACATTAGATCGGGTTTATCTTGATCAATAAAGTTGTCAGGAAAAGTCATCGACCTAAACTTAATTTTTTCTAATAAGCCTTTTTCTGATAAAAATTTACTTAAATGAGATCCAAACCCTCCAATTGAACCTTCTTCAATTGAAATAATAATTTCATGATTTTTTGCTGTGTTCCACATTAAATTTTCATCTAAAGGTTTACAAAATCTTGCATCAATTAAAGTAAGATTTAAACCTTTTTTCTCTAGATTGTTTAGCGCTTTTTGGCATTCTTGCAAACGAGCACCAAAATTAATTAAAGCAATCTCTTTCCCTTCTTTAATAACCCTGCCCTTGCCTATTTCAATTTTTTCATTAATTTCAGGAAGTTTAATTCCAATACCACTGCCACGAGGATATCTAAAGGCTGAAGGTTTGTCATTTATGTCAACTGAGGTATTAATCATTTTTACTAATTCTGACTCATCGCTTGGAGCCATGACAACAAAATTAGGTAAAGTTGATAAGTAAGTTATATCAAAAGATCCAGCATGTGTAGGACCATCTGCACCAACAAGACCTGCGCGATCTATAGCAAATCTGACAGGCAAACTTTGAATTGCAACATCATGAACTACTTGATCATAAGCTCTTTGTAAAAAGGTAGAATAAATTGCTGCGTAAGGCTTATATCCTTCTGTAGCTAAACCAGCAGAAAATGTCACTGCATGTTGCTCTGCAATACCAACATCAAACATTCTGTTTGGAAACTTTTTTGCAAATAAATCCATTCCAGTACCAGACGGCATTGCAGCAGTGATACCAATTATTTTACTATCTCTTTCAGCATGTTTAATTAATGTGTTTGCAAAAACACTTGTGTATGATGGGATTTTAGAACCTGATTTCTCTTGTACTCCAGTTTGTATATTAAATTTTGAAACACCGTGGTATTTATCTTTTGAATTTTCTGCAAATTGATAACCTTTTCCTTTTTCGGTCTTAATATGTATCATTATTGGACCATCAAAATTAGTATCTTTCGCATTTTTTAAAACTGATACAAGCGTATCTATGTCATGTCCATCTATTGGCCCAACATAATAAAAACCTAGTGAATTAAAAAGTGTTCCACCTGTTACTGCTGACCTCAAGAAATCCTCTGCTTTTCCCGCCTTTTTTGAAAATCTTTTTGAAAAGGCAGAAATAATTAGTTTAAATGTTTCTCTTAAACTAAAGTATATTTTTCCAGTTAATAATTTTGCTAAATAACTTCTCATTGCTCCTACAGGTTCTGCAATTGACATATCGTTATCATTTAAAATTACTATCATTTTAGTTTTTGATGTACCTGCATTGTTCATTGCCTCATAAGCCATTCCAGCACTGATCGCTCCATCGCCAATCACAGCAACAACATTTTCTGATTTTTTTGAAAGTTTATTTGCAGTAGCAATACCTAAAGCTGCAGAAATTGATGTTGAACTATGTGCTGCACCGAATGGATCATATTCACTTTCAGATCTTTTTGTAAAACCAGATAATCCATTTCCTTGTCTTAATGTTTTAATTCTATTTTTACGACCTGTTAAAATTTTGTGGGGGTACGATTGGTGACCTACATCCCAAACTATTTTATCATTTGGAGCATCGAAAACATAGTGTAGGGCTACGGTCAACTCGACAACACCTAAACCTGCACCTAAATGGCCGCCTGTAAATGAAACAGCCTCTATTAATTCCTCTCTTAATTCTTTTGAAAGAGTAATCAATTCAGAGGACTGAAGATTTTTAATATCTAATGGAAAATTTACTTTATCTAAAAACTTATATTTTGTCATTTTTTTCTATTTATTACATACTCTACAGTTTCAATTAAATCTTTACTTTTATACTTACTTAAAGAGAAAATTATTTTTTTTTTTAAATAAGAAGAATATTTAACAGCATTTTTATACCCGAGTAAACTTATTAAAGTCGCCTTGCCCTTTTTTCTGTCTTTTCCAGTTTTTTTTCCAATCTTTTTCTCACTCCCACTATAATCAAGAAAATCGTCAACAATTTGAAATAAAAGTCCAATATCCAAACCTATCTTTTTGAACTGATTTATTTTTGTGGACTTATTAGCAATAATTAAAGGTGCTATAGTGGAAAATGAAAATAGTTTACCAGTCTTGTTAAGTTGCATATCTATAATTTTTTTTTTGCTTACTCTTTTTTTTTCAAAATTTAGATCTAAATATTGGCCTCCTGCAATTCCTAAATGGCCAGAAGTATTTGAAAGAGAATTTATCAGTTCATTTTTTTTGGTTTCGTTGATCTTAAAACTTTTTTCACTTAAAATTTCGAAAGCTAAAGTAAGCAATGAATTTCCAGCGAGAACGGCTGTTGACTCACCAAATTTTTTATGGGTACTTAACTTTCCTCTTCTTAAATCATCATTGTCCATACATGGCAAATCATCGTGTATAAGTGAATATGCATGAATACACTCCACTGCTGCTCCAACTCGAATTAAATGGTGGTAAGGAACAGAAAAAATTTTACCTACATCAATAATAATCTTTGATCTTATTTTTTTTCCACCAGGAAATAAGCCATAATTCATTGAGGTAATTAATTTTGTTCTTTTCTGTTTTTTTAAAAAATTTTTGAGAAATTTGTTTATATCTCTTCCTAATTTATTTAGTTTTTTTTCCATCTTTTTTTAGAATTTGTTTTATTTTTAATCTATTTTTCTCAGATATTTCCTTTGAAGTATTTTGAAATTTTTTTTCAATAAGTCTATTTAATTTAAATATTTCTAGATATTTCTCCTCGGATTGATTTAAAGTTTTGTCTTTTTCAATTTTTTCAACCAAATTATTAAGAATTTCTTTAAGTTCATCTAAAGATTTAGACTCAATATCAACTGGTAAATTTTTTTCTTTCATATATTAGTTTGTAATATACATGAATTATAATCTTTCAAATATTAAAAAAGCTAAATATTATTTAGATAAAAATGAATGTATTGGCTTACCGACTGAAACTGTTTACGGTTTAGCGGCTAATGCTTATTCAAAAAGGGCTACCTTAAAAATATTTAAACTAAAAAAAAGGAATAAAAGAAACCCACTCATAGTGCATTATTATAGCTTAAAGATGCTTAATAAAGACTGTATAATTAATGAAGAATTTTTAAAATTATATAAAGAATATTGTCCTGGACCTATTACATTTGTTTTAAAATTAAAAAAAAATAGCAATATTTCAAAAATTGTAACTAATAATCAAAAAACTCTTGCTATAAGGTTTCCTAATCATTATCTGGCTATCAAACTTTTAAAAATATTGAAGTATCCTCTGGCGGCACCTAGTGCAAATATATCCTCAAAAATAAGTCCGGTAACAAAAGAAGATGTAAAGGATGAATTTGGAGATAAAATTAAATTTATTCTTGATGGTGGTAGATCAAAAGTTGGATTAGAGTCCACTATAGTTAGTTTATTAGGAAAAGTAAAAATATTAAGGTTGGGAGGAATAGAGAGAAAAAAGATTAACAAAATTTTAAGAAAAAAAATCCTTTATAAAAAAACTGATAAATCAATTGTTGTACCGGGACAATCAAGTTTACACTATTCGCCCGGAATACCTATAAGGTTAAATAAAAAAAAACCAAATGAAAACGAAGCTTTTATTTTGATTAAAAAAAGAAAAAAAACTCTTAAGAATTATTATTATTTAAGTAAAAAAAAAAATTTAAAAGAGGCTGCAAAAAATTTATATAAAGTTTTAAGAAATATTAAAAATAAAGATTATAAGAGTATTGCTGTAGAAAAAATTCCTAACTTTGGATTTGGAGAGGCAATAAATGAAAGACTTAAAAGGGCTTCAGCAAAGTAATGGAAAATTCAATAAAAGTAATTGATCTTAAAAAAAATTATGGAAATAAGGAAGCCGTTAAAAATATTAATTTTGAAATTAAAGAAAATGAGATAATTGGATTACTTGGTCCTAATGGTTGCGGAAAAACTACCACTATAGGAATGATTTTAGGTTTGTTAAAGCCCACCAGTGGGCAAGTTTTGATTAATGGCTTTCAATTAGAAAAAAATAGAATTGAGATTCTTCAAAAAATAAATTTCATTTCTCCTTATATTGAATTGCCAAAAAAGCTTACGGTTAAACAAAATCTAATTGTTTATGGAAAACTGTATTCAGTCAAAAACTTAAATAGTAGGATTGATTATTTAGTAGAGGAATTAAGGTTACAAAATTTGCTCGATAGAGTGACTGGCGAGTTATCTTCAGGGCAAAAAAATAGAATAAGTTTAGCTAAAGCGATTATCAATGATCCATCTGTCCTATTACTCGATGAGCCTACGGCTTCTCTTGATCCAGAAACAGGAGATTTCGTAAGAACCTTTTTAGAAAAATATAAAAAAGAAAAAAAAGTATCTATATTATTAGCATCACATAATATGGATGAAGTAACTAGGTTATGTTCATCGATAATGATGATGAAAAATGGTTTAATTATAGATCAAGGTAAACCAAATGATTTAGTTAAAAAACATGGAAGACAAAATCTAGAGGAAGTTTTTTTAAAACTTGTAAGGAATTAATATGAATATAGGCAGAATGTACGGATTGTTTTTAAGACACTTTTTTTTAATAACTAGGTCTTTTCCTAGAATTTTAGATCTTATATATTGGCCAACAATACAAATTACTTTATGGGGTTTTATCTCAAACTTTTTTACAACATATAGTTCGTATTATAATAATGCTGTCGGAGTAATATTAACATGCGCGATACTTTATGATTTTCTATTTAGAACAAGTATCGGTTTTAATATGCTTTTTTTAGAGGAGATTTGGAGTAGAAATTTTACAAATTTATTTATCTCGCCAATTAAAAAAAGTGAAATTTTGATCTCATTAATATTTACAGCTTTAGTAAGAGCTTTAATTGGTTTGATCCCCGCAATACTTTTGACTTCTCCTTTATTTGGAATTTCTTT
>CABZSS010000014.1 GCA_902528375.1 uncultured Pelagibacteraceae bacterium
TTGTTAATTTCTTTAGGTATTTTTTTTTCACTTGTTTCAACCTCTTTAATTGCATCTACCAAACTTGAGACAACAAGTTATTACTTTTTTTTTAAGCAATTCATTTATTCTCTGTTAGGAATTTTCACAATTTTCTTTTTTTCCTTACTTGAAGAAAAAACTTTTTATAAATTGTCACTAGTTTCTTTTTTGATAATATTTTGTGCTTTAATTTTAGTCCCAATTATTGGTGTGGAGGTTAAAGGCTCTAAAAGATGGTTAGATATATTCTTTTTTCCAAGGTTCCAACCAATCGAAATACTTAAACCATTTTTAATAATCATACTATCAATGATACTTACATCTGAAAAATATTCTAATAAGTATGCAAGATATCTTTTAAGTTTGATCGCAATCATTCCAATTATCCTTTTACTATTTTTGCAGCCAGATATTGGACAAACATTATTAGTATTATCTCTTTGGT
Organism: uncultured Pelagibacteraceae bacterium; assembly: GCA_902528375.1. Taxonomy (GTDB): domain Bacteria; phylum Pseudomonadota; class Alphaproteobacteria; order Pelagibacterales; family Pelagibacteraceae; genus Pelagibacter. The sequence continues at coordinate 467 of CABZSS010000014.1, forward strand.
TAAGCCTCATATTTGTTTCAGGTATAAATCTTATATTTTTAATTCTTTTTATATTAATTGGTTTATGCGCTTTATTTCTGATGATTAATTTTATCCCGAAATTGAGTTATATAAAATTTAGAATTAATTCATTTTTTGATTTAACTTCAAAAGGAAATTATCAGTCTGAGAGAGCATCAGAAGCAATTATGAATGGAGGTTTTTTTGGAAAAGGTATAGGAGAAGGCACTTTGAATGTTAAAGTGCCAGAGGCCCATACAGATTATGTTATTGCCGTAATAGCTGAAGAATTTGGAATAATATCAATAATAGGAATTATTTTAATATTTCTATGTCTTATTTTTAGAGTTTTCAAAAAAGTATCAACTATAGAAGATGAATGTTTCAAATTAATACTTGTTGGCTCTGTAATGTTAATTCTTTTTCAAGTTTTAGTTCATATTGGAGTAAATATAAGATTTTTACCTACAACAGGAATGACTTTGCCATTTCTTAGTTATGGAGGTTCCTCTATAATTGGTTCCTCAATATTAATAGGAATTATTTTTAATCTAACAAAGAGAAAAATAAATAAATGAGCTCCATGATAATAAGCACTGGCGGGACAGGAGGGCACGTCATACCAGCTAAGGTATTTTATGATTATTTTAAGGAAAAATTTAATGTAAAAATAATTTCAGATAAAAGAGGTCTAAATTTCATTGAAAAAGAAAATTATAATGTAAATGAAATTCATATCCCCCAATTTAAAAAAAATTTTAGTATTTTAATATTTCCTTTTTTTTTAATTGCTTCATTTTTAAAATCCTTATTTTTCCTTAAAAAAGAAAATCCAAAATTGCTTTTATCTACAGGCGGATATATGAGTATTCCACACTGCTTAGCAGCAAGAATTTTAAATATTAAAATATTCCTTTTTGAACCCAATTTAGTAATTGGGAGATCTAATTTATTATTATTAAGATTTTGCAAAAAAATATTTGCTTATGAAACTAATTTAAAAAATTTACCCTCAAAATTTTTATATAAACTTAAAGTAATCAAACCCATAGTTAGAAAAGAATTTTTGAAACAAAAAAAAACCGCACCATCTGATAAAGAATTAAAAGTTATAATAATTGGAGGAAGTCAAACAGCAAAAAAATTAGACACTATTTTTCTTAAAGATATTTTAAGAATCTCAAAGATGATAGACCTAACCATATATCACCAAACTAGTGAATCTAACCAAGAATACCTAAAAAATTTTTATGAACAAAATAGTATTACAAATAAAGTTTTTACTTTTGAAGATAAATTAAGTGAAATTATGTCTTTGTGTGATTTTGCAATCACACGTGCTGGAGCATCTACTTTGTCAGAATTAGTCTCTTTAAAGATCCCATTTCTAGCAATTCCTTTTCCCTTTTCAAAAGATGATCACCAATATTTTAATGCAAAATTTTATGTGGATAAAAATTTTGGTTGGCTTATTAATGAACATGAGATTTTTGAAAACTATTTCTATCAGTTTTATGAAAAAAATATTCATAACAAACAAATTTTAGATAACAAAGTAGAAAAAATGAGTAATTTTATTTTTGAAGGATCATGGTCTGAAAACCTTAATATGATAGAACAAACTTTTTATGAAAATTAATCTAGGAAAAAAAGAAATAATCCATTTCATTGGCATAGGAGGGATTGGTATGAGTGGATTGGCATTAATAATGAAACAACTTAATTTTAAAATACAAGGAAGTGATATTTCAGTAAATAAAAACATTGAAAGACTAAAAAAAAGTAATATTAAAATTTTTACAAAACACAAAATTTCCAATCTAAATAAGGCTAATATTATTGTCATATCCTCAGCAATCAAAAATAATAATATTGAGTTAAACGCAGCTAAGAAAAAAGATTTACCAATTTATAAAAGAGGAGACATGCTTGCACACATGACCTCGCTAAAAAAAAATATTGTTGTGGCAGGTTCTCATGGAAAAACTACTACAACCTCATTGATTGCAAATGTTTTTTCAAAAGCCAAATTAGATCCTACAATAATAAATGGAGGTGTGATAAATTCAATTAACAACTCAGCTAAATTAGGTAAAAGCGAATGGTGTGTACTTGAGTCTGATGAGTCTGATGGTAGTTTCATTAAAGTCCCATTCACTTATTCAATTATTACTAATATCGATAGAGAGCATATGGATTTTTATAAATCTGAGGATAATTTAAAAAAGCATTTTGAAAAATTTATTTCAAACGTTCCCTCTTTCGGCAAAGCATTTTTGTGTATTGATGACACCAATAATAGAAGTTTACTTAAAAAAAATCTTGTTAAAAATTATTTTACTTATGGTGTTAATAAAGATTCTAATTTTAGAATTTCAAATATAAAGTACAAATTAAATAGATCAATTTTTGATTTAATTATAAAAATACCCAATAAAAAAAAGATAAGTGTTAACAATATAGAAATCCCTTTAATTGGCTTTCATAATATAAGTAATGCGGCTGCAACATTTGCATTAACTTCTCATATAGGAATATCTACAAGCTTAATAAAAAAAAGCCTCAAAGATTTTCAAGGGGTCGAAAGAAGGTTTAATAGAGTTTTTGATTATAATGGTGTAACTTTTTTTGATGATTATGCTCATCACCCAACAGAAATTAAAGAAGTTTTAAATGGTGTAAAAAAAAGCTTTTTAAACAAAAAAGTCATATCTATTTTTCAACCACACAGAGTCTCAAGACTGAATGATTTAATTAATGATTTTAGCAAATCATTTAAAAATTCAGATCAAGTATTGTTATGCCCTGTTTATAAGGCAGGCGAAAAAATTAAATTGAAATTTAAATATGAAAAATTTGCTAGAGATATATCAAAAAATTCAAAGGCGTTAGTAATTATGGTTAATCAAAAACATGACCTTGTGAATTTCTTCAAAAACAATTTAAAAGGAAATGAAATTGTAATCGGAATGGGTGCTGGATCAATATCTGGCTGGTTAAAAGAACTTAAAATTTTTCTTAAATAATGGATACACAGGAATTTAAAATCTTTAAAGATCAAAACAATTCTAATCTTAAATTTGATTTCTCTTTAAAAAATTTGAATTGGATGAATATTGGTGGATCAGCGAAGGTTTTTTTTAAACCAGAAAATTTAAAAGAACTAATTAGTTTTTTAAAAATAGCACCAAAATATAAAAAACATGTTTTAGGAGCAGGATCTAATCTTTTAATAAGTGATAATTTGAGTGAAAAAATTTTTATTAAGTTAGGCAAAAATTTTAGCAATATATCATTGATTGATGATAATAAATTAATTGCCGGCTGTTCATCTTTGGATAAAAATGTTTCTGATTTTGCCTGTGAAAATGGTTTATCTGGTTTGGAATTTTTGTCTTGTATACCAGGCTCTATAGGAGGTGGTATTAGAATGAATTCTGGATGTTTCGGTTCTGAATTCAAAGACTTTTTAGTTTCAATTCAGGTGGTAGATTTTGAGGGAAAGGTAAGTTCGATCAGAACAAAGGATATTATTTTTGGTTATAGAGAGTGCAATTTACCAAATGATTTAATCTTCTTAAGCGCAACATTTGAATGTAAAAAGAGTAGCAAGGAATTAATTAGAAAAGAAATTGAAAGATTAAAAAAACTAAAAGAATCATCTCAACCTCTAAAAGTCAAAACTGGAGGGAGCACTTTTAAAAATCCAGTCAAAAGCACTGAGAGAAAAGTTTGGGAACTTATTCGCGACAGTGTGCCTGAGGATATTAGTTTTGGAGATGCTAAAATTTCATCTAAACATTGCAATTTCTTCGTTAATTCAAAAAATGCCTCTTTTTCTGAAATGAACAAGTTGATTAATTTTGTAAGAGATGAAGTCAAAAAAAAAACAGGCATATCTTTAGATCTTGAGATAGAAATAATAAAATAGATGAAAAAAAGAATTCTTATTCTTGGAGGTGGTATCTCAGGAGAAAGATCTATTAGTCTCAAAACTGCAAAAGCAGTGAAGAACAGTATTAAAAAAAAATATAATTGTAAAATAATTGAACCTGATGAGAATTTAACAAAAAATATTGAAAGATTTTCTCCCAATGTTGTCTTCAACGCCTTACATGGAAGATTCGGCGAAGATGGTTTCATCCAAACCTATTTAGAAAGCAAAGGGGTTAGGTACACCCATTCGGGTGTTTTATCTTCTATGATGGCAATGGACAAAGAAATTTCAAAAAAGTTATTTATAAAAAATAAAATTTTGACACCAAAATTTAAAAAAATAAGAACAAATCTTAATAAAAAAGAAGTTATAAAATTATTAAAAAAAAAATTTAAGTTTCCTGTAGTTATTAAACCAATAAACGAGGGATCAAGTTTAGGTGTCTATATTTGTAATGAAAAAAATATTATTAAAAGTTTAAAAAAGCTTAAAGCTTATGATGAAATTTTAGTGGAGGAATTTATACCAGGAAGAGAAATTCAAGTTGCAATACTTGGAAAAAAAAAACTAGGTGCCATAGAGTTAAGACCAAAAAGAAAGTTTTATGATTATAAGGCCAAGTATAGTTCAAAAGCTAAAACAAAACATATTATTCCAGTAAATATTAAAGCAAAGGACTATCAAAATGTGATGAACATAGCTTTAAAAGCACATAGAGTTTTAAAGTGTAGGGGGGTAACTAGATCTGATTTTAAATTTTATAACGGGAAGTTTTATCTTTTGGAAACTAATACTCAGCCGGGAATGACTAATCTTTCATTAGTTCCAGAAATAGCATTATATCATGGAATGAATTTTTTTTCGTTAATAGACTGGATAATTAAAGATGCTTCAAAAAATAGATAAGAAAAAATATATTTTTTTTTATTTAATTATTTTTCTAATCTTATCGTCAACACATAATTCGAATTTAAAACACAATAATTTTTTTATTGTTAAAAAAATTGAAGTTGTTGGTTTAAACAAAACAGATAATTTACTTTTAGAAAAAAAATTAAAAGATTTAATAGGGTCAAATATTTTCACAATTAATAAAGATTCTTTTAAATTAATTAAATCTGAAAATTTAATAAATATATACAATGTAAAAAAAATATATCCAAATTATATTAAAGTTTACATTGAACCAGCCGAGGCTGTCAGTGTTATAAAATATTTAAATGAATTATTTATTTTAGGAAATAATGGAAAAATAATTGACTTAAAGAGTTTACCGTTGAACGTACCCGAAGTTCACGGAACCAATGATATTAAAAAAGTTTTTGAAACTATTAAAATTATTAATAACTCCAACTATAATATCAGAAGTATAAAAAAAATAATTTTTTTTCCAAGTAATAGAATAGATATTATTTTGAAAAATAAAAGAAAAATTAAATTTCCAGTAAATTTAACAATTGATAATTTAAATTTTAGCTTACAGCTTGTTGAGGATGAGTTATTTAATACCTCAAAAATTATAGATTTAAGAATCTCTAATAAGGTAATTACTTATGACTAATAAGGGATCTGAGTCTTTTTATCTTGCGATAGTTGGCCATAACCTTCATCTATGTTATTTTAGTTCTGAGGAAGACAATTCCTTTCATCAAAAAAAATATTTAATGCCAGATTCTTTAGATGATAATTTAAATTTAACTATTTTAACAAAATTTATTGTGGAAAAAGTTAAAGATTTTGAAAAAGATGTAGGAAGTTTTATTGAAAAAGTAAATGTAATTACAGATGTAAAGTATAATCAATTCTCCTTAAGTTTAAAAAGTAAATATAGCTCTAATCAAATAAAGGAGACTAATATTGTTAGACTAATAAGTGATGCCAAACAACTTATTATGAGAAATAATAAAAACTGTCGTATATTACATATATTAGTCGATCAATATATTGTTGATGGTAAAGAATATTTTGAGTTTCCAGAAAATCTTGATTATAAAGAGCTCATTGTAGATGTAAGCTTCATTACAATTAATAATTCAACTGTCAAAATGTTGAATAAAATTCTTAAGGATTGCAACATTGAGGTAAAAAAAATTATAAGTCATCAATACTCAAGTAGATTTGCAAATAAAAAAGATCCAAGTCCTTGTAATGCTGCCAAGAAAGTGATTGACGGTATCAACCCGTTGGAGGTTGAAACACATTATCTAAAGGCTAAAACCGAAGGTTTATTTGAGAAAATGTTCAATTTTTTTAGTTAAATCTTGTATTGTTTTGTAACATTAGTTGTTTTTTCTTTAATTTCTCATGTGAATATAAGATTCCTTGATGTCAATTTTAAAACAAAAAACGATTAAAAACACTATAAAGCTATCAGGTGTAGGTCTTCACTCGGGCAAAAAAGTAAATCTTAAATTAGTTCCCCAGAAACCAAATATTGGAATATATTTTAAAAGAACTGATTTAGGTTCGAATAATATAATTTATCCAAGCGTATTCAACGTTTCGAGCGCCTCTTATTGCACAAAAATTTCAAATGAACATGGTGTGTCTGTCTCAACTATTGAGCATTTAATGGCAGCATTATATGGAAAAGGTATAGATAATTTATTAATAGAAATAGACGCTGAAGAGGTGCCAATACTAGATGGATCTTCCAAGAATTTTGTTGAGGCAATTGACTCAGCTGGTTTTGAAATAAGCGACCAACCAATAAAGATCATAACTATCGATAAAGAAATAATTTACAAAGAAGGGGAAAAATCAATTTCTTTTAAGCCAAGCAAAATAAGTTTAGAAATTGATTTTGAAATAAATTTTAAGAACGAATTAATCAATAATCAAAAAAACAAAATTAACATTTATATGGATGACTTGTCAGATATGTATAATTCAAGAACATTTTGTTTGTACGAAGACATAGAAAAACTTAAAAATTTAAATCTTGCAAAAGGTGGTTCTTTAGATAACGCGATAGTCGTTAAAGAAAATAAAATACTTAATAAAGAAAAGCTTAGAAATGAAAAAGAATTTGTAAATCATAAGATATTGGATTGTCTTGGAGATCTATACTTATCAGGTTTTAAAATAGTTGGTAAAATCACTTCTTGTCAAGGTGGTCATAAAATCACCAATCAAGGCTTGAGAAAATTACTAAGTAAAAATGAAAATTTCTCAATTATTGAGCTTAAAGAGAAAAATATTCCGCATTCCTTTTTGAATAAGAATATTCTAAAATCTATCGCATAAGATTAATTTATTAATTTTCTTAAAGTTATTTACTTATGAATTTTTTAAAGATTTTATTAATAATTTTTTTTGTATCTTTTTTTCTGACAAATTGCGTAAAAAAAGAGAAAACCTCCTTAGTCGTTGAAGAAGACGTAGAATTACAAATGATACGAGCTTTCAGAGAAGGGTACGAAGAGTTTGAGGGAGGTGACTCTCTTTTTGCTGCAAAAAAATTTAATGAAGCTGAATTATTGTTCCCTCAATCTTCATGGGCTCCCAAAGCTGCGTTGATGGCAGCATACGTATATTATGCTGATGATTATTATTTTGATGCAGAGTTTGAACTTAACAGGTTTATTAAAACTTATCCTAAAAACCCTAATTTAGATTATGCACACTTTTTACTTGCAATGTGTTATTATGAAAAAATTATAGATGAAAAAAAAGATTTAGGACCATTGTTGCAAGCACAAGAGAAATTTAATTTTATTATCAAAAATTACCCTGATTCAGATTATGCGTTAGATGCAGAATATAAACTTGACCTTATTCAAGATTATTTAGCTTCAAAAGAAATGTATATTGCTTTGCATTATTTTAAAAAAAAAAAATGGATTGCATCAATTAACAGATATAAAACAGTAGTAGAGCAATATGAAAAAACAATTTATGTTGAAGAAGCTTTACATCGATTAGTTGAGTTATATTATACAATCGGTTTAGAAAATGAGTCACAAAAGTATGCATCATTGTTAGGTTATAACTATCAATCAAGCAAATGGTATGAAAAATCTTACAAGATATTTAACAAAAAATACAAGACAAAATTAGAATTAAAAAAAGAGAAAAAAGGTATGCTTAAAAAATTCAAAAAACTTTTCGATTAAAATGTTAAAAAGTTCAGCCAAAAAAGAATACAAAGAAAAAATAAAAAAATATATAAAATACAGCAAAAAATACTTTGAGGATAATTCTCCAATAGTAACTGATCAAGACTTTGATCTATTAAAAAAAGAAATATTGGATCTTGAAAAAAAGTTTAATTTCAATGATAAAAACTCCCCCTCAAAAATATTGGGATTTACACCTTCTAAAAATTTTAAAAAACATCCTCATAGAGTAAAAATGCTTTCATTAGCAAATGCATTTGATGAAGAAGATTTGATCAATTTTGAAAAAAAGATAATAAACTTTTTAAATTTCAAAAAAAATTTTGAGTTTGAATACAGTGCTGAGCCTAAAATCGATGGCATATCTGCTTCTCTTACGTATAAGTCAGGCAAATTGATTAGAGGTTTATCAAGAGGAAATGGAGAGGAAGGAGAAGACATAACTTTAAACTTAAAAACAATATGTGATATTCCTCATTATATAGGCCAAAAAGATTTTCCAGATGACATCGATATAAGGGGGGAAATTTTCATTCAAAATAATGATTTTGAAAAATTAAAAGATAATTTTGCAAATCCAAGAAACGCTGCCTCAGGTTCTTTAAGACAAAAAGATCCTAAAAAAACATCTAAAATACCATTAAAATTTGTTGCCTATACATTTGGATTTTCATCAGATCAAACAACAGACAAACAGACTAATTTTTTAATAAAGTTAAAAAATTGGGGTTTTAAAACTTCAGAATTAAATAAAAAAATTAAAGGTATTAAGAATCTGTTAACCAATCATCAAAATATAGAAAAAAAAAGATTTGAACTAAATTATGATATTGATGGTATCGTTTATAAAATTAACGATTTTAAACTTCAAAAAAGATTAGGTTTTGTAACAAATGCACCAAGGTGGGCAATAGCTCATAAATTTTCTGCAAGCAATTCAGTTAGTGAAATTTTAAATATTGATATACAAGTTGGCCGGACTGGGGCACTAACACCAGTAGCTAAGGTGAAGTCTGTAAATATAGGTGGAGTTGTAGTTTCAAACGCCACCCTTCATAATGAAGAAGAAATTTTAAGAAAAGATATAAGAATTGGTGATACAGTAAAAATTGAAAGAGCAGGTGATGTAATTCCTCATGTAATTTCAGTTGATCTATCTAAAAGAAAAAAGGATTCTAAAAAATTTACATTTCCCCTAAAATGCCCATCTTGTGGGTCAAAAACTATTAAAGAATATAATTCTCAAACTAAAAAACACGATGCTGTTAGACGATGCACAAGTGAAGGTTTTAAATGTGAAAAAATCTCTATCGAAAAAATAAAACATTTTGTGTCAAAAGACGCGCTTAACATTGATGGTTTCGGAAAAAAAATAGTTCAAAATTTTTGGGAAATTGGTTTAATTAAATTACCACATGATATATTTAATTTAGATTTTGAAAGAATATCAAAGTTAGAAGGTTGGGGTAGCTTGTCAGTAAATAATTTAAAAAAATCTATTCAAAAATCAAAAAAAGTTTCATTGGATAAATTTATTTTTTCACTTGGTATAAGACATATCGGTCAAGAAAATGCAAAGCTTCTAGGCGAATTTTTAAAGAAAAAAGAAAACTTTTTTCGATTAAAAAATCAAAATTTTATTCAAGAGCTTATCAATATCGATGGAATAGGTGATACTCAAATAAATTCGTTAAAAAATTTTTTTAATGAGAAAGCAAATTTAGATGTTATTTTAAGTTTGTCGAAATCATTAGATATTCAAAGTTTTAAAGAAAGCACTAGCACAGGAAAACTTAAAGATCAGGTCTTTATGTTCACCGGGAAACTTAATAATATTTCAAGAGCAGAAGCTAAATCATTGATTGAAAACAATGGAGGTAAAATTGTAAGCAATGTTACTAAAAAACTAGATTATTTAGTCATGGGAGAAAAACCCACAACTAAAAAAGTAGATTTGGCTAAAAAAAATAAAATTAAAGTAATTAATCAAAAAACGTTAGATGAAATGTTACAGTGATTTTATAAGCCATTTTTTTTCACTTAAAGACAAAAATTTATGGATTTTAGAATATACCTCAAAGTGATAATTAATTAGATATTTTTTTTCTTCGGAGGACAATAAATTAAAATTAATTAAATTAATATCAATTGGTGCCAATGTAAGATTTTTAAAGACTAAATTATTTTTTTCTTTTTTTATATAGACTAAATTTTCAATTCTGATTCCATATTTTCCTTGTAAGTAAAATCCTGGCTCATTACTTAATATCATTCCTTCTCTTAATTCTATATTATTCCTTTTTGAAATTGCCTGGGGACCCTCATGAACATTCAAAAAATAACCTACCCCATGTCCAGTACCATGACTAAAATCCTTTTTAACTTCATTGAGGTACCTCCTCGCTAACTTGTCAATATTTGATCCGGTTTTTTGTTTTGAAATATTTGCAGAAGCTACAGCAATGTGTCCTTTCAAAACTCTTGTGAAAGCATCTTTAATATTTTTGGGCTGAACTTTGAAAGAAATAGTTCTTGTAACGTCGGTGGTCCCATATGTGTATTGTCCCCCTGAATCACACAGGTATATATCATTTTGTTTTATCTCTCTGCATGTTTTATTTGAAGCACGGTAATGAATGATTGATCCATTTTTTCCAGTTGCTGATATAGTACTGAAACTCGGAAAAAGATAATTTTTGTTTTGTTTTCTAAAAGATTCTAATTTTTTTTCAGCATCAATTTCGGAAATTTTTTTATTTTGATTTTTTTTAATCCAGTATAAAAATTTGGTAACTGCCACACCGTCATGAATATGACTTTCTATTGTTTTATTTATTTCTACTTTATTTTTTATTGATTTCATTAAGTACAAAGGATCTCCAATCTTAGAAATTTTAAACTTTGAATTAATTAAATTCTCAAGTAAAATAGGGCAAGAGTTTTTGTCGATTATAATTTTCTTAGATTTTAATCTACCTAAAAAATTTTCAATTTGGTTCTCTTTATAAAAAGATATCCTTAAAAAATTTTTCTTTTTAAAAATATTAGTTGATTTTTTTATGTCTGAAAAAAAACTTACTTCTCCTTTAGTACTAATTACTATTCTACAATTAGGTATCGGGCTGAAAGGATTATCTCTTCCTCTAATGTTTAAAAGCCAGGCCACATTTTCAGGTGCAGATATAAAAATATAGTCTGATCCATCCTTTTTTAAAATCTGTATTAATCTTTTAATTTTACTGTTTACTGTTTCTCCAACTACTTTAGGGTTTAAAGAGTAGAATTTTCTAGATGTGTGATCCTTTAAAATATCTGAATTTATTATTGTTTTGGTTATTGGGGTTAGTTTAATTTTATTTCTAAAAAAATATAGTAAGCCTCTAGAAGTGAAAACCATCGGATCAAACCCTAAATTTAATCTCGAACTTAAAACTTGGTGGGGAAGTTTTTTTGGTATTTCCAGTATTTTGAATTTTTTACCAACCTGAATTTTAGCTTGCTCGACATATCTACCATCAACAAAAAGAAAGTTTTTTTTCTTTAGTATTACCGCTAATCCAAATGATCCACTAAAACCTGTAATGGTTTTAAGTTTATCCTTTTGATCAAATTCAGAAAAATACTCGTCATTTTTAGGTACTAAATAACCATCTATATCGAAACGATAAAATTTATTTTTTAATTCTTTTAGTTTTTGAGAGATCATTTTAATCTTTTTTGATATCTGATCCATCCTGGGCTTCTAAAATTCTCATTATCATTATCTATATCCTGATTAAAGTCGAAATCTTGATCATCTTTCTCCAAATTATTATTCTTCTCAATAAATTTTTCTGGGAGTTCATCAACAAATCTTGATGATAAACTATCTATCCAATCGCCTTGGTAAAATCTATTCAAAGAAAAAGATATAAAACTTAAATCTTTTGCTCTTGTAATACCTACATAGGCAAGACGTCTTTCTTCTTCAAGACCGTTTTGACCTTTTTCGTCTATAGATTTCTGATGAGGAAACATGCCCTCTTCCCAACAAGGCAAGAACACAGCGTCAAACTCTAAACCTTTTGACGCATGCATAGTCATTAAATTTATCTTTTCACCTTCCCACTGTTGATCAATAGAAGTTGCTAAAGAAACATGCTCGAGAAAACTTTCCAAGTTATCAAATTCTTTCATGGCACTTAAAAGCTCTTTAATATTTTCAAGTCTATTTTCGTTTTCTAAATCTTTTTTATCTTTTAAAGAGGCCGAATAACCAGACTCATCTAATATAATTTGCATTAGCTTGACATGATTTATTTTCTTAACAACGTGATCATTTCTCCATTTCTTTACCATATTTAAAAAAGATAAAAGTCCTAATTTAGTCTTAGGTTTAATCAAATTTTGAGCAATTAAATTTTGTGAAGCAGTTTCTAATGATAATCTATTTTTTCTTGCATATTCATTTATTTGTTTGAACGAACTTTCACCTATAGATCTTTTAGGAACATTTGCTATTCTTTCAAAAGCAAGATCATCTTTCTCATGTTGAATGATACGTAAATAAGCAATACAATTTTTAATCTCGGCCCTTTCATAGAATTTTGTCCCACCTAGTATTCTGTATGGCAGGCCTATCTTTAAAAATCTCTCTTCAAATTCCCTTGTTTGAAATATTGCTCTAACAAGAATAGCAATATTATTGTATGAATATTTTCTTTTGAGTTCGTTTTCAATAATATCAGAAACACCTATAGCTTCGTCTTTACCATTTCTAAAACAATTTAATCTAATTTTCTCACCTTCGGTTTTATTTGAATTTAATTTTTTTCCAAGCCTATTTTCATTATTAGAGATCAAATGGGACGCAACATTTAAAATATTTTGAGTTGATCTATAATTATCCTCTAATCTTATGATTTTTGTATTTTCATAAACTTTATCAAACTCTAAAAAATTTTTGAT
>CABZSS010000015.1 GCA_902528375.1 uncultured Pelagibacteraceae bacterium
AAACATAAGTGGAAGTAACAATATCGAAAGATTTTTCATCAAATGGCAAATCTTCTCCTTTGCAATTTACATATTTTATATTTGAGAATTTCTTTAATTTTTCTTTTGCCACATTTAAATACTCTTCTGATAAATCAGAACAAGTGACCTCTAGATTTTTAGTATTTAATTTATACGTTGCGATTATATCTCCTGTTCCAGTTCCAATATCAAGTAACTTTGTCCTAGGTAAATTTTCGTCTTTAATAAATTTAATTAAAGGGATCATTGAAAATCTTCTCATAGTCGCAGCGCATCCTGAAAATAAGGTTTCGACTTGAAACTCATATAATCTTGCAGATTTTTCACTTAAGTATCCATCAGTTTGATAATGAAAATTTCTCAAAAAGTATTTTGGTAAATCTTTATTAGTTTTTACATCTGAAAATTTACCAGATGTTCTTCTTTTATCTATTTTTGGTAAATCAAGAAAAAAATCAAAACTTCCTTTAGCTGTATTTATCAAATCTTTAAGTTCTGTTTTAGGTATTTTGTAAAATTTTGAATTAATCAGCTTTCGCTCTTCGTTTAAAAGTTTCATCATTTCAAAAAATAGTTTTCTACCTGTTGGCATTTTGCCATAAAATGGAGGGGGATTAGACTTATCTATTTTAATAGGTGTCGCATATTTAAAAGAAATGATGTAGTGCGCAGAATACCAGATAAACTTACTGGATTGATTTATTAAATAACTAAATGACATTAAAATATTATATCAAAAAAGACAATTTTTTTAACCAAGATTTTGTAAAAAAGGTAGAGATTTTAGTAAGTAAAAACCTACTGCTTGAAGTTGGTTTGTTAGTATCAAAATACCTGTTCCCAACAAAATAAATCCACCAGTTTTTGAGATTATATTAATGTTCCTTTTTAAATTTTTTGAAATGAGCATAAATTTTTGTATTAAAAAACCAGATAAAATGAAGGGAATAGCTAATCCTAATGAATAAAATAACAATAATAGAACAGCTTTCAATAAAGTTTGTTCCACCGCTGCAAGAGCCAGTATAGAGCCTAGAATAGGTCCAATACATGGTGTCCAACCAAAACCAAATGCCATCCCTACTAAAACAGAACTAAAAACATTTGCGCTTTTTTGAGTGTCTAATCTCTTTTCAAAGTTTAGAAAGTTTAAATTTATAATTCCAATTATCTGAAGAGAAAAAAGAATAATGATCAATCCAGAAAAAATTCTAAGCTCAATTGAATTATTTAATAAAATTTTTCCAATTAGAGAACTAGTTGCTCCAAATGCAATAAAAATGAGAGAGAACCCAACTGTAAATAAAATTATTGGTGTAATATTAACTTTTTTTTCCTCAAGCAATTCATTTAAGGATTTGCCTGATACATAAGATATATATCCCGGTATTAAAGGTAAAACGCAAGGAGATAAGAAACTTAGAAGGCCTGCGCCTAAAGCCAAAATTAATTCTGTCATTTAGTTTAACCTTTTAAACCAAGGTGTGTGTATTTAACATTAAGATAATCTTTAATTGCCATCGAACCACCCTCTCTTCCGTAACCTGCTTGTTTAATACCTCCAAACGGTGCCTCTGCTAAAGCAACTTGTGGTGTGTTAACTGCAACTGTTCCTGTTTCCATTAGCTCTGATGCTTTATGTGCTGTCTCCATAGAGTTGGTGCAAATATAACTTGATAATCCTAACTCATGATTATTAGCTCTTTCAATTACTTCATCAAAACTTTTAAAAGATAACATCGGCACTAAAGGTCCAAATGGCTCCACTTTCATAATTGTAAAATTATCTTTCACATTATCAAATATTGTAGGTTCATAAAAATAACCTTTGTTAAAACCTGAGGGTCTTTTCCCTCCTAATAAAACTTTTGCCCCTTCTTTCTTTGTTGTCTCAACCAATTCTTCTATTTCATTTAATCTTTTTTTTGTTGTAATAGGTCCTAGCTGAACTGAAGGATCCATTCCATCACCAATCTTTAATTTCTTAGTTTTTTCAATAAACAAATTTACGAATTCATCTTTCTTAGTTTCTTGAATATAAAATCTATTAGGTGATATACAAACTTGACCGTTATTTCTAAACTTAGCTGCTATTGCCATATCAGCAGCCTTTTTAATATCAGCGTCATCAAAAACTATAAATGGGGAATGGCCACTTAACTCCATTGTTACTCTTTGAACTTTGTCTGCAGCTTGTTTAAGAATTAATTTTCCAACTCTTGAAGAGCCTGTAATTGAGATTTTTTTGATTATATCAGAGGAAATTAATTGTTGTGCAATACTTGGTGGGTCTCCTGATAATAAATTAATTACACCCGGAGGAACTCCACACTCTTTACATATTTCGACAAGCTCCATAACTACACCTGGTGTTATAACATCAGGTTTTACAATTACCGAACATCCTGCTGCCAATCCTGTTGAGATTTTTCTAGATGATAAAACTAAGGGAAAATTCCAAGGCACCAACGCTGCAACAACTCCAACAGGTTGATAGTAAACATGTACTCGAGTATCCTCAAATCTACTCTCTACAGTTTGTCCATAAATTCTTTTTGTCTCTTCTGCATTCCATTCAAAAATATCAGCTGCACCGTTAACTTCACCCTTGGCCTCATTTAAAGGTTTTCCCATTTCTAGAGTCATCCATTTTGCAAGAACATCTTGTTTCTCTCTCATCTTGTCTGCTATGCGTCTTAAGATATATGATCTTTGCCAAGGTGTAGTTTTTTTCCAAACTTCTAATCCTTGTTGTGCTGACTTTAAAGCTTTCTCCACATCCTCTGGGGATGCTTTGGAAGCATTACCTAAAACTTCCTCATTTGCAGGATTTATTACTTCATAAGTCTCTCCACTAGAAGATTTAATCCATTTACCATCAATAAATTGACCAAATTTTTCGTACATAAATTAATTTAACATTACCTTTAATGGTGTCTAGTGTGCAAATAAAACATGTCAACAAAACTACAATATTCGTACTATAATACGTTTATAAAAAAGGAGAAGATATGAAAGCATATATAATGGGAAACTATACGGAAAAAGCTTTTCAGGGATTTTTAAAAGATCCTTCAACTGATAGAAAGGCAGTAGTAGATCAACTTACTAAAGCTATGGGTGGAACTATGCACTCAATGGATATTGTAAGAGGTTCATACGATTTCGTAGTTGTTGCAGATATTCCAAATTTTGAGGATTTTGCAGCGATAAAATTAGTTGTAGAAGCATCTGGAGCTGTGAGTAATTTAACTATGTTGGAAGCAATAGACTTTTCTAAAGCAACTGCTAAAGCAAGTAAGATTGGTTACAAAGCACCGGGACAGTAATAGATTATTTTTTTTCGTCGTTATCAACGACTAAGCAGATTTCTGATTTTGTCAGGAATCTGCGTCCTGTTCCATTATCCAATGAAAACATTCCGCCAATACCATTAACCGCATCAATTGTTAAGTCAGTATGTTTCCATTTTTCATACATATCCCCATTCATATAAAAAGGAACTCCACCGATTTCTCCTAACTTTACATCATTGTCCCCAAGAGGAAACTCTCCTTCTTGGAAACACATAGGTGCACTTCCATCGCAGCATCCACCTGACTGATGAAACATCAATTTTTTTCCGTATTTTTCCTGTAGCTCAGAGAGAAGAGTTAGAGCTGAGTTGGTTGCAGATACTTTCATTTTTAAAGTACGGCCCATGATTCAGAATCATGGGCCAGTATATATTAATGTTTAAAAGAAGCCTAATTTTTTTTCAGCATAAGAGACATGCAAGTTCTTATTCTGTCTATAGTGATTAAGCATCATTTTGTGAGTCTCTCTTCCAACACCTGATTGTTTGTATCCACCAAATGGAGAGTGAGCTGGATAAGCATGATAACAATTAGTCCATACTATTCCTGCTTGAATACCTCTTCCCATTCTGTGAGCTCTATTACCATCTCTAGTCCATACAGCTGCTCCTAAACCATAAAGAGTATCATTAGCGATTTTTAGCGCCTCTGCTTCATCTTTAAATTTAATCACTGATACAACGGGTCCGAAAATCTCTTCTTGAGAGATTCTCATGTTATTTTTAGCTTCAAAAATAGTAGGTTCAATGAAATTACCTTTTTCCAAACCACTATTAAGCTTAGCAACATTTCCCCCTGATAGAACTTTAGCACCCTCTTTTTTACCAAGATCTAGATAAGATTTTATCTTTTCCATTTGTTCTAATGATACTTGAGCTCCAATCATTGTTTCCATTTTTAAAGGATTATCTTGTACAACCGCTTTTGTTCTAGCTATAGCTCTTTCCATGAATTTATCATAGATAGACTCTTGTATTAAAGCTCTACTTGGACAAGTACAAACTTCACCTTGGTTTAGATTGAACATCACAAAACCTTCAATACATTTATCAAAGAAATCATCGTCTTTATCTAATACGTCTTCAAAGAAAATGTTTGGAGATTTTCCACCTAATTCCAGAGTTATAGGAATTATGTTTTGTGCAGCATATTGCATGATCAATCTTCCAGTTGTTGTTTCACCAGTAAATGCAACTTTAGCAACTCTTTTAGATGATGCTAATGGTTTACCCGCTTCTAATCCAAAGCCACTTACAATGTTAACTACTCCTGGAGGTAATAAATCTCCAATAAGTTCCATTAAAACATTTATTGATGCTGGCGTTTGTTCAGCTGGCTTCAATACAACACAATTTCCTGCTGCAAGTGCCGGGGCTAATTTCCAAGTTGCCATTAATAATGGAAAGTTCCATGGAATTATTTGTCCTACAACTCCTAACGGTTCATGAAAATTGTATGAGTATTGGTTGTTTGCAATTTCAGCAATTGATCCCTCTTCTGCTCTGATTACTCCAGCAAAATATCTCCAGTGATCGACAACTAAAGGCAAATCCGCTGCCATACATTCTCTGATTGGCTTTCCATTATCTAAACATTCAGCTACTGCTAACAAGTTTAGATTTTTCTCAATAACATCTGCTATTTTGTTCAAGATATTTGATCTTGTAGTGATGTCTGTTTTTCCCCATTCAGGGAAAGCTGCGTGTGCTGCGTCTAATGCAGCTTCCACGTCTTTATCATTTGATCGTGCTACTGAGCAGATTTTCTCATTTGAAATCGGGCTAACATTATCAAAATATTTACCAGACTTAGGTTCTACAAATTTTCCGTTAATGTAGTTTCCATATTTAGCTTTAAACGGAAATTTAACCTTTAAATGAGAAGTATCTAGAACAGATGACACTTTTAGTTCTGCACTCATTTTTCCTCCATTTGTTTTAGGCTTAAGATTTTTTGGCTTTTTAGATTTAGAAAGTTTCTTTGTCGTTTCACTTTTAAGTTTTTTTCTTTTTTTAATCGACTTTTTTGTTTTCTTTCTTCTTTTCTTAACAGCTTTTTTATTAGTCTTAGCCATTTATATAAGTTTAATTAAAAACCATTTTGAGCATTAAGTAAACGAGCAAAATAATTTTCTATCACAAGTTGAAATTACCTTTCATTATTATAATTCAATACTTTATTTATTTCTTGTGGCAATGAATACCCCTAGGGAAGCTACTAGAAATCCAAGTAGATCAATTGTAGTAAGTTGCTCATTTAAGAAAATCCAAGCCATAAATGCAGTTGTCGCAGGTATTAAAAAAAATACAGTAACTGTTTTACTTGCTGAATTGTTCTTAATCAGAAACATCAAAATTGTAAAAGCTCCGAAGGATACTAAAAAAATTTGGTGGCTCATTGCTATTAAAAAAGTTGAATTAAATTCAATAAAAGGATCAACAAAAAATAATATTATTATTAGATGGAAAAAGCATCCGCCTGCTGCCTGATACATATTGCTTACTGGCAAAGGTATATTGCCACTATATTTTTTTTGGAAAAGTGTAGCAGATGTAATTGAAAGTAACGCTATGAATGATGCAATTATTCCAATAGTTGGCAATGTCACTCCTATATCAACACCTAAAACCATTGCAGACCCAATGAAACCCAAGATTACACCCAACCATTGTTTCCAACCCACATATTCTTTAAGGAAAGGTCCAGCAAGAGCATTTGTTAAAATAGGTTGCATGGTTACAATTAAGGCAGTTATCCCAGTTGGTATGTCTCTAGATACAGAAAAAAAAACACCGCCTAAATAAACTCCATGGAATAATACTCCGCTAGAAAATGACTGTATAAAATCTTTTTTATTGAGTTTTAAAGATAAGTTTTGATAGATGGAAAAAATTAAAAAACCTATTGCAACTATTAAAAATCTGAAAGCTAAAGCTGCAAAAGGATCACTATTATCTACTATTGGTTTTGTAGTAACAAAAGCTGAAGACCAAAGTAAAACAAAAATGAAAGGTAAAAGTTTATTCATCAGTTTAATAAACCTATAGTATTTTCACGTGAAACCACAGAAAAACCTCAAGTTGAAAATATTAATATAATATGAGACGATAACAACATTTGGTATGTTTTTTTAAAATTCTTCCATTATAAATTGAAATACAAAAATTAATTAAATTAAATTTATTGAAAAAAATATAAGCTATTTCAAACTGATGAACAAAATTTACGAGGATATAACAATTGTTACTGTGCTTTATAATTCAAAAAAATCAGCGCAAAGTTTTTTTAGTAATTTAGATAATTTTAGTATTATAGTTGTAGATAATGGAAGAAACGAAAAGGTTCTTGAGGAAATAAAAGGCTACAAAAATATTAAAATTATCTCAAAAAATAAAAATATTGGTTACGGAAGGGCAGTAAATTTTGCTGTTAAGAACGTGAGTACAAAGTTTTTTCTTATATTAAATCCAGACTTAAAAATAGATGAAAAATCGATAGTTAACATGTATGATATTTTAAACCAATATAGTGATTGCGCAATTGTGGCGCCTGTAACCCGTTTTAGTAAAGATTTTTATGGAGCCTTTCCTGAGAGAAACATAAAAAACTTAACATTAAAAAACGCCTTAAAATCAAGAGATTTATTATTAAATTCAGAAGTTGAAAGCGAGGTATGTGTAGATGTAGCTAAGTGGGCGTTGTTAATTAAAGTAGAGGAATTTAAAAATATTAGTGGATTTAATGAGAAACTCTTTATTTTTTGGGAAGAAATTGATTTATGTAGAAGGTTTAGATCACGAAAGTTAAGTGTTATAGTTACGCCAAAATCAAGTGTAGAACACAAACAAGAAAAATCATCAGACTCGGATTTTCAAAATTTTTTGATCAAAACTTATTATCATGAATACTCCCCTCTTGTATATTTCAATGTGCAAACATTTTCTTTTTTCTATCTAAAAAGAATGATGAAATATTTATTTAGGGGGATAAGTTACCTGATGATATTGAATCTTAAAAAATCTTTAATTTATTTTTTAAGATTAAGCGCAAGTATTAGATATTTCGTTAATTTAAAATTTTCATCGACGAAGTAGATTTTTTAACGAAATATATTCCTATTATTATAGCTATAAGTGCTACTAATACTTTAAAAGTAATTAATTCATCTAAAATTAGATAGCCTAAGATAACCCCAAAAATTGGTATTAGATATGCGACTGTTGACTGAAAAACCAAACCGTTTTCTTTAAGAATTTTGAATCTTAATACCCAAGCTAAACCTGTAGCTATAATTCCTAAATACGTTATTGAAATTACTGATGTCAATGATGGATCATAGTTCCATGGTTTTTCAAAATAAAAACATATTGGTAATAAAATTATTGTTGCCCAAATTAAGATAGATGCAGTTACGTTTTCATTTTTTTTATAACTTATTTTTAGAGTTAGTATTCCACCGATAACATATCCTAAAGATCCTAACAAAATACATAGCGCTGAAAAAAGATTGTTTTCATTGATCAAAAAGTTGTCAGAAAATAGATATAATATACCTGCAAAACCAATAGAAACTCCAATAACTTTGAGCAAATTTATTTTTTCATTTTTAATAAAAAAGTGTGCAAGCAAGGTCGACGTTAAGGGAGAGGTAGACATTAATATTGCGGCCAAATTGCTTTGAACATTTTTAACCCCATAAGCAATTAAGAAAAATGGAAAAACTAAATTAACAAAACCTATTGCTGCAAACCATGGCCAGTCTTTTGAGAAAACTTCTATTTTAATATTTTTGTAAAGGCATAGAATTATTAAAGGAAGAGATCCCAACAAAACTCTTATAAATGCAATAGTAATAGGTCCAAATGAGTCTGTTGCTAATTTGATATTAAAGAAAGCAGAGGCCCAAACTACTCCAAGAAAAACCAATAATGAATAATCTGTTATGGTAGGCTGTCTCATTCAGTAATATCCTCAACTCTTCCTTTTGTAAGCTCTTTTAATTTTAAAAAATCTATTTTGAATATACTATTAGGGTGTCCCGCTGCAGCATATACAATTTGAAATCTTTCAAGTGACTTATCAATAATTATATTTAAGTCATTTATATGACCTACAGGTGAAACTCCACCAATAGTAAAGCCAGTTTGAGCCTTAACATCATCTGCACTTGCCATTGAAACATCTTTTTTTGAAATAACCTTTTTGAGCTTGTTTAAAGAACATCTTTTATCGCCAGATATTAAACAAACTAAAAATTCTGTCTCTGTTTTGAAGACTAAACTTTTAACGATAGCACCCTCCTCGCAATTTAAAGCATTTGCTGCTTCCTTTGCTGTCCTTGCAGTTTTTTCCAAAATCTGAACCTTGAGGTTTTTATTAAACATACTTAAAGCTTCAATCACTCTTTTCACAGGTTCTTTATTAAATATGTCAATCATTCAACTAATAGTTGTTTGTAAAATATTTATAACTCAGTTATCAATCCATGTCTAAATTGCATAGGAGATATCAATATAATGAACGATATTAATATATTTTTATTTGCTATTAAACGTTAAAAATTGAAAGGTCAAATTATATGAGTGCTAAAGACATATTAAAAAAAATTAAAGATAAACAGATTGAATATGTAGATTTAAGATTTACTGACCCTAGAGGTAAATTACAACACGTAACACAAGATCTAATTACAGTAGATGAAGATATGCTGAACGATGGAATTTTTTTCGATGGTTCGTCAATTGCTGGTTGGAAAGCAATTAACGAGTCTGATATGATTTTAAAACCTGATTTATCAAATAGTTTTGTAGACCCTTTTTTTTCACACACTACACTAGTGCTTTTTTGTGATGTAATGGATCCAATTACAAAGAGTTTTTACGAGAGAGATCCACGATCCACAGCAAAAAAAGCTGAAGAATATTTAAAAAAAACTAAAATTGGAGATAAAGCTTATTTTGGACCGGAACCAGAATTTTTTGTGTTTGACGATGTTAAATTTTCGAACGATATGAATAAAACAGGCTTTGAAATTGACAGTATTGAAGGTCCTTACAATACAGGAAAGAAATATGATAATGGAAATATGGGACATAGGCCAAAAATTAAAGGTGGTTACTTCCCAGTACCTCCAGTTGATGGGGGACAAGATTTAAGATCTGAATGTCTTAAAGCGATGAGGGATATGGGTGTAAAGGTCGAGAAACATCACCATGAAGTTGCCCCGAGCCAACACGAATTAGGAACTATGTTTAACACTTTAGTGAACCAAGGTGACAGTATGCAAATTTATAAATATGCAGTTCACAATGTAGCGCATTCATTTGGTAAAACTGCTACGTTTATGCCAAAACCTGTAAAGAATGATAACGGTTCAGGTATGCATATTCATCAATCTATTTTTAATGGAGATAAGCCTCTTTTCGCAGGAGACAAATACGCTGGACTATCTGATGAATGTTTGTACTACATCGGTGGAATTATAAAACACGCAAGAGCACTTAACGCTTTTTCTAACGCTTCTACAAACAGTTACAAAAGACTAATACCAGGATTTGAAGCACCGGTGTTATTAGCTTACTCATCTAGAAACAGATCTGCAAGCTGTCGAATACCATTTAGTACAAATAAAAAAGGTAAAAGAGTTGAAGTAAGATTTCCTGATGCGTCTGGAAATCCTTATTTAACTTTTGCAGCAATGTTGATGGCTGGTTTAGATGGAATTAAGAATAAAATCAAACCTGGTAAACCAATGGACCAAGACCTATATGCTTTAAGTCCAGAGGAACTAAAAGGTATTCCAACTGTTTGTTCATCATTAAGACAGGCTTGTGTAGCTTTAGATGAGGACCGAAAATTTTTAACTGAAGGTGGAGTGTTTACTGACGATCAGATAGATGCTTACATTGACTTAAAAATGGAAGAAGTCAATAACTTTCAAGATACTCCACATCCTATTGAATACGAAATGTATTATAGTTGTTAAAGTATTTATTAAGTTTTAGAAAAATTAGTTAATTTAAATTTTTAAGATAATTAATAACAGATTTTCTTTTTTCTCTTTTAGCTTCATCCAAAGGTGTAGCACCCCATCTATCTCTAACGAATAAAGGGTGTCCGTGTGCAACCAAGTACTCAACTACTTCCAAGCAGCCTTCTGCAGCTGCAAGATGTAAAGCTGTTCTAGAGTCATAATCTCCAGCATGTACAGGTATTCCCTTTGCAACTAGATTTCGTATACCTTCAACATTATTTTCAGAAGCTGCAAACAATAGTTCGATGACTGCTAATTCATCATCATAAATTGCCATCTTGTCCGTTTTGCCATTAGGATCTTCAATTAAGTGAGATGCTTGGGTATAATCAATATCAAGTTTTTCAAATTCTTTTACAATTTCTTTATGGTTATTATTTTTTGCATCAAAGTATCCGTAACCGCCCCAACGATCAGGTATTGGTTTTACACCCTGTTTAAGTAAAAATTGAACAGCTTCTAATTGACCTTCTGCTGAAGCTAAATGCAAAGGAGTTCTCATATCATAGTCTCCGTTTTGAAGATCCCTTTGTTCACTAACTAAACGCTCCAATGTTCTTATATTTCCATTGCTTGCAGCCCAAATAGCCTCTCCGCAACTGTTAGCACGCCATTTTGAAATTGGTATTTTTGGATCAAGACGATCTGTGTCTGTCATTGTACCATCAAAAGTGTGAACTAAATATTTAGATGTTATTCGTCTCGCCATTTCAATTCCTCTAACACTATTTCCTTGTTTGTCTAAGCGAGGTGAAAAAATACATATTCCCATCAATCTTGGAACTATTAATATAACTCCGCCACCTACTCCACTTTTTGCTGGTAATCCAACTTGTTGAAAGAATGTGCCACTAGCATTATACATTCCACTAGTTTGTAGAACTGGTAAACAATTTCTTACAGTTTTCTGACTTAATACTCGATCTTGAGTTAGGGGATTGACACCGCTATTGGCAAGTGTGGCTGCGGCCGTTGCAAAATTTACAGAAGTCATCTCTAATGAACATATACTAAAATAGAGCTTGAGTGCTTCGGTAACTGCAGGTTCTGTGTAAAAATCAAATTCATCCTCATCAGGATGTATGTCATTGTGCAGCTTAGTTTTGGTATGGGGTAAATTACCTGTAGCCATCAAAAGATAACCCATTGCAATGTTATTATATCCAGTAAAATTTTCTTGGCGAGCCATATTTTTATTGAATCTTGGTAACTCAGCACCAAAATCATTTTTTGGAGACCATCCTATTAGCCTGCCAAACTGTTGTCTTATGTATCTTAATCTTTGACTGTGAGAGTCTTCAGGACCTATTAGACCAGCTGTCATTATCGCACCAGCGTTGACCATTGGGTTAAAAGGAACGCGACTAGATTTTCCGTTTAGATTATCTTTAGCATACTCTCCTTGCAAGTCACCTATAGCTGTTTTCGCTAACAAAGTTAGATCATCGAATTGTCTACCAGATGGTTCTTGACCAACATGTTGATGAACTTTTTCCAAACCTAATCTTTCCATTGCAAAACAATAGTTAAAAGGTTTGCACATTGATTGAATTGAAAAATCAACATTAGTATCACCCTTTTGATATATTTGACCATCTGCTGTTACTATTGCAACACCAAATTGATCTGGATCAACTTCAGCTAGTGGTGGGATGTATGATGCTAATTCTCCTGATTTAATTTTTTTTACCTCATCAAACATACTATCCAAATTTTTTGCAAAATAGCTAAAATCTGGTACTGATAATTCACCTCTTAAAGATTTTTCAACAATTAATTCTGAACTTCGGATAATATCAATAAAATCTTCAAATACAATTTTATCACCGTGAGCGTCTAAATTCTGAAAAAGGTTATATAATCTTTTATCATTAGCTTTTAAACCTGAGTTTAACAAAACTTCCTTGAATTTTTTTGTGTTTACTATCTCACTATCGTCTTCACACAAAGAAAAAAACAAATTTGCTTCTCTTTTAGACTTAGTTTTTAATTTTTCTAAAAAAGTGGCCTTGTTTTTATAAGTGTCTTTTTTCATAAAAACAATT
>CABZSS010000016.1 GCA_902528375.1 uncultured Pelagibacteraceae bacterium
ATGAAATTAAGAGGTTATGGTGATTTACTAGGTTTTAAACAAAGCGGAATTCAAAGTTTTCGACTTGCAGATCCTGTTTTAAATGAGGATCTTTTTTTATTAGCTGAAAAGGAAGTAAAAAAAATCGAAAAGGACAATATGGATTTCGATAAATTTAAATCTTTAATCAAACTGTACGATAGAGCTGATATTTTGAATGATATAGTTTAATTATCAGCAGGATCTGAAGTACCAGCAGACACAATAAATTTTGAAGCTTCTTCAAAAGTCATATCAAGATAAATAACCTCATCTTTTGGAAACATTAATAAAAAACCACTTGTGGGATTTGGTGTTGTTGGAACAAATACATTAACTAAATCTTTATTAGTTTTTTTACTTATTTCTCCTTTATTTTCTTTAGTAGCAAAACCAACAGCCCATGATCCCTTTTTGGGATATTCAATTAGAACAACACTTTTTTTATTATCTGATTTACTTGTAAAACTTTCTGTCATTTGGCCAATTGCAGAATAAATAGTTCTTAAGATTGGAATTCTTTTAAAAAGATCATTAATTAAATTTAAAATTTTTTTTCCAAAAAAAGATAAAGAAATACCTCCAACAATAGTAATAAAAATAACAGATAATAATATTTCAAGCCCTGGTATAGAAAAAGGAAGATAATTATTTGGATTTATTTCGTTAGGAATCAATTTTGAGGATATCTTTATTAAAAATAAAGTCAGATATAAAGTAAAACCAATTGGCACCAATACAACAATACCAGCTATAAAAGCATTTCTTAGTTTTGAAGTTATTGATGATTTTTTTTTCATTAATTATAAGATGAATATATTACAAAACATAAAGCAATTATGAATAAAAAAACTAATATTTTATTGTTTAAATTCATAAAAAAACTATTAAAACATAATACTTAATTTAATTTAAATGAATAGAAGAAAATTCCTAAATATAGTCGGTTGTTGTGGTTGCAGTTATATTATTAATTCTTGTGCATCAGTACCAATTACTGACAGAAAACAGCTTAACTTAATACCGGAGGCAAAACTTAATTCGCAAGCAGCACAAATTTACGAAAAAGTAAAAAAAAAGGAAAAATTAATTACTGATGGACGTAATTTGAAAGAAATTAAGGAAATTGGAAAAAAAATGGAATATGCGATTAGTGAATATTTTTATCTAAATAACATTAAAGATCCAACAGTAAATTTTCAATGGGAATACATATTGATTGATAATAAAAAAGTTAAAAATGCGTGGTGTATGCCCGGAGGTAAAATTGCTGTTTATAGTGGAATGCTAGAGGTGACTAAAAATACAAATGCATTAGCTGCAGTAATGGGTCACGAGATTGCTCATGCAGTTGCAAAACATTCTGTTGAAAGAGCTAGTCGTAGTGTAGTACTTCAAACGGGTACTCAACTCATTGATATATTTTCAGGAGGAAAACTTTCACAAGTAAATAGAGCAACTGGTATGGATACTGTTGGTTTATTACAACAAATTGGCATTATGAACCCATTTACAAGAAAACAGGAAACCGAGGCTGATTATCTTGGTCTTATTTTTTCATCTTTATCTGGTTATGATATTAGAGAAACAACAAAATTTTGGGAACGAATGAAGGAAATAAATAAAGGTAAAGAACCTCCAGCGTTTATGAATACTCATCCATCTTCTCAAAAAAGAATAGAAAATCTTGACGGTTGGATGAATGAAATTATTTTAGATTATCCACCAATAAAAATATAATGGTGAGCCGTGTTGGACTCGAACCAACGACCCATTCCTTAAAAGGGAATTGCTCTACCAACTGAGCTAACGGCCCAAAATAAAATTCTTATAGTTTTTTTTTTCAAATAATCAATATGTTATAATTACAACTTTGCAATGTATTCATCAAAAAACTGGTCAAAAGTTCCATTATTTATGTTAATTCTTATTTCATTCATAAACTCATGATAAAAATTTAAATTATGTAGAGTTAAAAGCATTGAGGCCAGTATTTCGTCGGTATTGAATAAGTGATTTAAGTAGTTTTTTGAATACTTGTTTAAGCTAAATTTTTCACATTTTTCATCAATGGGTTTTGTATCATTCTGATACTTGGCATTTTTAATATTTATAGGTCCATTCCACGTAAAAGCTAAACCAGTTCTCCCAGATCTAGAAGGTAATACACAATCAAACATATCAATCCCTCTTTTTACTGCTCCGAGGATATCCGAAGGTGTTCCAACGCCCATTAAATATCTTGGTTTGTCTACAGGTAGGAATTCTTTAATATCATCTAACACTTTAAACATTTCACTTTGAGTATCTCCAACAGCTAGACCACCCAGGGCATATCCATCAAAACCAATATTAATTAGATCCTTTAAGGATTTTTTTCTTAAATCATCAAATAAACCTCCTTGAACTATTCCAAAAAGACCCTTGTGAGGATTTTTTCCAAAAGAATTTTTTGATCTTAGAGCCCATTCAGTTGATAAATCCAAGGACTTTTCAATAGTTTTTTTATCAGTGGTTTTTTTTGGACACTCATCCATAACCATGACGATATCTGAGTTAAGTTTTTTTTGTATTCTTATACTTTCTTCTGGACTTAGAGTATATTGTTTTCCATCAACATGAGAATTAAATATAGCTCCCCTCTCTCTATCAATTTTATTTAACTTTGATAGAGACATAACTTGATAACCACCCGAGTCAGTTAAAATCGGTAATGGACAATTCATAAATTCATGCAATCCCCCTTGAAGCGCTACTCTTTGCTCGCCAGGTCTAATCATTAAATGATATGTGTTAGATAAAATTATTTGACTTCCGGCTTTAATTAAGTCATCGATAAAAGTTGCTTTTACTGTTGCTTGAGTTCCAACAGGCATAAAAACAGGAGTATTAATGTTACCTCTGGAAGTGATAATTGTTCCTGTCCGTGAAAATTTATCTTTATTTTTTACTTTAAAAGAAAAATTTTTTAAATTCAATTTATAAAGATTTGAAACTAATTATCTTGTCAGGGTTTGAAACTGAACCATTAGGTCCATCACCCCTTTTAATCTTATCAACAAATTCCATACCCTCAACAACTCTACCAAAAACAGTATATTGTCTATCAAGATGAGGTGCATCTTCAAAACATATAAAAAATTGACTATTTGCACTGTTTGGGTCAGATGATCTTGCCATTGACAAAATACCTTTCACATGGGGAATATCACTAAATTCAGCTTTTAGATTTGGTAAATCAGAACCTCCTGTGCCTGCTCTATTTAAATCAAAATTATCTGAGGATGAATTACCAAATTGTACATCACCTACCTGAGCCATAAACCCATCTATTACTCTATGAAATACTACATTGTCATAAAGACCTTTATCGGCTAATTCTTTTATTCTTTTAACATGATTTGGCGCTTTGTCTTCAAACAATTCTATTTTTACATCTCCATCTTTTAATTTAAGTATCATCATATTTTCCTTTGCATTTAAGTTATAACTAAATATTAAAAAAAAAATTAAAAAAATTACTCTACTCATTAAATTTATATTTTAAAGATTTAATTACTGTTTTGGTAGTAAATTTTTTGAT
The DNA here is from genome assembly GCA_902528375.1 of uncultured Pelagibacteraceae bacterium. GTDB lineage: Bacteria > Pseudomonadota > Alphaproteobacteria > Pelagibacterales > Pelagibacteraceae > Pelagibacter. Next base: position 3,602 of record CABZSS010000016.1, read on the forward strand.
ATCTCCATTTAATTCGATTATTTCTTTAACAAATTTAGAAGAAATAATTTGGTTTTCTGGATCTGACATTAAAAAAACAGTTTCAACTAAACTGTTTAACTTTTTATTCATCCCAGCTAATTGAAATTCATATTCGAAATCGGAGGTAGCACGGAGACCCCTAATAATAACATTAGATTTCATTTTTTTACAAAAATCAGTAGTTAAAGTTTTGAACGAGGTTACGATTATTTTTTTTTTACTAAATTTCAAGTCGCTAAATAAAGCCTTTTTTATTAGTTGTTCCCTTTCATTGGCATCAAAAAGATAGTTTTTTATGTTGCCATCGGAAACGGCAACAATCAGTTGATCAAAAATATTTAAAGATTTTTTAATAAGATCAATGTGTCCAAATGTGATTGGATCAAAAGTACCAGGATAAATCGCTTTTTTCATTATATTAAGTTATCATCAATTTTGATTGCTGAAACAACTTTTTCATCTCCAGATAACTTAATAATTCTTACACCTTGAGTATTTCTACCAGCAGTTCTTATTTCCTTTACTGCAACCCTTATTACTCTACCTTTGTTAGTAGATATCAATATTTCATCGCCGTCAAAGACTGGAAAAGAAGATGCAATATTTCCATTTCTTGATGAGTTTACTATACCTATAATGCCCTTACCCCCTCTATTAGTAGTACGAAATTCCTTATCATTTGTTCTTTTACCAAATCCATTCTCAGTTATTGAAAGTATATATTTGCCCTCAACCTTGCCATTTTTATCAGTTTTTTTGTCAATTTTTTCTACTATTGATAAAGAAACAATCTTATCTTTTTCTCCCAGATTTATTCCTCTAATACCTTTAGAGGATCTACCTTTAAATAATCTTAATTTTTTCGACTCAAATCTAATACATTTTCCATTTAAAGAGCTCAGCATTATATCTTGATTTTCTTTACAAATTTTAACACCTATTATTTTGTCGTCGTTATCTAATTTCATTGCAATCTTACCAGCTGTATTAACATTTAAAAAATCTTCTAAACTATTTTTTCTTATTTTTCCTTTAGCCGTTGCAAAAATTATATTTAAATCTTTGAATTCAGATTTATCTTCAGGTAACGGCATTATTGAACTGATCGATTGGTGATTTTTTAATGGAAGAATATTATATAATGATTTACCTCTTGAGCTTGCTGATCCCTCTGGAATTTTCCAGGCTTTAAGTTTATAGACCATACCTTGTGTTGAGAAAAAAAGAACAGATGTATGTGTGTTTACAGATAAGGTTTGGACTACAGAGTCTTCGTCTCTAGTTTTAATTCCTGATTTCCCTTTACCGCCTCTTTTTTGCTTTTTGACGATGTCAAGTGCACCTCTTTTAATATATCCTTGTAGAGTAACCGTTATTAATACAGACTGTTTTTGAATAGTCTCTTCAATATCATAGTTAAGTACTGCATCAATTATTTTTGTTCTTCGTTCAACTGAATATTTTTCTTTAATTTCACTCAACTCATTGCTTATGACTTTTAAAAGTTCTTTTCTAGAGTTTATTATTTTTTTAAAGGAAATTATAAGATTGGCTAATTTCTTTAATTCAACTTCTATTTCATTGATACCTAAGGCAGTAAGTTTTTGAAGTCTTAATTCTAAAATTGCCTCAACTTGTTTTAAGGAAAGAGAATAAGTATTTTTATTTTTTTTATTATCAACTAATTTTATTAATTTTTGAGATGATTTAATTTTCCATGAAGTGTTTAGTAAAAAATTTTTAGCTTGTTCTGGATTTTTTGATGATCTTATAATCTTAATTACTTTATCTATATTTTCAACTGAAACAGATAAGCCAATTAATATATGAGCTCTATCTTCTGCTTTTTTAAGATCAAATTTTGTCTTTTTAACAACAACACCTTCCCTAAATTTAAGAAAAGACTCTATAAAATCTTTAAGATTACAGTTTTTCGGTTTTCTATCTACTATAGCTAATGTATTAAAACTAAATGAAGACTCCAAAGACGTATATTTATAGAGTTGTCTTTTAACCGTTTCAGGTTCTATATTCCTTTTTAGATCAATTGCTACTCTTATGCCCTCTCTATTTGACTCATCTCTTATATCGCTAATTCCCTCTATTTTTTTATTTCTAATTAATTCAACAATTTTTTCGTTTAATACAGATTTATTGATTTGATATGGTATTGAATTGATGACTAATCTCTCTTTACCATTTTTAAGTTGCTCTATTGAAACATTTCCTCTTACTTTAAAAGATCCTCTGCCAGTTTTATATCCAGTTTTAATAATATCTTTACCAATTATTGTTCCGCCTGTGGGAAAGTCAGGTCCTGGTATATGTTTCATTAATTCATTTATTTTAATATCTTTATTTTCTATAAGAGCCAAAGTAGCGTTTATAACTTCGGATAAATTATGAGGTGGAATGCTAGTTGCCATCCCAACAGCAATACCTCCAGCACCATTTACCAGTAAGTTTGGATACTGGGCGGGCAAAACTTCAGGTTCTTTCTCAGTTTCATCATAATTACTTTTAAATTCCACAGTGTCTTTATCTATATCGTCTATTAAATTCTTTGAAATTTTTGCTAATCTAGTTTCTGTGTATCTCATCGCAGCAGGAGGATCACCATCAACAGAGCCAAAATTTCCTTGACCGTCAATCAAGGGCAAACTCATTGAAAAATCTTGAACCATTCTAACTAATGCATCATAAACAGCTTGATCTCCATGGGGATGATATTTACCAATTACATCACCAACTATTCTTGCAGATTTTCTAAATTGTTTACTCCAATCAAAACCACCTTTATGCATTGCATAAATTATTCTTCGATGTACAGGTTTCAAACCATCTCTGATATCTGGTAAGGCTCTACTTACGATTACGCTCATTGCGTAAGAAAGATAGGATGAGCTCATCTCATCATACATATCTATAGGTTTTATGTTATTTTTTATCTCTGATTGGGATTTGTCCATAAAGATCAATTAAAATGGAATATCATCATCTAAATCGTTGTCAGATGCTTGGGACATTTCATTTTTATTTTGAGGTGCATTTGCAATTGATGTTGAAGAATTGTTTCCTCCGAGCATCGTTAAAGATGAATTATATCCTTGTATCAATATTTCAGTAGAATATTTGTCTTGTCCTGATTGTTCATCTTTCCACTTTCTAGTAGTTAATTGGCCTTCAACATAGACCTGAGCACCTTTTTTAAGATACTGTTGAACAACGTTAACAAGACCCTCGTTAAATACAACCACACGGTGCCACTCAGTTTTTTCCTTTTTTTCACCAGTGTTTTTATCTTTCCAGGATTGGCTAGTAGCAAGACTAAGTCTAGCGACATTTTTTCCATTAACCATCTGTTTTATCTCAGGATCTGCACCTAATCTACCAATTAAAAGTACTTTATTTAAACTTCCAGCCATAATATTTATATTAATTATATCACAAAAAGGATTTGATTATTAACTTTATTAAGTTAAAGCAAATAAAAAAATGAACAAAAAGATAGTTATTAAGGGCGCAAAAGAACATAATTTAAGGAATATTTCTGTTGAGATTCCTAAAGATAAATTTGTGGTCATAACAGGTTTGTCAGGCTCTGGGAAATCCTCATTAGCATTCGATACTATCTATGCCGAAGGACAAAGAAGATACGTTGAAAGTCTCTCTGCTTATGCGAGACAGTTTTTAGACAAAATGAAAAAACCTAAAGTAGATTTTATTGAAGGATTGAGTCCAGCCATTTCAATTGAACAAAAAAATACATCAAAAAATCCAAGATCTACTGTGGCAACCGTGACAGAAATTTATGATTATATGAGAGTTCTCTACGCAAGAATTGGTACACCATACTCACCCTTCACCGGAAAAGAAATTAAATCTCAAACAGTTTCACAAATTGTTGATAAGATTTTAGAGTTACCAAAAAAGTCGACTATTTTTTTATTCGCTCCAATAGTTAGGGGTAGAAAAGGTGAATATAAAAAAGAAATTTTATCTTATAAGAAAAGAGGTTTCAGAAAAGTAAAAGTCGACGGTACACTTTACGATATTGATAAAACCCCAGACTTAAATAAAAAATTGAAACATGATATTTACATTTTAGTAGACAGAATTGTAATAAATTCTGATTTAGGAAATAGACTTGCTGAAGGTATAGAAACATCATTAAATTTAGCAAATGGCCTTTTATTTGTTGAGTATCAAAATGAGACATTGCCTGCTAAATTTAGAAAGACTGAAAAATTAACATTTTCATCAAAATTTGCATGTCCTGAAAGTGGTTTTACAATTGAAGAAATTGAACCAAGATTGTTTTCTTTCAATAGTCCTTATGGAGCATGTGAGGAATGTGAGGGTATAGGTATAAAACTCAATGTTGATCCAAATCTTGTTGTCCCTGATGATAAAAAAAGTATTACACAGGGTGCTATTCAACCTTGGGCGAAAACAACCACTCTTTATTATGCTCAAACATTAACTTCCCTAGCAAAACATTACAAATTTTCTATGGATGAAAAGTGGTCAAAATTACCTAAAAAAATAAAAGATATAATTTTATATGGGTCTGATGATGAAGAGATAAAATTTTCATATGATGATGGATATGAAAAGTATTCACATAAAAAAACTTTTGAGGGGGTAGTAAATAACTTGGAAAGACGATACTTAGAAACAGATAGTGACTGGAAAAGAGAAGAAATATCTCAATATCAATCTGACACAAAATGTGATATTTGCAAAGGTCACCGTCTTAAAGATGAGGCGCTTTGTGTAAAAATTGATGGTAAGCATATAAGTGAAGTAACTGAAAAATCAATAAGTGATGCTAAAGAATGGTTTAATGATTTATCTAAAAAACTTGATCAGAGGAAACTTAAAATATCAGAACATATTCTTAAAGAAATAAACGAGAGACTGAATTTTCTTCTTAATGTTGGTCTTGATTACCTAACGTTATCAAGAGAGTCAGGAACTTTATCTGGTGGCGAAGCTCAAAGAATTAGACTTGCGTCTCAAATTGGTTCAGGTCTAACAGGAGTTTTATATGTATTAGATGAACCATCAATTGGTTTGCATCAAAAGGATAATGTAAAACTAATAAATGCATTAAAAAGATTACGTGATTTAGGAAATACTGTAATTGTGGTAGAACATGATACTGAAACAATTGAAAGTGCTGATTATATTCTTGATCTTGGACCTCTAGCAGGCAGCAAAGGTGGTGAAGTTATTGCAGAAGGTAGTTTAAAAGACATTACTAAAAATGATCTAAGCATAACAGGTAAATATTTATCTTCAAAATATTTTATTCCAGTACCAAAAAAAAGGAGGCTAGCGAAAAATGGTAGATTTTTACAAATCAATGGAGCTTCTGGAAATAATTTAAAAAATGTTGATTTAAAAATTCCGTTTGGAGCTTTTACATGTGTTACTGGTGTTTCTGGAAGTGGAAAATCTACTTTGGTATTACAAACACTTTATAATGCTCTTAATTTATCTTTGAACAATAATAAATCAAGAAAGATACCAATGCCATTTAAAGGTTTTAAGGGTATCGAATTGATTGATAAAGTAATTGACATTGATCAATCTCCTATTGGAAGAACTCCAAGATCTAATCCAGCGACTTACACAGGTGCTTTTGGACCAATTAGAGATTGGTTTACTAATTTACCTGAATCAAAAAGTAGAGGTTATAAACCTGGAAGATTTTCTTTTAACGTAAAAGGTGGAAGATGTGAAGCATGTGAAGGTGATGGTGTAATAACTTATGAAATGCATTTCCTTCCAGATGTTTATGTAACATGTGATGAATGTAAGGGGAGCAGATACAATAGAGAAACTCTTGAAATAAAATTTAAAGGAAAAAGCATCGCTGAAGTTTTAGATATGACAGTTGAAGAAGGATGTGATTTCTTTGAAAATATAGCAACTATAAGATCAAAATTATTAACATTAAAAAAAGTTGGCTTAGGCTACATAAAGATTGGTCAACAAGCTACAACTCTTTCTGGTGGTGAGGCTCAAAGAATTAAATTAGCAAAAGAGTTATCAAAAAGATCCACAGGTAGAACAATTTATATTTTGGATGAACCAACAACTGGTTTACATCAACATGATATTAAAAAATTACTAGAAATTTTACACACTTTCGTTGCAACAGGAAATACAGTTGTTGTTATTGAGCATAATTTAGATGTGATAAAAACTGCTGACTACGTAGTTGATATGGGTCCAGATGGTGGTGTTAAGGGTGGACAAGTGATCGCAGAAGGAAAACCTGAAGATATATGCAACGTAGAAAAGAGTTACACAGGTAAATTTCTAAAACCTTTGCTAAATGGAAAATTTAAAAAAATTGCATAATCAAATAAAATTTGTTAAATTGCTTTTATGATAAGTATTTTAAGTTCCCTATCGAGAACAATCCACTACTCTCTTGCTATATCAGTATTACTGTTCGTAGGTTTATTTTTCCTTAATGGTGGTTTTGATTTTGATTTATTATTTTGGAGCTGGTTGTTTAGATATATTCACGTGCTTGTTGGAATAATGTGGATCGGGTTATTGTGGTACTTCAATTTTGTTCAAATTCCTAATATGGCTAAAATACCTGATGAGCAAAAACCAGCCATTAGCAAAGTAATTGCACCTTCTGCACTATTTTGGTTTAGATGGGCAGCTTTTGCAACAATTGTATCTGGTTTAATATTGTCATATCTCAATGGATATTTGCATGATGCAATGACACTTGGAATAGGATCAGGTGGCGGTAAAAGTACTGCGATTGGAATAGGAATGTGGCTAGGATTGATTATGGCTTTTAATGTTTGGTTTGTTATATGGCCAAATCAGAAAAAAGCTTTAGGAATGGTCGAAACGGACCCAGAAAGCAAAGCTAAATCTGCAAAAACAGCAATGGTTTTTTCAAGAACTAATACTTTATTATCTCTACCAATGTTATTGTCCATGGTAGCAGCACAAAACTTATATTAATTATCTTCCTTAAGAACTGTCTTTTGCGAAACTTTAAAGAAAACTAAAAGTGGATTTGCAATAAAAATAGATGAATAAGTACCTAAAATAACTCCCAGGATCATAGCTAGTGAAAAACCTTTTAATATCTCACCACCAAATAAAAAGATTGAAACTAAGGCTAACAATGTAGTTGATGAAGTAATTATGGTACGTGATAAAGTTTCATTTATTGATAAGTTGGTAAGATCAAATATCTTAATATCAGAGTATTTTTTAAGATTTTCTCTTACACGGTCATAAATTACAACAGTATCGTTCATTGAATAACCTACAATAGTTAAAACAGCTGCTACTATTGATAAATTTATTTCTAAACTTAATGCTGAAAAAATTCCAAGTGTAATAATAACATCGTGAAATAGAGCTGCTATTGCTCCAACACTAAATTGCCACTCAAAACGTATCCAAATATAGATCAACATTGCCATTAAAGACAAGCATATAGCAGTAACTCCGGCTTTTAGTAATTCTGAACTTACTTTAGGTCCTACATTTTCAACTCTTCTAAAAGAAAAATCTTGAGA
>CABZSS010000017.1 GCA_902528375.1 uncultured Pelagibacteraceae bacterium
AAGTCATCTCTTGTTATTTTTCTTACTTCAATTTTTAAACCGTCTACGAAAGTCGCTTTAGGTTTTGTTGGTTTTTCTGCTTTAAAGTCCTCAGAAGTTTCTAATCTTCCTAAAGTAATTTTTTTTGTAATTTCTTTTTTATTTCTCCAAATTTTTACATTAACGACTTTTCCAACTTTTGTTTGTGCAACAATTAATGGAAGTTCTTGCATCTCATTAATCTTTTTACCATCAAACTCTAGAATTATATCACCATCCTTTATCCCAGCTTTATCTGATGGACTACCCGGTGCAACACTTGCAACTAATGCACCTCGTGCTTTTTTCAATTTTTCTACATCTGCTATTTCTTTTGTAACTGTTTGGATTCTTACTCCTAACCAACCTCTTTTTGTTTCACCAAATTCTAAAAGTTGATCTATTACTAATTTGGCACTATTTGATGGTATAGCAAATCCAATACCAATGGATCCTGATTGACCTAATATAGCAGTATTAATTCCTACCACTTCTCCTTTCATGTTAAATAAAGGACCTCCAGAATTTCCTGAGTTTATAGATGCGTCAGTCTGAATAAAATCCTCATAACGAGCCATGCCAATATTTCTATTTCTTGCTGAAACTATTCCTGCAGTTACTGTTCCACCTAATCCAAATGGATTTCCAATTGCAATGACCCAATCTCCAATTCTTGCAGTATCTGAATTTCCAAATTTTACTGTTTCAAATTTATCATTGGTAATAATTTGTAAAACCGCAACGTCGGACAAAGGATCAGTTCCTAAAATTTTTGCTTTATATTCTTTATCTTCATTTGTTCTAATAAATATATCCTCTGCACCTTGAATTACGTGGTTGTTAGTTATAACAATTCCCTTTTTATCAATTATAAAGCCTGAGCCTAATGCGCTTGATTTTCTTTTTTGAGGCGTTCCAAACTCTTTAAACATATCTTCAAAAGGTGATCCTGGTGGGAATTCAAATGGGAAAGGGTTAACGTTTTTAACAACAGTGGTAGATGTTGAGATATTTACGACGGCTGGCATTAATTTTTTAGTCAAATCTGCAAATGAAGCAGGTCTTTCTTGTGAAATTGCTGAATGACTAAATAATATAAAAACTATAATTGAAAATATTGATCTAGAAGTCTTTAAAAACATATTATCCTTTAACAAACCAAATTATAAAGAAACCAATTAAAGCGAATATAATTCCACCTGATCTTAGTTGTTTATCATTAACCATTTTTAATTTTTCTAACATACTTTTCATTTTTGAAGGAAATAAGGCATAAAGAATTCCCTCTATAAAGAGAAATAAACCTAAAGCGACAATTAAGTCGTCCATTATGCTATTGTTTAATTTGTGCTTTTACGTTTCCGAAGAATTTGAAAAATTCACTGTCAGGTGACATTATAAGTGAAGTTTCACCACCAATTAGTGCTCTTTCATAAGCTTGCATTGCTCTATAGAACGCAAAAAAATCAGCATCTTTACCAAAAGCATCAGCAAATATTTTATTACGCTGACCGTCACCTTCACCTTTCATGATTTCTGATTTTTTTTGAGCTTCAGCAAGAATTACAGTAACCTCTTTATCTGCTGTTGAAGTTATAGTCACTGCCATCTCTGCTCCTTTTGCTCTAAACTCTTTTGCTTCCCTTTCTCTTTCAGTTTGCATTCTTCTATAAATCGCATCACTGTTTGCTTGTGGTAAGTCTGCTCTTTTAATTCTAACATCAACTATTTTAATACCAAAATTTTCCGCTTCTTTATTTACACCTTCTTGGATAAGTGCCATTTGTTTATTTCTATCCTCTGATAGTAAAGTTTGAAGTCTTTGAGTACCTAAAACACTTCTTATTCTTGAATTTATAATTGTTGATAGTCTAGATCTTGCAACTCTTTCATTTCCAACAGAGATATAAAATTTTAATGGGTCTATAATCTGAAATCTTGCAAAAGCGTCGACTATTAATCTTTTCTGGTCTGATGCAATTACTTCTTCTGGTGGGGCATCTAAGTTTAAAATTCTTTTGTCTAAAAATACCACGTTTTGTATAAATGGAAGTTTAAAATTTAAACCTGGTTTAAGTATAATTCTTTTAGGATCACCGAATTGAAGTACGATAGCTTGATTTACTTCTTTTACAATGAATATTGAAAAGAAGGCAGTTAATGCAATAACCCCGATAATTGGTAAAATAAATTTTTTCATTAGTTAGTTTTCTTTTTTAATTCTGGAAGCGGCAAGTAAGGAACAACCCCTGAACCTGCGTTCTTCTCTATTATCACTTTATCTATATCTGCTAAAACTTTTTCCATTGTTTCAAGATACATTCTTTCTTGTGTAACTTGTTTTGCATTTTCATATTCATTAAAAATTGCGGTAAATCTACTTGCTTCACCCTCTGCTTTAGCAACAACTTCTTTCTTATATGCCTCAGCGGCCTGTAAAATTTTTTCAGCTTCACCCCGTGCTCTTGGTATCACATCATTTGCGTAAGCCTCAGCTTCATTTTTTGATCTTTCCATGTCTGCTCTTGCAGCTTGAACATCTCTGAATGCATCAATCACTTGATCTGGTGGGTCAGCTTTTTGTGTTTGTACCTGAGTTATTTGTATTCCACTCTGATACTCATCTAAAATTTCCTGAATAATCTCACTTGCATCTATTTCTATTTGTGATCTTCCCTCAGTTAAAATTGGTTGAATATTGCTTCTTGCAATAACTTCTCTCATTGCCGTTTCTGCTGCTGCCTTCACCGTTCCCTCAGGATCTTGGATTTTAAATAAAAAGTTTCCAGCATCTTTTATTACCCAGAAAACAGAAAAATCTATGTTAACAATATTTTCATCTCCAGTTAACATTAAACTCTCTTCGGGAACATCAGCTACAACACCTGATGTAAAACCTGTATCTCTTTCTGATCTGAAACCAATATCAATTCTATTAACTTTTGTTACTTTTGGAGTTAAAACGCTCTCAACTGGGAATGGAATATGATAGTTTAATCCAGGTTGTGTTGTGTTGACAAACTTTCCAAATCTTAAAACCACACCTTGTTCATCTGGTAAAACTCTGTAAAGCCCGCTAAGCGCCCACACAATTACTAAAATAGTAAGACCTAAAATAATTGGTTTGCCTCCACTTGAAGCTCCTCCAGGAAGAAATTTATTTATTTTTTCTTGAAGTTTTTTTATTAATTCATCTATATTAGGTGGAGTTGGACCTCTTCGACCGGATCCGTTTCCTGAACCGCCTCCTGGGGGCGATCCCCACGGACTTCCACCTCTACCTCTAAAATCATCGACCATGACAATGTATATAGTGTCTTTAATGTGAAAAACAAGTTAAGTATGCTAAAACATCAGTACAAATAGTGGACTTAATGAAGCAATGATTGAAAAACCAAGAGCAAAAACCTTTACAAAAAACCCAATAATAGGGACTAAATTTACAATAGCAGTATCGAGCGCGAAAGGTGGAGTTGGTAAATCTACTTTTGCATCGAATCTTGCCTTAGCATTAAAAAAACAAGGATGTAAAGTTGGTTTATTAGACGCTGATATTTACGGTCCATCGTTACCAAAATTATTCGATATAGGGGGCAAACCAGAAAGCGATGGTCAAAGATTAATTCCAATTTTAAAATATGATATTCAGTGTATGTCCATAGGATTCCTCACTGATGAACAAACTCCAATGATTTGGAGGGGACCAATGGTCACCAGCGCAATAAAAACATTTACTCAAAAAGTTGCATGGAAAGATTTAGATTTTATAATTGTAGATATGCCACCGGGAACAGGTGATACACAACTTACTTTTACTCAAGAGGTTAAAATGGATGGAGTTATAATAATTTCTACCCCCCAAGAGATAGCTTTGCAGGATGTAAAGAGAGGTATAAAAATGTTTGATAAGCTTGGAACAAAAATAATTGGATTAATTGATAATATGAGTTTTTTCAAAGGGGATGATGGAAAAAAATACTATATATTTGGAGAAGGTGGAGTAAAAAAAACTGCTGAAGAGTTTAAAAAAGATTTTTTGTGCGAAATCCCCCTTGATCCTGAGGTGGGTAAACAAGGTGATAAAGGAACACCAATTGTTGAAAGCAATCCAGAAAATGAGGTATCTAAGATTTATTTAGAGTTGGCTTCTAAAATTAAATCAATTTATCTTTTAAACTAAAAGCTTCCATTAGTTCATTCCACTCCCTTTTAGATAACCCAGAACTTTCCATATCGATCTTTTCACCTTTTATAAGTTTTTGAATTAAAATTTTACCTTTTGATGAAACTTCGGTTCCTCCAACTCTATAATCTAAAAAGGCATCATAAGTAATTGGTACCCAGCTTTTTAAAGTATCCAACATAGCATCAGCATATGCTCTTATCTCATATTGGGCATGGCTATCTGCTCTTAATCTCAAAAAATTCATTAAATTCAGTAAATCAGTTTTCCAGTACCATTGAGTATAAGTATTAAGTGTTAAATTCATTCTTGCTAATTCTCTTGCAAGACCATGTTCATTCTCATCGACAACTGATCCATCATATCTTTCATTAAGCATTGTTTCATAGTTATCATAAGTTCTCTCAGCATCGTCTCTCAACAAAGATAGAACTTTGTTGGCCTGTTCACCTTCAAGTACCTCGCCTCTTCCTTGCCTATTATTTTTTGATTGAGCTGCTAAATGTTCTTTTTTTGGTAAGTAAAATTCTTTATCTAAAATTGAATACCTGGCTGAATACTCATTAACATTTGCAGTTCTGTGTCTAATCCATTGTCTAGCAATAAAGATTGGTAATTTAACATGGTATTTTATTTCACACATTTCAAAAGGTGTGCTGTGCCAATGCCTCATTAAATATTTAATTAGACCACTGTCTGTGGAAACTTGTTTTGTTCCTTTACCATAAGATACACGAGCTGCTTGGACGATTGATGCATCGTTACCCATGTAATCTATCACCCTTATGAACCCATGATCCAATATTGGTATCGCCTCATACAATATTTTTTCTAGATTAGGAGCAGTTACCCTTTTTGTTTCATTTTTTTGTGATTGAAGATCTTTTATTTCTTGAGTTTGTTCTTTAGTAAGTTTCATGATTTATCAACTGATTTAATAATGTTTATATATTAGTAATAAAAAAAAAAAATGCGAAAATTTTTTTAATTACTATTAAAAGTTGTATGACAATCCACTAGTGAATAAACTAGATGAATAATTGTTTATTTGCCATGTTTGTTTTTTTTTAAAAAGTATAGTTTTATCAAACCAAGCAAAGATGAAATAATCAATTTCAGACTAACAGAACTTTCACCCCTTTTTCTATTCACAAAGATTGTGCTCAATTCATCAATTTTAAAATTATTTGAGTGCATGACTACAAGAATTTCTGAGAGTACGATAAATCCACCACCAATTTTTCCACACTCATTAACAACTTTCTTAGCTGCTCTTTTTGAATAGAACCTAAAACCATTTGTATAATCAGTGCATGGTATTTTTAAAAGTAATCTTGCCAAAAAATTCGATAACAGTGAAAAAATTCTTCTAAATATGCTCCAGTTCATAATTTTACTGTTTTTGGTATATCTACTGGCAATTAACATATCTATTTCATTTTTTTTAAAATACTCAATTTTTTCTTTTAATTCATTTGGGTTATGTGAAAAATCGGCATCCATCTCTATAAATGTATCAATAGACTTTTTTTTTAAAGCTTCGTTCAATCCAAAAATAACTGCTGTACCCCTCCCAAGTTTTTGACCTCGGTGAAAAAAATGTACAAAACTTTTGTTTTCTAAAATTCTTTTTGTAAGATCATTAATTGAATCATCTACTACAAAAATTTCTGAATTAGGAACAAAAGATTTTATTGACTCAACTAATTTTGCAATATTTTTTTCTTCATTATAAGTTGGTATTATGATTCCTATATTATTCATTTAAATTTATTTAATTCCTGGATAAAACTATTTTTTGGCTTCCATCCAAATTTAATTAACTTTTTGTTATCAGAAATTAGATATGTAAAACTTTTTGAGCTTTTTATAAAAGAGGCTTTTTTTTTGAATTTTTTGCAAAAAATTTTTGCAATTGTTTCTAGATGGAATTTTTTACTTGAACCTATATTATATATACCTGTTCCTTTTTTAACGCACAAAATTCTAATCGCATTTATTATATCATTAATGCTTAAAAAATCTCTGAAATGTTTTAGTCCTTCAAAAGTAATTGTTTTTTGTTTATTTTTTTTTATTTTATAAAATAATCCTGGGGTAAGAAATGACTTATTCTGTTCTGGACTCGTATAACTAAAAATTCTTCCAATACAATAATTGATCTTTTCTTTTTTTAATTTTTTTTTTAAATAATTTTCTGCCAATATTTTTGTTTTTCCATATTTGCTGTATGGTTCAACTTTTTGATTTTCATCTATCTTAAAAAATTTCTTTCTAATTTGATATACATGTGATGTTGAGGCAAAAAAAATATTTTTTGGTTTTTTTTGATATTTTATTAATGAATCTACTATATTTTTAGTTCCATTATAATTTACTTTTTTTGCATAATTGTAATCTTTTTCTACATCCTTAGTGGGTACGATCGCTGCAAGATGTATAATAAAATCAAAATTATTAGACTTAATCCAATTATCTACCAATTTTTTTTTAGTAATATCTCCCTTAAAAATTACAAAATTAAATTTTATTTTTTTAATTATTTTACTGCCTAGTATTCCAGTTGCACCAGTAATTCCACATCTATACATCTTATTAAAAATCTAAAAGATAATTTGTTAATCTTTTAATATCTTGAAGCTTAATCTTTTTAGTGGGTAATCCAATAAAAAAACCTCTATCTTCAATTTCTTGAGAATTTTTAAAATTTTTTTTTTTAAATTTAAATTTATGTAATTTAATCGCTGGTTGATTAATAAAATTACCACTTATTATTGGTCTAGTTTCAATTTTATTTTTTTCAAGCCTTTTTAAAAAATTCTTTTTATAATTAAGGTATTTTTTATTTATTAATAAAGGAATGCTAAACCAGCTCGGTTTTAAATGTTTGCTTGACTCAAAAAAAGTAAATTGATCATCCCATTTGGGTGATTTTTTTAGGTATTTAATAATCATGTCTCGATTATATTTTCTTGTTTTGATCATTTTTTTTAATCTCTTAAGTTGACTCGTTGCTATTGACGCAGAGATATCTAGAGGTCTTAAATTAAAACCTTGATTGACAAAATTAAATGTATTTTTTTTTTTTGAAATTTCTCTATCCCAACCATGTGCTCTTAAAGATTGTAAGATTCTGTAGTCAAATTTATTATTACAAACAATCATTCCTCCCTCACCAGAGGTTAATTGATGAGAATAATAAAAAGAGAATGAGGAAAAATCTCCAAATGTACCTAGATTTTTTCCTTTATAGATGGACCCCAAAGACTCACAATTATCTTCAACTAGATAAATTTTTTTTTTTTTGGCAAACTGTCTAATTTTATCAATTTCGGAACAATTTCCTAAAACATTAATTAACATAATAGCCTTTGTTTTTTTTGTAACATTTTTTTTGATTATGTCTAAATTTGGTGAAAACGTTTTTAAGTCTACATCAATAAATTTTGGAACTAAACCTGACTGTACTATTGGCCATAGCGATGTTGACCAACAAAGTGCAGGTATTAAACACTCGTCACCTATTTTTAATTTGTTTTTTTTTAAAGGGTTTGTTAAAGCAAAAAATGCTAAAAGGTTTGCAGATGAACCAGAGTTAACCATCAAACAATAATTAGATTTTATAAATTTTGAAAATTTTTTTTCAAACTCCATTGTTTTATTTGACATAGTTAATCTTCTACTTTTTACTACTTTAATTGCAGAATTGATGTCTTGATTTGAAAAGGCATTTTCTAGAAGTGGATATTTAAATGACATTTATAAGTAATTCTTATAACAAAATTTGTTCTTAAAAAATAAATAAAAAGCTATATAATATATATGTTTTAATAAACTATGACGATAAACGAATTTCGTAATAAACATTACGGACGTGGGGGCAGTACCCACCACCTCCACCATTAATAATTTATGGGGGTGAACTAGGATCGACGGATGTCTAAAGGCTATTTTTTCGTTCGGGATTGTTCCACCGTGACGGGCTATTTATAATTGCAAATGATAAATTTGCTCTTGCTGCTTAATTAATTTATTAATTAAGTAACGGGGTTTTGGGGCACCTGGCAACAGAACGCCCCTCTTTTAAAATAACTCATTTTACAGACGCTGGAGAGATCTAAAAAATTTTTTATTTTGTGATTTCAATTCTATGGTTACCTTCTGCAATGATTAAAAATCTTTTTTCTTTGCTGTTCATTTTTTGAATAAATTGATGTATGAGTTCTCTTATGTGTAGTATTCTGGGTTTAATTGATTTTAGTTCTTCAGATAAATTTAAAAATGAAAAAATTTTTTCTCTTAATAGACTGCTGAAACATCGTGGTCCAGATGATGAGGGTTATTATAATGACAAACTTGTTTCGCTAGCATTTAATAGACTCTCTATAATGGATTTAATCAAGGGTAACCAGCCCATTATTAAAAAACATATAATTTCAATTTTTAATGGAGAAATTTATAATTTTAAAGAAATAAGAGCGGAACTAATTAATCATGGCCATAAATTTGAAACCAATTCAGATAGCGAAGTAGTTTCTACAGCTTTTTTGCAATGGGGGATTAAATGTGTGGAAAAGTTTAATGGCATGTTCGCAATTGCGGTGTATGACAAAAAAAATAGTAAAGTTTTTTTAATAAGAGATAGGGTCGGAATAAAACCTCTTTATTTTTCACATCTAAATAATCAATTATTGTTTAGTTCAGAAATTAAAGGCATAACAAATTATCCTGACTTTGAAAAAAAATTAAATTTTAATGCCTTTTCTTCTTATCTTTTATTCAGATATCCTTATGGGAAAAATAATGTATTTTATGATAATATTCAAAAAGTTACTCCTGGAACTTTTTTAGAAGTTGATATTTTAAAGAAACAAACAAAGCAAAATACCTATTGGTCTATACCAGAAATAAATACGAAAATAACGCATAATGAAGAGTATTATTTTCAAAAATTAGATTCTTTATTGAATAGTTCTATAAAAAAACAGTTGGTCAGTGATGCGCCGTTAGGGGTTTTTTTATCTGGAGGATTAGACTCATCAATTTTATCCTCTATAGCAGCAAAAAATATATCAGGTAAATTAAAAACTTACTCTGTTGGATTTAAAGAAAAAAAATATGATGAAACGCATAAAGCCAGAACTATAGCAAAATATATTAATTCAGAACATACCGAAGTTTTTGTTGGCAAAGAGGACTTCTTTAATAATATTGAGAAGATAATAGAAGTAAAAGATGTTCCGCTTTCAATCCCTCATGAGTATCCATTATATCTGCTGAGTAAAAAAATGAAACAGGATATAAAGGTAGTCTTAAGTGGAGAAGGAGCTGATGAGTTCTTTGGAGGTTATGCAAGAGTTCAAAACTCTCCAATAGATTTTGTTAAAGCAAATTTCATATTAAAGTTTACAGATAATAGTTTTGTAAAAAAAATATTTTCAGTAGATAAAAAATTTAACTATAAAAAAGATAAGTTTATTGACTTTTTTTTTCATCAATATAATTGGTTCTCAATAGGTGAGGTAGACTCACTGCTGCATGAAAATGTAAAAAATCAAATCAACTTAGAAAAAGTTAAGGAACCTTGGACAAATGTTTTAAAAAAATACGAAAATTCTAATTACTATAATCAAATATTACTAATGTTTCAGACCAATCATCTTCAGTGTTTACTAGATCGTTTAGACACTATGACTATGGCGAATTCTATTGAAGCAAGGGTACCCTTTCTTGACCATGAGCTTATAGAATTTATCAATACTGTTCCGTATAAGTTTAAGATAAAATGGAAATCTAAATTTTCAAAGTTTAAATCACTTTTTTCAAATAATTTTTCTTATTCTGAAAAATATGACACAAACAAGTATCTACTAAGGAAAGTTGGAGAAAAATACTTGCCTAAAAAAATGTCAGAGGAAAAAAAATTAGGCTTTCCTTTACCTATGAATGAGTGGATGCACGATAAAAAAGTCAAAGAAATTCTTTTAGACAAAAAAACTCTAGAAAGAAACATTTTTAACCAAAAAAAACTTGAAAATTTTTTAAATGATAAAAATACAAAAGATGACAATTATGATTTTAATGGAAAAAAAATTTGGATGATGTTGAATTTTGAACTTTGGATGAGAAAC
>CABZSS010000018.1 GCA_902528375.1 uncultured Pelagibacteraceae bacterium
GAATTAGGTCTCCAAAATCACATGCATTTAGATTAATAAGTTTTTCTTGATATACTTTATAAACTTCTAGCATATTCTTCTCTAAAATCTGACCTCTTGAAATCTTAACATTTTTTGGATACCAACCAGAATTTTTCCACTTATTAATTAAAGCTAGTATGAAATTTGGAGAAATTTTTTTGACATCAATATTTTTACTTTTACAAATATTTTTAATTAATCTTTGCTGATCATCTTGATCTATTATAGTAAAATTTTGTGTCAAATTGACAGCCTTGGCATGTTTTCTCAGTATTTTAGCACATATGGAGTGGAACGTTCCAAGCCATGGTAGGCCGACTGCGCTCTTTTTAAGTATTAAACTAATCCTATTTTGCATTTCCCTCGCTGCTTTATTAGTAAAAGTTACAGCTAGTATTTCGTTTGGAAATGCTAAATTTTTTTCAACAATATTTGCAATTCTTGAAGTAAGAACTTTTGTTTTACCTGAACCAGCCCCAGCAACAATCAAGAGCGGCCCTGATGTATGCAAAACAGCCTCTTTTTGGAATTTATTTAATTTTTCTAGATATTCAGAGTTTATCATTTATTTTAAATCACTATAAGTCATTTTATAGAATAATGAAAAAATTTAAAATTCAATCATTTATACAAAAAAACTTTTATAAGAAAAATATACTAAATAAATTGTTTAGTAAATTTTTCACTATTTTCAATATGCCTAAAAGCACATGGAAGATAAGCTTTAATCAATTTAAGAAAAAAAACATAGAAAATTATATATCTGAAAAAATTCAACTTAATTATGCCCTATTTGTGCTAAGTATAGTATTTTTTTTGTATCTTCTTTACTTATCAATCCCAGGGATAGTCATCAGCGAGAATATTCAAAAGGAATTAGAGGAAAAATTAAAAAAAGAATACAACTTAGACTTTGCACTTACTCCTGACATAAATTACTCGATTCTTCCAAAACCGCATTACATTATAAATGATGTCGTAATATTTACACAAAAAACGGGTTATCAAAAAGAGTTTAGTCAAATTAAAAAATTAAGAATTTTTATTAACCAAAACAATTTTTTTAAGATGAATAATGTAATAAAAAAAATTGAAATTAAAAATGCTAATTTTTTTATCGAAAACTCTGATTTCAAGTTTATCAATAGTTTTTTAGATAAAGGATTTTCAAAAAAAACTATAAAAATCTTAAAAAGCAAAATTTTTTATAAAAGTAATGAGGGTCAAATTGTTTCATTTTTTACTCTTGAAAACATTTTAATTTCTCGTGATGAATTGAATAAAGAAAATTCTATAATTTCTAAAGGAAAAATTTTTAATATCCCATTCACTTTTGATTGGAAATATGATGAAAATTTAAATGAAAAAATTACAAAATTTAGATTAAATCCATTAAAGTTAAGCTTTTTAAATAAATCCAAAAAAGGAGACAAAGTAAAAAATCTAAAAATAAGTTTTAAAAGATCTAAACTAAATACTAATTATTTTTTTGAGAAAGATTCGGTAGTTATTGACTCTAATAACTCATTTCTTGGCACAAATAAATTTGATTATAATGGAAAAATAAACCTAGAGCCTTTTGATTTTCAAATTGAGTCTAAAATTCAGAAGTTTGATCTAAAAAAAATCATGCTGAACAAAAACATGATTAACGAAATTTTTTCTCAGGAATTTCTATTAAATGAAAACTTTAACGGAAAATTAGCAATTAAAAGTAGTAATTTAAGTAACGGAAGCTTCTTTAATGAAATTTTAATAAATTCAAATTATGTTGGAGATAAAATTGAATTAAGTAATTCAAAGTTACTAAACAAAAAAATTGGAAGTTTGAAACTAGATTATGGAAATATTTATTTAGAGGATAATGATATTTTTTTTAAAGGAAAATTCAGTTTTGAAATTTTTGATAAAAAAAGGTTTTATAGAAAATTTTTAGTTTCAAAAAAGAATCAAAAAGATTTAGAAAAAGTCTATTTTGGGTTAATTTATAATCTATCAAAATCTGACACAAAGATATTTTTTATATCATTAAACGATGATAAACCTGAGTTGAGCGATAATCTTGATAATCTAATTTATAGTTTTAATAATAACTCTATTACAGTCAATAATTGGATTAGTTTGAGGAGTTTTATAAATAAGATTTTATCAAGCTACCCTGGATAAGTCATTTTTTTTGGATCAACAATTTTATCGAAATCTTTTGCCGAAATAAGCCCTTTTTTTATCGCCTCAAATTTTAACGTAGTTTTATTTTTTAGGGCAGATTTTGCAATTTTGGCTGCATTATCATAACCTATCTTAGGTGCTAGAGCTGTGACTAGCATTAACGAGTTATTTAAATCAAAATTTATTTTTTTTATGTCAGCCTTGATACCCTTAACACAAAATTGAGAAAAATTTTTTGAGCTGTCTGATAAAAGGTCAATAGATTGAAGAATATTGTGAGCAATGAGAGGTTTAAATACATTCAATTCAAATTGTCCTTGTGAACCTGCTATTGTAATTCCTGTATGATTGCCAATAACTTTTACGCAAACCATTGTTACAGCTTCACATTGTGTTGGGTTTACTTTACCCGGCATGATTGATGAACCAGGTTCATTTGCAGGTAATATTAATTCTCCATAACCTGCTCTAGGACCAGAGCCTAAAAAGCGAATATCATTTGCAATTTTCATAAGGCAAACTGCTGTTGTATTCAAAGTACCAGAGAAATTTACTATTGCATCATGGGCAGCGAGAGCGGCAAATTTGTTTTTTGCAGGATAAAATCTAATTTTTGTTAATTTACTAATTTCTCTGCAAATTTTCAGATCAAAGTTTTTCTTTGAATTAATCCCTGTTCCAACGGCTGTACCACCTTGAGCAAGAAAGAAAATTTCTTTTAAAGAATTTTCAATTCTTATAATGCAATCATTCAACTGTGAATAATAACCAGAAAATTCTTGACCCAAAGTTAGTGGGGTTGCATCCTGAAGATGAGTCCTTCCAACTTTAACAATTTTTTTAAATTTACTGATTTTTGCTTTTAATTCTTTACTGAGATTTTTTAAAGAAGGTATTAATTTTTTTTTAGTTTCCAGGGCAATTGCAATGTGCATAGCGGTAGGAAAAACATCATTAGTAGATTGAGATTTATTTACATGATCATTTGGATGAACTGGTTTTTTCGAGCCCTTCTTTCCGCCTAAGATTTGAATTGCTCTGTTAGCTATAACCTCATTTACATTCATATTAGTTTGTGTACCAGAACCAGTTTGCCATACTTTTAGGGGAAAATTACCATTAAGTTTACCAGAAATTATTTCTTGAGAAGCTGTTACAATCGCCTTGCAAATTTTTGTATCAATTTGTTTGTCTTTTGCATGAACCTTAGCAGCAGCAAGCTTTATTACAGCAATTGCATTTATTAAAGTTTTGCTTACTAATATTTTTCCAATATCGAAATATTTTTTTGATCTTTCTGTTGAAGCACCCCAATATTTGTCGTCAGCTACATTGATGGTCCCCATGCTATCTGTTTCTTTTCTAAATTTCATTTGGATATTGTATTAAATATTATACATTAAAAGCTAATAGAATCATATAGGAGCATTATGACAAATTTTGAAAAAGTAGGTTTATTTATGAAAACATTTTGCCAGGAAATAAAAACAAATGCTAGTTTTTCGTCAGATAAGATTAATAAATTAAGAGTTGATCTTATCGAGGAAGAACTTGAAGAACTTAAATATGCGATACATAAAAAAGATTTAAAAGAAACAATTGATGCATTAACTGACATTCTTTATGTCACCTATGGCGCAGGACATGCCTTTGGAGTAAATTTAGATAAATGTTTTGAAGAAGTTCAAAATTCTAATATGAGTAAATTGGGTGAGGATGGAAAACCTTTATATAATGAGAATGGCAAAGTAATGAAAGGACCCAATTATTTTAAACCTAATTTTGATCAATTTTTGAAATAAGCTAAATCTTCCTAAACAATATATCCTGATAATGAAGTGTGGGGAAAATAAATTTTTTACAAATTCTAAAATTTTGCTCTGAAAGCAACTTTATTATATCTTTAAAATTATTATCTTTAAAATGGTTACCAAATTGATTTTCTAACAAAATAAAAGAAATTTCCTCAAGTTTCATCTGTGATCCTTTGATAACATTAATTTCAAAACCCTCTACATCAATTTTAAGCAATGATTTTTGCAAGTTTATGCCCTCAAAAATTTTATCCACCGTGTTAGTTTGAACTTCGTATTCACCCTCAAAATTTGATTTTGATTGTGCCAAAAAATTTATAAATTTTAAATATAACGAATTTTCGTTTACTTCAGCCAAGGATGACTTCATACTAATTTTGTTTATTTTCAATTTTTTACTTGAAATTTCTTTATCAATCGCACAATTAAATAATTTTACTTTTTTGTTTCTAGCAAATTTTTTGCTTAGTTCTTTAAAGATATTTTTTTGAGGTTCAAATGCATAAAAAGAGTTTACTTTCTGTATTTTTAGCATGTTTTCAAGAAACTCACCTTTATGAGCACCAACGTCAATAATTTTATCAATATCTAAATCCCTTAAGTGCATAAAAATTCTTTTATGGTGAAAGGTGCTTAATGGGTTAACTATTTTTTCAATTAGTGGCATTTTAATTTTTTTTTGACTAACTCATTTCTTTATCGATAGGTACGTTTTGTTGCCTGACCAAAATGAATTTATATCAGAAAATATAGGTTTTTGGAAAGGTAGTTTTATGTTATGTAATGCGTAAGTGAAAAAGCCAGCAAAAAAAAACCAAAAAGTAATTAAAAATTTTTTTATTAAAAAGGGTTTAAAGTTGTTAGTTAATTTATCTAAAAAGAAGAAACCTTTAGTAAATCAAATGGCAATAAACGAACCATACATACCCGAATTAGGTGATCTTTATAATTTGTACCAATATGTGTTAATAAATAAAAGGACAACAATACTTGAATTTGGTTCTGGTTGGTCAAGTCTTATTTTGAGTTTAGCATTGAAAGAGTTAGCAGATAAGTTTTCAAATGAGGTAAAATCATTAAGAAGAAATAATCCCTTTGAATTATTTGTCGTAGAAAATGAAAAAAAATATTTAAATATTACTAAAAGTAGAATTGTTAAATTTAACAAGTACCTAAAAATAAAAAAACCAATTAAAATAAATTATATTTTAACTGACGTCGAAATGACGACATTCAAAGACAGAATTTGTACTCAATATAAAAAATTACCATTGTGCAATCCTGATTTTATATATTTAGATGGGCCTGATCAGTTTAAGATAAAAAAAGATATAAATGGCATTAGCACAAGGCACAAAGATATGATGCCAATGGTCTGTGATATTTTAAAATTTGAGTATTTTTATACACCAGGTACCATTATAGTTTGTGATGGTAGAGCAGCCAATGCTAAATTTTTAAAAGATCATTTTTTAAGAAAATGGAAGTACATTAATGATCGGAAAAACGATCAACATATTTTTTGTTTGTCAGATCCATCATTAGGAAAATACAGTGATAAACAATTAAAATTTTATAAAAACTTACGATAAAATGCCTTCTAATATAAATTTGAAAACCATAAAAAAAATTGATAAATATGTAAATACAACAGACAACAGCCCTTTTTTTCTTATAATATGTAGATTTTTATCATACTACGTCACTCCTTTATTTTTAAGACTAAATATTTCTTCAAATGCAACTACTTATCTTAACTTTCTGTTAAGTATTGCAATGATGTCTTTTTTTATTCAATCAACTTTTTTATTTTATAATATTGCTATAACTTCTTTACTTTGTATGTACGTACTTGATTGTGTGGATGGAAGTATCTCAAGGATTAAAAAAACATCTACATTTTACGGACGATTTTTAGATTCATTATTTGGCATAATTGATAAATCTTTTTTAATGTTTGGCTTGTCTATTTTTTGCAATCTTGCTTTAAATAATGAAATATTATTCTATTTTGGCATCATTTCAACATGTGTCTCTCCATTTGGACACTTTGTATTTGATAAATATTCAGCTTTAGCTAGATGGCAAAATTTGAATTCAAGAAATAAAATTAAGCCTTATATATGGAAAACAAAATATAAAAGAATAATTTTATTTGTAAAAGATAGTCAATACTTCTCTATTATTTTTTCACCTTTCTTCCTCAATACAAATTATATTGAAATAATTTTATATTATTTTTTCATTTCTCATACGTTATTAAATATTTATATGATAATTTTTCATATAAGGGAGTCTTCTATACGAATGAATATTTTTGCATCAGATCGAAATCATTGAATTTTTTCTGAATTTTGTGATAATGGTTTTAAACAATAAATATGATAATAATCTGTATAAATGAATTCTTTGATTAAGCATTTTTTAAATTCAAAAAAAATTAACGAACTATTGAAAAAAAGTGAGTTTGAAGATCTAGCCGAAAATTTATATTGGTATGATTTATCTATAAAGTTCGCTTCTTCAAAATTTGGATTTTTAAAAGTCCTAGTTTGGAGAATCTCAAGAAAAGTTTCAAATTTATTCTATCTTCTAAAAATGAATAGCAAATCGGCTTACAGCGAAAACTATCAATATCAAAATCCAAAAAATTATGGTTCGGAGTCGATTTATCACAAAATAATTGAGAAAAAGTTGCCAAATTTTTCAAATCCAAGCATTTGGAATTTAAAAAAGATAAGTTCAAAACCATGGTTTGAAAGTGATAAATGGTCTAGATATTTAGAGGAGAACTGTAAAGTAATTAAAGATGAATTTTTTTCATCAGATTATAAAACTACCGAACACCCAGGAAATCAAATGTTAGCAGAAAATGGAAAATGGTCTTCTATTACTTTAATTGGAGCACAAGGTAAAAATTTAAATTTACAAAATAGTTTTGGTAAAACATTTGATTTGCTCAAAAAAATGCCAATCAATGAGACACATGGCTTTGTTGCTTTTTCAAAATTATCTCCAGGGACTCATATAAAACCTCATACTGGCTCTTCAAATCTAAGGTTAAGGTATCACCTGGGAATAGATGTTCCCGAGCCAGATATGGTTAAAATAAGAGTCGGAGATCAGACGAGGCCTTGGCTTGAAGACAGATGTATTGTTTTTGATGATTCATACGAACATGAGGTATTTCATAAAGGAAAAAAAGATAGGGTAGTTTTTATTGTTGATTTATGGCATCCTCAAATAAAAAACTCATACGTTGAATTGTTAAAACTTAATGAATTTAAAAAATTTGGTAAAATATAATCAACTAGCCTTTTTTTATTTAAAATGTCAATTCATGAACTTCTTTTTGATTTCTAAAAAGTTCTTAGGTCTTACTAGGTTTTTAAGAGTACCTGAATTTATTTTTATATGAAAAAAAGAAGGCCCAGAAGATTTTATAAATTTTTTCATTAGAACCTCTAGTTTGTTTAAACTTTTTGTGTAATAGCTTTGTTTAAATCCCATTGCCTCTGATATTTTCTTAATATTAAAATTTTGAAATTTTATAGGTTGACCACCAATAGACTCATGCGCCTCGTTATCTATAAGTAAATATTTAAAATTATTTCTCTTATGATTGCTAAGTAAGCTTAGAGCCCCTAAATGCATTATGAAAGATCCATCACCATCAACACAAATAGTACTTTCTTTTGTGAATTTACTAATAGCCAAAGAAACCATCGCTGTGTGACCCATTGCACCAACCATTAAAAAATCTTTACCATTTTTAATTTTTTTTTCTTTACGCATTTGAAAAATTTCACGGGAGTTAAAACCGACTGAAGATATTATTTTCGTTCTTTTTGAGACGTTATTTAAGAGTGATAAAACAACATCTTTTCTTGAAATATTTGAATGTTGATCAGCTTTATTTTTAATTACTTTTTTTTTTACATTTTTAAAAGTTTTAGGTTTTACTAGTAATGCTACATGACAAGAATTTTTTTTTGCATAATTTATTAAATTTGATACTTTTTTTAAATCTTTATTATCTTTAAGTATTAGATACTTAATTTTATATAACTTTAAAATTTTATGTATTGTTCTGCCTTGAATATTATGTTGGGCTTCATCTTTGATACCTGGGGCTCCTCTCCAGCCAATCATTAACAACATAGGTATATTATAAACTTCAGGATTTGCTAAATTAGTTAAAGGATCTGTTGCATTTCCCATACCTGAATTCTGCAAATAAATACAAGGAATTTTTTTTGTAATTAAATGATAACCAACACCAAGTGAAACAGCACTTCCTTCATTAGCTGAAGTAATGTTTTCTATTTTTTTATTATTATTTATCTCATTACAAAATTCATTCATGCAACTGTCAGGCACTCCTGCATAAAATTCAATTCCTTTTTTAAATAAAAGTTTTGTAAATTTAGAAGTATCAATCATAAAATTTATAAGGAATACTTAAGCAAATCTTTTATGGAAGATATTTTTTTTTCTATATTAGCAGATCGGCTATTTTTTAATATTGATTCAGCAACTTGGTTCATAGCTAAATATGAGGCCCGCAACATATGATTTGCATATATTACTACACTAAAACCATTTCTAATAAGATCTTTTTCGTAAGTTTTTGAGTAACTTGATGGTACAGCTACTAAAAATTTAAAGTTTTTACTTTTTCTAAAAATTTTTGAAAATTTAAAAATTTCTTTTGGAGTATCAATTTTACTATGTATTAGTATTCCATCAGCTCCTGCCTTAGAGTAAGCGTTTGCTCTTTTCAAAGCATCATTAATTCCTTTACCCAATATAAAACTTTCTATTCTAGCTATGATCAAAAAATCATCAGACTTTCTA
>CABZSS010000019.1 GCA_902528375.1 uncultured Pelagibacteraceae bacterium
AATATTTTATGATAGCAAAAATCTATCGACTATTGGTGATGAGCTAAGACCAGGAATCGTTCATAGAATTGATAAAGATACATCTGGTTTAATTGTCGTTGCGAAAAATAATATAACACACAAAAATTTATCTACTCAATTTAACGACCATACAATAAAAAGAGTTTACCAAGCTCTTGTATGGGGAAAGCTAAGGCCTCAGTCAGGTAGAATTGAAACATTGATTACAAGAAGCTCAAAAAATAGACAATTAATGCAAGTTGGCCTTACTAAAGGAAAAAATGCAATTACTAATTATAAAACCTTGGTAATTTTCGAAAATGAAAAGATACCCACTTTTAGTTTTATTGAGTGTAGATTAGAAACTGGTAGAACCCATCAAATTAGGGTTCACATGAGTCATAAAGGTAACAATATTTTAGGGGACAAAAAATATAAAAAGAAATTTAAGAAATTCAGAAATATTAATAACGATTTAAATAATCTTATTCTTAAACTAAATAGACAATTTTTACATGCAAAAACTCTTGGGTTTATTCATCCCTCAACAAATAAAGAAGTTGAATTTACATCAAATTTACCTCAAGATTTGAATACACTGTTAAAAAAGCTTAGAAATTCAAAGTAATTACAATATTGCAAAAAATTAATTATTTATTAAATACATAGTAATAAAATGACATCTACATTTAAATACCCTGCTTTAAGCAACGAAGGTGGTCTGTCAGTATACTTGGACCAGATTAAAAAATTTCCAATGCTTGATGCTGAAGAAGAATACATGCTTGCGAAAAATTGGAAAACTACGGGAAATGTTAAATCAGCTGAAAAACTAGTGACAAGCCATTTGAGATTGGTAGCAAAAATTGCAATGAGATATAGAGGTTATGGATTGCCGATGAATGAAATTATTTCTGAAGGAAATGTTGGATTAATGCAAGCAGTGAAAAAGTTCGAACCTGAAAAAGGTTTTAGATTAGCAACTTATGCTATGTGGTGGATTAAAGCATCAATACAAGAATACATTTTAAGATCTTGGAGTTTAGTAAAAATTGGAACAACTACTGCACAAAAAAAATTATTTTTTAATTTAAAAAAATTAAAAAATCAAATTGCACCAAAAAATGAAGGCGACCTTAAAAAAGATGAGGTAGAAAAAATTGCAAACACACTTGATGTTAGTGAAGATGAAGTTATCTCAATGAACAGAAGGTTGTCAGGTAAAGAGCAATCTTTAAATGCTCCAATTGGAGAGGATGGTGATGAATGGCAAGACTGGGTTGTAGATAAAGAAATGGATCAAGAATTAAAAATAGCTCATCAAGAGGAACTTGATCAAAGAAAGAGTTTGCTCCAGGATTCTATAAAAATACTCAATCATAGAGAAAAAGAGATTCTTTATGCAAGAAGACTGAACGAAAATCCATTAACTCTTGAAGATTTAAGTAAAAAATTTAAAATTAGTAGAGAAAGAATTAGACAAATTGAAAACAAAGCTTTTGAAAAACTACAAAAGCATATGCTAAATTCAGCAAAATCAAAAAATTTACTTCCAGTAAATTAAATTTTAAAAGGATCTTCAATTAAAATTGTATCGTTTCTTTCAGGACTTGTGGAAATACTTGAAACCTTAGTTTCGATAAATTTTTCGAGCTCCTTTATATAAATTTTCGCATTTTCGGGCAATTTTTCAAAATTTTTAATTCCTTTTGTTGAAGATTTCCAACCTTTGAAGCTTTTATAAATTGGCTTAACTTTTAGTTGATCATCTACCGCAGCGGGCAAATAATCGACCTTTTTGCCATCCAGTTCGTAGGCAACGCACATTTTGATTTCTTCTAGTTCGTCTAAAACATCTAATTTGGTTAATGCTATTCCATTAATACCTGAGACTTTAATCGTTTGTCTTACCAAAACACCGTCAAACCATCCACATCTTCTTTTTCTGCTAGTAACGGTTCCAAACTCTTTTCCAATTTTACCAAGATGTTCTCCAGTTTCATTTTTTAATTCAGTTGGAAAAGGGCCTTCACCTACTCTTGTCGTGTAAGCTTTTGTAATTCCAAGAACATAACCTATTGTATTTGGTCCGCACCCTGAACCTGTAGCTGCTGCTGATGCGACTGTGTTTGAGGAGGTAACAAAAGGATATGTACCATGATCGACGTCTAACAATATTCCTTGCGCGCCCTCAAATAAAATTTTCTTTCCTTCATTTTTAAATTCATCAATCTTTTTCCAGACGGGCTTTGAAAACTTCAATATTTGGGGTGCAATTTCAAGAAGTTTTTTTTTTAACTTGTTCTTTTCAAACAATTCTTTTCCTAAACCTTTTCTTATTGCATTATGGTGCATTAAAACAGTTTCAAGCCTGTGATCTAAATTTTTTTCAGAAATTAAATCCATTACCCTGATAGATCGTCTGCCTACTTTATCTTCATATGCCGGTCCTATACCCCTCCTTGTTGTGCCAATTTTTGCTTTTCCTGCCGCATCTTCTCTTATTTCATCCATTTCTTTGTGAAAAGGTAAAATTAAATTGGCTGACTCTGACAAAATTAAATTTTCTTCAGATATCTCTACTCCTTTTGATTTTATCTCTTTTATTTCATCTAATAATGCCCATGGATCAACCACAACCCCATTACCAATAATTGATATTTTATTTTTTCTAACAATTCCTGATGGAAGTAATCTTAATTTATAGGTAACTCCATCTATTACTAAAGTATGTCCAGCATTGTGTCCGCCCTGAAATCTCACAACTACATCTGCTTCGCTTGAGAGCCAATCAACAATTTTTCCTTTTCCTTCGTCACCCCACTGGGATCCGACAACGACTACATTTTTCATTTAAATTTATTTTTAATATTAAACACGCTTATATGGTTTATTGGCCCATGGCCTTTTCCAAAATTAGGCCCTGATCCGATAGAATGGTTAACATAATCAATTGCCATCTTACAAGATTTCTTTAATGTTTTTCCACACGAAAAATAAGTCGCTATCGCACTGGATAAAGTGCATCCTGTACCATGTGTATTTTTGGTTTTGATTTTTTTGCTTTTAAAAAATTTTTTTTCGCTTTTATTCAAATACAAATCATATACAAATTCGGCTTTTAAGTGACCCCCTTTGATTAATACGTTTTTTGCTCCATAACTTAATAATTTTTTTCCAGCTACAATCATATCGTCTGTTGTTTTAATTTCAGTTTTAGTTAATATTTCTGCTTCTGGTACATTTGGTGTAATTAAAGATACTCTATTCATTAATTTAGTTTTTATTATTTCTATTGATTTATCATCAACTAATTTTGTGCCCCCTTTCGCCACCATTACTGGATCTAGAATAATTTTTTTTACTTTAATTTTCTTTAAAGAATTTATTACTGTTTCAATAACTTTTGTTGAGTGCAACATTCCAATCTTTATTGCATCTGGCCTGATATCTTTTGAGGTGAATTCAATTTGCCTTTTTATTTCGTTAATTTGAACTTTTGAAATTGACATAACTCCCGTTGTATTTTGTGAAGTTATTGCAGTAATAGCTGTCATTGCATAAGAGCCAAGACTTGTAATGGTTTTAATATCTGCTTGAATACCTGCGCCCCCGGACGAGTCTGAGCCCGCAATAACTAATATTTTAGATTTAAATTTCAATTTATTTAATTGACCTTTTTACAATATTTATACATTTTTTTAATAAATGAATATTGTTTGACTCACCCATAATTCTGATTTTAGGCTCTGTGCCAGATTTTCTTACAAGCATTCTACCATAATTTTTAATTATTCTTTCAGATTTTTTAATAGCAACTTTACATTTAGTAGAATTAATAACTGATTTATCTTTAACCTTTACATTTTCTAATATTTGAGGTGTTAATTTAAATAAGTCAAAAAGCTCACTCGCCTTTTTACCTTTCCTCATTGAAAATAGAATTTCTAATGCAACTAATAGCCCATCACCTGTTGTTGCAAATTTGCCAAGTATAATGTGCCCAGATTGCTCTCCACCTAGATTAAAGTTTTCTTTTTGCATTTTTTCCTTAACATATCTGTCTCCTACATTAGCTCTGACAAATTTAATTTTTTGATCTCTAAAAAAATTTTGTAATCCATAATTTGACATTAAGGTGCCAATTACACCACCTTTTAGAATTTTCTTCCTTTTCCATCTGGTTGCTAGCATTGCGATAATTTTATCACCATCAACAATGTTTCCCATCTCATCAGATACAATTATTCTATCTGCATCACCATCTAAAGATATTCCGATATGAGCTTTGTTTTTTCGAACTAAAGATTTGATCTTTTGCGGAAAGGTTGAGCCACAATTATCATTAATATTTAAACCATTTGGAGAAGTCCCATACTCAATTACTTTTGCACCCAAGCTCTTTAATAATTTTGGTCCAGATTTATAACCTGCTCCGTTAGCACAATCTATTGCAATTTTCATACCTTTTAACTTAAAACCTCTTGGAAAATTATCTTTTAATATTTTTATATATTTATCATTTGCATCCTCTAATCTCTTTACTCTTCCTAAAATTTTTGGTTCAGAAAGATTTTTTGCTATTTTAGAGTCAATTAATTTTTCTATTTTCTTTTCAATTTTGTCAGAGAGTTTTAGGCCATCTGGTCCAAATAATTTTAGTCCATTATCATAATATGGGTTATGAGATGCTGTAATCATAATTCCCATGTTAGCTTTCATCTTTTTTGTTAACATCGCCAATCCATTTGTCGGTAAAGGCCCAAGCGTGTAGATATGCATTCCTGCTGAGGCCAATCCAGACACCAATGCGGGCTCAAGAGTATATCCTGAGAGTCTTGTATCTTTTGCAATAATAGCTGATTGTTTTGATTTTTTCTGATTTTTAAAATATGTCCCCGCTGCTAGGCCAAATTTAAAGAACATTTCACCATTAATTTTGGTATGGTTAACTTTCCCTCTAATTCCATCGGTTCCAAAATATTTTTTAGTCATTTAAAATTTTAGTGATTTAAAAACTTTGATACTTTGATTAACTTCATTTACATCGTGAACTCTTAAAATCTGAATGCCCTGCATCATAGCACACAAACTAGATGATATAGTTCCTCCTAATCTTTCCTTACTATCGTTTATCCCAGAAATGTCTTTAATAAATCTTTTTCTGGAAATGCCTAACATTATAGGAAATCCAAGTGAATGAAAAATAGAAATGTTTCTTAATAAGGTAATATTATGTTTCAATCTTTTTCCAAAACCAATTCCTGGATCCAAAATAATGTTCTTATGATTTATACCTTTGGCCTTTAGTTCTAAAATTTTTTTTTGAAAGAAGTCATAAATATCTAGCAAGACGTTTTTATACGAAGGTTTAATTTGCATTGTTTTTGGATTACCTTGCATGTGATGAATTATAAAAGGGGTTTTTTTATTTCTTAGGATTTTTAATGTATTAGGATCATAATTGAGTCCGGAAACATCATTAATGATATGGGCGCCATATTTTAGACTTTTTTCCATAATAAAGCTTTTTCTTGTATCGATCGATATAACATTTTTAAATTTTTTTGTTTTTTTCAATACCCCTTTAATTCTTTTCCACTCAATTTTTTCACTTACATCATTAGATCCTGGTCTTGTAGACTCTCCTCCTATGTCAATAATTGATGATCCTTGTTTAATAAAATGTTTTATTCTTTTAAAAGCATCCTTATGGTTATTGTATTTTCCACCATCTGAGAAACTATCAGGAGTTAAATTAATAATTCCCATTATTAAAGGTGAAGACTTAAATTTAAGTTTAAAAAAGTTTTTTTTTTTGGTTATATTTTTAATATCCGATTTTACCTTTTTTTTTAATATTTTACTTAAGAAATTTAATTTTGAAATGTGAATTTTTTTTTTCTTTTTCCTTGTTATAAGTTCTATTGTATCGAAAGAAATTTCGTCATTTCCGTGAAGTGGAAGAGATAATTTTTTATTGACCATCAGAGTTGAGTGGTCACCATAATAGAAATTACACGCTCTAGTGTAATATTTTAACATTAAATATTAATGAACAATTTTTGGTTTTAAACCAATTGAACCTAAAGCAGAGTCTGAACTTTCATCCTCAACTTTTAAATCTTCTTTATTAGGAGGATATTCGTTTTTGTTAATTATGTTCGCTATATCCTCACCAGTCAAAGTTTCATAAGCTAAAAGAGCTTTTGCTATCTTATGTAAATCCTCAATTTTAGTAGTTAAGATCGTTTTTGCTTCATTATAGCCTTCGTCTACAAGTCTTCTTATTTCTTTATCAATTTTTTGAGCCACTGCCTCTGAAACACTCTGCGTTTGTGTAACAGATCTTCCAAGAAAAACTTCTTCTTGATTTTCACCATATTCCACAGGACCAAGTTCCTCACTCATTCCATACTTAGTAACCATTGCTCTTGCTAATTGAGTTGCTTGATTAATGTCTGAACCATTTCCCCCACCTGCACCCGTTGATATATTATCCTTACCAAATATAAGTTCTTCGGCAACTCTTCCTCCAAAGCACACAGCTAATCTTGCTTTTAAATATTTAATAGAATGACCATGCTTATCTCTTTCAGGTAAATTCATTACCATTCCTAATGCCCTTCCTCTAGGAATGATTGTTGCTTTATGTATTGGATCGTAATTTGGCAAGTTAAAAGAAACTATTGCATGTCCACCTTCGTGATAAGCAGTTAATTTCTTCTCGTCTTCTGTCATGACCATAGATCTTCTTTCGGCACCCATCATCACCTTGTCTTTTGCATCTTCAAATTCTTGAGATGTTACAATTCTTTTATTTTTTCTCGCAGCTAACAATGCAGCTTCGTTGACTAAATTAGCAAGATCTGCTCCTGAAAATCCAGGTGTTCCTCTTGCGATAGTTCTTAAATTTACATCTGGAGACATAGAAATTTTTTTAGCATGAACTTTTAAAATCTTTTCTCGACCTATAATATCTGGATTTGAAACTACAACTTGTCTATCAAATCTTCCTGGTCTTAAAAGCGCTGGATCTAAAACGTCAGGTCTGTTAGTTGCCGCAATAATTATTACACCCTCATTTGTATCAAATCCATCCATCTCAACCAATAATTGGTTTAATGTTTGTTCTCTTTCATCATTGCCTCCACCTAAACCTGCGCCTCTACTTCTTCCAACAGCATCTATCTCGTCAATGAAAATTATGCATGGTGAATGTTTTTTACCTTGTTCAAACATATCTCTAACTCTTGAAGCACCAACTCCAACAAACATTTCAACAAAGTCTGATCCAGAAATCGTGAAGAAAGGAACACCTGCTTCACCGGCAATAGCTCTAGCAAGTAAAGTTTTTCCTGTACCTGGAGGTCCTACTAACAAACATCCTCTTGGTATCTTACCACCCAATCTACTAAATTTTTTTGGATCTCTCAAAAACTCTACCACTTCTTGAACTTCCTCTTTTGCTTCCTCAACTCCAGCAACATCATTAAAAGTAACTTTCCCTTTAACCTCATTCATCATCTTTGCTTTTGATCTTCCAAAACCCATGGCACCACCTTTACCACCTTGCATTTGTCTCATAAAGAATATCCAAACAGCGATTAAAAGTAACATTGGGAACCACGATAAAAGAACTCCAAACAAAGATGGCATTTTCTCATCAAGTGGAGCTGCAGATATACTCACACCTTTATCAGTTAATTTTTCTATTAAGTTCGGATCGTTCGGTGAGTATGTTGAAAAAACTGATCCATCGGCCATAACACCTTTAATATTGTTACCTTGTATCTGAACTTCTACAACCCTTCCATTATCAACCTCTGTTAAAAATTCGGAGAAAATAATTGTTTTATTATTTTTGTTTTGAAGATTTTGTGGATTCTTGAACATGTTGTAAAGACCTATAG
>CABZSS010000020.1 GCA_902528375.1 uncultured Pelagibacteraceae bacterium
TATTAGATGTACCTTTGCTTGAAAGTTCTGATGAGCCACTTATGGATCGTATTGAAAATTTTAGAACTTTGAAGGATGAAAATATAGATAAAGATAGGGCATTTAATGAAATTTTAAATAGTCCAGTTTTTAAAAACTTAGTGATAAGTGAAGATGCAACGACCACAGGTATTATAGTTAATCTTAAAAGAAAGAAAGCTTTAGAGTCATCTGCCTTTGATAATGAAAAAGAATTTGAGGAATATAAAGATAAGCTAAAATCAGAAAACCACGAAAATATTAAAGAAATAAGAGAGGTAATTAATTCATTTAAAGATATTGGGAAAATTCATCTGGGAGGAATACCTATGATTGCTGATGACATGATGACATTTATTAAGAAAGATATAATCGTGTTTGGTATAGGTGTTTTTGTTTTTATTATAATTACTCTGTGGTTTGTTTTTAGAAAAATTCTTTGGATTACAATCCCCATCTCAAGTTGTTTTTTTGCTGTGATTATAATGATTGGATTTTTAGGTCTTATGAATTGGAAGGTTACAGTCATATCATCAAATTTTATTGCTATGATGTTAATACTCACAATGGCTATGAACATTCATATAAGCACAAGATATATTCAGCTAGTAAAAGCTCATTCAGATCTAGATAATTATGAAGTTTTAAAAATTGCTACCTCCAAGATGGTTTGGCCTATACTTTACACTGTGTTAACAACAATTTGTGCTTTCTTATCTTTGATTTTTAGTGGCATTAAACCAATTATTGATTTTGGGTGGATGATGACTTTTGGATTGATTACTTCATTTTTAATTACTTTCACTTTACTTCCTGCTTTGCTAGGAATTTTTTATTCAAAAGAAATTGACATTCATGAAAAATCATTATCTTTTTTAACTAATCCACTTTCTAAACTTTCAATAAAAAAAACAAATTTAGTATTTGTTATTTCAATTTTTTTAATTATTTTTAGTATTTTTGGAATATCAAAATTAAAAGTTGAAAACAGTTTTATCAATTATTTCAGTAAAGATACTGAAATTTACCAAGGTATGAAATTAATCGATGAAAAACTTGGTGGAACAACACCTTTGGAAATTATTTTAAAATTTTCTGGTAAAAAAAACCTTGAAACTGATGGTGATGATGAGTTTAAGGACTGGGATGATGAAGATGGTGATGAAAGTAAGTATTGGTTTACAAAAGATAAAATTGATAAGATAAATAAAGTGCATAATTATTTAGAAAATACAGAACATGTTGGAAAAGTGCTGTCTTTTTCATCGATTATTCAAGTAGCTACAAAGTTAAATAATAACAAAGAATTAGGAACTTTAGAGATGGGGGTCTTATACAGTAAAATTCCTAAAACAGTTAAAAGTGAAATTATTGATCCTTACATTTCAATTATTGATGATGAAGCAAGAATAAGTTTGAGAATAAAGGATTCATCTAATGATTTAAGAAGGAATGAATTAATTAAAAAGATTAATTTTGACATGCAAAATGAAATTGGTTTAAGTAAAGATGAATTTAAATTAGGCGGTGTTCTGATTTTATTCAATAATCTTTTACAAAGTTTATTTAAATCTCAAATATTAACTTTAGGCCTAGTAATGTGTGGAATAATGGCAATGTTTTTAGTTTTATTTAGAAATTTAAAGATTTCTTTAATCGGAGTTGTCCCAAATTTCATTGCCGCATTCACAATTTTGGGCTTAATAGGAGTATTGGGTATTCCGCTTGATATGATGACAATAACTATTGCAGCAATTACAATCGGGATTGCTGTTGATAACAGTATTCACTACATATATCGTTTCAAAGAAGAATATGAAAAAAATAAAAGCTACGAAGATTCAATAAGATTGTGCCACTCTACAGTAGGCGTAGCAATATTAAACACTTCAATTACTATAATTTTTGGTTTTTCAATACTTGTACTTTCAAATTTCATTCCTACTATTTATTTTGGTGTTTTTACAGGAATTGCGATGTTTTTAGCGATGATACTAGTACTCACTTTATTACCTAGTCTAATTTTGTATATTCGGCCATTTGAAAAAAGATTAGATGTTTGATCAATTTTTGAATTTTTTTGATAAATTTCAATTATTCGACCTTATTTATCTGACTTTAACAATATTATCTTTAATTAAATGCTCATCTAAAGGTTTTGTTTTGAGTGTGCTATCAGCAAGTAAATGGTTATTTTCATATGTTGTTGCTCTTTTTTTATTTCCAAAAGCAAAACCTTTTGTTGAAGACATTTTAGACAACGAGTACGTTTTAGATATTGTGCTTGGTCTTAGTATTTTTATAATCGTTTTATTCGTTGTTTTTATGGTTAACAAAGGAATCAGTAAAGCAGTAAGTTACTCAGGAATTGGTACTTTAGATAAAATATTCGGATTCTTTTTTGGATTTTTACGAGCTTACGTTATTTCAGTATGTATTTTTGCAGCAATAGACATCATATATAATCATAATAAGTGGCCAATAAATCTTGACCAATCAATAAGCTTTCCTTATGTTCTCAAGGGAAGCAGTTATTTAATAAAAGAATTCCCAAATGAAAAAAATTACCAAGATACTAAAGAAAAAGTTCAAGAACTTTAATCCAAAACTAAAAGAGGAATGTGGTGTTTTTGGTATAAGCGACAACCAAGATGCATCAACACTTTCAACACTTGGTTTACATGCTTTACAACACAGAGGACAAGAGGGTTGCGGAGTAGTAACTTTTGATGGAAAAAAATATCATTCAGAAAAAAGATTTGGATTAGTAGGTGATAATTTTAATAAAGAAGAAGTTTTAAAATCTCTACCGGGTAATTTTGCTATTGCTCATAATAGATACAGTACTACTGGAGGTACAACATTAAGAAATATTCAACCTTTTTACGCAGATACTAACACTGGAGGAATAGGAGTAGCTCATAATGGTAATCTTACAAATGCAATAACTCTTAGAAGAAAATTAGTTGAAGACGGTGCAATTTTTTATACTACGTCTGATACTGAAACAATCGTCCAATTAATTGCAAGATCAAAAAGAGGAAAAGTTATAGACAAAATTATTGATGCTTTGTTTCAAATACAAGGAGGTTATGCTCTTGTAATGTTAGCTAGAGATTTACTTATTGGAGTAAGAGATCCTTTTGGAATTCGACCTCTGGTTATAGGAAAACTTAAAGACTCTTATGTTTTTGCTTCAGAAACTTGTGCATTAGATATTATAGGCGCAAAATATATTAGAGATGTAGAAAATGGTGAAATTGTTTATGTTGAAAATAAAAAACTTTTTAGTTTAAAACCGTTTCCATTTAGAAAAATTAGGCCATGTGTTTTTGAATATATCTACTTTTCAAGACCAGACAGTGTTTTAAATGGAAAATGTGCATATGAGTATAGAAAAAATTTTGGTGTAGAACTTGCAAAAGAATCCAGTGTTGATGCTGATTTAGTAGTTCCTGTTCCAGACTCAGGGAATGCTGCAGCTATTGGTTATAGCCAACATGAAAAAATTAATTTTGACCTCGGTTTAATAAGAAATCATTATGTGGGAAGAACTTTTATTGAACCAGCCCAAAAAATAAGAAGTCTTGGGGTTAGATTAAAGTTAAATGCAAATAAATCTACAATCAAAAATAAAAAAATCGTTTTAGTTGATGACTCTTTAGTAAGGGGTACGACCTCACATAAAATAGTAAAAATGTTATATGATTTTGGAGCAAAAGAGGTACATGTAAGAATTGCATCACCTGAAATTAGATTCCCAGACTTCTACGGCGTTGATACACCTACAAAAAAAGAGCTTTTGGCAGCTAATAAAACCAATGAAGAAATTTGCAAATATATTGATGCAAAATCTTTAAAGTTTTTAAGTGTTGATGGTTTATATAGAGCAATGGGTTATGAAAAAAGAAACTCTATATACCCGCAATTAACTGATCACTATTTTACAGGTGATTATCCTGTAAAATTAATTGATGACTTAGGTGATAGTAAAGTGACACAGTTGTCTTTATTGAGTACAAAGAGTAATAATTAATTATGAAAAAAGTAAACTTTACCGAAATGAAAAATGGGTCAAAAGAAGACTATCTTTTTTTAGATAAATTAGAAAAAGAATATGTCGGTGAGACAGCTGACAGGATACTAAATTTTTTGTCTAGAATGACCACAACTTTAGAAGGTTATAAGATTACAAGATTAGAGCATTCTTTACAAAGTGCTACAAGAGCTTTTAGGAATAATGAAAGTGAAGAGATGGTTGTTGCATGTTTGCTGCATGATATTGGAGATGAATTAGCTCCTTTGAACCACTCAGAATATGCAGCATCTATATTAAAACCTTACGTATCAGAAAAAACGCATTGGATAATTGAAAAACATGGTGAATTTCAAATGTATTATTATGCGCATCATTTTGGAAATGACCGATTTAAAAGAGAAAAATATAAGGATCATAAATATTATCAAGATACAATAAACTTTTGTGAAAAATATGATCAGTGTTCGTTTGATCCGGAATACAAAAGTATGAAGTTAGAGGAATTTGCACCAATGGTGAAAAG
Source organism: uncultured Pelagibacteraceae bacterium (assembly GCA_902528375.1). Classification (GTDB taxonomy): domain Bacteria; phylum Pseudomonadota; class Alphaproteobacteria; order Pelagibacterales; family Pelagibacteraceae; genus Pelagibacter. The sequence continues at coordinate 4,581 of CABZSS010000020.1, forward strand.
AATATTTGCAAGAAAACCATATTCTTCACTTTAAAAAAACTTTGTTTTCAAAAGATGTTTACCAAAAAAGAAAAGATAATTGAATATTTTAAGTCTGGGATAAAAAATATAAAAAATTTTAAAATTGGTGTCGAACACGAAAAATTTTTATTCAATAAAGATAACAATAAAAGAATTGACTATTTAAAGATAAAAGAAATGTTTGCGTCTCTAATGGAGTTTGGGTGGAATCCTATTTTTGAGAATGAAAATATTGTTGCTTTAAATAAGAGCGGAAGAAATATTACTTTAGAACCTGGGAATCAAATTGAGTTATCTGGTGATAAGTTAAATAATATGCATGAAGCATGCGCAGAGTCACAAAATTATTTATTTGAGCTCAAGCAAGTAACAAAAAAATTAGATATAAATATAGTAAGCGCAGGTTTTGATCCTATGTCAAAATTAAAAGAAATTCCCAATAATCCAAAACAAAGATACAAACTTATGACTAAAGATATGCCTTTAGGTGGTGAGCTAAGTTTAGATATGATGTATCGAACATGTGGAACTCAACTAAATATAGATTTCAGTTCTGAGAAAGATTTTGTTAAAAAGTTTAAGATT
>CABZSS010000021.1 GCA_902528375.1 uncultured Pelagibacteraceae bacterium
GAACTCCACCTCCTTTTTCGAATTCACTTCTTACTAAATGTCCTGGGCCTTTTGGTGCAACCATAAAAACATCTAAGTCTTTTCTGGCTTTAATCAAATCATAATGAACATTTAATCCATGTGCGAATGCAATTGAAGTTCCCTCTTTCACCCTTTGTTCAATGTGATTTTTATAAATCGATGCTTGTAATTCATCTGGTGTTAAAACCATAATTACATCTGCCCATTCAGCAGCATCAGACAAATTCATAACTTTTAAACCTTTAGACTCAGCTTTTGCTTTGCTAGCTGATCCATCTCTTAAAGCTACAACTACTTCTTTAACTCCACTATCTTTTAAGTTTAATGCATGTGCGTGTCCTTGGCTACCATACCCGAAAATTGCAATTTTTTTATTCTTAATTAAATTTGGATCAGTATCTTTTTCATAAAACATCTTCATAATATTCTCCTTAAATTATTTAAAAACTTCAGCCCCTCTAGTCATTGCTACAGCACCAGTTCTTGATACACTCACTAGACCAGTCTTTTTAAGATCATTCATTATAGTATCTATCTCTCTTCTCAAAGCGGTAATTTGTATAACCACTGATTTATTTGTTTTATCTAATAGTACAGGATTAAATTTTTTGCAAAACTTAATAGCTTTATTTCTTTTTACGTTGTTACCAACAATCTTTAGCAAGGCCATTTCTTTAAAAATGATTTTTTTATCACCTCTCATAAAATCAGCAACTTTATGAACAGGCACTAATTTTCCTAATTGGAGTTTAATCTGTTGTATTACCTGTGGTGTACCTGTTGTAACTATCGTAATTCTTGAAATATTCAATTTTGGATCTACTTCAGCAACTGCTAAAGACTCGATGTTGTATCCTCTTCCAGAAAATAAACCTACAACCCTTGCTAAAACACCTGCTTCATTATCAACCCAAACAACAATAATATGAGTATCACTTTTTTGTTTTTTCCCAGGGATACTATAAGCTGATTTAGGTTTTGACATTAAACTAAAGTTTTTCCTTTTCCAGTAATCTTATTTTCTTTTTGATCATTTGGACCTAACAACATTTGGTTATGTGGTTTACCAGATGGTATCATTGGAAAACAATTTTCTTCTTTGTCAACTAGACAATCAAAAATAACAGGTTTGTTTACATTTATCATTTCTTTAATTTTTTCATCAAGTTCATCAGGAGTTTTGGCTCTTATACCAACACATCCATAAGCTTCAGCTAGTTTTACAAAGTCTGGAAGTGCTGCAGTGTAACTTTCAGAATAGTTTTTTTCATGCAAAAGTTCCTGCCATTGTCTCACCATTCCCATATACTCGTTGTTTAAAATAAAAATTTTAATAGGTAAATTATATTGAACAGCTGTAGACATCTCTTGAATTGTCATCAACACTGAAGCTTCTCCTGCTATATCGACTACTAATTTATCAGGATGTGCAATTTGAACGCCAACTGCTGCAGGCAAACCATATCCCATTGTTCCCAATCCTCCAGATGTCATCCATCTGTTTGGTTTATTAAATTTGTAATGTTGAGCCGCCCACATTTGATGCTGACCTACTTCCGTGGTAATGTAAGTATCTTTATCTTTTGTGAGCTCATACAATCTTTGAACAGCGTGCTGTGGTTTTATTGTTTTATCACTGTTTATAAAATTAAGTGAGTTGACTGATCTCCATTTAGAAATTTTCTCCCACCATTTTGAAGTTTTTTCTTTATTCGAACTTGCAAAATTTGGATGTTTTTTCTTAAGAGTCTTTATTACTGAAAGCATTACTTCAGAAACATCACCAACAATGGGTAAATCAACTTTTACATTTTTATTAATAGATGATGGATCTATATCTATATGAACTTTTTTTGATTTTGGTGAAAATTCATCTATCTTTCCAGTTATTCTATCATCAAATCTTGCACCAATGTTAATCATCAAATCACAATCATGCATCGCATTATTTGCTTCATAAGTTCCGTGCATACCAAGCATTCCTAAAAATTGATTATCATCGCCAGGATATGATCCTAAACCCTGTAAAGTAGAAGTTATTGGAAATCCAGTAAGTGATACAAGTTCTCTTAACAACTCACTCGCTTTCGGACCAGAATTAATTATACCTCCACCAGTATATAATATTGGTCTCGATGAGTTAACCATCAGCTTTACAAGTTGATCGATTTCACCTTGATTAAATTTATTATGAATTTTGCCGTTTAATTTTTTTCTTTTAATCGAATTAACATATTTTGTCTTTTGAAACTGAATATCTTTCGGTATATCAACAAGGACAGGCCCTGGTCTTCCAGTTGTAGCAACTTCAAAAGCTTTATGTATAATTTTTGATAAATCTTTTACGTCCTTAACCAACCAATTATGTTTTGTGCATGGTCTCGTTATTCCTGTTGTGTCGCATTCCTGAAATGCATCGGTACCAATTAAATGAGTAGGAACTTGTCCGGATATACAAACTAACGGTATAGAGTCCATGTATGCATCTGTTAAAGCTGTGACGGCATTTGTTGCTCCTGGTCCGGAAGTAACTAATACTACACCAGGCTTACCCGAAGATCTTGCATATCCTTCTGCTGCATGTCCCGCACCTTGTTCATGTCTTACTAAAATATGTTTTATACTTTCGTGATTTTTTAATTCATCATAAATTGGAAGCACCGCGCCACCAGGATAACCAAATATATATTCAACATCTTGATCCTCAAGACATTTGAAAACAATTTCTGCACCTGAATATAATTTAGACATTTAGCCAATCTAGCTGAAGTTGAGCTAATTGGTCAAGTTTTAGCAGAAATTATTTTAAAATTTTTTTGAATGGATTTTTTGATTTTGGATCAATTTTGTGCCAATTAATCATATGACCTCGAGACCAAGTGCTCTGTCTTTTGGCGTATTGTCTAGTTTTTATTAATATCTGTTCTTTAATATCGTTCAATTCAGCTTTTTTACTTAAAAAAGAGTTTATCTCTTTAATACCAATCACATGATTAACGCTATTCAGTTTGTTGATTTTAATAAGATTAAATTTCATAACTTCTTTTATGGCTCCTAAATCAAACATCCTATCTATTCTTTTTTTGATATTCTTTATCAATTTTTCTCTTGGATAATCCACATAAGTCATCACAAACTCATTCTTATCAAAAAAGGTCTTTGTTTCTTTAAACCATTTGTATAATGATTTTTTTGTAAGCTTTTTAACTTCGTATGCTCTAATTGATCTATTAACATCATTTGAATTAATAAATTTTTTAGAGACAGGATCTAATTTGACTAATTTTTTATAAAATTGCTTTTGGCCCAATTTTTTATGAAGCTTAAGTATCTTGTTTTTTTCTGAAGGTTTGAACTTTGGAATGCTCACTAGCCCATCCACTAAAGCTTTAAAATAAAGGCCAGATCCACCAACAATAATTGGAGTTTTATTTTTTTTTCTAATTAGATTAATTATTTTGATACATTTTTTAAGCCATTGGCCAGTCGAAAATCTTTTCCGCACATCAATGACACCAAATAAATGGTGTTTAATAGTTTTTTGATCTTTTTCTGAAGGTCTTGCTGTTAGAATTTTAAGTTGTTTATAAACTTGCATGCTGTCAGCATTTACGATTTCTCCATTAATTTTTTTCGCTAAGTTGATTGCTATTTTTGATTTTCCAGAAGCTGTGGCACCAGCAATAAGAATGATTTTGGACTTGTAGTCCATGTTATTTTAATTTGACACCTATATATCTTTTTTGATTTTGATCAT
>CABZSS010000022.1 GCA_902528375.1 uncultured Pelagibacteraceae bacterium
GGAGAAGCAACAATTATTGAGTTATCAGGTACTTATAAAAGGTATCACGCTCCAATAGCGAGAACAATTAACTTGGGTAAACCAGATCAAAAAAAACTTGATGCTATGAAAGCAACTAATGAGGCTTTAGAGGAGGGTATTCAAGCAAGCAAACCAGGTAATACCGCTAATGATGTTGCGAAAAAATTTTGGGGAGTCTTGGATAAGTATGGAATAAAAAAAGAGTCTAGGACCGGTTATTCAATTGGTATTGGTTATCCACCAGACTGGGGTGAACACACTTTAAATATTTACAAAGGAGACATGACTGAATTAAAACCTAATATCTGTTATCATATGATTGCTGTTATGCAATTTGGTGATTGGGGTGTTGAGTCATCAGAGTCTATAAGGATAACTGAGAGTGGAAATGAACTTTTATGCAATTTTTCAAGAGATTTACACGTAAAATAAGTTCTTGAAAAAAATCTCTACAAATGTTTTAAACCTTATTTTATGTCAAAGAACTTAGAATTTGTAAAATTCGATAAAGTTGACAAAAGTTACGATGGAAAAGTACTTGTTGTTAAAGATTTAAATCTGGACATTGCTGAAGGCGAGTTCATAACTATGTTAGGGCCGTCTGGATCAGGTAAGACAACTTGTTTGATGATGTTAGCTGGTTTTGAAACTCCCACAAATGGAGAAATTTATTTAGATAAAAATCCAATTTCAAATATACCCCCACACAAAAGAGGAATAGGAATGGTATTTCAAAACTATGCCTTGTTTCCTCACATGACAGTTTATGAAAATTTAGCCTTTCCTTTAAAGGTAAGAAAATTTCAAAAGGATGAGATTGATAAAAAAGTAGATAAAGCTCTATCGATGGTATCTCTGTCAGGTTTTGAACATAGAATGCCAGGTCAATTATCTGGCGGTCAGCAACAAAGGGTAGCCGTAGCTAGAGCTTTAGTATTTGATCCTCAAGTCGTATTAATGGACGAACCATTAGGTGCTTTAGACAAAAATTTAAGAGAGAGTATGCAATATGAAATCAAACATATTCATGAAAGTATTGGTGTTACGGTAGTTTATGTCACTCATGACCAAAGTGAAGCATTAACAATGTCTAATCGAATAGCAGTATTCAATGATGGAAAAGTTCAACAACTTTCATCACCAGACAAATTATATGAAGAACCAGTAAATTCTTTTGTTGCTAGGTTCATCGGGGAGAATAATACTTTTGCAGGACAAATAACAGATATGTCAAAAGATCAATGCAAAGTAAAACTAAATGATGGATCTGAAATAATTGCCAATCCAATCTCAGTAAAAACAAGTGGAGATAAAACTACCGTATCAATAAGACCAGAGCGAGCTTTAATAAATACGAAAGAGAAAATGGACAATAACTTCAAGGGAAAGATAGAAGAAGTAATCTATCATGGAGATCATACAAGAGTTAGATTAGACCTATTAGGAAACAAAGAATTTATATTAAAGGTGCCTAATAGTTCTGCAAATATGGATATTAAAATGGGCAACCAAATTAATGTTAGTTGGAATAGTCATGATGCTCGAGCACTAGATCCAAAATAAACCTCAGGTTTAATTTTCAATTTTTTCATCAAATAATGCCCTATTTTAGCCAAATGGCATGTTGACTCCTTTAACATATCTTGCTGTAATTACACTTTATATAAAACGTTTAAACGGAGGAATAATGAAAAAACTAAGTAAACTATTACTAGTTCTATCTTTTGTATTTTCTGTGACTTCATCAGCATTTGCAGTAACCGTTGCATCATGGGGTGGAGCTTATACAGAGTCTCAAAAGCTAGGATATGGTGATCCAACTGCTAAGAAACTTGGAATATCAATCAACTGGGTTGATTATTCAGGTGGATTATCAGAAATTAAAGCACAAAAAGAGGCTGGCAAAATTACGTGGGATATAATCGACGTATTTGCAATGGATACTATCACAGGATGTGACGAAGGTTTATTTGTTGAATTTGATTTTGACAAAGACTTCCCAGCAGCTCCAGATGGTACAAAAGCAAGTAAAGATTTCTTTGCTCCAATGCCAAGTAAATGTGCTGTAGGAAACATTTTATATTCTTGGAACTATGCTTATAACACTAAAAATGTTAAAGGTACTCCAAAGACTATAAAAGATTTCTTTGACACTAAAAAATTTCCAGGAAAAAGAGCTATCTATAAAGGCGCTTTAACAAATTTAGAGATCGCTTTAGCAGCAGATGGTGTTAAACCAGGAAAAGGTGGAAAGAAAATCTACAAAGCTCTTAATACAGAAAAAGGTGTTAATAGAGCAATGAACAAAATCAAAGCATTATGCACAGACCCTAACGGTGGATGTGTATTTTGGTCAGCAGGTGCTCAACCACCAGAATTATTAGTATCTGGTGAAGTTGTAATGGCAACTGGTTGGAACGGAAGATTCTTTAACGCTCAAATCGGTGAAGGTGCTCCAATCAAACAAGTTTGGGATGGACAAGGTCTTGACTACGAATATTTCGTATTAGTTAAAGGTTCACCAAATGAAGCTGATGCTAAAAAAGCTTTAGCAATGATGACAAGTACAGAAGGTCTAGCTGGAAGTGCAAAATATATTGCATATGCTCCTTGGAGAAAATCATCACTTAAAGTTATGGCAGCAGGTGAGCCATGGTACAAAGATGGTAAGACTAACATGGTACCACAAATGCCAACTGCACCAGCAAACACTAAAAATTATTTCCTAGTAGACCCACTATACTGGGCTGACAACGGCACAGAACTTGGTGAAAAATGGGAAGCAATGAAAGCTGGTCTATAATTTAAGTTTTATAAAACTTAATTATATATTATAATTAAAGGGCGGTTTTATAGCCGCCCTTTTTTATTTATGAGCTCTGAATCTAAACAGATTTTAACAACTGACGGCATACCTTTAGAGGTAAGTTTAAAAAAAGCTGAAAGAAAAAATAAGATAAAAGCTTTTTTACTTGTAGCTCCTTTACTTCTCTTTTTACTAATTACTTATATTTTTCCAATTGGAGACATGTTGATGCGAAGTGTTGATGATAAAATGGTAACTCAAATGCTTCCAAAAACATTTAAGTCGATGGAGACTTGGGATGGAAAGGAGTTACCACCTGAAGAAGTCTTTGAGGCTTTTTATTTAGACTATAAAAAATTAATTGAAGAAAAGACTTTTGGTAAATTATCTACTCAACTTAATTATACAAAAAATGGCTTTAAAAGCATTTTAAAAAAATTACAACGTAAGATGAAAAAATTTGAAGAGGGAAACTATAAAGAACAAATTATGGCTGTTCACCCTAGATGGGAAAATGTCGAATATTGGCGAGCAATTAAAAGACGGGCACCATCTTACACAAGTTCTAAATATTTAAAGGGGATGGATATGTATGTTAACGAGGAAGGAAAAATTGTTAACGTTGCTGAAGATCGCCGAGTTCATAGGATTTTATGGCTTAGAACTTTGGAGGTTGCATTTTTTGTTACATTACTTTGTTTTTTAATGGCATATCCAATTGCTCATTTGCTCGCGACTTTACC
>CABZSS010000023.1 GCA_902528375.1 uncultured Pelagibacteraceae bacterium
AATTTTGGACTATAAAACTCAAACCCATTATTTTTAATGGTGGCAATGTGCTTTAAAAAAATATTCATTCTGATATTAGTTGAAGGGTATTTATTTTCTTCAAATCTATGATACATTATTGATAAAACTCCTTGATCATCCGGATTATATTGTTTCACTTCTTCTGATGATATATTTGAGTGAAAAAAAATGAGCAAAAATAAAATTGTAGATTTAATTGTGGATGCAGCAAGTGATAAAATTTTATTTAAACTCATTTCTAAAGACAAGATTTATACTAATGAGTGCGAAAACTGTAGAAAAAATTTTGATAAATTTTCTGTTTTATTAATGAATTTTTTAACAAAAAAACAATACTCCTTCAAAAAGATAAGAAATGTTTTCATCAATCAAGGCCCGGGCAAATACACAAGTATAAGAACTTCAATGGCAATTATTAAGGCTTTACAGCTTGTTTATGGTTTTGATTATTATGGTTTTAGCAATAAAGATAAAGTTGACGGAGATTATAAGAAAATTTTTCAATTATTTAGGCAAAAAAAATTGATAAAAAATTTGATTAAACCACTTTATTTGAGTTAAAATAAAGTATGACAGATTCAATTGAAAAAAAATGCATTGCAAATGGTGTTAAACTTACTGATCAAAGAAGGACAATTGCAAGAGTAATATCTGAGTCAAAAAAGACATATGGAGAGGCTGATCACCCTGATGTGGATGAACTTTACAAAAGAGTTTCAAATATAGATCCTAAAATTAGTATTGCAACTGTTTATAGAACTGTAAAACTTTTTGAGGAGTCTGGTATCTTAATGAAACACGATTTTAAAGACGGAAAAGCCAGATATGAATTAAATGATGATCACAATCATTTAATAGATATTAAATCTGGAAACATAATAGAATTCACAGATGAAGAAATTGAAAAAATTCAAAAAAGAATAGCTGAGAAACATGGCTATAAACTAGTAGACTCCAAACTTGAACTTTATTGTGTAAAAAAATAACTATATTAATGGCAAATAAAATATTCATTAAAACTTTTGGATGCCAGATGAATGAATATGACTCCAATAGAATTTTTGATACTGTAAAAAAAATTGGTTTTTCTAAAACTTCTAATCAATCTGATGCAGATTGTTACCTAATTAATACATGTCACATAAGAGATAAAGCAAAAGAAAAAGTTTATCATGAAGTGGGCAGGGTCAAAAAAATTTTTAGAAATAAGAAAAAACCAATACTCGTTGTTGCAGGATGTGTCGCTCAAGCAGAAAATGAAGAAATGCTAAAAAGAGAACCTTATATTGATATAGTTGTAGGTCCTCAATGTTATCACAAAATAAATTCTTTAATTTCAAATTATAAAAAGGATCGCAAAGAACTCACAGAATTTGAAACTAAAGATAAATTTGATTATTTAGATAAGGTTAAGAATACATTTAGTAAAGTATCGTCATTTCTTACAATCCAAGAGGGATGTGATAAGTTTTGTAGTTTTTGTGTAGTTCCATATACACGTGGCCCTGAATACTCAAGGCCTTTTGAAAAAATTATTTTAGAGGCTCAAGATTTGGTTAAAAGTGGTACAAAAGAAATAATTTTACTTGGACAAAATGTAAATGCATATTCATTTAAGAGTAAATCAAAAGTATATAGATTATCAGATTTAATAAATGAGTTAGAAAAATTTACGGAAATTAAAAGAATTAGGTATACAACGTCTCATCCAAGGGACATGACTGATGATTTAATTGAGTGTTATTCAAACTCTAAAAAATTACAACCATTTGTTCATTTACCAATTCAAAGTGGTTCAGATAAAGTTTTAAAATTAATGAATAGAGGCCACAAAGTTGAAAAATATTTTGAGATCTACGAAAAACTGAAAAAAATAAATTCAACAATTAAATTTTCAAGTGATTTTATTATTGGTCACCCAGGGGAAACAGGGGAAGATTTTAACGACACATTAAATTTTTTAAATAAAATAAAATTTATCAATTCTTATTCGTTTATATTTAGTCCAAGACTAGGAACTCCTGCATCTAATTTAGATTTAATTGACCATGAAGTTGCAAAAGATAGACTTATAAAAGTTCAAAAAATTCTTTTTCAATGTCAATTAGAGCACAATGAGTCTTTTTTAGGAAAAAAAATTGACGTACTCGTTGAAAATAAAATGAAAAAAAATCAGATGTATTTTGGAAGAAATAAGTATCTTAATGGAGTAATATTTGATGGAAATGATAAGCTTATAGGAGAAACCGTAAAAATAAAGATTGATAAAGTAAATCAAAACACTTTATTTGGAAAAATAGATTCTAATTCAGATATGAAGGCTGCTTAATTTTGAATAATCCCTTATTAAATAAATTAAATAAAGATCTCAAATTTGTTTATTCTGATAATGACACTTTGAGTATCATATTTAATAATAATGAAATTTTAATGGGTGTAGTGGGTGAATTTAACAATAACTTAAAAGAGCTAGAAAAAATTACAGAGACAAAAATTTATTCAAGGGGAAATTCAATATTGGTAAAAAGCTCTAGCACAAAAAATGAATTAGTTAAAAATGCCATAATTTTCCTAACGGATCAGCTAATTTTAAATGGATCGATTGAAAAAAAAGATATAATTTCCTCAATAAATAAATTTATGATAAATGAAAAGACAGATAAAAAAATTGAATACATAATAAAAACACCCAAAAAATCTGTTATTCCAAGATCAGAGAAACAAAAAAATTATGTAAGAGCTTTAAGAGAAAGCGATATTATTATTTCTTGTGGTCCCGCAGGAACAGGGAAAACATTCTTGGCTGTTGCTGTAGCTTTAACAATGTTATTGGATAAAAAGATTGAGAGAATAATTTTGTCAAGACCAGCAGTGGAGGCGGGTGAAAGGTTAGGTTTTCTACCTGGAGATATGAGAGAAAAAGTAGATCCTTATCTAAGACCTTTATATGACTCACTTTATGATCTGTTAGATTTCGAAAAGATTCAAAAAAGAATTGAAATTGGCGATATCGAAATTGCTCCTTTAGCATTTATGAGGGGAAGAACATTAAAAAATTCTTTTGCAATTTTAGATGAGGCCCAAAATGCAACTGATACACAAATCAAAATGTTTTTAACTAGGATTGGTGAAAATTCTAAAATTGTTATTAATGGAGATCCGTCACAAATTGACCTACCAAATAAATCTCTGTCAGGATTAAATAGATCAAAAAAGCTTCTTGGACATCTAAACGAGATTTCAGTTATAGATTTTGACCACTCTGACGTTGTTAGACACCCACTGGTTTCAAAAATAGTAA
>CABZSS010000024.1 GCA_902528375.1 uncultured Pelagibacteraceae bacterium
AAGCCTCCTATTAATTCATCAGAGGCTAAATCTGCAAAGTCATTTAATGATAAGATCTTTTGCTCGCCGAGAGTTAAAAGCATACCAGGAGTAAGACCTTTATGCTCGGTTAAGTCAGTTTGAATTCCAAGATCTTTGATCTTCTGTTGAATTTCCTCTTGGTCTTTTTGGTAAAACTCTTTTGCTCTTTGGACTAATTCTTTAGCTGTTTCCTCTTCAATACCTTCTATTTTAGCCAGTTTGTCTATTTCACTATCTTTAATTTCTTCAATCGTTGAAAAGCCTTCTGCTACAAGAAGTTGCCCTAATGTTTCATCTACTTCAAGATTTTTCATTAAGGTATCTGTTTTGTCTTTAAATTCGAACTGTCTTCTTTCCGACTCCTCTTTGTCTGTCATTATATTGATTTCGTAATTCAAAAGTTTCGTTGCTAGTCTTACATTTTGTCCTCTTCTACCGATAGCTTTACTCAAGTTTTCCTCGGTTAAAATTACATCCATTTTTTTTTGTTCTGAGTCCACAATTACTTTCTGTACCTCGGCAGGAGATAATGCATTTGAAACGACCAAAGCAGGATCCTCTGACCAATTAACAATGTCAATTTTTTCCCCTTGCAGTTCATTAACAACTGCTTGAACTCTGCTTCCCCTCATACCAACACAGGCGCCAACCGGATCTAGTGATGTATCTACAGCCTGAACACAAATCTTAGCTCTACTACCTGGATCTCTAGCAGATGATTTTATCTCTATAAGACCATCATAAATCTCTGGTACCTCTTGAATAAATAATTTTTCCATAAACTTTGGGTGCGCCCTAGATAAGAAAATTTGTTGACCCCTTTGCTCTCTTCTAACATCGTAACAGTAAGCTTTTACTCTATCGCCAGCCCTTATATTCTCTCTCGGAATCATCTCATTTTTTTGAATTATTGCCTCTGTCCTACCTAAATCGACTATTACATTTCCAAATTCTAATCGTTTAACAATTCCACTAAGTATTGAATCTTTTTTATCTATAAAATCGTTAAATTGTCTTTCTCTTTCTGCTTCCCTTACATTAAAACTAATTACTTGTTTTGCAGTTTGAGCTGCGATTCTTCCAAAATCAAAGGATGGCAGAGGTTGCAAAACCTCATCTCCAATTTTTTTTTCACCGTACTTTTCTGCATCTTTAAGACTTATTTCTGTATTAGCATTTTCTGGAGTTTCAACAACTACCAACTTTCTAAATAGTTCAATATCTCCGCTGTCTCTATTAATTGAAACTTTTATTTCATTTTCATTACCGAACTTAGATTTTGCTGCTTTAGCAATTCCTGTCTCCATTGAATTAATAATTAATTCTTTATCAATAGATTTTTCTAAAGCCACAGCCTCAGCTATTCTAAGTAATTCTAATTTATCTGCTCTTTTATTTAACATTCTTCTCCAAAAAAAAATGGGCCGAAGCCCATTTTTTAAAATTCAGTGATATATGAAGTATATAGTTATTTTTAACTATCTTTTCAACTTTTTACTTTAAAAATACTGATTTTTTATCAGTTTTTTCCCAAGAAAAAGAGCCATCTCCTTCAGGTTCTCTTCCAAAATGACCATAGGCAGCTGATTTTTCATAAATTGGTTTATTTAAACCTAACATTTCTCTTATACCTCTTGGGCTTAGATCAAAATTTTCACTTATCAATTTTTCTACGTGTTTGTTTTTTTCCTCGTCATTGTCGAATAAATCAACATAGATAGATAAAGGCTTTGAAACTCCAATAGCATATGCGAGTTGTATTAGACATTTATCAGCAATTTTTGAAGCAACAACATTTTTTGCTAAATATCTTGAAGCATAGGCAGCTGATCGATCAACTTTAGTTGGATCTTTTCCTGAAAAAGCTCCACCGCCGTGGGGTGCAGCACCACCATATGTATCAACAATTATTTTTCTTCCGGTAAGACCACTATCTCCATCAGGTCCACCAATAACGAAATTTCCTGTTGGATTAATATAAATTTCTTTTTCATCTAAATTATTAAGAAGATTTTTTGGTATAGATTTTTCAATATAAGGCATTACTAATTTTCGTACCTGAGATTGATCCACATCTGCAGAATGCTGAGTAGAGATAACTACAGATTTTACATTTGCAGGTTTGCCATCTTTATATTCAATTGTAATCTGGCTTTTGGAGTCTGGTTCAATGTTTTTCAATTTTCCAGATTTTCTATCTGTAGCCATCAATCTTAAAATTTTGTGTGAATAATGAATTGGTGCAGGCATTAAAACGTCAGTTTCATTGCATGCGTAACCAAACATAATACCTTGATCTCCAGCTCCCTCATCTTTATTGCCGGACGAGTCCACACCCATTGCTATATCAGCTGATTGCGAGTGTAGATGACTTTCAATTTTAGTTGCTTCCTTCCATGTAAAACCATCCTGATCATAACCAATATCTTTAATACAATGTCTTACTTTTTCTATAAGATCATTTTTTTTAATTTCTGGTCCTCTTACTTCTCCAGCAAGCACTACTTTATTAGTTGTTGTTAATGTTTCACAGGCTACTCTTGATTGGGGCTCAGCACTTAAGTACGTATCTACAACCATATCAGAAATCCTATCACAAACTTTGTCTGGATGACCCTCGGAGACGGACTCGCTGGTAAATAAGTAATTCTTTTTCATTGTCTCTCCCTTTTTTTTAATAAAAAAATAACCGTAATATAAAAAATAAGGAAATAAAAGAAAATCTTATTTCCAAAAGAACTAAAGATTGTTTTTGATCCTTTTTTATAAGAATCAATTTCAATTACTCCCTTTTGAGTTGATTCAATCTTTTTAATAACTTGTCCCTTACTATCGATATATGCTGAAATTCCATTGTTCGCAGATCTAATTATATTTTTACCTTCTTCGATAGATCTAAAAACAGTATGATAAAAATGTTGATCTATACCGATTGACTCCCCAAACCATCCATCTTCTGAAACGTTAATAATAAAATTATAATTTTCAGAATTTTTATTAAGGCCTCCTGAATAAATAATTTCGTAACATATTAAAGGAAGGAATTTTAAATCATTTACACTTATTAAACTTCTTTCATTTGCGGAACTAAATGATTGATATCCTTGAGTAATTTTTTTAAAACCGTAATTCTTAAAAAAATTTTCAAAGGGTAAATACTCACCAAAAGGAACAAGCTTATTCTTATCATAAACACTTATCAGTTTTAAACCGTTATCGAGCAGAGCCATTGAATTAAAAATCTCAG
>CABZSS010000025.1 GCA_902528375.1 uncultured Pelagibacteraceae bacterium
TGTTCCAACGCAAAACACTGAGTCAAATTTATCATCTTCGAATATCAATTTTTTGTTTAAATCGATCCTTTCTAATGATTTGTAAAGACCTTGTGGTACTAAATCTAATAATTTTTGTGATATGTCAGCTCCATAAAAATTTTGGTAACCAATTTTTTTAAGCTCAACTGCAACTAAACCGGTTCCACAACCAGCATCAAATATTTCAATATTCTTGCTTTTTTGATATTTGTTGAATGTTTCGGAAGTTTCTTTCGGCCCAGTATAATTCCAGGCTTCCATATCTTTATCATACTTATTATTTAGTGCCCACTCATCGTAGTAAGCGGCTACATCCTCAACTTTCTTTAAAGTATGCAAAGGGACTTTATTTCCAATGTCTTTTTGGGCCATATTTAAATTAATAAATTTATTTTTGTTAGTTATATTTTATAGACACACAAATTAAAAATAGATAATAATTCGATAAATGAATTTTTCTATAGAAATTGGGCCTAAAACAGACCTGTCAACTCTGCCGGAACTAAAAGATGTATATATAACAATGTTGCCGGGTGGGAATTTTAAAGAGACAGCAAATCAAGCAGTCCAACTAGTCAAAAAAGGCTTCAACCCTATCCCTCATTTTCCTGCTAGATCAATGGAGAATGAACACCAGTTAAAAGAGTATGTAAGCATCTGTAAAGATGGAGGGGTAAAGCAGGCTTTAATTATTGGAGGGGGTCGTGATCCAACTGGTAAATTTGAGAGCTCATTTCAACTTTTAGAGACTGGTTATTTTGAGAAGATGAAGATAGGAATTGCTGGACATCCCGAGGGGAGTCCTGATATATCCGATTCAGATTTGGAAAAAGCTATGAAAGATAAAAAGCCATATGCTGATTATATAGTAACTCAATGGTTACTTGATCCTCAGCCAATCATAGATTTTATTTCTAAACAGACAGTACCAGTGCATGTTGGAATTACTGGGCCTCTTAAGATATCAAGCTTAATTAAATTTGCTAATATAGTCGGTGCAAAAAATTCCATAAATTTTCTTAAATCTAATTTTAGTAAGGCTTTAGATTTATTGAAACCTAAAGACCCAAATGATCTAATTGATAAATTAAAAGATCACACAGAACACTTTCATATTTATACATTTGGGGGACTTAAGGAAACAAACAAATGGTTAAAGGATAATAACTATGCCTAAAAAAAAGAAAGTAAGTTCAAAAAAAAGAAAATCAAAAAAAATAGCCAAAGTAAAATCAAATAAAGTCAGTAAGCCAATTTCAAAAGGCAGAATAATTGAAAAAGTTGATTATTCAAAAGTTTCTCACTCTACTGCTGTTGATCAATCAGATAGACATGTTCCTTACAATTTAAGACAAAGTGGTCCAACTCAAGTTGAAATGTTAATTTCAACAAGAGTAAGAAAATCTCCTTACTGGCATTTATCTATGAAAGCTGGATGTTGGAGAGCGACTGTTTACAATAGAATTTATCATCCACGTGGTTATGTAAGACCTGAAAAAGGTGGAGCAATGGTCGAATATGAAGCTATTAAAAAACACGTAACAATGTGGAACGTAGCAGTTGAAAGACAAATAAGAGTAAAGGGTCCAGATGCTGAAAAATTTACTGACTATGTTATTACGAGAGATGCATCAAAAATTTCTCCAATGCGAGCTAGATATGTAATTTTATGTAATTACAAAGGTGGTGTCTTAAATGATCCTATATTATTAAGAATATCTGAAGATGAATTTTGGTTTAGTTTATCGGATAGTGATATTGGTCTTTATCTACAGGGTGTTAACGCTGACAAAAGATTTAATGTAGAAATAGATGAAATTGATGCATGTCCAGTACAAATTCAAGGTCCCAAATCAAAGGCGTTAATGAATGATTTAATTGGAAATCAAGTTGATTTAGACAATATGCCTTTTTATGGATTAGCTGAAGCAAAAGTTGGTGGAAGAAGTTGTGTGATTTCACAATCAGGTTTTTCAGGTGAAGCTGGATATGAAATTTATTTAAGAAATGCAACTTTATATGCAGAGGATATGTGGAATGCAGTTTTAAAAGCCGGAAAAAAACACAATCTTATGGTTATCGCTCCTGCTCACCACAGAAGAATACAAGCAGGTATTTTATCTTGGGGTCAAGACATGGATAACGAGCATAATCCATTTCAATGTAACTTAGGTTATCAAGTTTCATTATCTGGAAAAGGTGTTTGGGAGAAACAAGGAGACTATGTTGGTAAAGATGCCTTAGAAAAAATGAAAAGCGAGATATCTTCTGGAGGAAAACCTTACAAACTTCAACTAGTAGGAATGGAACTGGGAGGAAAACCAATTGAAGAATATGCACCAGATTTTTGGTTAATCTCAGAGGATGGAAAAAATCCAGTAGGATTTGTTACATCCCCTTGGTACCATCCTGAAAAAAGAACTAATATCGCAATGGGGTACGTGCCATTCGATGGAAATTTGAATAAAAATGGATTTCCAATTGGTAAAGTTGGAAGAAAATTTAAAATTCATCTTCCAAAGAAATATTGCGAAAAAGGAAATGAACCAGTTAATGCTGTGATCGTAGATATACCTTTCACAGAGTCGTACAATCCTAATACAAGAGAAGCTAAATAAATTATAAAAAGGGGGTAATCCCCCCTTTTTTCTGATTTAGACTCATTAAATGTCAAAATACTTTTTATTAATAACATGTAGTATTATAGGTATAATTTTAATCATTTTTCCTTTATTAATTTCCTATTATGCTCAAAAAAAAAATAGAAAATAAATGTTTGGATTTTTTTTAGAATTAATTTTCAGATCAATAAAACTCGACAAAAAACTTTATAGAGAAGTTAAGACATATTCGGAAGTTTCAATTTATTTCGCTGCAATTATAATGATACTAGATGGGGTCGCAGGAGCGATTGCTACTAATAATTTTTACAAAACTTCACTAAGTCTTTCTGCATTAACCGCTATCTTAACTTGGTTTTTTTGGGCAGTTTTGATATTTACAATCGGTTCCAAAATTTTTCCTGATAAAGATACTAAGGTCACCTTTAAAAAAATTTTAATTGCAGTAGGTATTGCTCATGCCCCTGGATTACTAAGATTTATAGCATTGACACCTGACTTAGTAATGCCAATAATTTTTTTAACTCAATTTTGGATATTTGCCTCATTAATAATTTCAACTAAAGAGGTATTAAATTTTAAATCAAATT
>CABZSS010000026.1 GCA_902528375.1 uncultured Pelagibacteraceae bacterium
TCCTTTTTCAGTCAGTGTATCCTTAAAAGTCGTAGCTACAGAAACTGAGTCAAATACAGCATCAACTGCTATACCATTTAATTTTTTTTGTTCATTTAGCGGAATACCAAGTTTGTTATAAGTTTCAATAAGCTTTGGATCTAATTCATCTAAACTTTTTGGTTTTTCTTTAAAACTTTTTGGCGCTGAATAATAATAAAGATCTTGATAGTCAATTTTAGGATATTTTGGTTTCTGCCAATTCGGCTCTTTTAAAACTTTAACCCTATTGTAAGCTTTTAGTCTCCAATCCAACAACCACTTAGGTTCTTTTTTGATATTAGATATAAATTTAATTACGTCTTCATTTAAGCCTTTTGGAGCTTTAAAGTTTTCAATATCAGTTGAAAAACCGTATTTATAATCTTTTAATTTTTCTAGTTCTTTTTCTCTCATTAATTTCTACTTTCTTTTTTCTTCACTAAATCACCCAATTTTTTATTTTCAAAAAATGAGTTAATATGTAAATCAAGTTCGTCCCACAAATTGTGAGTTATGCATTTTGAGGACTTACCGTTACAACCTTTTTTTGACTCTTTTTTACATCCAACTGTTTTGACTTTTTCATCTAAAGCATAAAAAATATCTGAAATTTTCAGTTCGTTAATGTTTTTAGATATAATATAGCCACCATTTGTACCTCTTATACTTTTAACGATATTATTTTTTTTTAATCTTAAAAAAATCTGTTCCAAATAAAGCAAAGATATACTTTGTCTTAAAGATATATCTCTTAAACTAACGGGTTTTTTCCCATCAAATCTTGCTATATCAGCAAGTGCCATTACTGCATATCGTGATTTTGTATTAAGCTTCATAATCCGCAATTTATGTGACTTATATATATACCCGACTAAAATAGTCAAGATTGCATCAAAGAAAAAGACTCGCAAATTGACACTGCAATATGATAAATAAAGTTTTTTAGTGAGAATAATAATCATTAACAAATATGGAAAATAAAATTTTAGAAATCTTCATACCTGGGCCTGCAGGAAGATTAGAGGCAAAATATTTTAAGAATTATAAAGTTACCTCGCCTATTGCATTAGTTCTTCAACCTCATCCACAATACGGTGGCACTATGAATAATAAAGTTATTGTAGATACTTTTCATACTTTTATGGATAATGGTTTTTCTGTTTGTAGAGTAAATTTTAGAGGAGTGGGTAAAAGTGATGGAGAATTTGATAATGGTCAGGGTGAGTTAGCAGATGCTGCTGCAGCTCTTGACTGGTTAGAAAGGGAAAATTTTGATAATTCACAATGTTGGGTAGCTGGTTTCTCTTTTGGCTCTTTGATATCTATGCAATTATTAATGAGACGTCCAGAAATAAATAGATTTATCTCTATATCTCCACAACCTAATGTTTATGATTTTTCTTTTTTGTCACCATGTCCTACATCTGGGCTTATGGTTTATGGAAAAAAAGATGAGTTAGTGCCTAAAGAACATATTAATGAACTTGATAAAAGACTCTCCTCTCAAAAAGGGATAAAAGTTCAATTTGAATCTGTTCCTGATGCAAATCATTTTTTTACAAAATCAGAGGAGAATTTAAAAAAAGTTTTAGATAAGTATATTAAAAAAGAGTCTGCTTTATACTAAAAATTTTTAACAATTTCACCGCCGGTTACAGGGCTTTTACATCCAGTAGTACCAGGAAATGATATTGGTAATTCTAAAAATCTTCTTATTGCTAAAAATGCAAACGCCTGAGATTCTACATAATCCCCATCTACTCCACAATCATCAATAGGATGTATTATTAGATTTTTCAATGTTCTAGACTTTATACTTTGAATTAAAGTTTTATTTTTTCTTCCACCTCCAGATACTAAAACTTTTAATAATTTATTTTTAACTTTACTTAACAAAGAAAATAAACCAGCTCCAATTATTCTTCCAGACAATTCAGTTAAGGTTGCAGCGCCATCTTCAAAACTTACACCTCTTAAAAAATTTACATCAAAATCTTTAGTATCAAAGGAGAGTCTGTTCTGGTCAGGCCGATTATCAAAATTATCTAAAGCCTGATTTAATATTAAATCATTTGTTTTACCCATTGCTGCATATGTACCATCTTTATCAAAGTTTCCTTTTTTGTTTTTTCTAACCCATGCATCAATTAAGCAATTTCCTGGACCCAAATCCCTACTTGTAAAATGATTTTGTTCGTAATCTAATATTATTGTTACATTAGAAATTCCACCAATATTCAATATACAAACAGGTAATTCAATTTTATTTTGTTTTACTAATGCTTTGTGAAAAATAGGAGCTAATGGTGCTCCTTCGCCACCATTTTGAATATCGTTTTGTCTAAAATTATAAATGACAGTTGTTTGTGTAAGCTGAGACAAGAGTTTGCCGTCTCCTATTTGTTTAGAGATTTTTTTAGATGGATCGTGAAATATTGTTTGACCATGAAAACCTATAAAATCAATTTTCTTCTTAATATTTTTGACTATGTCCATTACTACTTTTGAGTGAAAAATAGTTAATTCTTTCTCCAAAGCTTTGATCTCTTTGGAATATATTTCAAGATCAGTGACAGTATTAATTTTATCTTTGAGTGAGTGTATTTTTTGACTAAAGTTATTTTCATATTCAAAATACTTGTTAATTTCTACTTTATAATTTGAACTCCCGTCAGAATTTATTAAAGATGCATCTACACCGTCTCCTGATGTACCGCTCATTAACCCAAGGCTATAGTAATTTTTAGACATAATATTTATTTTTTAATTAAGTTAATATAGGTATATTGAAACTTACTTATTTTATAAAAAAATGAAAAATTCATTCCTTAAAGAGTTTAATGAAAGAGAATATTTTAATCAATGTACTAATTTAGAGTCCCTAAACGGGTTAATGGATAAGAAAAAAATAAGGGCTTACATTGGTTTCGACTGTACTGCTCAAAGTTTACACGTTGGAAGCTTACTTCAAATTATGTGCTTAAGATTGCTGCAAAAGCACGGACATCAACCAATTATTTTGCTCGGGGGAGGTACTACAAGGATAGGTGATCCATCAGGAAAAGAAGAAACAAGAAAAATTCTTACAGAAAAAGAAATCGAAAAGAATATAAAAAATATTAAGAAAGTTTTTTCGATATTTTTAGACAATAAAAATTCTAAAACACGTCCTATTTATGTAAACAATTATAAGTGGCTGGGTAAA
>CABZSS010000027.1 GCA_902528375.1 uncultured Pelagibacteraceae bacterium
CATAAGAACCCATTTTTACAAAAATTTTTTTACCATCTTTATCAACAGCAGTATTCATTGGTTTTGAATACTTATCACCAAAATAAAAAATATGACCAACTTCAATACCTTTGGTCTCTAACTGATTTTTTTTATCAACTTTGTTGTTAAACTCCTTGTTGTCAATTTTTTCATCTGTGACAGCGTAAAATTGGTCGTATTCAAGTCTAAGTTTTTTTAAAGAATCTTTTTCTAATTTAAAATTATCGCAATTTACCTCAAAAATTCTTTTGTCAGTATAAATTTTACTTTCACCAGTTTCAGCTAAGATAATAAATTCATGTGACAAGCTCCCACCAATTGGTCCCGTTTCAGCTGTCATCGGTATTGCTGATAATTCTAATCTCTTAAAAGTTTTTAAATATGAAAGAAAAAATTTGTTATATGAAAATTCTGCATCTTCATCGCTTAGATCAAATGAATATGCATCTTTCATAAAAAATTCTCTACATCTCATTATCCCAAATCTTGGTCTTAGCTCATCCCTAAATTTCCATTGAATATGATACAATAATTGAGGAAGTGATTTATACGATTTTATACTGTTTCTAAAAATATCTGTGACTAACTCTTCATTAGTTGGGCCATATAAAATTTCTCTATTCTGCCTATCTTTAATTCTAAGCATCTCTTCTCCGTAATCCTCATATCTTCCACTTTCTTTCCAAATTTCAGAGGACTGTATAGTTGGCATCAATATTTCTTGAGCACCTATTTTATTTTGCTCCTCCCTAACTATTTGTTCAATTTTTTTCATCACTTTAAAGCCAAGAGGAAGCCAGGAGTAAATACCTGCTGATGATTGTTTAATCATTCCTAATCTCAACATTAGTTTGTGTGATTTAATTTTTGCCTCTGAAGGATAGTTTTTTAGTAATGGAATAAATGATTTTGATAAAAACATTATGTAATTAGATTCCTTAAATTAAGATAATCATACTTTACTAATAGAAATATACCTATAAAAATTATTGATGTAATCAAAGTTGTATATAGTAGTTTTTTTATTAATTTAGGGTTCTCGGGAGCTCCAGGGTCAACACCCTCTACAAAATTTTTTTTATTTCGATCAACATCAATTGGCAGTAATGAAAAGAAAATTATCCACCATATAAGAACATATATAATAATCGAACCAGTTAAACTCATCAAATTTGAACTATATTAATATTTGTAAAAGGTCTCTTGCCTACTTTAATTTTTGCGTATTTTTTACAAATACTTTTAAAAGCATCGATGGCATTTTCTTGTTGTCTGCTGTTCGTTAAAGAAAATGTTCTGGCTGTTTTTTCAATTTCATTTTCTAGTCCAAATCTAAAATCTTCAAAATCATTTATTGGTAGTCCTTTAACTGTAACAATTGGTCTATCATGAATATTTCCTTTTGGCGTGACCAAAATTGTTACTTCCATCATTCCATTTATTGAAAGATTTTTGCGCTCTTTAATAGAATTTGAGTCCTCTTCAACACTAATGTTTCCATCCAAATATACTTTTCCTGCTGGTGCTTTGTCATAAACAAAAGGTTTTTCAGTTGGAGCTAATTTTACAATATCTCCATTTATTACTTTAACTGGATTGGGAACTTTCATTTCTTTTGCAAAATTAATATGCTCCTGCATATGTCTGTATTCTCCATGTACTGGTATTAATGATTTTGGTCTTATCCAATTATACATATCCTTTAATTCTTCTCTATTAGGATGACCGGATACATGTATAAATTCATCTTCTTCCGTAATAACTTCAACACCTTCGATAACTAATTGATTGTGTAATTTAGAAAGTTTTTTTTCATTCCCAGGTATTATTTTTGATGAAAAAATTGCAGTGTCACCATTTTCAATTGCTACATCTGGATGGGTAAAATTTGATATTCTGCTCATTGCTCCCATAGGTTCACCTTGAGTTCCAGTGCATAAATATACTATTTTGTCTCTTGAAATTTTTTTTGCATCTCTTGGATCAATAGGTTCGATTACATCTTTAAGATATCCGCATTGTCTAGCAGCTTTAAAAATTCTATGCATAGACCTACCTACCAAGGAAATCTGTCTTCCTGTTTTCTGCGCACAAAAGAAAATGGTTTCCATTCTAGCAACATTTGATGCAAAACATGTTACTATTATTCTTTTTTTTAACCTTTCAAATATTTTAAGTAAATTTTTTCTTACATCCATTTCTGAGCCTGATCTACCGATACTAAATACATTTGTTGAGTCACATATCATCGCCAAAACTCCTTCATCACCAATTGATTTAAGTTTTTTTGGAGTCTATTACATCTCCAATTAACGGGTTTGGATCACACTTCCAATCACCGGTATGTAAAACACAGCCAAGTGGAGTTTTTATTTTTAGTCCGTTTGGTTCTAGAATGGAGTGGGTCAGAGTTATCAGCTCTATATCAAATGGTCCAAGTTTGATATTGCCTCTTAAATTTACAATCTTTAAAAAGGGGTGAATGTCTATTTTCTTTTCCTTAAATTTTTCAGTAACTAAAGCTGCAGTAAATGGAGTAGCATATATATTACATTTCAAATCCGGCCAGATATGTGAAATCGCTCCAATATGATCCTCATGAGCGTGAGTAAGAACTATGCCCAACAAAGATTCTTTTTTATCAATAATGAAACCAGGATCAGGATATATTAGATCTATTCCTGGAACTGTGTCATCAGCAAAGGTAACACCAATATCTACAATAATCCACTTATGATTTTCTGGTTTGCCATAAGCAAAAAGATTTAAGTTCATGCCAATTTCACCTGATCCACCTAGTGGACAAAATAATAATTCATCTTTCATTTGTTTAATATTTTGTGAGCTTTAATTAATCCCTTTATTGTAAGATTTTTGTCAACTAAAACATTGAAACTTATATTTGTTTTAAATAAATGCGCAAGACCTCCTGTAAAAATAATCTTAAAATTTTTTTTGGTGATTTTTGAAATCTTTAAAATTATTTTCTCTATGAGGCCACTATATCCCCAATAAAAACCAGATACTACTGCCTGTTTTGTGTTTTTTCCAATTACTATATTAGTTTTATTCA
>CABZSS010000028.1 GCA_902528375.1 uncultured Pelagibacteraceae bacterium
AATTTTGATTTTATATTTTCTGAACAAACTTTTGAACATATTTCAAATCCAAGGGACACATTATTTAATTTATCTAAGATATTGAAATATGGCGGTTATATTTTCTTAAGATTTCCCAGTAGTTTCCTTTTCAATTTAAAATTAAAAAAAAATTATAGACCAAAAAATGATTGCGTACATCCTTTAGAGCATATTAATTTATTTAGAAAAGAAAGTTTTAAAGCTATAACGAGTAATTCTAATTTACAGATAATTAATTTTAGATCTCGATACAATTTAAGTGTAATTAACGCATTAAAAGATATAAAAAATTTTTTTTATTTTGACTCTATTCTTATGAAGAAAACAAATAAATAATCATTGAAAAATGTTATTACATACATACCTCACATAAGGTTGTGGTATAGAGAAAAGTTATAAAAATTTCAAAAAAAATTAGTAAATATTTTCTTATAATTAAATACTTAATATCTTGTTAAGTGCTAAATAGTGTCTAAACATGGTATATTTTTGAGCATTTCTCTTTAAAATAACTTTATCGGTAAAGATTTTTTTCTCACTTAAACTACAATAGTTTTTTAAACTATTTAAGAGACTCTTTTTATTATTATTTTTAAACAATAAACCATTTTTACCACTATTTAAAAATTCTTTAGGTCCATTTGGACAATCACTTGAAATTATAAAAGCATTACTCATTGCCGCTTCAACAATAACAAAACCTACTTCTTCCCATAATGAACTTAATACGAAAATTTCACAATTTTTCATGTAATTTACAATATCCCTTTTAAAACCGAGTAAAAAAATTTTTTCTTTCAATTTTTTTTTATCAATTAACTTAACGAGTTTTCTCTTCTCCTCACCCTCTCCCAATATAATTAAAATAAAATCGTTATTTTCTTTTAAAAATTCTGAAAATTCTTCAATTAAATAAGAAAAATTTTTTTGTTTTGTTAATCTGCCAGCTGATAAAATTATTCTTTTGTTATTTATTGCTATTAGATCGGCAGGAATTCTATTATTTTTTTCAAAATTTTTAATTTTTATTATTGCATCTGGTAAATAATACAAATTTTTTTGACTGAATATTCTTTGATTTTCGAGTTTCTTTTTAAGATCTAAAGTTGGGCACGTTATTATCTTAATTTCATTTGAAATAAATTTCCAAAAAATTCTTCTAACTATATTCAACCTTGGGTATCCGGAAATTCTTAAAATAAATTCAGTTTTAAAATTAAATAGTTTTAAAAGTAATAATGGAAGTGAGGTTATTAAATGTAATATAATTTTGTTGGGCTTTTGTTTTTTCAACATAAAAATAAGTGGGAAAAATGACAAGATGAATATTAAGATATAAGAAATTCTACTACCAAGGAACCCTTTTTTAGGTAGAATTTTGAAATATTTAAAGTTCAAATCAATTAAATTAATTGAGTTTTCATCCATGGTTTCTCTATATTCATCCCATTCGCCACAGACATTAATAATTGATACATTATAATCTCTATTAAATTTTTTTAATGAAGTTGCCGAATTTATTGTCGATTTAATAGTTCCCACTGGATTAAGGCATGGAGACCAATAAAAAATATTTTTTTTCATAATTATATATTCCTTAATAAATTATATAGATTAAGGTAATTATTTTTTTACTATAAAATTAAAGCCACTACATTGTTCAATGTTTTTAGTGTCACTCGTAAATTTATCTAATAGAATGTTAATGCCTGTTTTTTCAATGTGTCTTTTCCACCTTGGCTGAAATAATATGTTTAATGGTGTTGATATTCTGCCCCTAATAGGAAAAATTTCCAAATTTTTAAAATCTTTGAATAAGTATGACAAAGCATCTTTTGAGAATCTGAAGTAATCCTGAAATTTTAGATCAGTAGGAGCATGATAATAAAATAGGTAAGGAACATAACCATACAAAACACCGTTATCTTTGAGCATCATCCTAATATTTCTTACAGCTTGAAAGGGATCATAGACATGTTCTAATACAGCAATACAAATTATTTTATCAAATTTTTTTATTAGTGTTTCATCCAGCTCACTGCATATATCATAGACTATATCTGGATAATCCCCAAAATCATTTACATCAACAGTCAATATTTTTTTTGCTTTAATTTTTGTAAATTTATCACGCATTCCTTTTCCAATATCTAAGATATCATCATTAATTTTAATATCTTCAATTATTCTGTTTCTAAAATCTTTTTGATTCTTGATGTAATAGTTATTAATTTTTGTTCTTTTTATTAAATCAATTAATTTTGAGTTAGTTTTTTCTGGTTGACCAATTATCTTTTTCATATTGTTCCAATTAATTTGCTAGTTTTCTAAAATTTTTTTTACTCTCCACAGCATATTTTCTTTTTTTGCAAACATAAAGGCGTTATACCTTATTTGATTATATCTTTGAAAGTTTTTTGAAACATATTTTATTATTTTAAGCCAACTATTGGAATTATTAAAATTTTTAACAAGGATAGAGTTAAAGTTATTTTTTAATACTTCTCTTAATACTGGTAAATCTGAACATATAATTAGTTTGCCGTTTATCATATAATCAAAAACTTTTAATGGGGAGGTATATTTAGAAATGTCTCCAACATCACCCGAAACAGTAATTCTTTTTGTATATGGTAAAATACAAACGTCAATTTCGTTAATCTTATTAGATATTTCTTTAAATGGAACGTGGCTATTGATAATGAGATTTTTACCAAAAAAGGATGATTTTATTTTTTCAACCTCTTTCTTTGTTCCCCCATAGACAATATAGTCATTTTCTTTATTTAGTTTACAAAGTTTCAAAATCATTTCTATTCCTCTTGATTTATAAATTGAACCAAAATATCCTATTTTGATTTTCTTATTATAATTGAATTTAAAACGTGATTTTAAAGATGTCCCATTATGTAAAACTTGTATTTTTTTTTCATTGACACCCCAATTATCTAAAAAATATTTTTTTAAAGTTTTTGTAGTTACTGTAA
>CABZSS010000029.1 GCA_902528375.1 uncultured Pelagibacteraceae bacterium
TTGTCTATTCAAAAATTTAGTCAAATATTAATCATGTTGATTAAAAAGGATCTCAAAGGAACATACAATGTATCAATTGGGCAAAAGGTATATTTAAATCAAATAATTACGTGGTTAAATAAATATAATAACAGAAAATTAAAGATCATCAAACATGACTTCTCAAAAAATGAAAGTTTTTACCTTAATAATAAAAAGTTGATGTCTAAAATTAAGATTAAAAATAATATATTTGAATTAAAAAAAGATTGTTTAGATCTAAGTAAAAAATTATTTAATTAAATTCCAGAGGCAAGCCTTCTGGTTGTCCTGTTATTTTGCCGTTTTTCATTTTTATCTTTCCATTAACTATAGTTACGACAGGTGATCCTTTAAATCTATAACCATGGAAAGGTGACCAAGCACATTTGCTCTGAATATTTTCATTTTTAATTTCTATATGTTTATTCAAATCTACAATTGTTATATCTGCATCATAATTTTCTTTTAAGTATCCTTTATTTTTAATTCCAAATATTTTGACAGGATTTTCACATATTAAATTTATTAGTTGTTCTAATTTTAATCTATTATTGTTTACATGATCTAACATTACAGGAAGAAGAGTTTGAACTCCTGGCATTCCTGAGGGAGAATTAGGATACTTTTTATCTTTATTAATTTTTAGGTGGGGCGCATGGTCAGACCCGATTGTATCATTATAATTATTTCTGACTGCATACCAAAGACGATCGTAATGCGATTTATCCCTAATTGGTGGATTCATTTGAGCATATGTTCCAAGTTTGTTATAACAATCTGGAGAATAAATAGTTAAGTGTTGAGGAGTAATTTCAAAAGTAATTAACCCTTTATTTTGAGAGAGAAAATCAACTTCCTCTTTTGTGGTTATGTGGAGTATATGTGCTCTTTTATTAAGTCTTTTTGCAATTTTAACAATTCTTCGGGTAGAAGACATTGCAACTTCTTCATTCCTCCAAATAGGGTGACTTAATACGTTGTCCTCCTTTATCAACTTTTTTCTTGTTTTTAATATTTCCTCATCCTCGGAATGTACCGCGACTACTTTTGAAGCATGTTCAAAAACTTTTTCTATATCTTTCTCTTTATCAACTAATAAATTTCCTGTGGAGGATCCTGCAAAAAGTTTAATTCCACAACATCCTTTTAAGTCCTTGAGTTTTTCTAGTGTTAAATAATTTTCAGCTGTTGCACCAAAATAAAATGCATGATTGCAAAACATTCCTTTTCCTATTTGAATTTTTTTGTCAAACTCCTCAAAATTTGTCGTAGGTGGGTTAGTATTTGGCATTTCAAAGACCGAAGTTATCCCACCCATGATTGCAGCTTTGCTACCCGAATTTAAGTCCTCCGCATCTGTAGACCCTGGCTCTCTAAAATGAACTTGGGTGTCAATACAACCAGGCAAAACAGTCAATCCTTTTGCATCAAATGTTTCTTTGGATTTATCTTTTAAGTCGCCAATCTTAACAATTTTGTTATTAGATATTCCAATATCTTTTTTCGCAAGATTGCCGTTAATATAACATTCACCACTTTTAACGATTAGATCTAACATTGTTTTAAAAGTAGATATATTATATTTATATGTTAATCAATTATGAATACAGAAAAAGTTTATATTTTAGATGATAGGGGTATTTTGTACATAAATGGGCAAGACTCTAAAAAATTTTTACAAAATCTAATATCAAATGACATTGAAAAAGTAAATGAAAGTAAAAGTTGTTTTGCCTCTTTGCTTTCACCTCAAGGAAAGTTTTTATTTGATTTTATAGTGGTCAAGCACAAAGACGGTTTTTTCTTAGATTGTGAAAAGAGAATAGTTGATCAGCTATATAAAAAATTAGTTATGTATAAACTAAAATCAAAAATAGAGATTTTAAATCTTAGCAATGAATTTGTAGTAGCTGCTTTTAATTATGAAAAATTCTTATCTATAGAAAGTGCAAAAGATGAGTTGGGATATACCATTAAATATAATGAGGACCATGTTCTTCTTGATCCAAGAAATAAAAAATTGGGAGGTAGAATTGTTGCTAATCTTGAAAAACTTTACATGTCTCTAAAAAAAATGAAACTTAAATCTTCTAACATCGATGAATACTACAAATTAAGCTTTGAGCTAGGAATACCTCAAAGTAACATGGATCAACTACAAGAGAAATTATTTGGAATAGAGTGTAATTTTGTGGAACTTAATGCAATTGACTTTAAGAAAGGCTGTTATATCGGCCAAGAAAATACTTCACGTATTAAAAATAAAGATAAATTAAATAAAAGATTATTACCGCTTCAAGTAAAAAAAGGGTCAATAAATAATAATGACCCGATTACATCTAATAATGTAGAAATTGGTAAAGTTTTAATAGCAAATAAATTTAGTTTTGCCCTAATCAAGTTTAAAGATAAGGAGTTTGAATATAATAAAGAATTTAAATGTGGAGAAGCAAATATCGAAATATTCAAACCTAATTGGTTAAATTAGTGAAAAATAGGAAAATAATAATTCCATCTAAATTAAAATTTACTGCATTCAACAGTCATGGAAAACTTAATTAACTTAGAAATTCAAAAATTAGTAACACTTTATAAAAAACAAAATTTTAAAAAAGCACTTTTAGAAGCAAATTTAATTAAATCAAAATATCAACAATTAGAAAATTCAAATTTTTACTTAAACTTGGTAGGTCTGATCAATTTAGCGATAAAAGATTGGGAAAATAGCATTTACTATTTTAATAAAG